>JAZQZN010000013.1:0-111272 GCA_045634045.1 Candidatus Enterocola sp. | reverse complement strand
TGCGTCCCTACAAAATACATTGGTAAGATTTGTAGAACGAACCAAAGTTAATAAAGATAATTGATTTTCACAATTTTTAAGGAATGTATTTTAAATAAACAATAAGAGCCGACGTTTAGGTCGGCTCTTGTAGGGGATTGGGTTAAATTATTTTTTAATCCAAATGTATTGTGAAAGTGGTTCAACAGTAACTTTGTTTACGCCAGCTTTCACTTTGGTAGTTTTGTTTTTCGATTTTACACCTTTGATGTTGATCGCATCGGCAGTACCTACCAATTGCCATTTACCTTTTGGTAGTTCTACGTTTTCAAAGTCGATTGGTTCGTGACCAGCATTGATTAGTACCAATACTTTGTCGTCTACCAAGTAGCCCAATGCGCTTTCTGCTTCTGGCAAGAACCATTTGTAGTAATCATCTGCCACTTTTTCGCCTTGGCGGAACACTTTACCATATTCCGATTTACGGAATTGGTTCCAACCACGCCAGAATTTGTACATATTGTCGTAGTCGTTGTAGTTGGTTCCGGTTGGTTTTTGACCTACTTGATCCCAACGGAAGGTGTTAGCGGTACGGTGGTTGTAGGTATCGCGGTAACCGTGCATGTAAGCATTGTAACCTGCTTTGGTAGTACGAACTTCTTCGCGAAGTGGAGCATGTGCTTTACTACGCATAATTTCAGAACCACCGTGGGTTACGATAGGACCTAGTGTGGTGTAAAGAAGGGTAACGGCAATTTTATACTCGTTTTCGTATACCGAGTCACGACCGTCAAAGTTGCGACCAAATTGATCTGCCAATGCAAAGTTATCGTGAATATCTAGGTAAGAAATACCGCTGTTAGGATTTTTATCGTCTTTGCAAGTACAGTTCAAACCGCGCATAACGCCAGCACGTTCGCTGTATTTACCACCTGCCCAACCACGGTCGTTTTTAGGATCTTGCAATTGGAACACAGGACCTTTGTACGAGTCGCGCGATTCGTCTTGGAAGTAGCAAATTGGAGAGTCTTCTTTATACCAGTCCCAATCTGGGTTAGCTTCGTAATCGGGGTCGTTAGAAGCAATCCATGGCTCGCCGTAAACAATTTTGTCACGACCAATAGCATCCCAGAATGCGGTTAGGGTTTGTTGGTCCATTTGACCTGCAATATCTACACGTACACCGTCAATACCAAATTCATCGATGAAGTATTTCACTTGATCAATCAACCAACGTTGGGTCATAGGACGGTTTTCTGTTTTAACCTCGTTGCCGTATGCACCAATGTGTTCAAAGTTTTTGGTACGATAGTAGTATTGTTTGTCGAAGCCGTTGAAGTTGAACAAGAATTGCTTAGCGTCCATGTCTTCGGCAGTGTGGTTGGGCACGATGTCAATAATAACGGCAATGCCTTTATCGTGGAATGCTTGTACCAAGTCGCGCATATCGTCGCGTTCAGAACCCAACTCAGCACCTTTTACGCGATAGCGAGATTCTACTGCCATAGCGAACGAAGTACGATAACCCCATTGGTAGTTTTCGTGGGCAATTCCTTGTTCAATCATGTATGGATCATCTTTGAACGATTCATACCAGTCGTCGGTTGGGAAGTGCAAGTATTCTTGTACTGGCATCAAGTGTACTACGTTGATACCCAAATCTACCAAATAGTCAAAACCTACTTTTTCGCCACGTTCGTTGCGCAAGCCTGGGGTAATCATACCTTTTAAGGTACCTTTTAGGCTATCGGGCAAAGGAAGGTTATCGGTAAAGTCTTGTACGTGCACTTCGTATGAAATTACATCTTCCATTTTAGGCACACCACCTTTTAGCGGAGTAGCGGCTTTGGTACGGTGCCAAATACGGCATTTACCAAAGGTATCGTCGCTTACACGTGCGTATGGGTCGTTGATGTGAACCGGTTTGGTTTCGTAGAACAAGTTACCTGGATCGGTAGAACCATGAACGGTAAAGTCATAGTAAACACCGTGCAAGTCTTCGTTAATGATGGCTTCCCAAACACCGTCTTTGTCAACAGCCATGTCGATGGTTTGGTAAGCCTCAGTGTCGTTAGCACCTTTATAAAGGTACAATTTTACTTGCTCTGCACGAGGAGAGAATACGCGAATGCTGGTTACACCGTTGTCGATGTTAGCACCCAATTCTTTAGTAGAATAAACTTCGCGGAACCAGCCATCGTACGAACAAGGAGCTTTTAGTTTTTGTGAAGGAATTTCTAAGTAGTAAACACGACGGATGTCCAATTCTTTTTCTGGAACAATTAAGGTAGAAGTTGATTCGTTAGGAAGAACGCCTACTACTTTAATTTCATTGCCAGCAGCATCGGTAATTTTGTAATCTGCTGGGTTGAACGAACGTTTTACACCCGAAATATTAGCCCAAATCAAGTTGCTTTTGCGGATTTCTGCCGAAAGACCAGCTACTACGCGGTCCATTTCGTAAATCAAATTGCCGCCTTTTACGTTGGGCGATTGGTCGGTAGGATCCAACCATTGGCCATCATTGTTGATGCGGAATTTAAAACCAGTGTTGGGTTTGATGATTTGATCGTCTGTGTTGTCGATGGTAAGAATCCATTGCTCACCTACTTTTTTCAAATCCCACTCTCCTACTTCGGTAGAAGCATCCCAACCACGGAAATCGCCTGTCACAAACACACGTTCTGGACGTTGTCCGTAGATGTTCTCATCAAAAATAAAGGTAACTTTATCGCTAAAGATACCATAGCCTCGTTTGGCTTGGTCGCCCGTATAGGATTGAGCAAAGATGCTCACCACTGACGTAGCAGCCAAGAGAAGCGTTAAAATGATTTTTCTCATAAATTTGATATTGTTGTTAATAAATATGCACTAAATCACAAATATAAGCGGTTTTATTGATATAAGCAAAATAAAATACACTTCTACTTACCCATTTTTTTACGCAAAGAAGGATATAGCTCATCAACAATGTACGGATAGTCGGGTTGCAACTGCAGGGCTTCATCGTAGCAAGCCTTCACATTTTGCCAATCCTCTGCTTTTTTATAGGCATCAGCCAATGTAAGCAACAAGTTCATATACAGCCAATTGTTGTTATCCATTAGCTGTTGTTTCATCAGCGATGCTGCTTCTTTATAATGTTGGATAGCCTTCTGTACAGAGCCACCTAAAAAAGCTGGAACGTAGTGGTAAATATTACCCATTTGCAGGTGTGCAAAGTAGTTGAGCGAATCAAGACGCAAAGCTTCCTTGGCATATTTTATGGATTTAGAGCCAATAAAAGGTGCCTTGATGGGCGAAAGAGCAATTTCATAGCCCACAAATGCCGCTTTGTAGGCTGCTACCGTAGCTGGGTATTGCGCGGCATCTGCTACTTTTTCGAGGTGTTCATAGGCCTTTTTGAGGTAAGATTCAGCTTGTCGTTTATCATTGACCTCTTTGGTTAGGCACCAGGGGATGTAGCCATACTCGGCATTCAACAACTGCCAATAATCCTGCTGCGTTTTATGGGGCAATGCTTCTAAGCTATCTACCACTTGCTTCCAACCTACCCTATCCTGCTCTACATAGCAACGGTACATCTTTTGTTCGGTTGTTACCGCTCCTGCAACCAACACATAGCAACAAACCATTAAAGAAAGTAGGATCTTTTTTATCATACTGGATCTACGTCTATACTTATTTGTACTTGGGGGTGATTTTTCTTCAACCCATTCACCCATTTCATCAACTTAATACGCTCGTTAGTAGCAGCACCTTTTAGCTTTAAAGTCAGCTGCCTCACGTACTTATTATTCACCCTCGACACCATGGCAGCACCAGGATCCAACAAGCTAATACCCAAACTTTGCTGCAAACCTTGCGCTAACTGACGGGCTACCGCATCCGCTTTGTCGAATTGTGCATGTTTTACTTGGATTTCGATGAGCCTAACAAAAGGAGGATACTGAAAATCGGCACGTTCTTGCAACTCTTTCTGGTAGAAAGCAGCATAATCCTGCGCCACCACAGCAGGCAATACGTAGTGATCTAACTGCGTCGTTTGCAACACCACCATACCTTGCTTTTCGCGGCGTCCTGCCCTGCCAGCAACCTGCACCATAAGCTGAAAAGCACGCTCTGTCGCCCTAAAATCAGGAAAATTGATCATATTATCGGCATTGAGAATGCCGACCAACCCCACTTTATCAAAATCCAAGCCTTTTGCCACCATTTGTGTGCCGACCAGAATTTGGGTTTCGCCCGATGCAAAACGTTCCAAAATCCCCTCGTACGATTTGCGCGACTGCACTGCATCTACATCCAAACGCTCAGCCTTGGCAGCTGGGAAGTACTTTTGCAGTGCTTCTATGACTTTTTCTGTTCCAAAACCTTTATCTTTTAGACCTTCTGCTCCGCAAGACGGACACGCAGTTGGCACATCCATGGTATAACCACAATAGTGGCACGCAAGACGGCTGGATTTTTTATGGTAGGTTAAACTTACATCGCAATGCGGACATTTGTGCACAAAGCCACAACTTTGACAAGCAACATGCGACGAAAAACCGCGCCTATTTTGAAACAAAATTACCTGTTCGCCAGCTTCCAATGTTTCCTGTATTTTTTCCAACAAATACCAGCTAAACATATCTTTCATACGGTTCTTTTTGAACGCATCCTGACGGTCAATCAATTTGATTTCGGGCAGCAAGGTTTGTCCATATCGTTCGGTAAGGGACACGCATCCATACTTGCCTTGCTGTACTTGCGCATAGGTTTCGACAGCAGGAGTTGCTGATCCTAACAGGGTTTTTGCTCCAGCAAAATGCGCCAACATTAGCGCCACATTTTTGGCATGGTAGCGAGGTGTAGGGTCGTATTGTTTGTAGGAGGTTTCGTGCTCTTCGTCAACAATTACCAGTTGCAAGTTGGTAAAAGGCAAAAATACCGACGAACGCGTACCCAACACCACCTTTATATTTTTATTTTGTTGCAGTTGGGTATAAACTTCAGCCCTCACCGTATCAGATGCTTGCGAATGATATTCTATCATTATACCACCAAGTACCTTTCGCAGTCGATTTGCCAAATGTGCAGTCAATGCAATCTCAGGTACTAAATACAACACCTGACCTCCCCTTTCGACCACCTCACGAATTTGCTGAAGGTAGATTTCAGTTTTGCCGCTGGCTGTTACACCATGTAGTAACACCTTGTCTTTTTGCTCAAAAGCAGCATCAATTTCTTGCTTTGCTACCTGCTGTGCATCGCTCAGGGTAGGCATCGCCATTTGTGGCGGCTGCGATTTGATGCGTGAGGTCTCTTTTTCGTAGTACTCCAACACACCGTGCTTGATGAGCGTTTGCAATGCCGACAACGATTGTCCGTCCAATAGTTCAGTCTTTTTTACTTCACCTCTTTCCAACAGTGTTTCAAAACGTTGCATCAGAGCAATTTGCTGCGCACGTTTAATCGACACCTGTCCTTCACCTCTACGGATATACACCTCTTTTTGCGGTGCATAAGTACCATGCAACAGCAACGATGGCAAAGCAGCCTTGAGCACTTCGCCCATTGCACAACAATAGTAGGTGCCGATCCATTTCCACAACTGCAGCTGCAATGCACTGACCACAGGCACATCATACACCAACGCATCGATAAATTTGTACTGAATCGTTGCATCAACTTGTGTGGGCAACTCACTCACTACACCCATATAAAAACGATTCTTGCCTAATGGCACACGTACCAAACAACCCACTTGCACCTTATCTTGTAGGTGCAAGGGTACTGCATAGGTATAGCCATTTAGTGCCAATGGCAATATAACGTGTACGTATTTAGCGGGGCGTGACATAATAGGACAAAGATAATTTATTTTTTTGACTAATTGACTAATCGACGATTCGACTAATCGATGAAAGTTTGTGCAAGGTGAATGCAGAACAAATTTATTTATTATGCTGAACCGAAACCAAACTTCATGAAATGCGAAGCATTGAATAAACGTATAAAACGATTTGACAAAATAATTGTACCTTTGTGGGGAATTTAGTAAGAGAGAAAGATGAAGCAGTTTATAAAAAATTGGTCACTACCGCTTACCATGCTACTGGGGATATGCCTATACCTAATAGCACACGCATTGCATTTGCCGGATGCGGTAAAAACCAATATCAACGAAGCCATTTCGATTGTGCAACCCGCACTGATTTTTAGCATGCTTTACCTATCGTTTTGCAAAATTGATTTTAGTCAATTGCGTCTGCGTCCCTGGCACGGATTTTTATTGCTTTTTCAGATAGGCATGATGGGACTGCTATCGCTATTGCTGCGCCATCTACCCCACTCCAACGGTTTTATTTTGGTAGAATGCCTACTGGCATGCCTAATATGCCCAACCGCAACAGCATCGGTAGTAATTGTAGAAAAACTAGGTGGGAATCCTGCTACCCTGCTGATGTACAATATTTTAATTAACATATCGGTAGCACTTACGGTTCCTGTATTTATTCCGCTATTTATGCAAGGCGAGGTGGGTTTTGGCGAAACTTTTCGTGCCATTGTAGCCCAAGTTTGCCCTGTACTCATGATTCCACTGATATTGGCACGCCTAACCAATCGGTTTATACCCAAACTACGCGATAAGATCAGAGAAGTTAAAGACCTTGCCTTTTACCTTTGGATGGTAGCACTTGCCCTTGCCATGGCAACCGCCAGCCGTGCCTTTGCACACACCGAAATTGACATACCAACCCTATTGGGTATTATGGTAGTAACAGCAACTGCCTGCTTGATGCAATTTTACATTGGTAGAAAAATAGGAAAGCCTTTTGGTGATAGTATCAGTGCAGGTCAAGCTTTAGGGCAAAAAAATACCGTATTTGTCATTTGGCTTGCCTACACCTTTATGGACCCCATTTGTGCCGTAGCAGGCGGCTTTTACAGCATCTGGCACAATACAGTCAACTCATGGCAGTTGTACAAACACCAACAAAAAGAGGAACGAATTTAAATTCGTTCCTCTTTTTTGTATATCGATTCACCGATTAGTCAATTAACCGATTTATCAAAGCGCACCGCAGTGCGCTTTTTATTATCCTCCGAAGTCGTCGAAGTGAATCATACCTTTTTCTACGCCTAGGCTGTCTAACAAGTCAAGCACAGTTTTTGCCATCATTGGAGGACCGCATAGGTAGTATTCGATTTCTTCTGGTTCTTCGTGTTGTTTAAGGTAAGTATCACCCATAACAGGAGCAATGAAGCCTGCGGTGTACTTGATACCCAATTTATCGGCTTTGGGATCTGGACGGTCAAGCGCCAAGTGGAAGTGGAAGTTGGGGAATTCTTTTTCCAATTCCAAGAAGTCTTCCAAGAAGAATACTTCGTCGATAGCACGTGCACCATAGAAATAGTGCATTTCACGATCGCGGGTTTTAAGGGTTTTAAGCATGTGCATAATTTGTGCACGCAAAGGAGCCATACCGGCACCACCACCAACCCAGATCATTTCGCGTTTGCTGTCGAATTCTGGACGGAAGTCACCATAAGGGCCACTCATCATTACTTTGTCGCCAGGTTTTAGCGAGAAAATGTAGGTAGATGCAATACCACAAGGAACATCCATAAAACCAGGACCTTGATCTTTTGGTTTGAAAGGAGGAGTGGCAATACGAACAGTAAGGGTGATGATATCACCTTCGTCTGGATAGTTAGCCATAGAGTATGCACGAATGGTAGGCTCGGTATTTTTTTGTTTTAGGTTAAACAAACCGAAGTTTTCCCATGCTGGAACATACAAGTCACCGATCAACGAACGGTCAAAGTCTGCATAGTTAAGATCGTATTCAGGAATTGCAATTTGCGCATACGAACCAGGAACAAAGTCCATGTGTTCGCCTGCAGGCAATTTCACTTTGAACTCTTTAATAAAGGTAGCAACGTTACGGTTAGAAATAACTTCACATTCCCATTCCTTAACGCCCAATACAGATTCAGGCACTTTTACGTCCAAATCGCCTTTTACTTTTACTTGGCAACCCAAACGCCAGTTGTCTTTAATTTGTTTACGGCTAAAGTGAACAGCTTCGGTAGGAAGGATTTCGCCACCACCAGAAACTACTTGGCAACGGCATTGACCGCACGAACCTTTACCACCACAAGCAGAGGGCAAAAATACGCCTTCAACTGCCATGGTACCCAAAAGTGTACCGCCAGAAGCTACTTCCATGGTTTTTTCGCCATTCAAAGTTACTTTAACTGGACCAGAAGGAGACAAGTAACGTTTTGCCACCAACAACAAAATTACCATTACCAAGGTAATTGCAAGGAATACAGCAATACTGATTCCAATCATCGTCATATTTATTGCTAAAAACATAGTCGTCTTCCTTTCTTAAATTTTTAATCCAGAGAAACACATAAACGCCAATGCCATCAAACCTACGGTAATGAAGGTAATACCCAAACCGCGCAATGGTTTTGGCACGTCGCAATATGCCATTTTTTCACGAATAGCTGCCAAACAAACAATGGCAATCAACCAACCAATGCCTGAGCCAAGGGCATATACTGTAGCCTCGCCTACATTCACAAACGCACGTTGTTGCATAAACAAACTAGCACCCATGATGGCACAGTTTACAGCAATAAGTGGCAAGAAAATACCCAATGATGCATATAGCGAAGGAGAGAAACGTTCCACTACCATTTCTACCAATTGTACAATAGCAGCAATAATAGCAATAAACAAGATAAAGCTAAGGAAGCTTAAATCTACACCTGGCATAAGCGCATCGGCTTTAAGCACATAGTTTTCTAACAAATAGTTTACGGGTACGGTAATTAGCAACACGAAAATAACCGCAATACCCAATCCAAATGCCGTTTTTACATTCTTAGATACAGCCAAATACGAGCACATACCCAAGAAATAGGCAAATATCATGTTATCGACAAAAATCGACTTAACAAATAAACTTAATAAATTTTCCATGATGATTCTGTATTACGGGTTGTTAATCGTTTAACTCAGGATTTTTAGCACGTTGGAACCAAATGATGCAACCCAACAACACAAGTGCCATAGGAGGCATCAACATCAAACCATTGTTTACGTATCCAAAATCATAAACACAGTCTGGAATTACTTTAAAGCCCAACAAGGTACCTGCACTAAATAGTTCGCGCACAAAAGCTACAACGACCAAAATAGCCGCATAACCAAATCCGTTGCCCAAACCATCAAGGAACGAAGACCAAGGACCATTTGCCATAGCGAATGCTTCTAAACGTCCCATCAAGATACAGTTGGTAATAATAAGACCAATGTAAACCGATAATTGCACACTAACATCGTAAGCAAATGCTTTTAATACCTCACTTACAATGGTAACCAAGGTAGCTACTACTACCAATTGAACAATGATACGGATACGATTAGGTACGGTATTACGCAACAACGAAACAACTAAGTTTGCCACTGCCACAATAATGGTTACCGAAATACCCATTACCAATGCGGGTTCTAATTTAACAGTTACAGCCAATGCTGAGCAAATACCCAACACTTGCATGGTAACTGGGTTGTTCATCCATAGCGGAGACAAGAATGCTTCACGATTTTCTTTTGAAAATAAACTCATGATCTGCTCCTCCTTATTGTTTTAAAAAGTTAACATATTGACCTAAACCATCTTTCAACATGGCATCAACACCTTGCGAAGTAATGGTACCGCCCGAAATGCCGTTTACATAATCAACGCCTTCGGCAATTTTTCCAGGTTTTACAATGGCAATAGAAGTAAATTCGCCTTCTTTTGTAATTTGTTTACCAGGAAATTGTGATTTAAATGGCATCGATGTGATTTCGGCACCTAAACCAGGGGTTTCGCCTGCATGCGAGAAATAAACGCCAAAAACGGTCGATTTATCATCGTTCAACGCCACATAGCCCCAAATAGGCCCCCAAAGACCTGCGCCATACACGGGCAACACGTATTTGGTAGCGCCATCAACTTGGCATACAAACAAAGGAATATTACGATCTTGTACAGGTTTAGCATTTTCTGTTTTTGAATCTACATCAAAAGCACCTGTTTCTGCTTTAACAGCACCTGTAGCATAATCAAGAATGGGTTCTTGTAGAACAAGTTCGCTGTACAATTTAGCTGCATCAGCACCCTTTAAATCTACATTAAGGGCAGATAAGATTTGTTTTTTCTTATCCAATGCCACGTTTTCGTTTTGTTTATCTTTTAACGACGATGAAACAAAAGCCAGCAAGAAAGCCACGATAACTACCATGACCGATGCATATACGATGGTATAAGTATTACTATTTGTATTCATGGTATTATTATTTAGAGTTAATAGCTTTTGTTGCACGTTTAGCACGTTTGGAGATGTTGCGCCCAACCACCAAATAGTCGAACAAAGGAGCAAATACGTTACCAAACAAGATGGCAAGCATCATACCTTCGGGATAACCAGGGTTTAGAACACGAATAATGATAGCCAAAGCACCAATTAAACAGCCGTACATCCATTTGCCTGCTTCGGTACGAGCCGAGGTAACGGGGTCGGTAGCCATAAAGACAGCACCAAAGGCAAAACCACCTAAAATAAGGTGTTCGTACCAAGGAAGTGCAGCAGCTGCAGTATCAGGACCAACTGCATTGAAAATCCAAGCCATCAAAGCACCACTACCAAAGATAGAAAGCATAATTTTCCAGCTTGCAATGCGAGTAACCAACAAAAGAATAGCACCTAACGCAATAGCGATAATGCTGGTTTCGCCAATCGAACCGGGAATCAAACCGATGATGGCATCCATGATCGTAGAAGGTTCGCCTACAGCGTTGGTAAGAGCGGTTTGAGTAGTTGGCGATACAGCCACTTGACCCAATGGAGTTGCACCAGTAAATCCATCCACTACTTGACCTTCGCCCAAGCCAAGGATGCCTTCGGTTTTGATCCAAACGCTGTCACCTGACATCTTTGAAGGATAAGAGAAGAACAAGAACATACGGGTTACAATGGCTACGTTGAAGATGTTCATACCTGTGCCACCAAAAATTTCTTTTGCAAAAATTACGGCAAAGGCGGTCGCAATGGCCAACATCCACAATGGACAATCAACGGGAACAATCATAGGAATAATGATACCCGATACCAAAAAGCCTTCGTGAATTTCTTCGCCTTTGAATTGAGCCACAGTAAATTCAATACCCAAGCCCACCAAATACGACACTACGATTTTTGGCAATACAGCCAAAAGGCCATAAGCAAACACAGACCAAAAACTTGTTGTTGCCAACTGACCGATAGCCAAGAAGTGTTGATAACCTACGTTGTACATACCGAACAACAATGCAGGCATCAAAGCAATGACTACCATAATCATAATACGTTTCGAATCGTTGGCATCGTGGATATGCACACCCGATTTCGAGGTAGTATTGGGCACAAACAAGAAAGTTTCAAAACCGTCGAATACCGAACGGAACATCGATAATTTACCGCCCTCCATGAAGGTTGGTTTAATCTTATCGAGCAAATTTCTTAAAGCATTCATTATTTGTTGATTATAGATTTCAAATTAACACATTTCTTTTCTCAATAGATCCAAACCTTTGCGTACAATTTTTTGCAATTCTACTTTCGAAGAACATACAAATTCTGCAGCAGCAAAATCTTCGGGAGCGACTTCGTAAATACCCAACGCTTCCATTTTGTCGATATCGCCAGCGATAATGGCTTTAATCAGGAATTCTGGGTAAATATCCATAGGGAATACTTTGTCGTATTCGCCCGACATAATCATATGACGTTCGCCACCCAACAAGCGGGTATCGAATTTAAAGGTCATTTTATTGCGTAGGCAAGCGCACATACCCGAAAGGAACGAACCGCTCACGCTAAACATATTGAAACGAGGCATGATCCAACCCAACAATTCGTGGGTATCGTTACCTTCTGGAAGTACGGTAAGTTGCGACACCAAAGGATTTAGCCAAGATTGTTCGGTAGTTTGCGCACCCGACAATGGGTTGCCTGCGATGATACGGGTAGTAACACCATTGCTAATATTAGCATGTGTCAACGATGCTACTGAGGTACCCATGGTTACTTTGTAGTATTGAGGCTTAGCAGCACATTCGCCCACCAAAGCCACAGTTTTTGAGAAGTCCAATTGACCTTTCGCTACGTAACGACCAATAATCACCACTTCTTGAGGGGTAACGGTCCACACCATTTCGCCACGGTTAATAGGAGCTACTTGGTTGATTTGAACACCTACATTGCTAACAGGATAGCTGCCTTCGAAGCAAGTAACTTCTGCATTTTGAAGCGATGCAGCCCACGTTGCATTTTTATCAACCCCTACATAAACAGGAGCGATTTTTGCCAACACGTTGATAGCAGCTTGGAAGTTAGCAGCTTCGCCCGAAAGAATGAAATTCATATCAGGAGCCAAAGGAGCTTTGTCAAATGCAGAAATAAAAATAGCGCGAGGAGTTTCGTCTGGGTTTGCTACTACGTCGTAAGGACGTTGTTTGAAGAACGCAAACATACCAGCTTCCGACAAACCAGCTTTAATTTCTTCTACACTGCCGTTCCAATTGACAGGTTGCAACGATTCTTTGGTCGCTTGAAAGTCGTTTTGCACCACAAAATCCAAGATTTTACGACGCTCACCACGGTTAATTGCTTTCAATTCGCCACTAACAGGAGATACCACTTTGAAACTTGGATTTTTCTTATCCACAAACAAAACAGTACCCACTTTGACTTTATCGCCTACCTTGGCGATGGGTTTGGGTGTCATTCCGTAGAAATCATCGGGATTAAAACCGATCAATTCGCCTTGCGACACCTGTCCGTATTCTTTTGCAGCAGCACCTGCCATACGGATGTCAAGACCCTTTTTGGTTTTTATTACTTTTGCCATAAGTGATGATAATATATTACCTATATTAAAAAAACGCTACAAAGTTACAATTATTTTTTGGGTGACACAATAGTTCTTTTGTTTAATATTGCAAGTTGAACATTAAATAACGGGGCGATTGCTGCCCTTCGACAAAAAATGACTACCTTTGCAGCAGCATGCGATTGAAAAAACTACTCATAACAACACTCTGTTGGTTGTGTATGCTTACGGCATACGCACAGCGATACTATACCCAATCGCTAAAAGACAACATCAAGTCGGTGCAAATTGGCAACTACTACCAATCGCCCACTTTTCCTGTTATCACCTTGAACGGAGAAGACAAAATCACGCTACGTTTTGACGATGTTCTATGCAACGCTACTACCTATTCGTACCGCATCGTACATTGCAACGCTAACTGGCAAGCATCAACCTTGCAAGAGACCGAATACATGCGTGGTTTTTCGAACAACTACATCGAATCTCCCTCCCCTTCCAACAGCGCCTACTACGCATACGACCATTACCAATTGGATCTCCCCAACGACGATTGGCAATGCCCCATTAGTGGCAACTATGCCATCGAAGTTTTTGAAGACAACGCAGACAACAAGCCTGTTTTAACTGCCTGTTTTTCAGTAGTTGATCCAAAAGTCAACATCCAAGCAATCGCCAGCGCACGTACCTACAAGAGCTTTCAGAAAGACTGGCAACAAGTCGATATTGACATCGACTACAGCCAATACGATATCAAAGATCCGTTGAACGAGATCATCGTGGTAGTAACACAAAACGGACGTACCGACAACCAAGCTGTTTTGACCACTGCCGACTACAACCAACAGCACACATTGCGCTACCTCAACAACGCCAAACTGCTATTTGAAGCAGGCAATCAATACCGTGTTTTTGACATTTCATCGGAGCGAATTTTAAGCGAACGCATCGAAGAAATTTCCTACTTCAAACCCTATTTTCATGCCACCTTGTACCCCGACGAAAACAGGCGTCAGCAAGCCTATGATTTCTGGCAAGACGTACACGGAAGGTACCTCATCAACGTGCAATTTTCGGACGAATCAGACCTCGATGCCGACTACTTTTTTACGCACTTCAGCCTGCCTGTTGAACAGCCATTTTGGGACAGCGAAGTCTATCTTTTAGGCGAGCTAACAGACAATGTATTAGGCAGTAAGGCAAGAATGCAATACAACCCACAAAAGCAACAATACGAAAAAACATTGCTCCTCAAACAAGGCGGTTACAACTACCTCTACGTAGTTGTTCCCAAAGGAAGTACCAAAGGTTCCACCCTTCCCATTGAAGGCAACCATTGGCAAACCCAGAACGAGTACGACATCAAGGTGTACCATCGTCCTTTTGGCAGCAAAAACGACCGACTGATAGGTTTCACCACCCTCATTGCCAACACCTCCTACTAACTGACTATGAAGATATTTTATACCCTACTCTTGTTGGTCATCTCCAACACATTTATGACCTTGGCGTGGTACGGCCACCTCAAGCTAAAAGAATTCAAATGGTTCGAAAGTTGGCCACTCATCGCCGTTATCGGACTCAGCTGGGGCATCGCCCTTTTCGAATATTGCTTTCAGGTACCTGCCAACCGCATCGGATTTGAAGGCAACGGTGGTCCGTTTTCGTTACTGGAGCTAAAAGTTATTCAGGAAGCCATTACCTTGCTGGTATTTATGGTATTTTCGGTGCTTGCGTTCAACGAAAGTATTCGCTGGAACCACATCATCGGCTTTGTTTTTATGGTTTTGTCGGTTTATTTTGTCTTTAAAAAGTAAATTTATATCTTTGCAGTACTCACTCATTGATAAAACTATGGCAGACGAACGTATTTTAGTGGTTGACGACGAAGAAGATTTGTGCGAAATCTTACAATTTAACCTCGAACAAGCAGGTTATATCGTTGATGTTGCTTACTCAGCAGAAGACGTACTGAAGCAAGACAACTTGTCGTCGTATCAATTATTTATGTTGGACGTAATGATGGGCGAAATTTCGGGCTTCAAATTGGGTACGATGCTACGCAAAAACGAAGCAACCGAACGCATCCCCATTATTTACCTCACTGCCAAAGATACCGAAGCTGACAAATTGCGTGGCTTTTCGATTGGAGCAGACGACTATATTTCTAAACCCTACTCCATCAACGAGGTTTTGGCTAGGGTAAAGGCTGTTTTGAAACGTACTGCCAACGCAACTGCCACCACTGCCACCGCCACATCTGATGCCACTCCTGTTAGCAACGAGGCACAACCAGACATTTTGACATTCGAAGATTTAACCATCAATTTGGTCAACAAAACCACGTTTATTGGTACTACCGAAATCAACCTTACCAAAAAAGAATTTGAGCTATTAAGCCTATTCTTGCAATGCAAAAACCGCGTACTATCGCGCGAACAGCTATTGGAGAGCATATGGAAAGGCGAATCGAACGTATTGGACCGTACCATTGATGTGAACATTACTCGCCTACGTAAAAAAATCAAACCATACGACCAAAATTTGCTTACCAAGCAAGGTTACGGCTACATTTTCACCGAAAAATAAGTTTTTGTTTCATTTTTTTGCTTGACACTTTGTCAGCATGTGGTGTTTGGCATTGTTTTTGCTTACAATAAAGCGAAGACAATAATTTAACCACAACAATATGAAACAAGGAAACATCGGTGTAACTTCGGAAAACATTTTCCCAGTTATCAAGAAATTTTTGTACAGCGACCACGATATTTTTCTTCGTGAGTTGGTATCTAATGCTGTAGATGCTACCCAAAAACTAAAAACCCTATCGTCTGTAGGCGAATTCAAGGGCGATTTGGGCGAACTAAAAGTAACTGTTAGCGTCAACAAAGATGCAAAAACCATCACCATTTCTGACCGTGGTGTAGGTATGACTGCCGAAGAAATCGACAAATACATCAACCAAATTGCATTTTCGGGCGCAGAAGAATTTTTGGACAAATACAAAGACGATGCCAACGCCATCATCGGCCACTTCGGCTTAGGTTTCTACTCTTCTTTTATGGTGGCAAAAAAAGTAGAAATCATCAGCCAATCGTACAAAGCTGACAGCAAAGCAGTCAAATGGAGCTGCGAAGGCAACCCCGACTACACCATGCAAGACTGCGAAAAAGCAGACAGAGGTACTGACATTATTTTGTACATCGACGACGAAAACGTATCGTTCTTGGAAGAAAGCAAAATCACTGAATTGCTTAACAAATACTGCAAATTTTTGCCTATTCCCATTGCATTTGGTAAGAAAAAAGAATGGAAAGATGGCAAAGAGCAAACCACAGACGAAGACAACATTGTCAACAATACCGAACCTGCATGGGTAAAAAAACCTGCTGATTTGACAGAGGAAGACTATACCACCTTCTACCGCGAACTTTATCCCTACGGCGAAGAACCTTTGTTCCACATCCACCTCAACGTGGACTATCCGTTCAACCTAACTGGTATATTGTATTTCCCAAAAGTTAAGAACAACATCGAACTACAACGCAACAAAATCCAACTTTACTGCAACCAAGTATTTGTTACTGATAGCGTTGAAGGCATTGTACCCGAATTTTTAACCTTGCTACACGGTGTTATCGACTCGCCCGATATTCCACTAAACGTAAGCCGTTCTTACTTACAAAGCGATGGCAACGTAAAAAAAATCTCGAGCCACATCACCAAAAAAGTCGCTGACCGCTTGCAAGAAATTTTCAAAGCCGAACGCAGCGAATTTGAAAGCAAATGGGACAGCCTTAAGATCTTTATCAACTACGGTATGCTGACTGATGAAAAATTCTACGAACGTGCCGTAAAATTCAACCTATTTAAAAATACCGACGGCAAATACTATACTGCAGACGAATACAAAACCCTTATCGAAGCCAACCAAACCGACAAAGATGGCAATTTGATTTACCTTTACACCAACGATGCAGACCAACAATACAGCTACATCGAGGCTGCCAAGGCCAAAGGTTACGATGTGCTATTGATGGACGGTCAATTGGACATTCACTTGGCATCGATGTTGGAACAAAAGAACGAAAAGAGCCGTTACGTACGCGTTGATAGCGACACCATCGACAACATCATCCTCAAAGAAAACGCATCGAGCGTTGCGCTTAGCGCAGACGAGCAAAATGCCCTTAGTAGCATCTTTAAAACAGCACTTCCAGAAGACAAGGACAACAATTTCTGGGTAAGTTTTGCCGCTTTAGACAGCGAAAGCATGCCTGTAATGATTACGCAACAAGAATTTATGCGTCGCATGAAAGAAATGGCAGCTACCCAAGGAGGCATGATGAGCTTCTACGGTCAAATGCCTAACTCGTACAACCTGGTAGTCAATACCAACCATGCTTTGATCAAACGCTTGCTTGCTAGTAGCCAAGAAGCCACCAACGAAAAAGTAGCGCCTATCAATGCAGAGATTGCCGAGTTGCGCCAAATGACCGACCGCATCAACGAGGCCAACAAAGACAAAAAAGACGAAGAAATCGCCACTACCGACAAAGAACTCATCAAAGCCAACAACGACAAAATTGCCGCTTTGGAAAAAGATAGAGAAAGCATCTACCAAGAATTTGCCCAAAACGAAGACATGGTGGGTCAGTTGGTCGATTTGGCATTGCTTGCCAACAACATGCTAAAAGGCGAAGCGTTGAGCAAATTTGTAAAACGTAGTACGGCATTTATTTAATGCATCGCACCATAGCGCACAAAAAAACGGCAACTTGACGGTTGCCGTTTTTTTTATACCTTACGCAAATTTTATTTTTTATCTGGGTAAATAAAACTGTAGATTTCTTTTCTGAAATGGAACACCAACATAACCACCAATACCACTGCTACAACAGCTGCCACATAACGTTTAGAAGCTGCCATCCAAGACATTGGTTGATTGGCTACCAGGCTCACCCTCTTCAATACAACAGGAGCCGTTTCGCGTGCTAACATGCGCTCATGCTTGATAATTTCCGATGCCGATGACAAATACGAACTCATAACATCCGCTCTTTCATCGCTGGGCAATGCCTCAATCATTTCGCATTGTTTTTGCAAGGCTACAATCGATTTTTGTACCACTGCATGACGGAATTGATGCTGTTGTTGCAGCATAGCATTGCCATTCAAATACGCTATCACAGCCAACTGCATTGCACGATTACTCGCTTCTGATTTGCTGTTCACGACAATACTCATTCTGCGTTCGTCCACATTGATTGCATCGGCAGCAACAGACAACCAATCTTGCGCCACCTGCTCGCTAAGCTGCATTTGCTCCATGCGTTCGCTGGCACTTAGGTCGCAAAGTTCATCAATCACACGCAAAACATCATCTTCCGAATCAGCAGTATAGTAAACAACCATATTACTAGTGTAAGTGGTCGATGATTTAGGTGCGCAGAAAAATGCAACACCCACCCCAAAAACTATTGCCAACAAAAATGCATACCATCTTTGCAAGCAAAAACGCAATAGAAATACCAAGGGATTCCAAATGTAGGATACTCCCAAATTCCAAAAGAACTTGATAATGTCAATCAAATCGTACTCTTTGTGTTCCATAGTCATAATATTAAGGGATTAGCGCAATTTCAGGCGTTTGCCTTCCTCTGCTTTTTGTGTATATTGCATATTATTAAGGTCGTACAAGCTATGCAGACGGATGCCATACTTTTGCGAGATGCTGTGCATCGATTCACCCGCTTGTACCACGTGGGTAGCAGCACCTTTCTCTACCGATTTTTTTTTGCGTTGTAAGTACACAATTTCTCCCTCTTCTGGCTGACGGGTTTTGCGATCCACGTCGTTGTACGAGCAAATGAGCGAGAATGGGATTCTGTGCGCCTTAGCAATGGTATAGTAGGATTCGCCTTTTTGTACGATAACGTATTTCAATCCCGATTCGTTTTTGCTTGCCACCTGTTTGGTAGGAGTTGTCGCTTCTGGAGAGGTTGTAACATATGCCTCGGTATCGTACTGATGCAATTCGTTGGATTCGATGAGCGTAATCAAACGAGTAGCATAGTTAGGATCAGTAGCATAACCTGCTTGTTTCAAACCTTTTGCCCAACCTTTGTAGTCGGTTTTATCCAACTCAAATAGGAACGAATAGCGTGAACGGTTTTTCAAGAACAAAGAATGGTCAATAAACGACTCTTCAGGAGTTTTGTATTTGCGAAAGCATTCGTTGCGCTTGTCATCGTCGTGATATACTTTTTCACCATCCCAGTCATTGTGGCATTTGATACCAAAATGGTTATTGGCCTTTACAGCTAATTCCGATTGACCTACCCCTGATTCCAAAATACCTTGCGCCAAGGTAATGCTGGCAGGAATACCATAATCGTTCATCTCGCGCATAGCGATGTCCTTATAGCGCTGAATATAAGCATCGTAATTAGCAAAAGTAGGAAGAGCAACCAGTAAGAGTAAAAGGAGTGTAAAATACGATAAAATGTGTTTTTTCATGCAATATTTACTTTATGAATTACAAAAATAGTATTTTTTGAGAGATTTAGAATAGTTTTTTTGCGATTTTATTGAAATTGGGCTACTTTTGTCTATTACTTTATGGTACAAATCACGTTCGAACAATTGGCTTCGTGGGAGCAAAATCTCATCCAACAGGCGCAAGTTGCCACACAGACCTCCTATGCTCCCTACTCCCATTTCCAAGTGGGAGCCGCTGTGCTATTGCAAGACGGCACCATCGTACGTGGTTCCAACCAAGAAAACAGGGCATACGGATCGTGTGTATGCGCCGAGCGCGTAGCGTTGCTATATGCCACTGCCAACTACGCACAACACCCTCCCATTGCCATCGCCATCGCTGCTCAAACCAACGGTCAATTTACTGAACAACCCATTACTCCTTGTGGCGAATGTCGTCAGGTATTAGCAGAAATGCAGGAGCGATTTGGCACCCCTATTCGTGTACTGATGTACGGAAGTTCCACCTGCTTGGTTGCACCCAACATCCAAGCATTGCTTCCTACTGCCTTTTAGTTTCACCCGCAATTCTACACCATGGCAGGCATCAAGCACATAGACCGATACATCCTCAAAAACTTTTTCAAAACGTTTGCTATTACGTTCATTGCCAGCATCTTTATTCTGGTATTGCAATTCCTATTCCACAATATCAACGACTTGGTAGGCAAAGGCGTAGGTATTGGAGTTTTGGGAGAATTTTTCTTCTATGCTTGCTTGGGATTGGTTCCCTTATCCTTGCCACTTTCCATTTTAATGGGCTCTCTGATGACCTTTGGCAATTTGGGTGAACGTTTGGAACTGTTGGCAATGAAAGCGGCAGGCATCTCGCTCTTTCGCATCATGCGATCACTCACCATCACCATTATCTTCATTTCCATTGGCAGCTTTTATTTTTCCGACTACGTACTTCCCTACTCACAAGTAAGAATGTGGACCCTGATGTTCTCGCTTCGCGAAAAATCGCCCGAATTGGACATTCCTGAAGGCTCTTTTTACAGCGGCATTTCGGGTAGAAACATCTACGTAGGCAACAAAAAACGCAACATGCTGCTGGACGTAATCATCTACGATTATTCCAACGGATTTAGCAACACCTCCATCATTCGAGCAGACACAGGCTACATCAGCATGTCCACCAACAAACAGCATTTGATGCTGCGATTGCACAGCGGAGAGACCTTTGAGCACCTGCAACAAGGCGATCAAAAAGACAAAGGCAGCAAAATCATCCCCTACAGGCGCGAAACCTTTGGCACCAAAGAAATGATCATCGACTACGATGCCAATTTCAACGAAATGAGCGACAAGTTCCTAGACGGACAATACGTTAGCAAGAACACCACCGAGTTGGCATATTCGGTCGATTCCATCGCAAAAAAAATAGCAACCAACAACAACAACGAGCAAAATAAAACGCTCACTGCGGTGTATTTCAACAAGAACAAAAAAGGGGCTTCAGGCGCTATCGACACCACCAATGTAGCCATCAACAAACCAGCAGAAACATTCTGGTCGCGTTTCACCCACCTAAATACGTTAGGACAAAAACGCATCATCAATTCCGCCTTGTCGCAAACACGACTCATCCAAAGCGAAACCATCACCTTCGACAAAAACGTCAACTGGTTGACCGCCGAGCTACGCCGTCATGCCATTGAGTGGCACAAACGTTTCTCGCTACCATTTGCTTGCTTCATCTTCCTGTTTATTGGTGCACCTTTGGGGGCCATTATTCGCAAGGGGGGCATGGGAATGCCTTTGGTACTATCGACCGTACTTTTCATTACCTACTACATCATCGACAACACGGGCTATAAGATGGCTCGTGAGGGCATTTGGGAAGTATGGCAAGGCATGTGGCTCAGCGCATTTGTTCTACTCCCAGTCGGCATCATCCTCACCTACATGGCAGCCACGGAGTCTTCCATTATGAAAGGAGATGCATATAAGAACGCATTTAAGCAATTTTTTAGCAAAAAAAATCCTATCTTTGCACTCATAAAGCAAAAAAAATAATTTCGTATGAAACTAAATACCATTGAAGAAGCACTAATCGATTTTAAAGAAGGCAAGTTTTTGATCGTTGTTGACGACGAAGATCGTGAAAACGAAGGCGACTTTATTATCGCAGCTGAGAAGATAACCCCAGAAGCCGTTAACTTTATGCTAAAGAACGGCAGAGGTGTGCTATGCGCTCCTATCACCGAAGAACGTTGCAAAGAGTTGGAGCTTAACCGTCAAGTGGATAACAACACTTCGATTTTGGGCACTCCCTTTACCATTACCATCGACAAGATTGAAGGTTGCTCAACAGGTGTTTCTACCGCAGACCGTGCCGCGACCATCAAAGCGTTGGCAGACCCTACCTCAACCGCACAAACCTTCGGTCGCCCAGGACACATCAACCCGCTATATGCAAAAGACAAAGGCGTCCTTCGTCGTGCAGGACACACAGAAGCCGCAGTCGATTTGGCACGTTTGTCGGGTTTATACCCTGCTGCTGCCCTTATCGAGATCATGAACGAAGACGGCACCATGGCTCGCATGCCAGACCTACTAAAGGTGGCAGAAAAATTTGGCATCAAAATCATTACCATTAGAGATTTGATTTCGTATCGACTTAAACAAGAATCGATTATAGAAAAAGGTGAAACCGCTAATCTTCCTACCAAATATGGCGACTTCAAAATTATTCCTTTCCGTCAACTTTCTAATGGTTTGGAACACGTGGCATTGGTAAAAGGAACCTGGGAAGAAGACGAACCCGTATTGGTAAGGGTACACTCATCTTGCGTTACAGGCGATATTTTTGGTTCGCTACGTTGTGAGTGCGGCGACCAACTGCACAAAGCCATGGAAATGGTAGAAAAAGAAGGCAAAGGCGTGATTATTTACCTTATTCAAGAAGGTAGAGGCATTGGTTTGATGAATAAAATCAAAGCCTACTCACTACAAGAACAAGGTCTTGACACGGTGGATGCCAACATCCAACTTGGATTTAGCCCAGACGAACGTGATTACGGCGTAGGTGCAAGCATCCTTCGTGAAATTGGCGTTAGAAAAATGCGTTTGATTTCCAACAACCCTGTTAAGCGAATTGGCTTGGAGGGATATGGTTTGGAAATTGTAGAGAATGTAGGCATCGAAGTGGGTATCAATAAACACAACGAATACTACATGCATACCAAAAAAGAACGCATGGGACATAATTTGAAACTGTAAAACTGTCACTTGTCAACAATTGATAATAAACAAAAAAGTAGCGAAGTTTTCACTTCGCTACTTTTTTGTTGTGGTTTGTTGTCTATTTAGTAGGCAATCTTCTTGGTTACTTTAGCACCTTGACGCTCTATGTAGATTTGACCTTTTACAGGTTCTGCAATCTTAACACCCATTAGGTTGTAGTATTCAACAGGAGCATCCTCAACCACCACATCCTCTACAGCTGTAGCACCACCGCCATCGGGTGAGTCATTAGCAGGCAACAACTTGCCTACACGAGCAGGTGCATAGGTAATGATATCTTCGTCTTCTTTCTCATTGCTGGTAGAAGGGTCCTGGGTATGTTTCTTTTTCGCATTGTCGAAGTAAGCAGGATCGTATGGAGTTCCACCTACAGGACTAGAACCGTAGATATCAACAAACATAACACCAATGCCGTATTCTTCGATGTAGTCGGCAGTAATACCCAATTCAGCAAGTGGAAATACCCATTCGTAGAAGGTATGATCTGTATCTTTGGTTTGCGATTTAAGGTTGTTAAATCCTGTTTCGCCTTTCAACACTTTGGGATCGTATTCAAAGTTTGACTGACCATAGATAGCCGTAATAGAAGATAGCAAACCATCTATACAACCATATTTGATGCTTTTAGGGCTCTTGCAATAAGCACCATCGTAGCTGGCATGGCCATCGGGTGTAGGGAAGAACAAGCCGGGTGTTCCTACACCAGGTTGGGTAGAACCAATCCAAATTGCATCTACACCATTATTAAATTTAGCACCTGGTTGGGTAGTTCCATTCCAGATAGCACCTTTACCATTGATATAACCATCAAATTGTTTAACTGGATTTAAATCAAATGCCCACATCAAACGACCATCCATGTTGTATGGTTTCGATTCGGTAGGTTGTTTTCCTTCGCCATATTGATCCCAAACGGTATATACCAATTGTACACCTAAGTATAGGTTCTTATCATCATAGGCCGCATAAATAGCATACGAGTCAACAATAGGACGTTCGTGTTTACCATAAATAGCTTGGCAAACATCGCGCGCTACGCCTTGGGCAATGATATCAGTAGCATCCCAGTGGTCCAATGCTTTGGTTGCTTTGATGCGGTACGAAAGCGTGTTATCAAATTCCATATCAATGGTTTTGCGTGCTCCCTTTTGTCCGTTAGGATTTACCGTATAATATTTGGTAAGAAGGTTGGTTCCTGCTTGCATTTCGCCAGCTTCTGGCATTTTTGAATACACAAATTCTTTTGTGCTTGATTCTTCCCCTGCCACTACCAAAGTTTTTAAGGTGGTAGTTTCGGTAAAGATTAATGGCTCGGTATAAATAGCCGATCCTGTGGTAGGGGCGGTTCCATCGGTGGTATAGTAGATGGTAGCACCTGCAATAGAAGCTGTCAACGACACGGTAATATCTTCCTTAAACAACGATCCTGATGCAGGCGATGCTGCTACGGTAGGAATATTAGGATTAGAGCAAGTACCATCTTGATGATAAATCATCTTATTGACATACTCCAAGTCACCACCACCAATTTTAGTATCTCCTTGATGGATAATAATTTGCGTGGGAGCAGTTTTACCTGCTGGCAGTTCCCAATACCACATGCCATCTTTTTGCACCATGTTATCGCCTGGCCATGCAGTGGCCTTTGTACAGTTACCATCGCTGTTCCATGCCCACACCTGAGGAGTTGTAAAGGTACCATCATAGTACACAAAATACTCTGCTGCATAGGCTGCCACAGTAGCCATCGCCAATAAAAAGGCTACACTTAATTTTGTAAAAACTTTCATAGTATGTAATGTTAAAGTTGTTTGCACTATCCCCAAATGATATTCACTTCGGGCGTTAATTCTATCTCAAATTTTTCTTTCACCGATGCACGAATGCTGTCGGATAGGTTGATAATGTCTAACCCATTGGCGCCACCTTTGTTGATAAGCACCAACGCCTGGCTGCCGTGCACCGCCACTTTGCCCACCGATTTGCCTTTCCAACCGCATTGCTCGATAAGCCATCCTGCTGGCACTTTAAAGGTACCGTCGTGCAAGTCGTAAAAAGGCATATTGGGATATTGCTGTTGTAGTTTTTCAAAATGGTTTTTATCGATAACGGGATTTAAAAAGAAACTACCTGCATTGCCCAATACCTTGGGTTCGGGCAACTTACGTTGACGAATAGCAACAACGGCTTGGCGCACCTCAAGTATGGTTGGTTCGGGATATTGTTTGATTTCTTCTGCCAAACTACCATAGTTTACATTGATTTTAGGCTGACGCGACAATTTAAACCAAACAGCTGTTACAATGTATTTACCTTTTAGTTCGTGTTTAAAAATGCTGTTACGATAGGCAAACTTACACTCGGGATTGGTAAAAATACGTTTTTCGCCACTTGCCACATCAATGCACTCTACTTTATAGATAACATCCTTTACCTCAACGCCATAGGCACCTATATTCTGAATGGGCGTTGCTCCTACTTCGCCTGGGATAAGCGAGAGGTTTTCTACTCCGCCGTAATTTTTTGCTACGCAATACGCTACAAAATCATCCCAAACCACACCAGCCCCAACACGCACAAAAACATCGGTATCGGTTACTTTTTTTACTTCTATGCCCATAATGTGCGAGTGTAAGATAACACCTTGGTAGTTGCCAATAAACAACAGATTACTACCTCCACCTATGTGCAAAAATTTATTTTCGCGCAACAAATCGAGACTTAATAGCTGCACTAACTCTTCTTCGCTATCGTATTCAACAAGATACTGTGCATCTACATCAACCCCAAAGGTATTATAAGGCAACAAGGAATGATTTTCGTACGTTTTCATGAGCAAAATATTTGGTAGGTGTAAATTTATAAGTTTTTTTGTTGCGATGCAAAGGTTGATGCCAAATATTGGATGATTTTTTCATAAAATGCCCGATCATCTTCCGTCTGCGCATAACCCGTATTGTGCCAAAGCAGCACAAACTCACCACCGTAGGCTTTTACCGCTGCTGCCAACTGCTTGATACAAGCAAAAGCAGCATCGAACGACAAATTCATGTAAGAAAACAGTGTGGCATCCATTACCAGCAGAGGATGCAAACAGAGGGGCGTTACTTCCAACGTAACGGGGTTGATAAAGCGCACAGGTCGAGCGGTACCGATGCGAAAGCCCACCTGATCGGCAAAGCCAAGGGTATAATCGTGCAGAATACCTGCATCGGCCAATGCTTGCATATCCAACGGGCTGCAAGTGCGCAAGAAATGATGTCGATTGTGTAAAACAGGGCTTCCTATTACCTTTTCTAGTTGCGTTTTTTCGTTGGCAATTCCTGCCGCATGAGCACCCGAAGCATAGCTGGTATGCAATCCCAACGTCACATTAGCCTCTTTCAGCAAGCGTAACAACGCCTGCATATCGGCACTTTCGTACGATAAGTAAGGTTTATCTTGCGCACAAGATTGCAAGGGCATGCGCAAAAAGTAGATTTGTTGAGCATTGGGCAGCAAAGCATCCTGCTCCAACAACCATGGGAAGGTATAGGCCGTATTTTTTTCGAGCGACGAAAAGGCATTGTGCAGCACCTGCTTCCACTCGCCACGTTTGATACCACCCAACACAGCTCGCATCGTGCGATGCTCAAAAGGCACATCCACATCGTGCGTAAGCGTTACTGTAGGTTGTATTGGCACATCTGGCACCTCAACACCCATATTTCGCAAGCACAAGCGCAAATATTCGCCGTACTCATCCACCAGCGGACGCAGCAAAAAATTCGCCTTGTACGCCAAGGAATCCTTTGCCGAAAAACGACCATGCGCATCGCGCGCAGGGTTAAGCATTTCTTCGTATCGCGACAGCAAAAAAAGAGCCGATGCCACCAAATCGGCATAGATTATCAAGGTGTCATTTACCTGCTTTACCACCGGTTCGCCAAATAGAATGGGCATCCCTGCTAATTCCTTTAGTGGTAATTGGGGCATCCGACTTCTTGCTTCAGCATGATCTTGAAAAAAAGAGGAAGGAACAATCACCACCTTGTATTTATGCCATTCTTGCATGTTAGCCGTATAACCCACATACTGTGTCAAATGTGGGCTATCTAACAAAAATTGCAATACATACAGAATGGTTTGGTGCATAATCTTTGCCTTTAGAGAGCTAAAATTACAACTTTTTATTGGTTTTAGCAAAAAAAAGTTGGCTAAAGATTTTTAGATTCAAAAAATAGCACTATCTTTGCACCACTCTTTTGGAGAGATGGCAGAGTGGTCGATTGCGGCGGTCTTGAAAACCGTTGTGCTGCGAGGCACCGGGGGTTCGAATCCCTCTCTCTCCGCAAAACAATTTTAAAAACGAAACAGCAACCTTGTGGTTGCTGTTTTTTTATTTATGTCAAGCACCGCAAGTTTACTTGCAGGTGTTAGGCATAAATAAAAAATACCGTTAGGTATAAAATTTCGTTTTTAAAATTGGTTTGCAAGGATGCCCGTGGCAGAGAATGGGATCTTTGAGCGAAGCGAAAAAATCCCTCGGAGAGAGAGACTCGCATGAGCATACCTATTTGCCCTGAAAAAAACATTTTGCAAAAAAATCCCTGCTTTTTAAGGATGCCTGTAACAGAGACAAGGATCACAAAGCGCAGCGACGCCCCCCCTATTCTATAATTTTCTGCACATTTTATTGCTTTTTGTGCAAGTTTTACTACCTTTGCGCCCGAAAACATTAAACTATAACCATTATGAAAAGAATTTTATGGATGATTTTATGTGCTTTTATGGCTGTCCCTGCTATGGCACAAGGTTTAAACGACAACGGTGACAACATTTTAGGAGAATACCTTACTGACCGTGGCGGCAACAAAAGCAAAGTAAGAATCACCAAAAACGAAGACGGTAGCTACAATGCTCAAGTTTTTTGGGTAGAAAATCTATTAGACGACAAAGGTAACAAACGCAAAGATGTTAAAAACCCAGACAAAAGCCTCCGCAACGTAGATGTTGACCAAATTGTTTTGGTAAAAGGATTAAAATACATCGCAGAAGACAAAGAATGGGGCGATGCTAAAATCTACGACCCAACCATGGGTATTCGCGTAAACGTAACCGCAGAATTTATCGAAGCCAACAAGCTAAAATTGCGCGGTTCTATCTTCGGTATAGGCACTACCATTTACTGGAACCGCATCACCGAAAACAAGTAATAGCATACACTCCCACATACAACAAAAGGTAATGCATGGTGCATTACCTTTTGTTTATTTTCATCCTCTCTACACCATATAGGATCCTACGCTGCAATAAAAAAAAGGAGAACTTTCGTTCTCCTTTCAGTGACCGCGACAGGATTCAAACCTGTAACCTTCACATCCGTAGTGTGACGCTCTATTCAGTTGAGCTACGCAGCCATTCCGTTTGTGAGTGCAAAGGTAGTACAATTTTACGAACCTACAAATAATTTCGCTATTTTTTTGTAAAAAACTTTATTTTTACTCTACTCGCCTTTGCCCATTCATCACAAACAAGCATTACTCAGCTTCTCCACGTACATAGATTGCCCATTCCCATGGTTCCAATACCAACGAATTAGCTTCCGTAAAATCGATAGAATTGCCATCAAAATACTCATAGAAGATACCCGAAGGCACTTCGCCTTTTACCTCAAAGAAAGCTTTTTCATCGCTCAAGTTACCAATATACAACACCTCTTTGCCAGAAAGTTCTCTACCACAGAATAAAACCTGACTAGGAGCTGTAGTTGTATATACTGCCCATTTTCCACCAACCACACCAGCAGCCAAAGCAGGCTCGTTATGTTTAATGTGATTCAATGAAGCATAAAACTCGAACATCGAATTAGCTTCTTGCGTATAACCTTCATACTTGGTAAAGAAAGGAATACGATCGCGCAAACCAACTTCTTGACCAGTATAGATCATCGGCATACCGGGCAACACATACGACAACCCTGCAAACGCTGTTACTGCCATACCCAAACGTTCAAACTCAGTTCCATCCCAAGTATTGCGGTCATGGTTGGTAATGTGGTTCATAAAGTAGGTATCGTGAGGGAAATTTTTCACTTGATTGGTAATCAACTCTGCTACATCTTCAGCCGTTTTTCTTTCTTTCACTACTTCCTCAAACAAGAACATGGCAGGCCAATTGTAAAGCATGTCAAATGCAGCTACGGTTAAATCGGGTTCAGAAGATTCTGCCAACATCAACACTGGTTTTACCGCATCCAACTCTTTGCGTGCTTGGTTCCAGAAATCAGTAGGTACCATGGATGCCACATCGCAACGAAAACCATCAATATCGGCAGCCGTTAGCCAATATTTCATAGCATCGATCATAGCAGCACGCATGTCTTTGTCGTCGTAGTTTAAGCTATAAGTATCGGTCCAGTCCATAGGACTTACCAACTCGCCATTGCCATCGTACTCAAACCAAGTAGGATGCTCGGTTACCCATGGATTGTCACAACCGGTATGATTTGCCACCCAATCAATAATCACATGCATGCCCAAATCGTGCGCTTGTTTTACCAACGATTTTAAATCTTCCAATGTGCCAAATTCTGGATTCACCGCTTTGTAATCTTTCACGGCATAGTAGCTACCCAATTCACCTTTGCGGTTCAACTCCGAAATAGGATGAATAGGCATCAGCCAAAGAATATCCACACCCAATGTTTTTAGGTAAGGAAGATGCGCTGCAAAGGCATTAAACGTACCTTCTGGCGTATATTGACGTACATTTACTTCGTACAACACCGCATCACGCGAATAGCGAACCTTGTCAGTTCCTTTCGCTTGCTGGCATTTACTACACGAAACAAGCCCTATCAAAAGAGCAAAAAGTAAAAAAAGGTGTTTTTTCATGACGTATTATTTAGTGAAGTCAAAGATAATAAAAATGTCATAAAATAGCATAAATAATCCTATCTTTGCACCATGAAATCTGTAAAAATTATCACCTGCCTACTATTGGTGCTCTGCGGCTGTATGCCAGAGCCAGAGAACACCAACATTCCTAATCGACGTGTTAGTTTTCTGATTGACACTTCTTTATCTGGACCCGACTATATTCTACACGATGGCATGGGCGCAATAAGCAAAACTTATACCAAGCAACGCCCCGCCACATTATCGCCCAATGGGGCTTACGGCTACAGTGGCGTAGTTGTAGTACGCACCATCGATAATTTGGTATGTGCGTTTGACCTCTGCTGTACTTACGAAGCCAAGCAAGATATTGTATTAAAAGATGATGGTTATTTCTTTACTTGCCCACAATGTAAATCAACCTTTGAAATTGGCAATGGTTTAGGTGTCGTTACCAAAGGCCCTGCTGTTCAGCGACTAAAATACTACCGCGTAGAACAAAGAGGAGCAGAAAAATACTACATCCACAATTAAATTCATTTTCTTGCCCGTATTCTACAATTTTTTAGTATATTTGCACCAAATTTGGCTTTTTAGAAAGAAACCTAAAACCTCAATCATACTATGCTTAACGTTGTAATTTTTGGAGCTCCAGGCTCTGGCAAAGGTACCCAAAGCGACTACATTGTAGAAAAATACGGATTGGTTCACCTTTCAACAGGCGATATTTTACGTGCAGAGATTGCTAAAGGCAGCGAAGTGGGTAAAATTGCTGACGGACTTATCTCGAAAGGACAATTTGTTCCTGACGACGTAATCATTACTGTTTTGGACAACGCCATCGACCAATACCCTACTGCAAAAGGATTTATTTTTGATGGTTTCCCACGCACTGTTGTACAAGCAGAAGCTTTGGATAGCTTGCTCAGAAAACGCAACCTACGTGTGAGCATCATGCTTAACATTGACGTTGACCAAGTTGAATTGGTAAAACGCTTGCTAAATCGCGGCAAAACCTCTGGTCGTTCGGACGACAACTTGGCAACCATCCAAGAACGCATCAACGTTTACGAACAAAAAACATTGCCTGTTATCCAATTCTACGACAAGCAAGGCAAACACGTTCGTATCAAAGGCACAGGTACCATGGATGAAGTCTTCGCTTCTATCTGCACTGCCATTGACAATATAAAATAGTCGCTTTGCAGCAAAGCTCCGACTAATCGACTAAACGATTCATCAATAACTATGGCTGGTTCTAACTTTGTTGACTACGTAAAAATTTATTGTCGCTCTGGTAAGGGTGGCGCAGGTTCTGCGCACTTACACCGCGAAAAATACGTTGCCAAGGGCGGTCCTGACGGCGGCGATGGCGGCCGTGGTGGCCACATCATTTTACGTGGTAACAGCAACTACTGGACCTTGCTTCACCTTAAATATACCAAACACATTTTTGCAGGCGACGGCGAAAGCGGTGGTGCAAGCCGTAGTTTTGGTAAAGACGGTGCCGACAAAATCATCGAAGTACCTTGTGGCACCATTGTCTATGACGCAGACTCTGGCGAATACCTATGCGACATTACCTCGCACGGCGAAGAAGTCATCCTTATGAAAGGTGGTAGAGGCGGATTGGGCAACTGGCACTTCAAAACAGCCACCCATCAAACCCCTCGTTTTGCACAACCTGGCGAACCCGCCATCGAAAAAACGATTATCCTTGAGCTAAAAGTATTGGCAGACGTAGGTTTGGTTGGATTCCCCAATGCAGGCAAATCTACCTTACTATCGGTTGTTTCGGCTGCGAAACCCAAAATTGCCAACTACCCTTTTACCACATTAGAACCTAACTTGGGCATTGTAGGCTACCGCGACGGCAGATCGTTTGTCATGGCCGACATTCCAGGTATCATCGAAGGAGCACACGAAGGCAAAGGCATAGGTTTGCGCTTCTTGCGCCACATTGAACGTAACTCGGTATTGCTATTTATGGTTCCTGCCGATGTTGACGACATCAAACAAGCCTACGAAGTATTGCTCAACGAACTAACCCAATACAACCCCGAAATGCTCAACAAGCAACGTGTATTGGCCATCACCAAATCAGACTTGATTGATGACGAGTTGGAAGAAGGATTGTCGAAAGATTTGCCCGATATTCCATACGTCTTTATTTCGGCTGTTACAGGCAAAGGCATCGCCGAACTCAAAGACATGCTTTGGGAAGAAATCAACAAAAAACCTGTAATCACCGATGCTTTGGTTCACCGCGACCGCGATGTGTACGACATCGACTTCGAAGACGACGAGGAAGAAACTTCTGCCGATGATGAAGAGGGAGATGTTGAAGTAGATTGGTAGTTAGGAGTTATATCCTAAATAATGATTTTAGAGGAGGGAGTTCAAGGAATGCGCATATGAGCAACCGGAGTGTACTTGAGTACATGAGGATTGCGAATATAAGCAATGACGCAGAAATCACCCTATAAAATCATTATTTATAAAGAAGAAATATTGTGGGACGCTTCTCTAGTACAGGAAGCGTCCTTTTTTTCCATTCCGCCACCGTTAAGGTTTTGATGTATTGCGTAGGCAAGGTTAAATCGCAAGCAATGCACAATTTTGTTCCTGCCTGACAATGCTGGAACACATCTGCCACCAATTTCATATTTCTATAGGGAGTTTCGATGAAGATTTGTGTTTGATGCTCGCCGTAAATGCGTTGTTCCATGCGTTTCAGCTGTTTAGCACGATCGGACGCATCAATGGGAAGGTACCCTAAAAAGGCAAAACTTTGTCCGTTAAATCCCGAACCCATCAGCGAAAGCAAAATAGACGATGGCCCTACCAAAGGCATCACATCGTAGCCTTTTTGTTGAGCAATAGCCACCACATCGGCACCGGGGTCGGCAATAGCAGGACAACCTGCTTCCGAAATAACACCAATGCTCTCTCCTTTTGCCATCGGCGCTAAAAACGAAGCAATTTCTTCGGGTTTGGTATGACGATTCAACACATAAAACGTAAGCGAATCGATATCGATGCTTTTATCAACCTTCTTTAAAAAGCGGCGCGCCGTTCTTATTTCCTCTACAATAAAATAGTTAAGCGAAGTTATTACTTGCGCATTCGATTGGGGCATCACATCCTGCCAAGGGGTATCGCCCAAGGTAGTAGGAATAAGGTATAAGGTAGCGTTTGGCATATTATTCGGAGTAAACGGTTATGTTTTGTTTGGCTAATTTACTTACATCGTACAAAGGTATTAAATCTTTGGCAGATATGGGTTCTTCGTGGGGCAATAATCCCACTTTGTGCGCCAACATACCCAAAATTTGAGTCGGATTAGCACCTCTTGCGCGCAACGCCTCCATGCTGAGCGAACCGTCGCGTTTGGACAATCGCTCGCCCGATTTAGACGACATCAGCAAGGGAACATGGGTAAACGATGGCGCTTGCAAACCCAACAGCTGGTACAAATACAGCTGTGCAGGCGTAGAAGAAAGCAAATCGTTGCCACGAACTACCTCGGTAATGTGCATAGCCGCATCGTCGGCAACCACCGCCAACTGATAGGCATAAGTACCGTCGGTGCGTCGCAACACAAAATCGCCGTAAAAATCTTGCAAATCGACACTTTGATAACCATACAAACCATCGGTAAACTCCATTACCTGATGGGGCATTTGCAAACGGATGGCTGGTTTTTGCTTTTGCAATCGCTCGTTTATTTGCTCGGGCGATAGATTTTTGCACGTACCTGCATACAGCACCCTGCCATCGGAAGCATGGGGCGCCGATGCAGCCAACAAATCGGCTCTACGACAAAAACAAGGATAAGTTTGCTCCTCTATGGTCTTAAACAGCGACGCATAGTAATCGGATCTTTCGCTCTGATAGTAAGGAGCATACATACCACCTTTGGTACCGCCCTCGTCCCAATCGAGCCCTAACCAATGCAAATCATCTTCGATCCAACGAGAAAACTCCTGCTTGCTACGCTGTGGATCCAAATCCTCGATGCGCAATACCCAATCTCCCCCTTTGCTTTTAACAGAAAGGTACGATAGCAAGGCACAATACACATTCCCCAAGTGCATTCTGCCAGTAGGCGATGGCGCAAAACGGCCGCGATGAATTGTTTTTGGAGAGTTCATGATGCAAAGATACTTTTTTAATTAGGAATTAGGAATGAGGAATTAGGAATTTTGCGATTAAGTGAGAGCAGAAGCAAAGTTTACTTTGATTATGCCGACAGTTGCGATTAAGTGAGTGCAGAACAAATTTATTTGTTTTGCCGAACGTGAGCAACATGAGCGAAGCTAACGTGAGCAACTTATTACATGATTTTAGGCATCGGTTCAGCATAACCCATGTAAACATGGTTTCTGCATTCACCTCGCACTAAACTTCATGAAATGCGAAGCATTGACTAAACGACTAAACAATTCAACAAATTTTATTATCTTCGCAGTGCATTATGGAACTACCTGTAGCGTTTATTGAGCAAATGAAAGCCCTGCTCCCAACGGAGTACGAGCATTTTTTTGAGGCCATGCAAACCGCATCGCCCGTAAGCGTACGCCTAAACGACAAGGTAGCCCTTACTCCTTTATATAATAAGGTGGCGCATTGCGATAGCGGATATTACCTACCCGAAAGACCCGTTTTTACGCTCGACCCATGGTTTCACGCGGGCGTTTATTACGTACAAGAAGCGGGATCGATGTATTTGGAGCAGGTAATTAAAAGGTATTTATCCGAACCTTCGACAACATACTCAAAAGCTAAGCTGCATGCAATTAGAGCCCTTGACCTTTGCGCTGCTCCTGGCGGAAAATCGACCCACTTAGCCAGCCTTTTATCGGACGATAGTTTGCTTATTAGCAACGAAGTAATGCCCCAACGTGCCCATATTTTGGCAGAAAACACCACCAAATGGGGCTACGGAAACGTGGCCGTTACCAATAACCGTCCTGCCGATTTTGGCAAGTTATCGGGGTATTTCGATTTGATACTAACCGATGTCCCCTGCTCGGGCGAAGGCATGTTTCGCAAAGACGAAAAAGCCATTGAAGATTGGAGCGCCGACTATGTTTTAGAATGCGCTGAACGCCAACGCAGCATCTTAAGCGATGTTTGGCCCGCACTTAAAGAAGGCGGTTTGCTCATCTACAGCACTTGTACGTTTAATCGCCCCGAAAACGAAGAAAACGTAGCTTGGATTGCCCAAGAACTGGGTGCCGAAGTGCTGGAAAGCAAGCATTTTTATTTCCATACCGACCAAAGCGAAGGGCTGTTTATGGCGGCACTACGCAAAACGGCGCCTGCTGGCAGTGTTAAGTTGCGACCTAAAGAGTGCAAAAAACAAACACCCTTCGACAAGCTCAGGGACCGAGTTTGTTTTCTTTCGAACGACAGTAAAGCAGTTCTTACCAACAGCGATAACTGGTGCTTTAAAGAAGAAAAAGACCTTATATATGCTCTTCCCAAGGCCTACGAAGCCGACTTTGCTTTACTCGACAAGCATTTGCGTTGGGTTAAAAAAGGCATCGGCATCGCAACTTTAAAGGGCAAAAACCAAACACCGCACATTGATTTGGCACTATCGCGTCACCTCAACAAAGATGCGTTTACCCTATACGACCTTGATTTAACCACAGCCTTGCATTACCTAAAAGGCGAATCGATTACCTTGCCCAATGCACCCATCGGCTACCTGCTACTTACCTACAGGGGCGTTCCCATGGGTTGGGGCAAAAACATCGGCAACCGATGCAACAACCTTTACCCTGATGCCTGGCGCATTAGAATGAACATACCCGATACATTATGCACATTACCGTTTTAGGATCGGGCACCTCCATTGGTGTACCTTATTTAAATTGTCCCTGCGAGGTTTGCACATCGACCAATCCCAAAGACAAACGCTTGCGTGCCTCTATCCGCATTGACATAGACGGCAACTGCTTTATCATAGATTGCGGACCCGATTTTAGGCAGCAAATGATGCAACACCCCACCCCTAAAATCGATGCTGTACTGCTTACGCACGAACATTACGACCACGTATCGGGCTTAGACGATTTGCGTCCCTTTGGAAACGTAAATATTTTTGCCGAAAAGAATGTTATCAAAGCCATTAAGCGCAGCATGCCCTACTGCTTCCCTAAAAGAGGACTTTCGCTTTTGGGCAAGAAATTGTATCCTGGTGTGCCTTTGCTATCGGTTTTTCCCATCAGCAACCAACCTTTTGAAATAAACGGCATTGCTATAGTGCCCATCCGATGCTACCACCACGAACTGCCCATTTTGGGCTTTCGCATCGGTCAGTTTGCCTACCTTACTGATATTAGCCGCATCGACGAGAAAGAAGCAGAAAAAATAATGGATGTAGAAGTGCTTATTGTGGATGCACTGCGCCAAACGCCTCATTTTTCGCATTTTATGCTAAGCGAGGCACAAGATTTTGCCAAAAAAGTACGCGCCAAACGCGTTTACTTTACCCACCTAAGCCACCAAATTGGTTTGCACGAGCAGGTACAAGCATCGCTCCCCGACAACCAATTTCTATGCTACGATGGTTTGGAAATAGACCTTTAGTGTTGCATGTCATTTGTTACGTTGTTTTTTAACATTCTAGTTACATTCATCTTACATTGTTTTTACAGAAAAATCTTCTTACACCTAAAACACATCGTTTAACATAAAATAAGAATATAACTAGTTCTTACACCTTACAAACGTATATATTTGCATTACAAAAAGATATTTAGTATTGATTCGAGTGAAAAACATACTAACATACCTAATACCATTTATTGTCTTATTGGTTGCTGCAATAAGCAACCTAACACCTTCTGAGCATAACCATTTTGAGGAACATGCCAATATACAGCAAAACGATGTTGCATACTACTCTATTGACGTTCCCGATGCCAGTTCTATTTTGTATATTCCCCCTTCAACATCGGGTGCTTGTGCTACCCACTTGTTTAGTAATACAAAAAACAGAAACTACAGCCCCAGCTTTCTTTCTGATTTTATCAAAAACGGCAAACTAATCCGCACTACTAACTTCTTTTTTACACAACATAACGCGTTGACTTCTCTACATTCGTTTACCAAGCCTACATTCCGCCTTGTAAGCTATGGTAAACTGGTTATTTAGCCCCATGCCTAATAAGATGACTAATCGACTAAAGTTTGTGCAAGCCGAGAGCAGAGTCAAACTTGTTTGAACTATGCCAAGGCGCCGCCAAACTTATTACATGATTTTAGGCTTCAGTTCAGCATAACCCATGTAAACATGGTTCCTGCATTCACCTCGCACTAAACTTCATGAGGGCGTAGCCCGAATAATCGACTAAACATTAAACATTAAACACTCAACATGGGAATCTTACAAATTTTTACCTTATTGGGAGCATTGGGCATGTTCCTATACGGCATGAACTTAATGAGTTCGGGCCTTCAAAAAGCATCGGGCAATAAACTAAGAAGTTTTTTATCTGCCATGACCTCAAACCCTTTTAAAGGGGTTATGACAGGGTTGGGCATCACCTCTATCATCCAATCATCTTCGGCTACTACTGTTATGGTGGTTAGCTTTGTCAACGCGGGGCTACTAACCCTAGCACAAGCCATTGGCGTTATTATGGGTGCCAATATTGGCACTACCGTTACCGCCTGGTTGGTATCTTGGTTAGGATTTAAAGCCGACATCTCTATCCTTGCCATTCCACTTATGGCATTGGGATTCTTGTTTTCTAATTCCAAGAAAAATCAACGTCAAAACATAGGCGAACTAATTGTTGGTTTCTGTTTGCTGTTCTTGGGTCTATCGTTTATGAAAGAATCGGTACCCGACTTGAACCAAACCCCAGAGGTGCTGGACTTTGTTAAAACATGGTCTAGCTACGGTTTTGGCTCTGTTTTGATTTTCTTGGTATTTGGAACGGTACTCACCTTGGTACTACAATCGTCATCTGCCACCATGGCCATTACCCTTATTATGCTTAGCATGGGGTGGATTCCATTCCACATGGCTTGTGCCATGGTATTGGGCGAGAACATCGGCACTACCATTACAGCCAACATTGCTGCTGCCGTAGGAAACACCCAAGCCAAACGTGCCGCCATGTCGCACACCATCTTTAATGTATTTGGGGTTATTTGGGCATTGATTTTATTTCAACCCTTCTTGGCATTGGTAGGCAAAATAATTGAGTTATTTGGGCTTCCTAATCCAGCTGCCGATGGTTTTGTAGTAAGCAATCCTACCTCCGAAGAGGGCACAGCTGCTTTATACGGCCTATCGATGTTGCATACCTTGTTCAATACCATTAACACCCTTATATTGGTTTGGTTTGTTAAGTACATCGAAAAAGCGGTTGTATGGATCATCAAAACACCTAAAAACCAAGAAAACGACACCTTCCGCCTTAAATACATTTCGGCTGGCCCACTTGCTACCCCCGAATTGGCCACCGAGCAAGCCTTTAACGAAATCATTCATTTTGCACAAATTTCTAGAAAAGGATTGGAGTACACCAAACAAGCCATTGCCGAAAACGATGCAGATGTCTTTGAACAGCTTCGATTAAAATTGGTTAAGTACGAAGAGATTTCCGATAGAATTGACTACGAAATTGCGGCATTTTTAAATGCAGTATCTACCGAGGATATTAGCGAAAGTACCTCTATCAAAATCAAAGCCATGTATAAAATCATTGGCGAGTTAGAATCGTTGGGCGATTCGGGCGAGGCCATTAGTCGCATTCTGTCTAGAAAGAACATCCACAACAAAAACTTTGATACCGAAAGCATACAAAAGTTGATAGATTTAGTAAGCACAATTGATAGTGCCTACGAAGCGATGCTACACAACCTAGAAGCGGCACACAAAGGCACGCTTACCGAGATTACCAACGCTTATAATGCCGAAAATCGCATCAATAGTTTGCGCAATAATCTGCGCGATGTCGAAATTGAAGCACTAGAAAATGGCGGTAAAAATTACCAAACCAGTGTGTACTATATAGACATCATGAACGAGCTAGAACGCATGGGCGATTACATCATCAACATTTCGCAAGCGCTTGAAAGTGGTTTTACTAAAAAATAAAGAAAACAAACCACTCAAATATTTTGCAGAATAAAAAAAAGGGTGTATCTTTGCACTCCATAAATTCGACAAGGTATAAATAAGCATGTTCAAATGAACATCACCCGATCGAAGGTATTTTATAAACAATCTTTATAACATGTACGCTATTGTAGAAATCGCCGGACAACAATTTAAGGTTGCTAAAGACCAAAAAGTGTTTGTTCATCGTTTGAACGAAGAACGCGGCGCAAAAGTCGAATTCGACAAAGTTTTGTTGGTTGATGCAGAAGGTCAAATCACCATCGGCGCTCCTGTAGTAGAAGGCGCTAAAGTGGTTGCTGAAGTAGTATCACACGTAAAAGGAGACAAAGTTATCGTCTTCAAAAAGAAAAGAAGAAAAGGTTATCGTGTACGCAACGGTCACCGTCAATGCTTCACCGAGTTAGTAATTAAAGAAGTTGTTGCTTAATAATAAAGAAAGGATTTAAGAAATGGCACATAAGAAAGGCGTCGGCAGTTCGAAGAACGGTCGTGAATCAGAAAGCAAACGCTTGGGCGTTAAAATTTACGGTGGTCAGTTCGCTAAAGCCGGAAATATTATTGTTAGACAACGCGGTACTCAACACCACCCAGACAAAAACGTAGGTATTGGTAAAGACCACACCTTGTTTGCATTGGTTGATGGTACTGTAGTTTTCCGTCGCAAAAAAGACAACAAGTCTTTTGTTTCGGTAGAAGCTGCTAACTAATTAAAAGTATCGAGTTTTATCTCTCGAAGCATACAAAAACCTCACTTCAAAAAGTGAGGTTTTTTTCTTTATTGTACAAATTAATATTATCTTTGTCGGAACATTTACACAATCAGACAATAAACACGTAATTAATTTTTTAGTTCAATGCTAACACTAAAATACATTACCGAAAACACTGCCGAAGTTATTGAACGCTTGGCAAAAAAATACTTTGACGGAAAAGAAGTAATTGAAAATGTAGTAGCTTTAGATGCTAACCGCAAAGCTACACAAGTAAAACTAGACAATACCTTGGCAGAAATCAACCAACTTTCCAAACAAGTGGGCGATTTATTCAAGCAAGGCAAAGCAGAAGAAGCCAACCAAATAAAAGCTCAAACTGCTAACTTAAAAGAACAAAGCAAAGAGTTATCGGTACAACTAGACAGCATCGAAAAAGAAATTACCGAATTGTTGCTTACCATTCCTAACCTACCCAACAACGACGTTCCAGAAGGCAGAACAGCCGAAGACAACGTAATTGTACGCACCGGTGGCAATTTAGAAGACCTTCCTAAAGAAGCGCTTCCTCACTGGGAATTGGCAAAAAAATACGACCTAATTGATTTTGAATTGGGCGTTAAAATTTCGGGCGCAGGTTTCCCTGTTTACAAAGGCAAGGCGCGCAATTGCAACGTGCACTTATCAACTTCTTCTTGGACGAAGCACGTGCTGCAGGTTATACCGAAATTATGCCTCCTACTGTAGTAAACGCAGCATCGGGTTACGGTACTGGTCAGTTGCCCGACAAAGAGGGCCAAATGTACCACGTAGGTTTGGACGATTTGTATTTGATTCCTACCGCAGAGGTTCCTGTTACCAACATCTACCGCGATGTTATTTTGAACGAAAACGAACTTCCTATTAAAAATTGCGCTTACACACAATGTTTTAGACGCGAGGCTGGTTCGTATGGCAAAGACGTGCGTGGTTTGAATCGCTTGCACGAATTCTCTAAAATTGAAATTGTACGCATCGATACACCCGAGCACTCGTACCAAAGCTTGGACGAAATGATTGCTCACGTAGAAAACTTGGTAAACAAACTAGAACTACCCTACCGCATTTTACGCTTGTGCGGTGGCGACATGAGTTTTACATCGGCCATTACATACGACTTTGAAGTATATTCTGAGGCACAAAAACGTTGGTTAGAAGTGAGCTCGGTATCGAACTTTGAAAGCTATCAAGCCAACCGCCTAAAATGCCGTTACAAAGGTGGCGACAAAAAAAGCCAACTATGCCACACCCTAAACGGCAGTGCCTTGGCGCTTCCTCGTATCGTGGCAGCTTTGCTAGAAAACAACCAAACTCCAGAAGGTATTCGCATACCAAAAGCATTGGTTCCTTATACAGGTTTCGAAATTATTGCATAAATTTGCTGCATGACAACTTCAACACTTTATCCATTGCGCTTTGAGCCGATTTTAAAGCCCACCATTTGGGGAGGCAATAAAATCAGTGCATACAAAGGCATGGGTAATGCTGAAGAAGAAAACATAGGCGAAAGTTGGGAAATTTCGGGCGTAAGAAACAACGTATCGGTAGTAAGCAACGGACATTTGGCAGGCAAAAGCCTCAACGAAATTATTAGCAAATACCGCGAAATGTTTGTTGGCGAATCGGTTTACCAACGCTTTGGCAACGAGTTTCCACTACTTATTAAATTTATTGATGCACGCGACGACTTATCGATTCAGGTGCATCCAAACGACGAGGTTGCCCGCAAACAACACCAATCGAACGGTAAAACAGAATTTTGGTACATTATCGACGCGCAAGAAGATGCTTCATTGTACAGCGGTTTTAATAAAAAAGTAACCCCAGAAGAGGTCAGACAGCACGTTGAAAACAACACCATCTGCGATATCCTCAACAAAGAGTCTGTACAAAAAAACGATGCTTACTTTTTGCCTGCAGGCAGGGTGCATTCTATTGGCGCAGGATTGTTTATAGCAGAAATTCAGCAAACATCCGACGCAACCTACCGCTTATGGGACTTTGACCGTAGTGATAAAAACGGTAACAAACGCGAACTGCACCTCGACTTGGCATTGGATGCCATCGATTACCGATTCTACCGACAATACAAAAACGCCTACAAACCTTGCGTAGGCCGCCCTGTAAAGCTACAAGAATGCAGCTACTTTACCACCAATTTAATTGAGGCTGACACCTTTATTAAATTTGACTACAAACGCATCGACTCATTTGTAATTTGGATTTGCTTGGAAGGCAGCGCCATTTTTGCCTCGTCTAAAAAGCACAACCAAAAAATCAAGCAAGGCGAAACCATTCTATTCCCCGCCTGCGACTTACCTACCGCGCTTATTCCAGAAACAGACAACATCCGTTTATTGGAGGTGTACGTGGGGTAAGTTGGAAGTCCTTTCTCGGTCCCTGAGCCGGTCCCCGAGCTTGTCGAAGGGTTATCGAAGGGTAAAGCATTATAGAAGGACGCAAGGCGAATAAAATTAAAATATTTTGCAAAAAAGTTGGATTTTATTTTGGAGATTCAAAATAAAGTACTACTTTTGCATCACGATTTCGGGATGTAGCGCAGTCCGGTTAGCGCACCTGCTTTGGGAGCAGGGGGTCCCAGGTTCGAATCCTGGTATCCCGACAAAGACAAACCACTTAAACACCATGTTTGAGTGGTTTTTTTGTTTATGCTTTTTATTTTTGCAATAAGGTTTTCTTGTAAAATATTGCTTATATTTGCACTTTAAACTTCGGAATCATAAAAAATAATACAATATGTTTAGAACACACACTTGTGGCGAATTAAACCTACAATATGCTGGCCAAACAGTTACATTGGCGGGTTGGGTACAACGCATCCGTAAAATGGGTGGTATGACTTTTGTTGATTTGCGCGACCGTTATGGCATTACCCAGTTGGTATTTAGCGATGACGCGAATGCTGAATTGTGCGAAAAAGCCAATGCTTTGGGTCGTGAATACGTAGTACAAGCAACTGGTTTGGTATCGGAACGTACCAGCAAAAACGCCAACCTTTCTACCGGCGATATCGAAATTTTGGTAAATGACTTTACCATTTTAAACAGCGCAAAAACCCCTCCTTTCACCATCGAGGACAATACCGATGGTGGCGACGACTTGCGCATGCGCTATCGTTACTTGGACTTGCGCCGCAATACCGTAAAGAAAAACTTGGAATTGCGTCACCAAATGGCATTTGAAACACGCAAATACCTAAACGATAACGGTTTCCTAGAAATTGAAACCCCTGTTTTGATTGGTTCTACCCCAGAGGGTGCACGCGACTTTGTGGTACCTTCACGTATGAATCCAGGTCAGTTTTACGCCCTACCTCAAAGCCCTCAAACCTTTAAACAATTGTTGATGGTATCAGGTTTTGACCGTTATTTCCAAATTGTAAAATGTTTCCGCGACGAAGACTTGCGTGCCGACCGTCAACCTGAGTTTACTCAAATTGACTGCGAAATGTCGTTTGTAGAACAAGAGGATGTTATTCAAATGTTCGAAGGCTTAAGCAAACACCTATTCAAAAGCATCAAAGGCATTGAGTTGGGCGATTTGCCTCGCATTACTTGGCACGATGCCATGAAATACTACGGTAGCGACAAACCCGACACCCGTTTCGAAATGAAATTTGTAGAAATCGATGACATTGTAAAAGGTCATGGTTTCTCGGTGTTCGATAACGCTGATTACGTGGGCGGTATCTGCGCAAAAGGTGCAGCCACTTACACCCGCAAACAATTGGACGCACTTACCGAATTTGTAAAACGTCCTCAAATTGGCGCTAAAGGCATGGTTTACGCTCGTATCGAGGCTGACGGTAACGTAAAATCGAGCGTGGATAAATTCTACAGCCAAGAAGTATTGCAACAAGTAAAAGCTGCCTTTAATGCTGAACCTGGCGACTTGATTTTGATTTTAAGCGGCGATAACGCTAACAAAACCCGCAAACAATTGTGCGAATTGCGTTTGGAAATGGGTAGTCAATTGGGCTTGCGTCCTACCGACAAATACTCTTGCCTATGGGTGGTAGATTTCCCCTTGTTGGAATGGGACGACGAAACTGAGCGTTTCTACGCTATGCACCACCCCTTTACTGCACCCAAACCAGAAGATATTCCTTTGTTGGATACCGATCCTGGCAAAGTACGCGCCAATGCATACGACATGGTTATTAACGGCGTAGAAGTAGGCGGTGGTTCTATTCGTATTCACGATAGCGCTTTGCAACAAAAAATGTTTGCTATTTTGGGATTCACTCCCGAGCGCGCACAAGAACAATTTGGCTTCTTGATGAACGCGTTTACTTACGGTGCTCCTCCTCACGGTGGTTTAGCATACGGTTTAGACCGCTACGTTTCGCTATTTGCCGAGTTGGATAGCATCCGCGATTGTATTGCATTCCCTAAAAACAATTCGGGTCGCGATGTGATGATTGACGCTCCTTCTTTCTTGGAAGACAGCCAATTAGACGAACTTTTCCTAAAAACAGTAGCGCCTAAGTAGTCGAGTCGCTTTGCGCTGCAAAGCTCCGGTGATGCGGAGATTCGGTTATACGGTTATACGATAACAGATATAAATAAATCCCGATGAATGAGTTAATCATCATCGGGATTTGTAGTACACTGACTTGCGACTTTTGACTTGCGACTTTTGACCTTATTCGGCTTCGCCGAATAACAGTAACGCTTCTTTGCGGGCAATTGGGTCCGTTTCAAAGATACCTTTAAAGACACAGGTGCGTGTAAGCGCGCCTAGTTTTTTTATGCCACGTGCCGTCATGCAGCTGTGTTCGCCTTCTACCACCACACCTACATCGTTGCTACCCGTTGCCAACTGCATAATTTCGGCAATATCGGTACCAATGCGTTCTTGCAATTGCAAGCGATGCGATACCATTTCGGCAATGCGCGCAATTTTGCTCAAACCTATAACCTTATCTAATGGACGATAAATAACCGACACTTTCATGTTGTACATCAGTGCCATGTGGTGTTCGCAGTGACTAAAAATAGGGATACCCGCTACTACCACATAATTGCCACTTTTGGTGGTACACATATCGTCTTCGGTAAATGTTTTGGCATATTTTTCGGCAATTTCGGCATTGGTATAGCCGATACCACGAAACATTTCTTCGTACATGCGCGCCACGCGTTCGGGTGTTTCTAACAATCCTTCGCGATTAGGGTCATCGCCCAATGCTTTGATGATTTCGCGAATGTGGTAGGCTATTTTTTCTTTATCGATTGACATATCTTGATTGTTGATTTGTTTATTTTCTTGCTGCCCCGCGTTGCAGTCGCTTTGCTCCTTTAACACGGGGTTACCAATTAGGTATACCCCTGCGGGGTAATTGTATTTATTTTATTAAACTCCTCTTATTGAAGGATCCCAAATGTATTTGTGCAGCTGTAGCTGCAATTTTACACCGTTTAGTTTTTCTTGTTTCATTACCTCAACCACATCGGCAGGGGTCATTTCGGCAAAAACCGTGCTAAAATACACCTGCGTTTTGTGGGTTAAGTCGTATTGTTTCACCAAGGCTACCGCTTTTTGCATATCGACCGCATCGGCTATTACAAATTTATAGGCATCCGTTGGTGTTACATGATCAAAATTTTGCAAGCACATGGTTTGCTCCATGCCACTACCAGGTAGTTTGTAGTCGACCACAAAATGAACATGCTCTCCCACCCTAAAAGGTTCAACGTTAATAGAACCGTTGGTTTCCACATGCACCGTAACAAAAGAAAGCGCCTGCAACAGTTCTTTTACATTGGACTGCAACAAAGGTTCGCCACCGGTTAAGGTTACATGATTTACGCCCGATTGCTTTACCACCTCTACCAACTCCGAAAGGGTTAGCGTTTGAGTGGCCGATTCTGCTGATTGCGCATAGCAGGTATCGCACCAAGTACAACGTAAATTGCATCCTGCCAAGCGAATAAAAAGCGACAAGGCGCCTGCAGTAGGTCCTTCGCCATCGATAGAGACAAAATGCTCTACAATCGCATAGATGGGATTACTCATAGTACACGCAGCTATTGGTAGGGGTTTCAAATAATTCTACCTCGGTTACAGGCAAGCCCTTTTGACGCAACATGTGGTAAATGAAACGCGACATTTCTTCGGCAGTAGGACGATGCGGAAAGAATACCACTTCGAACTGATTGGGCAAGGTCTGCAACGTCTTTGCCACCATTCTACCTTCATCGTTATCTTCGACCAATAATTTATGGTCAAAGTACGCCTCTACTTCGCGCAAAATAGGCTTGATATGGCTAAAATCTTGTACCATACCCCGCGCATGCCCCTCTTTTTGCAACTCAGGACTTGCAATTTTGATAATAAGACGATAGCGATGGCCGTGAATATTGGCACATTTTCCATCGTAACCACTCAAAAAATGGGCGGTATCGAATTGAATTTCGTTTTTAATAATAAACATAAGATTTCGCATCATACAGGCATACCATCTGCCACATACATGCAAGCAAGAGAAGAGGTAAGCCTAGTTTTGTTTATCGACAGGATGGTCTTAATGAACTGTCGGTTTTGTTTTACGATGCAAAGATAATACAAACCGAGGGTATAAAAAAATAAGCTTGATTATTTTTAAGCAATATTTTCCCGTAAATAAACATTCTATAAAAAACGTGAGCGTTTTTTGCATTTGCGATCGGTTTGCGCTATCTTTGTCGAATCATTGAATATTCAAGTAAACTATGGTAATACCCCTTGTCCTGCTACTTATCCTGACTGCATTGTTGTGCTGTTCTGCATTTGCATCAGGCTCTGAAATTGCATTCTTTTCTCTTTCCCCTAACGACATTGCAGAGCTTAACAAGCACCACAAAAAAAGTGATAAAATGGTGCTTAAACTACGAGAAAACCCCGATTTGTTACTATCAACACTACTTATTTTCAATAATTTAGTAAACGTATCGATAGTTATCGTAGCCAGCGAACTGCTATTCTATTTTTTGGGCGAGGACATCAGCCATATGCTCAAATTCTTTATCGAAACCATTCTCATTACGTTCATCGTATTGCTTTTTGGTGAAAATATGCCCAAAATTTATGCCAGCAGCACCCCCTTGCTATTTGCACGCAAAACGGCATACATTCTCAACCTTCTTTCTAAGATTCTTTACCCCATTTCGTGGTTGCTCATCAAACCTACTCGTCGCGTAAAACGTTTGGAAAAACACGCCAACAACAGCGTTTCGATGGACGAACTGTCGCAAGCATTTGAACTAACATCAAACGAAATCAAGGAAGATAAAGAGATTTTGGCAGGAATTATCAAATTTGGCAACATCAGTACAGCTGGTGCCATGACTCCTCGTGTTGATGTGGTAGCCATCAGCGATACAGCATCCTTCAAAGAATTAACCGACTTGGTTATCAATGCAGGCTACTCACGTATTCCTGTTTACCAAGAAAATTTAGACGAAATTAGGGGCATTCTATACGTAAAAGACCTTTTACCTCACTTGGATAAACCCAACTTTGATTGGCGCACCCTTATTCGCAAACCTTTCTTCGTACCACTTACCAAGCACATCAACAACCTTTTGGAAGATTTCCAACAAAGCAAAACACACATTGCAGTGGTAGTAGATGAATTTGGAGGCACAGCTGGTATCATCACCATGGAAGATATTTTGGAAGAAATTGTAGGCGAAATTACAGACGAATACGACGAAGATGACGAACGCCAATACGTTCAACTCAACGATAACACCTATTTGTTTGAAGCGAAAATTCTGCTCAACGACTTTTTCAAAATCAAAAATATTCGACGCGCAGATTTTGAAGACAGCATCGGTGAAGCCGAAACCTTGGCTGGTTTGATTCTGGAACTGAAAGGAGAAATTCCCGATCAAGAAACAGAAATCGACTTTAAACACTATAAATTTACCATCGTTTCGTCAGACAAACGTCGCATCAAATCCATCAAACTGACCATTTTGGAACAAGAAGCATGAAAAAGCACGGCCTGGTTATCATAGGACTAATGGGATGGGTATTGCTGCTATTGGGGTTAACCGCCTGCCAGCACCACACACCAAAGCCTCGTTCGTATTTTAGAATCCATTTGCAAGACAAAACTTACGAACGCAGCGACAGTACCTTGCCCTATAGTTTCGAATACCCTGCCAACATTGCCTACATTCAGAAGAATAAAAAAGATCCTGAATGGTTCGATATTATCTACCCCCAGTACAACGCTCGCATCTACTTTAGCTACAAGCCCATTAACAACAATTTTCAGGAAGTAGCAGAAGATACGCATAACTTTGTGTACAAGCACGCTTTTAAGGCTGATGCCATCATCGTCAACCCCTTTGAGTGGACAGACCATAACGTTCATGGCATTCTTTACGAGATCAAAGGGAATACCGCATCATCCTTGCAATTTTTAATTACCGATAGCACCCATCACTTTTTAAGGGGCGCACTCTACTTCGACAATCATCCCAACAAAGATTCATTGGCCCCGGTGATTTCGTACATCAACGAAGACATCAGGCACCTCATTGAAACAACCCGCTGGCATCCATGATATTAAAAGAGGCAACCGTTGGAGGTATTCGCTATGCCATTTGGCAGTTAGACGAAAGCATTGATGAGCTACAACAACTCATTGGGCATCGTTTTGAGGTACCACTCGAAGGACTAGCTAACCCTACACGCATCAAAGAACGCCTAACAGTTCATCTGCTCATTGAGCACATTTGCCAAGGACACCGCCCCATTGCCTACCATAGCAATGGTGAACCCTACTTTATGGATTACCCACAGCACATCAGCATTTCACATACGAAAAACTACGTTGCTGTTGCCATTGCGCCTTTTCGCATCGGCATTGACATCGAATACAACAGCAGCAGGGTATGGCGCATTGGCGAAAAATTTTTGAACGAACAAGAATTAGCAGCCATCCATACCAGTCCAGAAGCCGTAAAACGCATGCTCCTCTACTGGTGTTGCAAAGAAGCCCTCTACAAAAAACTTCCTCAAGATGAGCCAGACTTTAAATTATTCACCTGCTCGTTAGACAACGACCATCAGCTAACGATTGCCTTTCAGGAGCAAATATACCCACTACACTACGAAGAAAACGACAATTTTATTGTAGTTATGGGATAATAATAAAAAAAGATGCGATTTTTTTCTGCAAACACTTGCACAGTTCAAAAAAACGCATTATCTTTGCATCGCAATTGAGACAGAAAACGTCTTGGTGCGGTAGTTCAGTTGGTTAGAATATCGGCCTGTCACGCCGGAGGTCGCGGGTTCAAGTCCCGTCCGCACCGCAGAGAGCTTCACATAAGTGAAGCTCTTTTCTTTTATTCCCCTCACTAGTCATCTATCCTACGCTGGCTTTAATTTGCTCTTACCCTAAACCATTGACGTATATAAGCACATCATAGCGCATAGGCGCAGCCGTGGCTTGGATGTGCTTATATACGTAGACAAAATAACATAAAAAGCATACCCCTACATCTTCACCACGGTTTTGCAACCTATGCGTGCCGATGCAGGGGTATGCTTTTTCTCTGAATCTACTAATCTAACGCAAATCTAAAGCCCGCATAAATCTTCCAGCCGCTCAACGGCGCATAAATCACCGTCGCATCAAAATCACTACCCCATGGATCATCCACACCAATAATTGGATTCTCCTGCGTATAGTTCGTCATATTTTCAGCACCCACATAAATCGACCAACCCTTAAAGTTTTTCGTAATTTGCGCCATTAGCTGATGATAAGGCTGATAGGTTGTTTCCCAAAGCGGATTAGCAGCATCAGGCAAAGGCATACGACCACTACCCGTAATCTGCCAAGTAGCATCAAACTGCCAATCGTATTTTTGCGTTTTGTAGGATGCCGTAACCAACCCCTTGTGAGGCGATGACAAGGCTTTTTGACGCAATTCGCCACCCGTTACACTACGAGCATCACTGTATTTATAGGCAGCAGTAAACGACAAACCAGTAACTGGCTCTACCGTAGCCTCTACCTGCACATTGTGCGAGTAAGCAGGTGCGCCATTCGAGTTGTAAATACACACCTTATGCGCATCTGCATCGGTATCAATCACCACCTGATTTAAGAAATGTGTATAGTAGTAATCCGCACTGATCGACAACGTTTTGCTACCCAATGGAATATCACCACTGATGCTAATACCCGTATTCCAAGCCTCCTCCTGGCGCAAATCTGCAGCCACCTCAAAAGCACGAGCCGAAGCAAAGTAGTTGCTATTTTCTGCATAAACATGCGGTGTACGATAACCTTTACCCGCCGAAGCACGAATCACCAACTCTTCGATAGGCATGTATTTCAGGTGCACACGAGGCGTTACATAAAATCCGTAGAGGTTACTATAATCAGCACGAACACCCGCCAACAACACCCATTTTTCGTGGTGATTAAAGGTGTATTCGGCAAAAATACCAGGCACATAGTTGTTGGTTTGCATCAAAGGCATCGCTTCTACTTGCTCGGTTAGCCAGTTACAACTAAAGCTAATACCACCTTTGATCAAATGTTCACCATCAGTAGTTAAATTACTTTGCACCAATGCTTTGAAAAGTAAATCACCCTCTTGCCCGTTGTAAATACGACGACCATAGCTACTATCAAATTTATGGTACACACCTTGACCTACAAAAGCCAAAGACGTTTCGTACTCGTGCGATAGTTCAATGGCATGCTTGGTAAAAGCTTCGGCACGAATCGTTTGCATATCGATGCCATAACGATTAGGGATTTCATACAGCTGACCCGATTTGCGGTCTTCGTACATACCATTGACACCCCATTGCGCCGAATATTCGTGCGCCTTGTAGTTCCACCTATTGATTAAATGGTACAATTGCGTGCGAGGACTGTCCAAAAATCCATCTTGATTACCATCCTCCTGCAACAGCTGCTCATTAGAAACGTGCCCCAACACCATGGTTGATAAATGGTCGTTGATTTTAAACGCTGCATCGGCATTTAATTCGAAACGAGCCGCCGAATTCGCCATAAAATTGATAGAGAAAGGTTCCGAATTTTGAGGTTGCTTATAGTCGATGTTAATCTGTCCACTAATGCCTTGCGCACCGTTAATCACAGACGAAGTACCTTTCGAAATTGACACAGACGACAGCCATGCACCAGGAATGTAGCCCAAACCATACAACGTAGCCAAACCACCCAAATTGCTCATGTTTTCGGTAAGCATCTGCACATAAATACCCGAAAGCCCCAATAACTTGATTTGCTTGGCTCCCGTTGCCGCATCAGCACTGGCCACATCGACCGAAGCATTGGTCTCGAAACTCTCCGATAGGTTACAGCATGCCGCACGACACAATTCGGCCGTACCAATGGTACTTACCCTACCTGCCGTTAGCTTAGAGTTAAGGGTAGAACGACCCGAAACACTCACCTCGTCCAAATCACCATGCATTTGGCTGTAAATAGAGTCATAGTACTGCTGCAACAACTCTTCCGAGTGGTTATGCCCCTCGTGTTCATGATCATGTGCATCGTGCTCATCATGTGCATGGGCAGCATGATTATGCGCCGCTTTTTGTGCTTTTTCGTGCTCATGGTCATGATGCCCCGTACAAACTTCACCAGGAGCATGCGCCCACAAACCCATAGAAAACAAGCATAAAATAAGTAGTAGTGTATTCTTCATTGATTTACTGTTTATTCTTTTTGTTGAGACAGCCGCATCAGGGCATCCAATTCTCAGGTTTTACCGCATTGATACAACCTTCTTTACTGCCAAAGCAGCCCGTTTCCAATGCCGCAGCTGTAATGCCCATTTGTTTGAACACCTTTACCAAATTAGAAACAGTATTTTGATCCGACATAAAGGTAACCACCACCTTTTGCTCTGGCACATTGGTTTCCACTTTTTTTACGCCCGCTTGTTTTTTTAGGGTTTTCGTAACGGTCGATGCCTGCTGTTTGGGCATCATTACCAAAAAGGTAGTCGTCAATTCTACAGGTTCGTCGTTTTTAGCTTGCATCGTCATAGCAGGCAAGCAGCACAACATCAATAGTAGCAAACAATGTTTTAGCATAATTTTATCGATCGTATTATAAAGGTAAAGGCACATTTATTTTTTCACGATGCAAAGATACAACAAAATTCCTGCAACCAAGTTGCAAGTGTACATTTCGCTATTTCAGTAACAAATTGTAACAATTACGTAATAAAAAAAGTCAGACTGCCTGAATATCACACTAATATTGAACAAAAAGCAACCATTCTTAGCGCTTTATTCTTACTTTTGTGGCACTAAAAGTTTTATAAAATGAGCAAAAACGTATTGCAAAGTGGACTCACCAACGAGCAAGTATTGCAAAGCCGCCAACAACACGGCGTCAACTTGCTAACTCCACCCAAAGAAACTCCATGGTGGAAATTGTATTTAGAGAAGTTTAAAGACCCCATTATTGTTATCCTTTTGGTAGCTACCGCTATTTCGTTAGGATTTGGCATTATGGAAGGTGATTTTACCGAATCCATTGGTATTATTTTTGCCATTTTAATTGCTACAGGTGTTGGTTTTTGGCAAGAATACAGCGCTAAAAAGAAATTTGACGCCATGAAAAGCGACAAAGATTACGAACCTGTAAAAGTACGTCGTAATGGTGCTGTTGTTGAAATCACCAAAGACCAATTGGTAGTGGGCGATGTAGTTATCTTGTCTGCTGGCGACGAAATTCCTGCTGACATTGAAATCTACGAAGCTACCGATATGAAAGTGCAAGAAGCTGCTATGACAGGCGAATCGGTGGGCGTTTCGAAATATCCACTTGATGAACCTTATACCGGTGCGGGCTTTGCTCCCAACCTATTGCTACGTGGCACCACCATCGAACAAGGTATGGGCGAAGGTATTGTTGTAAAAGTGGGCGATGCTACTGAAATTGGCAAAACCACTCGTTTGGCATCGGAAGAAACTGGCAACCAAACACCTTTGGAACAAAAATTGCACGAATTGGCTGCAAAAATCAACGTTGCAGCGTTCACCATAGCTGCTTTTATGTTTGTTATTCTAAATGCCTTGCATTGGGATTTCGCATTGGGTAGCCACGCCTTTGAATGGAACATTGACCTACTGCTTACCGAGGTTCAATTTTTGATGGGTGCAGTGGTCATCATCATCGTTGCCGTTCCTGAAGGTTTGCCCCTTTCGGTAACCATGGCGTTGGCATTCTCGATGAAAACCATGGCAAAAGAAAACAACTTGGTAAAAAAGATGCACGCTTGCGAAACCATCGGTGCTGTTAACGTTATCTTTACCGATAAAACTGGTACACTTACCCAAAACTGCATGACTGTGGTAGAATGTAGCGTTGATCCCAAATACAAAAGCGTTTTCGAATTGATTGGCGCCATCAACTCAACGGCCAACTTCTCGGCTCCTGGTGTTGTTTTGGGCAACCCTACCGAAAGTGCGATCCTAAAACACATCGGCATGGAGCAAACCCAAGCCTTGCGCGACGAATACACCATTAAAAATCGTATTCCTTTCTCAAGCGCATGGAAATACATGGTAACCCACGCTCAAAGCAGCCAAACTGGCGAAGAAGTAATGGTCATCAAAGGTGCACCTGAAGTAATTTCGCGCATCATCGGCTACAACAACTACTTGGCAGAGGTTGCTACTCAACAAGAGCGCGGACGCAGAGCCATTTCTGCAGCCGTCATCGCATCGACCGATTTTGATACCATTAAGAAAGAATTGGAGCAAGGATATGCCCTCAAAAATTGCAGCTACATTGGTACATGGTTTATTGAAGACCCCGTACGTAGCGATGTTCCTAGCGCTATCGAAAAATGTTACGCTGCAGGCATCGACGTTGTGATGATGACGGGCGACAACATCAAAACAGGTAGCGAAATTGCGCGTCAATCTGGCTTTACCAATATTTGGGCCATCGAAGCCAAAGACTTTAACAGCGCTATTGAATGTCCTAAAAACGGCAGAGCCTACCCCAACGTTATTACACGTTGTACCCCCAGCAACAAGCTGGATATCCTACAATGGATGCAATCGCAACGCTATGTTTGCGCTATGACAGGCGACGGTGTCAACGACTCACCCAGTTTGAACCACGCCGACGTAGGCATCGCCATGGGTTCGGGCACATCTGTAGCCAAAGAAGCTGCTGACATTGTACTATTAGACGATGCATTTCCTTCGATTGTAACCGGCGTAAAATGGGGACGTTCGTTGTTCAAGAATATCAAAAACTTCTTGTTCTTGCAACTATCAATCAACGTATCTGCTTGTTTAGTAGCCGTATTTGGTCCTTTGGTAGGCGTAGAAATGCCTTTTACCGTTACCCAATTCTTGTGGATCAACTTAGTAATGGACTCGTTGGCAGCCATTGCATTGGCATCTGAACCTGCAGACGAACGTGTATTGCTCGACAAACCACGCGACAAAGATGAATTTATCATCAACAAACCTTTGGCAAAATCTATTTTCGGATTTGGTGGCTTTGTCTGGTTGCTATGCGTAGCCTTGCTATGGGGCATGAAACACACCACCGAAATTGCATCATGGGGATGGCTTAACATAGCAGAATGGTTTACCAACATCACTCCTACCGTATTCTTTGCCACCTACATGACCATCAACTGGTGGAACATGTTTAACGCACGCGTTATTGGCAAAAACAAATCGGTATTTGATGGCATCTTCAGCAACAGCAAATTCATCAGCATCTTGGTGTTTATTTTGGCAGTCACCATCATTATCGTACAAATTGGTGGCGAAGTATTCCAAACCGAACCACTATCCGCCTGCACTTGGGGCTGGATCATTGCATTGACATCTCCTATTGTTATTTTCCGCGAGTTGTACTTCCAACTCATTAGCAAACGTCGCTAATACCATTTACATACAAAAAAGCCTGTTGATGATTCAACAGGCTTTTTTTGTTGATAGCAACACTACTTGGTCGATTCTATAATCAGCTCATAGGGTTGCTGTAGTTGCTGTTTTGTAAAAGGCTTTACTTCCGATATAGATGCCGACAACACACGCATCAAGGCAGTTTGACTAAAATCCAACTTTTTGCCCTTGTTATCTTCCATCTTGACTTTGGTGATCACATTTTTCTCGTCCACATACACCCTGTTGTCTATTTCTTCGTACAGAATGTTTCGTTTTACATCTACAAACACCTTTGTAAGACGAAATTTCTCAATGTCGTCGGAAGTAAGGTTCACCGTATTAAGAATGGCCAATTGGTCGGAATTGAGCTTGTAACCAAACGGAATATCCGCCTCTACGACCAACGATTGCGATTGTTTTCTAATGCGGTACGAATACGGATCAAGTACCAGATTTAACACCAAATCCACCTTAACGATGCCCAAGAAATTTTTGTAGTCATGAAAGGTCAATAGCATACAGCTATCTTGCTCTACTCCTTCCCATTTGCTCACTTTGCCTTTTAGCTCTTCGAACATCGAACGCATATCGCCGCCCCAGAGTACACGGTGCACCAAGATACTTGAATCAACCAGCTGAATACGATCGGCATTTTTCTGCTTGCGCAACTTATCATCGATGTTCGACAAACGCAGGTGTGTATCGGGGTGCCTGTAGCGTTTTACCCATTGGGGCAACAGCTGCACCGAATCTATTCCTCTTTTTCCTTTACTTGGAATTTCAATGATACTACCCGATAGCTCCTCAAAGGCTGCAATGGTATTTTCGTTGTAAATGGCGTAATCAGAAAGAACCCTGTAAAAATGGTTATCGGCAGGAAAATCGTATTTCATTTGCTCATACACATCATTGAGTAAATTTTTCTTCTGACGACGCTTGCTTATGTACTTTTTCGCTTTCTTGACCTCTGTTTCGGACAGCAAAATAGGCTGTTCCTCCATGCGCAACGTCAACGTGTCGGTAGGCAACTTTTTGAATTTCAGCTCCATAGTTTTGTAGCCAATAAACGACACGACCACCTTTTCTTTCACCGACAAGCTATCCAACACAAACAAACCATTGGCATCGGTTACCGTTCCCTTTAGGGGATTATTTTCGACATATACACTGGCAAAAGATACAGGCTGATTGTTCTCATCCACCACCCTTCCCACCAATGCTGTCGCAAACAGGGAAGTAGGTAAGCATCCAACCGCAAAAAACAGCAACCAGCGAGCTATTTTTTTACCGATCATAATAAATGTACATTTTCTTGTAAAACACGTTTTGTTTCTTCATATCCCACCCTGTATATCTCATCAATAGAAGTCAAGTCGAACAGATCGTACTGCAGCACCTCGGGCATTTCAACCAACACATCGCACAAAGCGCCGTCTTCCTTGGTGTTGCCACGAAACATAAAATTATAGGCTCGCAGAGCAATATCGATGATATTTTGTTTGTACTCGGTAGGAACCAACGGACTCACATTGATACCGATTACCTTTTCGCAATCGTGACGAATCACATCCACAGGGAAGTTGCAAAACACCCCACCATCTACGTAATGCACCCCGTCAATTTCCGTTGGTGCAAATACAATGGGCACACACGACGAAGCCATAATACGCTGGGGCAAAGAGCCTTTATCGAACACCACCATTTGTCCATGATCCAGATCGGATGCTACAATACGCATCGGGATGGGCAAATCTTCGATGTTTGCATAAGGTATTTTTGTCTGCAAAAACTCAACAAACTTATTGGGGTTGAACAATCCAGCAGTAGGTATGGTCAGCTTGGTAAAATGGGTAAAATGTTTGTGCTTAAACAAATCACAAATTTCGCGTGGCGTATAACCCGCCACATAAAAAGCACCCGCCACAGCCCCTGCGCTGGTTCCAGAAATAATATCAGGCTTATAGCCAAACTCCTCCAACGCTTGCAATGCTCCTGCATGGGCAAAACCTTTCACTCCTCCCCCACTCAGTGCTACTCCCAATTTATATTTCTTGCTCATCGTATTCTTTCTAACACTTCGGGCGACACCGACAGCTGCACATCCGATTTGCCATACAAACCAGCAGGATCGATGTCCATCAAAGGTTTATCAATGCCTTCTTCTGCCCAATTCATATCAATTTGTATTTTAGCTTGACCTATCACAAAACGATTAACAAAATCAACCACAGCATCGGCATGCTCTTTGTAGCCCATCATAGCTATTTCGTGGCCAAAATTGGTAAAACGAATAAACTGATAGGGCCAACTGTTCTTTTTAAACTGTTTTGCCAAGGCGTTGGAACCAAACATCCCTTTGCCAAACACCATTAACTTGTTGTACACCACCAATTCATCCTTTGTACCATGCATAAATAAGGTAGGAGCAGGTTGATGCTGGTATTTTACCTTGCCATTAAATGCAGCGACAGCACCTGAAAAAGGCACAATGCCACCAAATTTAAAATCAGCAGGCAACACCTTGCTCAACGCATGCCCGTTTTGTAGGTAATAATCGCATTGCAATGAAATAATTGCCCCTGCACTCGAACCCGATAGCACAATTTGATTGGGATTTATTTTTAGTTCCGCTGCGTGTTCAATGGCATAGTTTACCGCCGAATAGGCATCTTCAACGCCAACATTTACGGCATTTTCCATCAATTTTGCCAATTCTATCAGGCTGGTGCTTTCTACACCTTTTAGTCCCAATCGATAATCGATCGAGATTCCTACTATACCAGCCTTCGCCATCTTCTCCATGTAGGTAACCGCCGATGGCGTATCGCGCTCGCCCATTTTAAAGCCACCGCCAAACACAAAAAACACACATGGATGCGACGACAAGGTATCGTCGGGCATGTAAACATCCATTTTTAGGCTACAGGTATCGCGCTCTGCAAATACGTAAGTAGTACGTTGTACCGCCCATGTATAGGAAGCCACACAGGCAACTACCAATAACAACAAAACACGTTTCATAAGGTCGTTATTTATAATAATAGCAAAAATAATGGAAAATCTACGAAAATGATGTACTCCTCTCTCTTTTTAATATTTTTTTATCAACTAAACCCTCATTACATCAGCACATAACAAGAAAAAAGGCACATAAATATTTGTTTTCTCAAAAAATTATCATTACTTTTGCAGTCCAATTTGTGTAGAAAATAAAAATCTAAAATATAACGCATTATGAAAAAAGGAATCCATCCTGAAAACTATCGTCCTGTAGTATTCAAAGATATGTCGAACGGCGATATGTTCTTGTCTCGCTCTACCGCGAACACCAAAGAAACCATCGAATTTGAAGGCGAAACCTATCCTGTAGTTAAATTGGACATTTCGAACACCTCGCACCCATTCTACACTGGTAAATCTACCCTTGTGGACACCGCTGGTCGCGTTGACAAATTCAATTCTCGTTACAAAAGAAACAAATAATTTACACCATAAATTGTACGTTTCCATTAAAAAAGCAACTCCCAAAGAGTTGCTTTTTTTGTTGGTGATATCAATTATTTCGGTAATGTTGCCAAAAAAGCGAGGTCAAAACCTCGCTTTTGGTTTTCTAAAAAGAGTTGATTATAGCAACGCTTTTAGTTTGTCTTCAAATACGCTTTTAGGAGCAGCACCTACCATTTTGTCAACCACTTCACCGTTTTTAAAGAACAATACGGTAGGGATGTTGCGAATGGCATATTTGGTAGCCAAATCATCATTTTCTTCAATATCAATTTTGCCAATAGCAGCTTTGCCTGCATATTCTTCTGCCAATTGTTCGATAGAAGGACCTACCATTTTGCAAGGGCCACACCATTCTGCCCAAAAGTCTGCTACGACTACTTCGTTGCTACTCAATACTTCATCAAAAGTAGCGTCAGTAAATTGTAATGCCATAAGTTTTATTGTTTTATTGTTTAGTTTTTTATAATTGACGTATTGCAAATATAAGTGCAATTCCAATACCAAGCAATTTTATTTTTCAACAAAATAAGCAAATCGACTATCTTCTGCATCGCGCCACAATTGAAGCAACGACAGCAACTGATCGGTCAATACAACCTTGTATGTACTGCGGGCTTGCACCGACAAACTTGTAATCGGATCGTACACTTCAACGTACAGATCAACAGGGATTTGTCCTTCTTCTGGAACTACATTTAAGAACGGCATAATCGAATCAATCACTTCCGCCGATACCGTATCCAATGGAATGCGCATGGTCAGTTTTTTACCCACATTACCACGCAAAGACGACAATTCTTCGATGCGAAGAACCGAAAATTCCTTTTCTTCGGGGTTGTCTGATACAGGTTCATTTTTCTGCTGTGCACGCTGCGCTTTGATAGCACGCCAGGTATAATCCATTTTGCCCGTCAACACCACAAATGAGTTGACAAATAGCAAATGCTTGTAGTCTTGTATTTTTTTCGTAGGCGAAACGATGGTATATTCACCTGCATATCCCTCAATGGTGTATTTAGTAAGCGAGGTATTGCGCTTGGTCAGCATTTCTTCCACACTACGAATTACGCCTGCCACCACAATATTGCCATTGCCATAGCGTTGCACCATGGATTCCCAATCGCTCAACTGCCCTACACCTGCATTGCAAGCAATGGAGATTTCGGTTTTGTAATCGTCGAGCGGATGTGCCGACAGGTAGATACCCACCAACTCTTTTTCTTTGTTCAAACGCTCGAACGACGAAAAATCGGGTCGCGCAGGAGGCACAGGACGTTGAATCTCAATTTCTTCGATATCATCGAACAACGATCCTTGCATGCAATTATCTTCTTGGTATTTTACGGCATAGCGCATCAACTGATCCAAGAAGGTTTCGCCATTGGCTGCAGCTACAAAGAATTGCTCGCGCGAAATATCACCAAATACATCAAAAGCACCCGAAAGCACCAAGTTTTCAATCACCTTACGGTTACAAGCCGATAGCTTGATGCGTTCGAAAAAGTCGAAAGTATCCTTAAAGAGGCCATGTACCCTGCGTTCTTCGACGATGGCCTCAACAGCACCTTCGCCAACGCCCTTGATCCCCCCCAAACCAAAACGAATATTATCGTCTTTATCAGAAATAAAGTGCAGCACACTTTGGTTAATATCAGGACCCAACACCTTAATGCCCATCGACTTACATTCCTGCATAAATTTGGTTACCTCCTTGATATCGTCTTTGTTGCGCGTAAGGTTGGCAGCCATAAATTCGGCAGGATAATGCGCCTTTAGGTAGGCAGTTTGGTATGCCACCCACGAATAGCATGTAGCGTGTGATTTATTGAACGCATAGGAAGCAAATTTTTCCCAGTCTGCCCAAATCTTTTCCAATACATCCTTGTCGTGGCCATTTTTCGTACCGCCATCGATAAATTTCGACTTCAACGAATTCAGTACATCAATGAGTTTTTTACCCATCGCCTTACGCAACGCATCCGACTCACCACGGGTAAAATTGGCCAACAGACGCGACAAGAGCATCACCTGTTCTTGGTACACCGTAATACCGTAGGTATCCTTCAGGTACTTTTCCATGATAGGAATGTCGTACGAAATAGGTTCACGTCCTTGCTTACGGGCAATAAATTGCGGAATGTAGTCCATTGGACCTGGACGGTACAAAGCATTCATGGCGATCAGGTCTTCGAACACCGTAGGCTGCAGTTCACGCAAGTATTTTTGCATGCCAGGCGACTCAAATTGGAAGGTACCAATGGTACGACCCTCGCTGTACAAACGATAGGTTGCCTCGTCGTCAATAGGAATTTTATCAATATCTATTTCGATGCCTTTGGATAGCTTGATATTTTTAAGGGCCTCTTTGATAATCGACAACGTACTCAAGCCCAAGAAGTCCATTTTAATCAAACCAACCGATTCGACCACGTGACCGTCGTATTCGGTTACAACAATATCTTCGCCCGACACCTTATCTTTTACGGTGGTGAGCGGAGCAAAGTTGGTAAGGTCATCGGCGCCAATAATCACACCGCAGGCGTGGATACCAATCTGTCGGACTGTACCCTCTAGTTGGGCAGCATATTCGAGCATCGAAGCCAAGGATTCGTCATTGCCATAGCGCAACTGATGCATAGCAGGCACCAGCTTAACGCAGTTTTTAACGGTTACCTTGGGTACTTTTTGTGTTACAGGGTCGGCAAATTGGTCGCCAAACTTATCAGGCACCATTGCCACCACCTCGTTCACCTTATACAGAGGTATATCTTGCACACGACCTACGTCCTTCAAACTCGATTTGGTTGCCATACTACCGTAGGTAATGATGTGCGCTACTTTTTCTTTGCCGTATTTTTCGGTTACCCAGTCGAGCACAGCGCCACGTCCATCGTCATCAAAGTCAACGTCGATATCAGGCAGCGAGATACGGTCTGGATTTAAAAAACGTTCGAACAGCAGGTCGTATTTAAGTGGGTCAACATCGGTAATCCACAAGCAATACGCCACCACAGAACCTGCCGCAGAACCACGACCAGGGCCTACACTAACGCCCAATTCTTCACGGGCTGCACGGATGTAGTCTTGCACAATGAGGAAGTAACCTGGGAAACCCATGGTCTTCATGATGTACAACTCAAACTCAATGCGCTCGATTTGTTCTTCGGTGAGCTGCTCTCCATAGCGTTTATGCGCACCTTCCCAAGCCAATTTTGCCAAATAATCCGCCTCTAACTTGATACGGTATAGCTTGTCGATACCGCCTAAAGTTTTAATCTTAGCCTGTGCCGCTTCTTCGCTCAACACCACTTCGCCTTTTTCATTGCGAGTAAATTCATCAAACAAAGCTTCTGGCGTAAACTTGGTACGGTATTCCTCTTCGGTTGCAAAGGACTCTGGGATGGCAAAACGTGGCATCAAGGGCCCTGACTCGATGGAGAAAACCTCTACTTTTTCGGCAATTTCGAGGGTATTGGTAATGGCTTCTGGGTAATCTGGGAAAATAGCCTGCATTTCGGCGGGCGATTTTAGCCATTCTTGCTTGGTATAGTGCATACGAGGATCGGTCATACGTTTGCCTGTACTCAAACAAATGAGTCGGTCATGGGCTTCGGCATGCGCCTCCTCTACAAAGTGTACGTCGTTGGATGCGATAATTTTGATGCCCACCTTACGTGCCAAATCAACCAAGTGTGGCAATACGAGTTGCTGATTTTCAAACACCTCGGTATCGGCATCGGGTTTATCGGTTTGATGGCGTTGCAATTCGATGTAGAAATCGTCGCCAAACAAGTTCTTGAACCAACGGGCTGCCTCCTCGGCCTCCTGGAACTTGTCGTCCAAAATAAGCTGCGAAAGCTCGCCCGCCAAACAAGCCGAGCAAACAATTAACCCTTCGTGGTATTGCTCCAACAATTTTTTGTCGATACGAGGACGGTTGTAAAAACCATCAATATTGGCAGTCGAGACCAGCTTACAAAGGTTCTTGTAACCTGTTTTATTTTTTGCCAATAGAATAAGGTGGTAGCCACTGGCATCGACAATGTATTCCTTGCCATTCTTGCGAGTAGCCTTGAAGTTTTTGTCGCGCTGTGTTAAACTACGGCGTGCGCAGTAAGCCTCTACCCCTACAATGGGTTTAAAAGCCGCTTTTATGCGCAATTGTTCCAACTCTGCTTCCAACTTTTCTTTTTCGACAGCATCGGTGGTTGCTTGTAGCTGTTCTTCGCACTTTTTGAGTTTCTCTTTGTACTTTTTACCCGACTTTTTAACGTAATCGGTAAATTCTTTGATACCATACATATGGCCATGATCGGTCAATGCCAAAGCTGGCATCCCCAAATCGATCGCTTTATCGACCAATTCCGAAATCTTAGACATCCCGTCTAAGACCGAAAAATAGGAATGGACGTGTATGTGTACGAAACTCATAGGTAATTTATTCTGCAAGTAATTGTTCTACTACTTTGGGATAATGTTCATACTCAAGTGCATGAACTTTGGTTGCCACCTCATCGGGTGTATCGGTAGGCAACACCTCACACATTGCCAGAAAAACCACATCGCCAGCATCGTACTCACCATTTAAATAATGTATGGTAATGCCCGATTGGGTCTCTTTGTTGGCCACAACTGCCTCGTGCACTTTGTCACCATGCATACCCTTGCCACCATATTTAGGTAGCAACGAGGGATGAATATTCACGATGCGTTGGGGATATGCTTGCAACATTTCATCGTTGATCAAAAGCATAAATCCAGCCAGTACAATAAAATCAATTTGCGCGTCTTGCAGCATATTGAGCACCGTTCCGTTCGAAAATTCTTCTTTCGTGAAGGTATAGGAAGGAACACCCAAGCGCTTGGCACGCTCATGCACCATGGCATTTGATTTATTGGAAAGGATGAAAGGTATGGTAATTGCTGGATGATTCTCAAAATATTGCACCAAGTTTTCGGCATTACTACCCGACCCCGATGCAAAAACTGCTACTTTTTTCATATCGTCTCTAAAAATCTGTTCCGCAAAAATACGATAAAATACCATGGAAAAGCAAGCAACCCACCACTTTTTTATTGACATTTAATATTTTTGTAACAAAATCATTAGTATTTTGATTTACAGCAATATAACCATTTTTACTGGCAGTTACGCTTTTATAAATTGCACAATTTTAAAAAATATGTGCATCTTTTTACGACTTTATAGCGGTGTTTCGGATTTTATGACTATCTTTGTGCATCATTAAAATTCAATTATTAACTAAAATTTTTATTTATGTCTGAAGTTGCAGCAAAAGTAAAAGCTATTATCGTCGAAAAATTAGGTGTTGACGAAAATGAAGTAGTTGAAAGCGCAAGCTTTACCAATGATCTTGGTGCCGATTCGTTGGATACCGTAGAAATGATCATGGATTTCGAAAAAGAATTCGGTGTTACTATTCCTGACGAAGCCGCTGAAGAAATTTCGACCGTTGGTGACGCTATTGCTTACATCGAAAACAAATTGAAATAAGCAACTCCGTCCCTCTATGGAACTTAAAAGAGTTGTAATTACAGGCCTTGGTGCACTTACTCCTATTGGTAACAACATTGCAGATTTCTGGAATGGGTTGCAAGCAGGAGTAAGTGGCGCTGCGCCTATTACTCGTTTCGATGCTTCTAAATTAAAAACCCAATTCGCTTGCGAACTAAAGGGTTTTCAGACAAATGATCACTTCGACCGCAAAGAAGCACGCAAATTCGATCTTTATTCTCAATACGCCATCGTAGCAGCCCGCGAGGCCATTAACGATGCAGCATTAGCTTTAGATACTGAAGATAAAGACCGTATTGGTGTTATTCTCGGAGTGGGTATCGGTGGTATCCAATCGCTTGAAAAAGAGATCATGGATTTTGCTGTATCCGACGGCACTCCACGCTACAGTCCCTTCTTTATCACAAAAATGATTGCTAATATGGCCAGCGGTCATATTGCTATGGAGTACGGTTTGCATGGTCCTAACTATATTTGTTCATCGGCTTGCGCATCAAGCAACACTGCCATTGCTTCTGCCGTAGATCAAATTCGCTTGGGTCGTGCAGACGTCATGATAACAGGAGGCGCAGAAGCCCCCATCACCATTAGTGGTTTGGGCGGTTTCAATAGCATGCATGCGCTGTCAACCCGCAACGACGATCCTACTACTGCTTCTCGTCCCTTCTGCAAAAGCCGCGACGGTTTTGTAATGGGCGAAGGTGCTGGTTGTTTGGTATTAGAAGAATTGGAACACGCCATTGCGCGAGGAGCAACTATTTATGCTGAAGTAGCTGGTATTGGTGCGTCATCTGATGCTTACCACATTACCGCATCTCACCCAGAAGGTTTGGGTGCCATCTTGTCGATGAAACGTGCATTGGAAGATGCAGGTATGAGCATCGAAGACATTGATTACATCAACGTACACGGCACATCTACCCCTGTGGGAGACGTTTCTGAAGCAAAAGCAATCGTTCAACTGTTCGGCGACCACGCATACAAGCTCAACATCAGTTCGACCAAATCGATGATTGGTCACTTGATGGGTGCTGCTGGTGCTGTCGAAGGTATTGCGACCATTTTGTCAGTATATCACGATATTGTTCCTCCTACTATCAACTATACTGGAGAGGAAGACGAGAACATTGACTATCGTCTCAACTTCACGTTTAACCAGGCTCAGCAAAGACCTATCCGCGCTGCGCTTTCCAATACCTTTGGTTTTGGAGGTCAAAACGCCAGTCTTATCGTAAAAAAATTTAATCAATAACTTTAGAACCTTTTATTTTGATTAAAGATCTATTATACAGGATACGGTTCGCTTTTCAAAAAGATGAACCGTATTCTCGTTTAAGTAGGATTCTTGGTTTTGTTCCAAAAAACAAGGAACTGTACGATTTGGCGATGCGCCATCGTTCCACCAACAGCCACAATCCAAAAGAACGTTTACACAACAACGAGCGCTTGGAGTTTTTGGGTGATACCGTGTTGAGCACCATTATTTCTGATATCATCTACCACGAATACCCCGAACAACGCGAGGGCGACCTCACCAACTTACGATCAAAAATTGTACAACGTGCTACACTCGACCAATTGGCAATTGACATTGGTCTTAAGCCTTTTATTCAAAGCAGCAACCCTGCCGACATGGTGATCGACAACCACATCACAGGCAATGCGTTCGAAGCTTTGATTGGGGCTATTTTCATTGACAAAGGCTACAAAGGATGCAAAGCATTTATCCTATCGCTTATCAAAGACAAATACATTGATTTGGAAGCCATCCTCAAAAGCGAAGTCAACTTTAAATCGAAATTTATCGAATGGACACAACGTCGTAAGGTAAGCTATCGTTTTACGCACCAAGTGGATGAAGTAAATGCTGGTACTACCAGGCATTATACCGCCAATGTTTATGTAGAAGACATTGAGGTAGGACACGGCAATGGCCGTAACAAAAAAGAGGCTGAACAAAATGCCTGCAAGATAGCCCTCAATGCTATCAAGAAAAAAGCATTTAGACAGCAACTTACCCTGATTAAACCGGATGTATCCCTTCAAATTGAGAGGCAGAAGCAGCAAGAGGAAGAAGCGGGTAATCCATAATCTTTATATTTTATGCAAAAACCATTTCAGTTATCAACCCTGCTTAGCGATCAGGCCAAGAAGTATGGAAAGCGTGCGGCGATGTTTTACCGTGATGCGCTAAGCAAAAAGTGGCTTCCCGTTTCATGGAACGAGTTTTATGAGAAGGTAGAAACGATTGCAGGAGCCCTTATCGAATCGAAAGTAAAATCGGAAGAAAAAGTGGGTATTTTCGCCCCTAACATGCCTGAGTCTATCATGGCCGATTTTGCAAACTACGCTGTACATGCGGTATCTGTACCCATGTATGCAAACTCTACAACCTCTCAGATCGATTTTATTGTAAACGATTCTGAGATTGGCATCATCTTTGCTGGCGACCAGTACCAATACGACATCGCTTGCGAAGTGCTAAAAACCTCTAAAACCTTGCACACCGTTGTGGCCATGTCGTCGGCGGTAGATTTGAAAGGCGTAAAAGGTGGCATCAGCCTAAAAGAATACTTAGAAATTGGCAAAATGCACCCCAACACCGAAATTATTAACCAACGCAGAGCCTTGAGTACACAAGACGATTTGGTTAATATTTTGTACACATCGGGTACTACTGGTCAGCCCAAAGGCGTTATGCTGCACCAGTACAACTACAGCGAAATTATGCGTACGCACAACGAAATATTGAGTATGCTCAATGACAAAGATACCTCGATGTGCTTTTTACCACTTACCCACGTTTTTGAACGTGCATGGACCTATTTTTGCCTACAAAAAGGCATTCAAGTGTACGTCAACAAAGACACCGCTGCCATTGCAAGCATCATGCCAGAGGTTCGTCCAACGGTAATGTGCGCCGTTCCTCGTTATTGGGAAAAAGTATACGCTGCCGTACAAGCTAAAATTCAGTCGAGCCCTAGCCTTGTTCAAAAACTATTCCGCTACTCTATTAAGTTGGGTTACAAACGCAACCTGGAATACAAACGCTACGGCAAATGCTCGCCTATGAAAATTGGTTTGCCCTACAAACTCATTGCCAAACCTCTTTTCAACAAAGTGAAAAAGGTAGCAGGTATTGACAACGGTCGTTTATTCCCTGTGGCTGGTGCTCGTTTGTCGGACGAAATCAATGAATTCTTGCACGCATTGGACATTAAGATTTGCTATGGTTACGGTCTAACCGAATCTTGTGCAACCGTATGTTGCTACGATGCTCATATGAGAAACTACATCATCGGTTCGGTGGGTAAAATCATCCCCGATTTGCAAGTAAAAATATCGAGCGAAGGCGAAATCTTGTTAAAAGGTAAAACCATTACAGCAGGTTACTACAAACGCCCAGATGCCAACGCCGAATCATTTACCGAAGACGGATTCTTTAGAACAGGTGATGCTGGTTACCTTGATATGGACAACAACTTGTACATTACCGAACGCATCAAAGACTTGTTTAAAACCGCTGGTGGTAAATACATCGCTCCTCAAATGTTAGAAAGCATCATTTGCGACGATGCGTTGGTAGAACAAGCAGTAGCTATTGGCAACGAACGTAAATACGTTTCGATGCTTATTGTGCCCGACTACACCGTATTGGAGCCTATCGCTAAAAACAAAGGCATCAATTACAGCTCACGTGCCGAATTGGTTCAACACCCCGAAATCATTGCCTTGTACGAAGGCATGGTGAACACCCGCAACCAAGGATTGGCACGCTACGAACAAATTAAACGCATTACTTTGCTCGAAAAACCATTTACCATGGAGCAAGGTCACCTTACCAATACCCTAAAAATTAAACGTAAGGTAGTATACGAATTGTTCGCCAAAGAAATCGACGCGATGTATCCTGTAGAATAAGAGCCCACCGCTCCTACATAATCAAAAAACCTGGTCAACAATCTGACCAGGTTTTTTATTTGCTAATTAAAAACAACCCCTGCTACTCTGATGAGCGGCAGGGGCTTTTATCGATTTACCGATTGGTCAGAGCATCGCAAGCGATGCGTCATATGCACTATTGTAAGCGAGCTTTAATAGCTGCTGTTTCAGCCTCATAACCAGGTTTTTCTAGCAAAGCAAACATATTCTTTTTGTAAGCTTCTACACCAGGTTGGTTGAATGGATTTACTTCTAACAAGTAGCCGCTGATACCGCATGCTTTTTCGAAGAAGTAGATAAGCTGACCAATGTAGTATGCATTTAGAGCTGGAACTTCAATTTTCATGTTAGGCACACCACCGTCTACGTGAGCCAACATGGTACCCAACTCTGCCATTTTGTTTACTTCATCAACACGTTTGCCAGCCAAGAAGTTTAGACCGTCAAGGTTGTCGGCATCCGAAGGAATTACCAAAGTTTTGTTAGGAGTATTGATCGAAATAACGGTTTCAAAAATGGTGCGTTCACCTTCTTGGATCCATTGACCCATTGAGTGCAAGTCGGTAGTAAAGTCAACTGCAGCATTGAAGATACCTTTACCGTCTTTGCCTTCGCTTTCGCCGTAAAGTTGTTTCCACCATTCGGCAAAGAAGTGCAATTTAGGTTGGTAGTTCACCAAAATTTCGATTTTTTTACCGTTTTGATACAAAGCATTGCGAGTTGCAGCATAAACAGCAGCAGGGTTTTCCATAAATGGAGTATCAACACCACAAACTTGTTCCATGCGTTGAGCACCTGCTACCAATTGGCGTACGTCCAAGCCAGCAACTGCAATAGGCAACAAACCTACAGGAGTAAGCACTGAGAAACGACCACCTACGTTATCTGGAATTACGTAAGTTTTGTAACCTTCTTGGGTAGCCAAAGTACGCAAAGCACCTTTCGCTTTGTCGGTAACAGCAACAATTAGTTTTTGAGCTGCTTCTTTGCCAGCTTGCTCTTCCAATTGGGTTTTTAGCAAACGGAATGCCAAAGCAGTTTCGGTAGTAGTACCCGATTTAGAAATGTTGATGATACCGAATTTTTTGCCTTTCAAAAATTCGCAAAGTTCTGCCAAGTAATCTTCGCCAATGTTGTTACCTGCGTAAACCATAACTGGTTTGTTAGGTTGCAACCATTCGAAGCTATTTGAAAGTGAGTCAATCACTGCTTTAGCACCCAAGTAGCTACCGCCAATACCAGCCACTACCACTACGTCGCAGTTTTCGCGCATATAGTTAGCAGTTTCTTGGATATCGTCCAAAAACTCAGGAGTGATAGACGATGGCAAGTGCAACCAACCCAAAAAGTCGTTGCCCAAACCAGTACCAGCTTCCAAAGTTTCTGCGCTGCTTTTTACTTGTGCTTCAAATGCTTTTACTGCATCTTCCGATACAAATCCTAAACAATTTTCGATGGATAATTTAATGTCTTGCATGGTTGTATAATTTTATGATTATCTAATTTTTTCTGTTAAAAATTTAATCTCGATATTGGGTGAAATGCGTTCGTACAAGATGTTGTAGCAAGCTTCCAAAATGGGCATATCCACCTTAAACTCTTCGTTGATTTCTTTGATGCACTTGGTAGCATAGTAACCTTCGGCAATCATTTCCATTTCGAGTTGCGAAGATTTTACCGAATAGCCTTTGCCAATCATCGAACCGAACATACGGTTACGGCTAAATTTCGAGTAGGCCGTTACCAAAAGGTCGCCCAAGTAGGCGGCATCCTGAATATTTCGGGTATCATCACTGGCAGCAGCTTCGACAAATCGATTCATTTCACGAATGCTGTTCGATACCAAAATAGCTTGGAAGTTATCGCCGTATTTTAGTCCGTGGCAGATACCCGATGCAATGGCATACACATTTTTTAGTACAGAACCGTATTCAATGCCACGTACGTCGGTCGATACGGATGTTTTTAGCATGGGATTAGCAATTCTGTCGGCAAACGATTGTGCAAATTCCAAGTTCTTAGAACCTACCGTCAGGTACGACAAACGTTCCAACGCCACTTCCTCTGCATGGCAAGGACCTGCAATCACAGCAATATCTTGTGGATCTACCCCATAAAATTTGGTAAAGTAGTCGGTCACAATCATATTTTCTTCAGGCACAATACCTTTGATGGCAGAAATGATTCTTTTTCCTTTCAAAGGAATGGTAATTTTAGCCAAGTGACCTTTTAAAAATGGCGACGGCATGGCAAAAACCAAGATATCGGAATTTTTAATGGCAAGGTTGATGTTCGAGTAGAATTTAATCTTCTTTACATCAAATTGCACCGCACTCAAATACGACGGATTGCATCCTGTTTCTTTAAACTTTTCAATTTGTTCAGGGCGACGCATGTACCAGTTGATGCGTTTGCCACCTTGCATCACAATTTTGGCAATGGCAGTAGCCCAACTACCGCCACCCATGATACAAACTTTAGGCTGTGAAGATAACATAACTTTTTATGCTTCGGTTGATTCTTGATTCTTTACCTGTTTTTCGGGTTTCATTTGAGGGAATAGCATTACCTCTTGAATGGTCGATTGGTTGGTCATCAGCATAATCAAGCGTTCCATACCAATACCCATACCCGATGTAGGAGGCATACCATATTCCAATGCACGCACAAAGTCGTTGTCAATGTACATAGCCTCGTCATCACCTTTTTCGCTCAAGCGCAATTGTTCTTGGAAACGTTCCAATTGGTCGATAGGGTCGTTAAGCTCTGAGTAAGCATTTGCCAATTCTTTGCCATTTACCATCAACTCGAAACGTTCGGTTAGTTCTGGGTTTTCGCGGTGGCGTTTGCAAAGTGGCGACATTTCGATGGGATAGTCGGTAATAAAGGTAGGTTGGATGTAGTTGCCTTCGCATTTTTCACCAAAGATTTCATCGATCAATTTGCCTTTACCCATTGATTCGTCGGTTTCAACGCCCAATTGTTTGCAAACATCGCGCAAAGCAGCCTCGTCCATGCCTGTAATATCGATACCAGTGTGTTCTTTGATGGCATCAATCATGCTGATGCGTTTGAATGGACGTTTAAAGCTAATGATTTTGTCGCCTACAGGTACCTCGGTAGTTCCGTTTACTTCCAAACAAACTTTTTCGATCATTTCTTCGGTAAAGTTCATCATCCAGTTGTAGTCTTTGTACGAAACGTAAATTTCCATACAAGTAAACTCTGGATTGTGGGTGCGGTCCATACCTTCGTTGCGGAAGTTGCGCGAGAACTCATAAACCCCTTCAAAACCACCTACAATCAGACGTTTTAGGTACAACTCATTGGCAATACGTAGGTACAATGGAATATCTAACGCATTGTGGTGGGTAATAAATGGACGAGCCGATGCACCACCAGGAATGGGTTGCAATACAGGAGTATCTACTTCCAAATAACCACGCTCGTTGAAGAACTGACGCATGGTATTGAAAATTTTAGTACGTTTGATAAAGGTGTCTTTTACGCCTTCATTTACCACCAAGTCAACATAACGTTGGCGATAGCGAGCTTCTGGATCAGAGAAGGCATCGTAGGTTACACCATCTTTTTCTTTTACGATAGGAAGTGGACGCAACGATTTTGACAATACGGTAATTTCTGATACGTGGATCGAAATTTCGCCCATCTGGGTACGGAAAACGTAACCTTTTACACCAATAAAGTCACCAATGTCGAGCAATTTTTTGAATACGACATTGTACATATCTTTGTTTTCGTCGGGGCAAATTTCGTCGCGCGAAATGTAAAGCTGGATACGGCCAGTTGAGTCTTTCAACTCGGCAAACGAAGCTTTACCCATGATGCGACGACCCATCAAACGGCCCGCCATTACCACTTCTTGACGAGGAGCATCGTCTTGGAAGTTTTCTTTCACTGTTGCAGCAAATGCGTTGGTTGGAAACTCTGCTGCAGGATAAGGGTTAATGCCCATTTCGCGTAGTGTTTCTAAACTACGACGACGAAACAGTTCTTGATCGTTTAATTCTTGATTCATAGCGATGTATTGTTGCTCGGAGCATCCGAGAATGTCATTAAATATGCTTTGATAAATTCGTCAATATTGCCATCCATTACTCCCTGAACATCGGAAGTTTGGTAGTTGGTACGGTGGTCTTTTACGCGGCGGTCGTCGAACACGTAGCTGCGAATTTGCGAGCCCCACTCAATTTTCTTTTTGCCGGCTTCCACCTTGGCTTTTTCTGCCAAACGGTGTTGTAGTTCGCGGTCGTAAAGTTGCGAGCGCAAAAGACGCATGGCGTTTTCCTTGTTCTTAGGTTGGTCGCGGGTTTCGGTATTTTCAATCAGGATTTCTTCTTCCTCGCCCGTGTATGGGTCTTTGCATTGGTAGCGCAAACGTACACCCGATTCTACTTTGTTTACGTTCTGACCACCAGCACCGCCCGAACGGAAGGTTTCCCAAGTCAAGCAAGCGGGATCTACGTTCACTTCAATGGTATCATCTACCAAAGGTACCACAAACACCGACGAGAACGAGGTCATGCGCTTACCTTGTGCATTGTAGGGCGAAACGCGCACCAAACGGTGCACACCATTTTCGCTTTTAAGGTAACCGTATGCCATATCGCCCTCGATGCGCAACGATGCGGTTTTGATACCAGCTTCGTCACCTTCTTGGTAGTTTTCAATGGTCCATTTGTAGCCGTTACGTTCGCAGTAACGTTGGTACATACGTAGTAGCATCGATGCCCAGTCTTGACTTTCTGTACCGCCAGCACCCGATGCAATTTTAAGCACTGCACCCAAGTTATCTTCTTCGGACGAAAGCATGTTGCGCATTTCGATGGCATCCAACAGTTCCAGAACGTGCGCATAAGCGGCATCCACTTCTTCTTCTGTTACGATGCTTTCTTTATAAAAATCAAAGGCTAATTGGAGTTCTTCGGTAGCTTGACGCACACCCTCGTATCCTTCAACCCATTTTTTCAAATCTTTGATTTTTTTCATTTGGGCTTCGGCGGCTTTGTTGTCGTTCCAAAAGCCTGGGTCTTGCGTACGGATTTCTTCCTCCTCTATCTGAATTTTCTTGCTATCGATGTCAAAGATACCCCCTCAACGCTTGCTCGCGTTCTTGTATCTCTTTAAGTTGTTCAATAGTAATCATAGATTTGTTGTATCTTTGTGCTAAATCGCACAAAGATACAACAAATCTTGTAGAAAGTCAAAAGTCAAAAGTCGAAAGTTGCGAGTAAAATCACCCCTGGACGCACGAGCCGTGCGTCCCTACAATTTACCTATCATTTCGTCGGCATCGATGCAAGAGAGTAACGACACCGCACACAACTTTTTGCCAAGGTCTTTGACCGATGCTCCTACGTGATACACTTTATCGTCGATAATTAAAAACCTGTCGTGTGCCTTGGTATAAATATTTACTGCTATAGGTGAATATTGAGCATTGTGCCTTTGTAAATCCAATTTAAAAGCGCTACTCATTTGCATGGTGTAAATAGTCGCCTCTACATTATCTTTACGCTTCAAAAGTAAGGTCAAAACAGACTCATCCACATAATTATCAATCAACACAATGCGTCTTTCTGCCGATTCTACTAACCTGCTCATCAATACATGAGCATCGAACAATTGACCGTCAAAGAAAACAAGCGGTAAAAGCTCGCATAATTTGAATATTCACATTGATAGCTATCTCTGATTTTAAAACAGAACTTAACATAGCTATACCACTCTCTGTAAATGCAAAAGACAAATGCCTACTACCTCCATGTTCGGACATAACAGTCTTATTATCTGTATTTTCTAAACTTGATATCACAATTTGTGATGTCAAGTTTCTAATTTCAACCTTGGTTAATTGAAACATAAAATCATCGGGAAAGCGTTTAATATTGCGTTTCACGGCTTGATTTAAAACCCTTGTTTCTACACCATAAAGGCGTGCCAAATCACGATCAAGCATCACTTGCTTGCCTCGGATGTTTAAAATCAGGTTCTCGATTGTTTCTAAAGGTTCTTGAATAGATTGCAACGCACTGTTGCTTTGAGAAATATTTTTGCTCATAAAGATTATAGAATTAAGATGAAAAATATGTCGATAGTCACTCGTCGATTGTCTCTCGTCGATTGTTGCTAACAGACAGCCATTGATATTTTAGACAACGGCAAAGGTATAAAAAATCTCGATTTTGCCTTGCTATCGCCTATAACAAAATCGAGAATGAATTATACAAAACTACTCTATGGTCTATACCCTGAAAGTTGCAAGATTTTTTGAGCATCTTGTTCGTTCATTAAGTCTTGCAAGGAAACAAGCTGATTTTGCTCCATGTAGGACGACACGATGCGCCAACCGATAAACACTCCTACCCTGCCAGGTGAATGTTCTTGAGAAAGTCCGTTGGTAAAGGGAGCAGGCTGGGTATAGCGTGTAATAGTGCGCCAATCGGTGCTGTATATATCACGCTGTTCTACCATCATTGCCCAAATATTTTTTTCGTAGCGAAGACACCATTTTAGCTGCTCTTTGGTATAAGACAACAACTCTGCCATATCCTCATCAGGAAAACAAACTTGCATCAGATACATCAGCTTACCATGATAGATCATGGATTCTAGCAACCTGCCATTGGCATCGGGATATTCAGACGACAGCCATCCTAATAGCACATCAATGGGCACATGACGAGGGGTCATGAAGGGAATCTCGTATTGGTAGGCAATTTGTGGATAGAGCGAATAATCCGTTCCCAAATAGTTATCGATACTCACCGAAACCCTATCGGGCATGGTCACTACACTCTGATTAAAACCAGAAACGTGAAAAGAGACAACAGGCAGCTGCATAGCAGGAAAATAATGCTGTAAGTAGGCAAAGGCCACTCCTATTCGTTGTGCAATAGCATCGACCGATGCAAATACGCTATCGGCTTCTTGGCGCAATACTCCAAAAGCAGAATCTTGCTTAAACACCTCTACTTGCGAAGGAGGCAACTGCATGATTTGGTGCACATATACGGGCACAAAATCGCCGTACTTCTGCGCCAAAGAAAGGCTATCCATGTCCCAAAAATCACGATCGAAACGCTGGATCTCCACCGACTGGGCAGCGCGTTCGATGCTGCTATCGTGAAAACGCAACCTTTCTTTGCAACCCACCAACAAGGTAAGGCAAATCCACCATACAAACAGCTTTCTCATGCCACCCATTAGCGAGCCAATTTTAGCATCCAAGCATCAGGATAGGTAGTACGTGCTTTGGCCAAAGCCTGACGGATTTCCGCCTCGGTATCGGCAGAATACATAAACACACGGAACAAACCGTTTTGGTTTACTGCCACTTGTGCAGCAAACCCTTGTTTTTGCAAGGTAATGAGCAAATTTTGGGCATTTACCTCGCTTTGGAAGCTACCCACTACTACGTGGTATTGCTGTTGCACCGCCACACCATTGCTGGTATAGGTATCAGTAGTTTCACGAATGGTTGCGCTGGCCGCCACCGAATCAACAGGGGCTACTACCGTATTTTGTACCGCAACGGTATCCTTTGCTTCTTCCAACGAAGGTACGTGCAAGGTGCTATCTACCTCTGTTTTTACCACCACTGATGCATCTTCACCAGCTTTTTGGTACATTTCAGGATAATATTTTTGCGAACAAGCTACCAACGAAGTAGCCAAGACAATTGGCAATAAAATCTTTTTCATCATCATAGATTTAGTTTATACAAAAAAATGCGAGTGGTTTTAAGCCACCCGCAAAGTTATAAAAAATTAGGTTTGTTTTAATGTTTTAGATTGCAATTTTACCTCCCACTCATTTGAGTTGGTTTAAAGGAAAGATTTTAAGGACGAATGCAACGTAAAAATCAACCTTTAAATAGGTATTAAAATTACCAAACTACTGGTTTCTTGGTTGGAATAACGAACGACAACATCACCTCGTGCGTGCTCGAAGTTAGGTTGGAAACAGGTCCAACACTCAAATCGTAGCAGTAGCCAACACGTAACCAATGCCATTCAAAACCAGCCATAAAGCTAACAGCGCTATTAAGGCGATAGCCTACACCCAACCAATATTTACCATCGTACAAAGCGGTAAGGCTCACATCCACCAAATGTTCTTGTCCCAAAGCCACTTGTTCGGCAGTTGCACCGTTGTACAATTTGCCTGTATTGCAAGCACCAATGTTGGTATAAGCAACTGCAGGAACCAAGTTAAATTTTTCGGGCAAATAAACATTACCACGTAGATAAGCATTAATATGAGTTGGCGCCGCAGTGGTTTTCACATCTTGTGTAATGCCTGGCAAGTGGGTAATTGAAGCACCTACCAACAGGTATTTCCAAGAGAATTCGAAACCAAAGTCGAGGTCGAAGGCGGTAGTATTGGTAATTTCGTCGCCTCCATCCAAGGGGTCACCATTATCGCGCCAAACATGGCGTGCGGGGTCAAACATTTTGTTGACTACACCTGCCGACAAACCCAATGAGAGCAAACCGCCTTCAAATAGGTCGATGTTATAGGCATAGCATAACTTAGCATTGATGGTTTGGTTGTACAAGCCCAATTCGTCGTAGGTAAAACTCAAACCAAAGCCCGATTTAAGGCCTTCGTTGTAGTAGTGTGCGTTCAACAAAGCAGAGGTTGGCGATTGCTCCAAGCCCATGCCCACGTATTGCATACGTCCTGCAGTAAAGATCTGGATTTTTTCGTTATTACCAATACCTGCAGGGTTTTGGTTAATACGCGAGAACATTTGTTCTGACAATTTAAAATCGCCCTGTGCAAACAGTGCTGTGCACACGAACAAAAGTACAGCAATTAAGGATAGTTCTTTTCTCATGGCGCTTATTTTGTTTCAGGGTTAATAATTCTAACTTCTACACGACGGTTTTGTGCGTGTTGTTCTTTGCTTTTTGCATCTGGCACTTGCAAAGCACGTTTACCATTGGCAACAATGCGTAGGTTTTCTGCTTTAATGCCTTTTTCGATTAACGCCTTTTTAACCGTTTCGGCACGGCGTTCTGATAATTTATCGTTGTAAGCATGACTACCACGTGCGTCGGCATAACCACTAATTTCAAACTGTGCATCGGGGAATTGACTCATTGCTTCTACCAACGCATCCATTTCGGCATTCGATTGAGCGGTCAAGGTCGATTTGTCAAAATCAAACAAGAAATAAACCCAATTGAATTCTTTTTTTACCAAAGCAGGTGCTACATACGAGGCGGTTGTTTCGCAAGATGCATCCGAGAACCAAGCAATAATTCCATGCTGAACGGTATCTTCGGCACACTCTAAGCTATCAATGGCAAATGCCAATGGACTTTGCAAAGGCAACTCAAAGGTTTTGGCTACACCCGAATCGTCTTTTACCGAAACAACACCTGCTTGTGGGGCATTCGCAAACACCAATTCGCCACTCACTGCATAGGTCGCTCCATTGGAATTTAAAGCGACTTGCAGGTTCGCAATTTCGATGTTGCATGGATTTTTTACAAAAGCAAAAATATCGGAACCATTACCGATGTTACGGTTGGTAATCACAAATGGATTGCCTTCTACCACCAAAATACGAGCATCTTCCACATCACTGTTGTAGGGAGCAGGCATTTGTTCTGCTTTTGCCCAAGCGCCATCCGATGCTTTTGCCATGTACAGATGGGTAACAGCTGATTCGTTCGATGAGAAGTACAACAGCTCGTCGTTTTCGATAAATGCGAAATCTTCGTCTGCTGCCGTATTGATGCTATCGCCTACATTGACAGGCGCAGACCAAAGGTTATCTTCTTTCAGGTCGATGTACCACAAGTCTTTACCGCCTTTGCCATTTTCGATCGTTGCACTGGTAAAGTACAAACGAGTACCATTTTTTGCCAAGGCAGGATTTTGCAAGATACTTTTGGTTTTAGAGATGTAGCTCCAACCTGCATTTGCCATAAAGGCATTGTTGCCACGAGTGTCGCCCATTCCTTCAATTTCCAAACGCTTGGTAGCGGTAAATTTACCATCTTTCAAGGTGGATACATACAACCACTCGGTGGTTTCTGATTCGACCAACGAGTAGTACATTTTGTTGGTTGCAGCATCAAAAGCAACAGTTCCCTGAATACCTAATTTATTCAAAGCAGCATTTTCTTCTGCTGCCAGCAAACTATCCTTACTCTCGGTAAGGGTGCTAACAAACACCTTACCATCGTTCAAATAAAGCAATTGATCTGCAGCATATACCGAAAGGTGTGTTTCGTTGCCCGAAGTGTTTAGCTCTAACGACTTTAAGTCGTAACCACTGCTGTATTTGTCGTTGATGGCCGCTTGCAACGAAACCACGCCCAACAAACAAAGCGACATTAGTATTGTTTTTTTCATATTTCTCATGGTAAGGTTATTTTTGTTTTTCTACTAATAGTTCTACATTACCTTTTACTACATTGCCTTCAGGCAAGGTTGCAACAAAATAGTAAACACCAGGCATTGCATAATTGCCTGCTGCATCTTTGCCGTCCCAACCATCGGTTGTTTCTGCAATGAGATTACCAGCACGGCTGTAAATACTCAACGCAATGGCAGGTTGCATACCCACCACAAAGTCATCGTTAAAGCCATCTACCAACATGGGGGTAAATACGGTAGGCCAAGCCACGCTTTCGATGGCAACCTTGTTAGACGGACATTGGTCTATGGTTACATAATAGGTTGCCGTTGCATAAGGTTTTACAACATACGAATAGCCCTCATTTTCGATGGTTTTATCGTTTTCGTACCAAATAACATCACTTTGGGTATCGAACGAAGGAGTTGCCACCAAATTTACTTCCTGACCCAACAACACTTCTTTTTGGCTGATGGTTAACGTAACCGATTCAAATGCCAACGCCACTGATTCGCTTGAAGTTTCGCCTACAAGGATGCGGTAGTAGGTATCAGCGGTAATTTTAACAGGAAGAGTCTCTAAATTGTTTTTTCCTTCGATAGTGGTCCATGTGGTATTATCGGAAGATTGTTGCCATACAAAATCCAACGTTTCAGACAAGGTAGCGGTAAGCGTATATGCATTACAGCCCGTGCGTGATGCTGCCACTTCTAATTGAGGGGTAGGAGGTTCTGGATCTTCTATGATACAGATGCTGAATGAAATATCATCCACCAAAAAGTCATTACCTGCACCCGAGGCTTCATTGTAACTATGGATTTCTACTGTCACTTTGCTGTTATTTCCCGTATTGAAAATGGTTTCTCCCCTTACCCATTCATCATCGTAGTTAATGCCATCTACCACCAACGTTGCTGCTGGAATTTCATTTCCGCTTTCGTCTTTCACAAAGAATTTGACAGATACAGCATCACCACCACTGGCATCGGCAAAATAAGCAGCAAAGTTCATGTCGGTGTTAGGTGTAACCTCCACTTCACGACTATACACCAATGCATCGTCTGCATTTACCAATAGCAAACCACCAAATTTACCAGTAGGATCGCTTGTGTGGTCGTACAAATCTCTAAACCACAACTGATCGGACAGTGAGCCAGTATTGCTACAATCGTCGCAAGGAGTACTACTTTCTTTACCATCCTTACCACAACCACCGTAGCTGGCATTTGCCAATACAGCATATTCACCACCCTCTTTAACGGGGTTATTGTAGCCTACGTACGAGTATTTTACGTAAGGATTGTCTGAGCTTGCATTTTCTATATCAAACTCACCAAAATTTTCAAAAAATAGCACTTCCGATTCAGAAGAGCATCCTACAATGGCTGTTACGGTTACGGTATTGGAGTAATAGTAGGCACCACCTTCATCCCACAGTGCACAATAGTAGTTTTTGCCTTGTGCGGGGGTAATTACTAAATTGGCACCCGTTCCCACCTCTTCAGAGAAAGAATTTCCACCATCGTTTGATTTCATCCATTTTACTTTGGTCAAATCTATGCCAAGGTTGGAAGTTGCCTTAAGAGTAACTGATTCGCCATATTGTACTTCTTTTTGATCCACTTCTGCGTTCAAAGCATCCAATTCGCCGTAAACGTAGAAATCAGAAATGGCATACACACAATTATCGCCTTCGTTCCAGTTGTCGGTTCTAATCAAAATGGTTAGTTCATTTTTTTCAAATGCCGAGCCCGAAACATTCGAATAGGTAAAAGAAAAAGCATTGGTCGAAGCAGATTCAATAGGCTGTTGCTGACCCTCTCCATTTACGATATAGCGCAATTGAGAACGACCCGATGCGCTTAATTCTTGAATGGTAAAGTTTACAGTAACAGGGGTGTGGGGTTTATAGCCCGTTACTTTTATGGTCGCAATTTCTGTTTCTTTGGGAGAAGCATGAAAAATTAGGTAATTCTTGTTTGATTCTAATTTAGCCGCATATCCACTATTTGCACCACTGGTTATTCGGTACATGGGCGACGATGTCGAACCATAATTGGTACCTGTTGTTGCCGAATAGAACGATGACATCGTCAACTGTGCAGCGTCGTTTAACCAATATACCTGCGAAGGAGTTAAAGAAGTTTTGCTGGTGGTTTCGCTGTTGTTTGCCTCCGAAAAGGTGGTGGCACTGATTACAAAGCCATCGATTGTTTCGGCAGCATCAATGGGGTTATTTTTCATATTGGCAGCCCACGATGTAGCGGACAATGTCAACATGACACCCATGGCACATACAACACGCAACCACTGATGTAGTTGTTTACATTTTTTCATATTACTATATTTTAAGGTTGAAGATTTTGTATTTATTCGGGCAAAAATAATTTTTTTTTACGAAAATGCACACGTTTTCGTTATTTTTTTTGAATTAAATTAAAACGAATAGTATTATCTTCGCAGTATGAAAGAAGACAGCAAGAACACACTAACATCTATTTCGGAAGGAATTTACAAGGAAAAAGGCAGTAAATTCTTGGCTTTTGCCATGCCCATCACCTCAAAAGAAGAAGTAAAAGAGATTGTCAATCGATATAAAAAAGAACACCACAAAGCCAAGCACGTATGTTTTGCCTATCGCATGGGGCAGGATATTCGTGCAAATGACAATGGAGAACCATCTGGCACTGCAGGAAGACCCATTTTGCGCCAAATTGACGCAGCCAACTTAGACAACGTATTGGTGGTTGTGGTTAGGTATTTTGGAGGTACACTTTTGGGAACTGGCGGCCTTATCAATGCCTACAAATGTGCCGCACAAGACGCCATTAAAAACGGATTATAAGTTCGAGAAGGTAACAGCCAAACGAAGTGCCGATTGTGCATTGGCCTCGCTACGTACACGCACCGCATAAGGTCTAAATTGGTGACGTACCACAGCATCGGTACCCGCAATATCCGTTACACCCGAAACGGGCAGTACAAAAAAGTCGTTTACATCCGTCAACTCATCATCCAACGATAGCAAAGTTTCGAGATAACCTGCCATGTTATTGAAAGTATAGCGACGTTCGTCTTCTACGTACACACCAAGAACGGTTTGGATATCATCCGCAGGGTATTTACTTTGGGTGAAGAACGCATCCATGTCTTTTTCACGTATCAACATCAAAACTTCTGGAGGTGTCATAGAAGATGCCACAGGATCCTCAACAATGGCTTCATCTATGATCAAAGAAGCAAAGTTGATGTTGAATTTTTCGTCGGGATTATGTTTGCACAAGGTATCTTTTAGTGCTTCCAAAGGCAAAGTAACACGCACTGCATAGCCCGATGGTGCCACGATATAGCGAATGCTGTCTGCTTCCAAATCAGCGGGAGCCTCTACATCGCTCACACGCACCATAGAAGAAGTTTCACGGTTGACAGGATAGATACGCAAGCCATCCACCAACGAATCGGGTTTGGCTGCATCGGGTACGTATTGATACCTCATTTCAAGGTTGACCGAATCGACATTAAGCACAGCTCTACTGCCATAGGTATTGGTCACATACACGCCTTTCAAGAAATTCAAAAAGGCATCTTGATTTTGCTGATAATCGGCATTGGTCAACAACTCTTGACAGTAGCTGTCTGGCAAATCAATCACCACCTTGTCGCAGTAGCCTTTGCTAGCACGCAACGAATCAGAAACGGTTGCATCGTAAGGCACGTATGCCTTTTGACCCAACAAAACAGATTTGTCGCAATAGTCAGCTACTTTTGCGTTGGTAGTATAGTATGTTTCGAACAGCAAAGGATTTTGCAAAGCATAAACGTAGGCCTCATTAACCGAAAGAGAATCGCCATAGAACGAACGATAGTACATCACTACTTGCAATTTTGCATTGGTTGCCGATGCTGGGATGGTATCGCGTACGTATCGAAACTCTGCCAAGTAGTCCATTTTAAAGCTACCAAAGACAGGATCGACCAAATAGCCCAACTCAACCTTGGGAGACTCAGAATGACGACTGGGTAATAATTCTGTTGAAGTTGTAACAGCGAACGATACCGTTTGCACGTCCATTTTATCTTCCTCTGGTTGCAACACCGCACCAGCATCACTGGATTCGCAGGATGCACATAGCAACAACACACAGGCAAACAGCAAGAAAAACAAGCGATTCATTGGGATCTTATTTACTCAAAACCTGATCGTAAAAATCATTGTACGAAGATACGTAATTTTGAGGATCTTGGTAGGGCAATAACATTTTTTGTGATTGTTTTGCATACGCCACCAATTCTGGATTAACCGTTGCACTTGCTTCGATGACCGCATCTGAATATTCGATGGCCAACTTATTAAGGTCCACAAACGAACCTCCACCTGCTACCAACGATAAGTCTTCGTTGGTGATGCCATCCATTTTGATTTTTTCAACAATGCGATTCGAAAATACTTGTTGATAAGGGTTATCGTAAAGGGAGTAAACAATTTTAGCGTTTGCAAAGAAAGGATCCTCTTTGTAGGCTTTTTTTGCCAAAACAGGTAGCGCAGCCGCCATCCAACCATGACAGTGAATAATATCGGGCGTCCAACGCAATTTTTTTACCGTTTCCAACACGCCACGTGCAAAGAACACAGCCCTGTCGTCGTTATCGGTAAATTCCACACCATTTTCGTCGCTCACCAATGCTTTGCGTTTGAAGTATTCTTCGTTATCGATGAAGTAAACTTGCATACGGGCAGCTTGGATCGAAGCTACTTTGATGATGAGTTGATGGTCAGTATCGTCAATGATTAGGTTCATACCCGACAAACGAATCACTTCGTGTAGTTGGTTACGACGTTCGTTGATACAACCGTAGCGAGGCATAAAAGTGCGAATTTCTCTGCCCTTTTCTTGGATTGCTTGAGGCAATTCTCTGCTAAGTGTTGCAATTTCAGATTCGGGTACGTAGGGAAAAATTTCTTGTGTAACGTATAAAATTTTGGCTGCCATTGACGTTATTTAGTAATTCATCTGCAAAGATATAAAAAAAAATCCGTAAATATGCAAGTTATTGATTATTTATTAGGTAACTTTGCACTCAAATAAAAATTGAAACATGATAGTTATTGAAAAAATAGCCGAATTACAGGCTTATCTCAACGATAAAAAAGCGAAGAGTATTGGCTTCGTACCTACCATGGGCGCACTACACAACGGACATATTTCGTTGGTAAAACGTTGCGTGGAAGAAAACAACATTTGCGTGGCAAGTGTTTTTGTCAACCCTACCCAATTTAACGACAAATCTGACCTCGAACGCTACCCTCGTACCCCCGAAGCAGATTGTGCCATGTTGCAAGAAGCAGGATGCGATGTAGTGTTCATGCCTACCGTTAGCGAGATGTATCCAGAAGAAGACACCCGCCAATTCTCATTCGGCAGCTTAGAAACCGTAATGGAAGGCAAATACCGCCCAGGACACTTCAATGGTGTCGCACAAATTGTCAGCAAACTTTTCGATGCCGTTATGCCACACAAAGCTTACTTTGGCGAAAAAGATTTTCAGCAAGTAGCCATTATCCGCGCCATGGTAAAACAGCTCAATTATCCCATCGAAATCATTGCCTGCCCCATTATTCGTGAAGAGAGTGGATTGGCCATGAGCAGCCGCAACACCCTACTTACCGAAGAGCAACGCAAAAAAGCTGCCTTAATTGCACAAGTATTGACAAAAAGTACTACCTTTGTTCGCGAAAAGACTATTGCCGAAACCATCGATTGGGTGATTCGTCAATTTGACGGCGACGATACCTTCCGCATGGATTACTACGAAATTGTAGATGGCGATAGCCTACAACCTATTAACAGCTGGGAAGATAGCCAATTTATCGTGGGATGCATTGCTGTTTATTGTGGAAAAATTCGTTTAATCGATAACATACATTACAAAGGATGATTATAGAAATTTTAAAATCCAAAATTCATCGCGTTAGCGTTACCGATGCCAATTTAAATTACATTGGCAGCATCACCATTGACGAAGATTTGATGGATGCAGCCAATATTATTGAAAACGAAAAAGTGTACGTTGTCAACAACAACAACGGCGAACGTTTTGAAACGTACGTAATCAAGGGAGAACGTGGAAGTGGCGTTATCTGCACCAATGGTGCCGCCGCCCGCAAGGTTCAACCTGGCGACATCCTCATCATTACTGCTTATGCGCAAATGGATTTTGAGGAAGCCAAAAAATTCAAACCTGCTATCATCCATCCCGATAGCAAAACCAACAAACTTTCGTAAGAAAATAAGTTACATAGAACAAAAGGAGAGAGGAGATAAAATTTCTCCTTTCTCCTTTCTCATTTATCATTCATCGATATCCCATGGCAAAGACAAAAACAATTTACGTATGCAACAACTGCGGGCGAAGCGCCTCGCAATGGTTTGGCAAATGCCCTTCTTGTGGCCAATGGGATACCTGCACCGAAGAACTTTCCTTTAAGGCAGAAAAAAGCACTACCACCCTGCTCAATGCCAACAACACCCAACACCGTCCTATTTTAATACAAGACGTTACTACCGCCGAAGATCCACGCATCGACATGTACAACGGCGAACTGAATCGTGTTTTGGGTGGGGGTTTGGTAAGCGGTTCGTTGGTGCTGATTGGGGGCGAGCCTGGTATCGGCAAATCGACCCTCATTTTGCAAACCATTCTTCGTATGCACAACCGTTCAGTACTATACGTTTCGGGCGAAGAGAGTTGCAGACAACTAAAATTACGTGCCAATCGTTTGGGCATACACAACGAATCGTGCTACTTGTTGAGCGAAACTGTATTGGAAAAAATCTACGCTCACGCCAAGGAAATCAAACCCGATATCGTAGTCATTGACTCCATCCAAACCATCAGTACTGAAAGCTGCGAATCATCCACAGGCAGCCTATCACAAATTCGCGAATGTGCCACATCGCTGCTACGTTTTGCCAAAGAAAACAACCTACCTGTTTTGATGGTCGGACACATCACCAAAGACGGTGCCATTGCTGGACCTAAAATTTTGGAACACATTGTTGATACGGTGCTGCAATTTGAAGGCGACCAACACTACATGTACCGCATTTTGCGCGCCATCAAAAACCGTTTTGGCAACACCTCCGAATTGGGTATTTTTGAGATGCAACAAGATGGATTGCGCGAAGTTTCCAACCCATCCGAGCTACTGCTTACCCAACACGATGACATGAGCGGCATTGCCATTGCCAGTGCCATTGAAGGAGTAAGACCCTTTTTGATTGAAGTACAAGCGTTAACAGGAACCGCTGCCTATGGCACACCTCAACGCTCTGCCACTGGTTTTGACTTGCGCAGGCTCAACATGCTATTGGCGGTATTGGAGAAACGTGCAGGCTTTAAATTGGCACAAAAAGACGTATTTTTGAACATTGCAGGCGGTTTACGCATCAACGACCCTGCCATTGACTTGGCCGTTATTTCGTCTGTACTTTCTGCCAATTTGGACATCAGCATCGACAATCAAACCTGCCTTACTGGAGAAGTGGGACTTTCGGGCGAAATTCGACCTGTCAACCGCATTGAGCAACGCATTGCCGAAGCCGAAAAATTGGGTTTCAAACGCATCATACTACCCGAATACAATGCAAACAACCTTCCTCACAAGCAGTATAGCATTGAGCTATTGCCTGTAAAGAAGGTTGAAGAAGCTTTCCGTATTTTATTTTCCTAATACTTGTGCTAATTTAGTCAACAAGTTCTCGCCACGAAGTCCGATGGCAATCACAATTCCTTGTGGATCTACCAACACAGAATAAGGAATACTTGAAATGCTATAGCGTTGTGCAACAGGACATTCCCAGCCTTTTAGGGTACTTCCGTGCCAAGGCCATTCCATACCATCTGTAGCAATAGCTGTCGTCCATTTTGCTTTGTCAGTATCCATAGAAACGCTCAAAATAGCAAAGTTTTTATCCCTAAATTGGTCGTATGCATGCACCAAGAAGGGAGACTCACGACGGCAAGGTCCACACCACGATGCCCAGAAATCAACCAACACGTATTTACCTCTCAAATCACTCAACTTCAAGGGTTTGCCATTTACGTCGGTAAGTTCAATTTCGGGAGCTAGGCTGCCTTCTACAATGGCTTGCTCACTGCGTTGTATCAACTCCTTGGTCACCCAGTGCTCAGGATAGCTGGTTTTTAAGCCATTGATCATAATAGCAAATAGCTCTTTGTTATTGGCTACTTTTGTACCATATTGGAACAAAGCTGCAAAACCTGCACACAAGGTAGATGAATTTGCCGTCAACAAGCGTTTGGAGTTTTGGTCGTATTGGTATTCAAACTCACCCACTTTTTTGTAGTAAGCATCCACCTCTTCTTTCGTATTTAACACAATATTCTGATCGCCAAACAGCTCTGTATATTGATCACTCATTTGGTAAAGGAAATTCCAATAGCGCTGTATAAACTGCATCTCTTTCGAACCTTTTGCCTCGCTTAGGCGCAAACCTTTATTCGTGCTATTGAAGGTCACTTCCACTTGATCGTTGGGAGAAAGCACCAATAGCTGAACTATTTTCAATTCCTCACCATTGGTAAATTCCAAACTATATACATCGGTGGATTTAACTGGCAATTGAATGGTAAATTTCCCATCGGGTAAAACGTTGTACACCGAAACAAATTCTACATCACCCGTTTGCAAACGCAAGCCTACATTGATGGTTTTATACAATTGGTCGCCAACAATACTCCCACTCACCGTGGCAGTCTGTGCATATGCCACAACCGACAATAAAAAAGCGATCAAAAAGGTTATTTTTTTCATAGCATTATGGTATTAGTAGCGACGAATCGCCATAACTTAAAAATCGATAATCGTTTGCCAACGCATAATCATAAATCTGGTGCCACTTTTCGCCCACAAAGGCTGCCAATAACAGCAGCAAGGTGCTGTGTGGCTGGTGAAAATTGGTCATCAACGCATTGACCATTTTAAAGGTATAGCCAGGGACAATGATGATGCGTGTGCTGGCATGCAATACATCCGTTTGATGGGCATCCAAGTAATCAATCAAAGCTTGAATGGCTTCACGGGGCGATAGCTGTGCCGCATTTTGGTAAGGTTCCCACTGCTCGACTACCAGATTTTCGTTGCCACTTGCCACGCGACAACCCAAATAGTACAAACTTTCTAGGGTACGTACCGAAGTGGTCCCTACGGCTACAATGTGTCCCACGCGTTGCAACAGCAGCTGCAAGCTACCTTTGCTTACTTCGATCACCTCGGTATGCATCGCATGTCCGCCAATGGTTGCCGACTTAACTGGCTGGAAGGTTCCTGCGCCCACGTGCAAGGTCACCTCACAACGTCCCATGCCCTTTTGCGCCAAACGTTGCAACACCTCATCGGTAAAGTGCAAACCAGCCGTTGGTGCTGCCACCGAGCCCTTGGTTTTGGAATACACCGTTTGATAGGTGGTTTTGTCCGACTCTTCGGTGGGACGGTTCAAATATGGCGGAATGGGCAGCTGACCAAACGCATCCAACACCTCCGCAAAGGTGCAATCATCTCTGTCCCACGTAAAGCAAATGTGCGAGGTATTGCCCTCGGTTTGCAAACGTTCCGCCTCCAATAGTAATTGACGACCCTTTACCTGCATTTGTTTAATGAGTGGTCCTGTTTTCCATTTTTTTAGGTTACCGACCATGCATTTCCAGGTGCAAGTATGGGTTTGCTGAAACATCAAATCGTAGGCAGCAGGCACCAAGGGTTCCAAGCAGAAAATCTCCACGCGACTCCCTGTTTGCTTGTGAAACTCCAACCTGGCCTGGATTACTTTCGTATTGTTAAACACCAGGCAAGCGTCCGCAGGCAACAAATCGGGCACCTCACGAAAAACATGGGTAGCAATTTCATTGCCACGGTACAGCAACAGTTTGGAAGCATCACGCTGTGCAAGCGGATATTTCGCGATGCGTTCATCGGGCAAATCATACCCGTAATCTGCCATGCAAATGCCTTGTATCGTATTGATTTCGTTGTCCAACATGGTTATTCGCCTAATCAGGCATCAATCTTTTTTGCGTTCGAAATATTTTTCCTGAATCTTTTGCCAGAATTGGTAGAAGTTAGGAATGATGAGCGTTCCTGCAATGGTTGACATCAACATGCCTGCAAACACCGAAAGACCCAATGAGATACGGCTTTCTGCACCTGCACCGCTGGCAGTTACCAAAGGAACTACCCCTAAGATGAAGGCAAACGAGGTCATCAAAATAGGGCGCAAACGCACCTGACCTGCCTCCAGACACGATTCGTAGATGCTTTTGCCTTCTTTGCGGAAGTCGCGGGCAAATTCGACAATTAGAATGGCATTTTTAGCCGACAAGGCAATCATCAATACCATACCAATTTGGGTGTAAATATCCATCGGTCTGCCCGTCAACATACAAGCAATGATGATACCCAACAAGGCAACGGGCACTGCCATGATTACTGCCATAGGACTGGTAACACTTTCGTATTGCGCCGCTAACACCATCAACACAACCACCAATGCCAAGGCAAAGATGATAACGGTTGATGAGCCTGCTTGTTGCTCCTGGTAGGCCATTGAGGTCCATTCGAAACCGTACGAATTAGGCATGCTTTCTTTGGCAATTTGTGCCATGGTTGCTTGCGCTTGACCCGAACTATAGCCTGCACCCGCATCGCCCGACATATAGGCAGCAGGGTACATGTTGTAGCGGGTAATCACCTCTGTACCCAATCGGTTTTCGATGGTAGTAAAAGCACCGAATGGCACCATTTTACCTTCTTGATTGCGTACGCTCAATTTTAGCACGTCGTCCACCACCGAACGGTTTTGGCTTTCGGCTTGTACTTTTACTTGGAATACCTTGCCAAATAGCACAAAGTCGTTGGCGTACGAAGAACCCAGATAAGCCGACAAGGTGCTAAACACGTCGCTAATGGCTAGTTTGTATTGTTTTACTTGCTCACGGTCGATGTGCAAGAATACTTGTGGTACGGTGGCTTTGAACGACGAACGCACCATGCTCAACGCCTCCTGCTGGTTGGCTTGCTGCGCCAGTGCCTCGGCGGTTTGTTGCATTTCCAATACGCCCATACTACCCTTGTCTTGCACATAGCATTCGAAGCCGCCCGAGGTACCTAACCCCTGAATGGCGGGCATTGGAAATGCATACAAAACAGCATCTTCGATGCTCATCGATGCCTGCTTGTTAAAGCGGGCAACGATAGCGCCGAGGCTCTGGCTTTCGTCGGTGCGTTCTTCCCAGTCTTCGAGGATCACAAACATCGAACCCTTGCTCGAAATTTGCGCACCTTCTGCCATCGACATACCCGAAATGGCAACGCTGGATTTAACGCCAGGAATCGAATCCAAAATAGCGGTAGCTCGGTCCATCACATCAATGGTCTCCGACAACGAAGCGCCATCTTGCAATTGGCAAGAAATCATAAAGTAACCTTGGTCTTCGGTAGGAATAAAGGCAGAAGGCAATTTCTTAAAGCCCAATGCCACCAATCCCAATAGCACGCAGAACACGGCCAAAATAACGCCCGATTTGCGCAAGAAGGTAGCAATTACTGCGGTATAACCGCCTTGTAATTTATCAAAGAACTTATTAAAGTATTTGTAAACAAAGAAGTTGCTTTGTTTCGTTTTGGGTTTTAAGATCAACGAACAAAGAGCGGGGCTCAAGGTCAACGCATTCAAACCACTAAACGCAGTTGAAACAGCAATGGTCACTGCAAATTGTTTGTACATTTCGCCAGTAATGCCACCCATAAAGGCCGTAGGCACAAATACTGCCAATAGCACCAATACGGTACCAATGATTGGTCCTGTAATTTCTTCCATGGCACGAATGGTAGCCTCGTAGGGCGACAGGTGGTTTTCTTCCATGTGCCGCGCCGTATTCTCGACCACCAGAATGGCATCGTCCACCACAATACCAATGGCAAGAATCAGACCAAACAAGGTCAATGTATTGATGGAGAAGCCCATCACGCTCATCACCGCAAACGTACCTACCAACGAAACTGGAATGGTAATGGCAGGGATAAGGGTCGAACGGAAATCTTGCAAGAAAAGCAAGATTACGATGATTACCAACACGAATGCCTCAAACAAAGTATGGTACACCTCGTCGATAGACACCTCAATAAATTTGGTGGTATCAAGGGTAATGTCGGCATTTACCCCTTCAGGCAATTTTTCCGACAACTCCGCCATTTTGGCTTGCACATCGGCAGCTACTTGTAGCGAATTAGAACCAGGCAATTGGTACACGCAAATAGCAGCAGAAGGTTGGTGGTTGATGCGGCTATCGGTAGTATAGGTTTTGCTACCCAATTCGATGGTTGCCACATCTTTGAGGCGCAACACCCTACCGCCGTCACCGTAGCGGATAATGATGTTACCAAATTCCTCTACTGAAGTCAAACGACCTTTTACGTCAAGGGTATATTGGAAGGCTTCGCTGTGCGAGGTTGGCAATTCGCCCACCTTACCCGCAGACACCTGGATGTTTTGTTCCTGAATAGCCTTCAAAATATCGTTGGGCGTCAAGTTGCGCACGCGCAAAACTTCAGGATCAAGCCACATACGCATACTATACACGTCTGCGCCAAAAGTAGAAACCGAACCTACCCCTTCAATACGTTTTAGCTCATCCACAATGTTTAGGATAGCATAGTTGCTCAAATACACATTGTTGTATAGTTCAGGATTATCAGAAGTCAAGCCAATCATCATCAAAATGCTGCTCGATTTCTTTTCGGTTACCACCCCCATACGGGTTACTTCCGATGGCAAACTCGAAGTGGCTTGGTTAACACGGTTTTGCACCAACACGGTAGCCATGTCGATATCTGTTCCTACTTCAAAAGTAACGGTAAGGGTATAAACCCCAGCCGACGACGAAGAGGAGGTCATGTAAAGCATATTTTCTACACCGTTTACCTTGTCCTCAATGGGCGCCGCTACGGTTTGCGAAATCACCTCTGCATTGGCACCTGGATAGTAGGCTGTCACCTGTACGGTGGGAGGCGTAATATCGGGATACAACGAAATCGGCAAGCTAAACAACGTAACCCCACCTGCCAACAATATCAACAGCGATATAACAAAGGCAAATATGGGTCGATTGATAAAAAACTTTGACATAGTTACCTCCTTTACTTGGTTACAGCAGTAGGTTGTTCTACTACAGGTTTAATGGCTTGTCCGTTGCGCACACGGGTAATGGCCTTGGTGATGTAGAATTCATCAGCAGCCAAACCTTTTACAATTTCGCGCATATTGTCGCGTTGCAATTCGCCCACTTGTACCGAACGATAGCGTACAGTATCGTTTTCTACCACGTAAATGTAACGACCCGATTGGTCCGTACCGATAGACGATTCGGGAATCAACACGGCATTGTTTACCTCTTTGTAAGGGAAGGTTACTTTTACGTACACACCGTTGTTCAACTCACGTTTATCGTTGTTCAACACAGCACGCATATCTACCGTACCTGTCGAAATATCGGCAGAAGGCGACAAGTAATCCAACTGGCCTGGATAGTATTTGGCATTGCCTTGCGAATCGGTCAATTTAACTTCCACTGTGCTGAAAGGTTGATCAGCACCTTTTACTTTGCTGTCTGACTTTTTAGCCTCGTTTTGTGCCCAAATCAACTTGGATGCCTCAATGGAGAAGTACACATACATGGTTTGGTCCTTGTAGAAAGTGGACAATTGGGTATGTGGTGCAACGTAGTTGCCATTATCCACCAAACTACGGGTAACACGTCCTTTTTCGGGTGCCAAAATGTAGCAGTACGAAAGGTTGGTTTGAGCTGTTTTTAGCTGTGCTTTGGCAGACTGAACAGCCGCCTTGCATTGATCCACACTGGTAGTAGCCTGAATGACATCAATTTCGCTCACCGCATTGCTTTGGTAAGCTTCTTGCATACGCAACATGGTGGTTTGTGCCAACGATAGGTTCGCTTCGGCTGTTAACAATTGAGCCTCTGCTTGCTGTACCTTGTCTTGGTAGTTACGAGGTTCGATAACAAACAAGGTATCGCCTTTGGCTACTTGTTGCCCCGCTTTGAAACGAGTTTCCATCAAGTAGCCTTCAACACGGCTCAATAGATCCACCACCATTTCCGACTGCAAATAGCCAGGAAATTCCAATTGGTACTGAATATTGCGCAATTCGGGATTTGCCACCGAGTATTGTGAAAGTGGTGCTTGTTTTACCTCTTGTGGTTGTGCACAAGCAGCCAATAACATGGTTACTATGCTTGCTAAAAATAAATGTTGCTTTTTCATATCGTAGTTATTATTTTATTCTGCTGTATTGTTCCATTCTCCACCCAATGCGCGATACAAGTGTACCAACGACAACAAAACTTCCGATTGAGCCACCACCTTGTTGTCTTCGTATTGTAGCAACGAACGTTGGGCATCCAATACATTTTGGAAGTCAATCAAACCTTTTTTATAAAGGTCAATCGCCAATGTTTGGGTTTGTTTGGCTTGTTGGTAAGCCTTATCAGAAGCAGCGACCTCGGCCGTAGCATGGTGGTAGTGCGTCATGGCATTGTCCACCTCTTGCAAGGCTGTTAGCACCGTATTGTTGTAGGAGTTAACGGCTTCTTCCAATTCGGCACGAGCCGACTGAATATTGCCCGAAAGGGTTGTTCCTGAAAAAATATTCCATTTGATAGCTGGCGCCACTTGCCAGTACATATGGTTGCTGTCAAATAGGTTTTGGAAATTTTCTGAAGCATAGCCAAATTGACCCGTCACAAAGAAACGAGGCAACCAATCGTCAATGCGTGCTCCTACCATCGAAGCTTTGGCATTGATGCGTTTTTCGGCAGCTCGCACATCAGGACGTCTGCGCAACACCTCAGCTGGGATGCCCACCGACACCATCCAATCGGGTTGTAGTTCAACAACATCGTCTGTCATCGCCAATTTTTCTTTTATTTGCCAAGGCACTTGGCCCAACAACACGCCCATTTGGTTCATGTAGGCAGACACTTGACTTTCCATAGCTGGGATTTGTGCTGCGGTGGCAAAGTAAATCGATTTAGATTGTGCCACATCCAATGCCGATGCCAAGCCTGTTTTAAAACGTGCTTCGGTAATGTTCATGATTTCTTCTTGGCTTGCCAAGTTGCCTTGTAGCACACGCAAACGGTTTTGCGAAGAGCGCAAGTTCACGTAAGTTTCGACGGTTTGTGCCACCAAAGCGGTCATCACCCCATCGTATTCATCTTGGGTTGCCAAGTAGGCTGATTTTTGGGCATTGGCACGATTGCGCACTGCACCAATGATGTCAATTTCCCATTGCACATCCACCCCAACGGAACCCATTTGAGTCATACCGGCTTTCGAAACATTTTGGTTGTAATCGTAAGCAGCATTGAGGTTGATAGAAGGATAGAAGCCACCTTGCGCCACACGCATCGCCGCTTTGGCCTGCGCTACACGGTAAGCAGCTTGTTTTAGGTCGTAGTTGTGCTGTAGTACAGTATCTACCAATCCGTTTAATGTAGCATCGTTAAAACGTAACCACCATTTTGTTTCCAATGGTTGTTGGTATAGAAAAATGGTATCCGCACCCGAATTCCAGCTGGTGGGCAATGCAGCCTCTGGCAATTGCACCGTTTGTGTTTTGGCAACAGCCATGGATGCCATCAGCATCAGCCCTCCTGCTACCAAAATAGAATACATCTTTTTCATAAAATATTGCAAAATAGTTGCGGCAAAATTAAAACGAAATGACGAATTATTGTCCGTTTCGATACATTATTTAACTAAAAAATAGTTCGTTACGATGGTTGCTGCAAGGCCGCCACTTCGGCTTGCACCACCCCTAATTGTTTCTTGCAAGCACCTATTAACGCTTCGGCTCGCTTAATTTCGGCACTCAATTGGTCCAAATCAATATTTCCAGCTTCCAACTTTGCCACTAAGGTTTCAAGTTGAGCAAGTGATTCTTCAAATTTCATCGGTAATTATAGCATTTAGTTGACCATTGTAAAAGACTGTTGTTATCACATCCCCTTTTTGCAGGCTATCTGCCGATGCCACCACGCCGTTCTTCAGCGTCATGGTGTATCCTTTTTTGAGGATATTTTGGGGAGAGAGCAATTGCAAACTACGCTCCAATATCTCCAAGCGATGCTGCTTCTGTTCGATGCACCTACGTGCGCAAAGTGGTAGCATAGAAGTGATGCGAGCGATGCGATTTTCTTGCTGCTGTAGCAGCTGCTTAACACCTTGGTAAAAGCGTTCTTGCAACGACAGCAACAGCTGGTATTGTTGGGCTGATTTTTGCACCAAAAATTGCGCCACTGCGGTAGGCGTTTTGAGCGACAAAGCCACCACCATATCCACTACCGAAACATCCCTATCGTGTCCGATACCTGCAATGACGGGCAAAGGCATTTGTGTAACCATGTACGACAAATCGTAATCATCGAAACAAGCCAGATCTGCCACCGAGCCTCCCCCACGAATCAATACAACTGCATCAAATTCGTCGGCACGCAAAGCAATGGCTTGCAAAGCGGACAGCATCGATGCCGCTGCTGCCTCGCCTTGCACCAAGGCAGGGAACAAGGTAACTTGAAAGGAGAAACCCCACTCATTACGGGTAAGTTCGTTCATAAAGTCGCCGTAGCCGGCTGCAGTTTGTGCCGACACCACCGCTATACGGCGAGGCAGCAGCGGCAAAGTAAGCTCACGATTCATCGCAAAAACGCCATCGTCTTGTAGTTGACGAATCACCTTATTGCGCTGCATCAGGCGATTACCCAAGGTATAAGCAGGGTTGATGTCTTTGACATTCAAATTCATCCCATAGCTTGGATGAAAGGTAACTTCCACCCCCAACGCCACCGTCATCCCAACAGCCAACGGCATCCCCGTTTCTTGCAAGAAATAGGGTTTTATTTGTCGGTAGAGCGATGCCCAAATGGTGGCTTTGGCTTTGGCACGAATGGTGCCCGCCTCGTCCTTTTCCATCAATTCGAGGTAGCAATGCCCTGTTCTATTTTCGGTCAACCCCACGATCTCTGCCGACACCCATACCAAGCGAGCAAATTGCGCATCAATGCAATCTGCAATCGCCTGATTTAGCTCGTATAGACCGACAATGGGTTGTTCCATGATTTATAAGCTGAAGTAATCGGAAGGATTGTTGATGTAATCTTGTGGATCTTTGATGTTAGGATTTACATCGTAGCTATCAAGTTTTTCTTGGAAAGCCTGGTTGTAGGTTTCTGGATGGGCTGGTTCGCCGTCTATGAATTCCACTTCTTCAAAGCTTCCATCTTCGTTGTAGCTGCGCCAAATACCATGCATCTTACCGTCCTTATAGCCACCCTCTTCATTGGGTTGACCTGTTTCGTAATAGTAAACATAAGGACCTTCCAAAACGCCTTTTTTGTAGGTATATTTGGCCAAAACGTTGCCGTATGGATAGTAATGAATGCGTTCGCCATGAATCAAGCCTTCGCTATAAGGAACACGCTGCAATATCTTGCCGTCACGCATGTACACAAGGGTCTCGCCTACACGCAACCCATTTTCGTAATGCTCGGTCATGAACAAATATTCTTCTTCACTGTAGAACTTCCAATCGCCCGCACGTTTACGACCCTCGTATTGTCCTACCGCCAACAACTTGCCTGCACCTGTATAAAATTGTACAGTCGAATTACGATTTTCATCAAACACCTGCAAGCAGCTTAACTGACCATTTTCGTGGTAGCGACGAAATTCCCCAATGGGTTGATCGTTTTCAAAATCTCCCTCGTAGCGGGTCATGCCGTTGCTGTATTTGACCAAACGGTGTTCTATTTGCGCACAAAGCGAAGCTGCACCCAACAACAGAGCGCATACACACATTAATTTTTTCATCTTGTTTTGACTAAACGGTTAAACGAAGTGGGAATGGGCGATTCGAAATGCATTTGCTGCCCCGAAACTGGATGTTTAAAGGTAATAATGCCAGCATGCAAGCAAACTCGCTTGATAGGACTTGCCACACCCCCGTATTTTTTGTCACCCACAATGGAGCAACCTACACTTTGCAAATGTACCCTAATTTGGTTCTTACGACCTGTTTTAAGCCACACTCGTAGCAAGGAGAAGGGACCTTTGGTCGCCATTACCTGGTATTTGGTTTCGGCATACTGACCACCGTTGTCCGTTTCACTTACGTGCATTCTCAACTGCTTGTCTTCCCACAAATAGGATTTAATCACTCCTTCTTGTTCAGGCATCTGTCCTTTTACGATAGCGGTATAGCTGCGTTCCAACATCAAGGTTTCCCAATTGCTTTGCAAGGTTTCTTGCACCTCTTTGCTCTTAGCAAACACCAACAAACCAGAAGTTTCTCGATCCAAACGGTGCACCACAAAAATACGCTTGTCTTGCCCGTAAGTTTTCATGTATTGATTGAGCACATGATAAACAGTTTGCAATTTCTCACGATCGGTACCCACGGTCAAAAAACCTTCATTTTTGTACACCACCATAATGTGATCGTCTTCAAACACCACCTTCATTTGTGGGTGCTCCAACTTTTTATGCTGTTTCAGGGTTTTAGACGAACGTATATCAACCCTATCCCCCGCTTTGAGCGGATAATCGTGTTGGGTCAACATCACTTCTCCATTGAGCCACAATTGACGATGCGCCAACAAGGATTTGATTTTGGTACGGCTATAATCTTTCAGGCGTTCCATCAAAAACTCCATCAAAGGAGCATCCTGCTGCACTTTCACCGAAAACTGTTTAATCGAATCTGCCATAATTTCTCTTTTTGTATCTATAAGGATACAAAGATAATGAAAGATGCTAAAAAACCGCAAAAAACACTGGTTTTTATTGCTGTAGCCAATTCTCCGTTAATTTATACTAACAAAAGTTGCTTGCTTCGAAGTTTTGATTATATTTGCGGTAGAGAATACAAAAAAGGCTTATGGTTTACCCCAGAGCAGTTTTTTTTATCAGTTATAAACCTCAAAATTTGTTAGTATATGAGTGCAAAAAACATCTTGGCATTTTTGGGCGGTGCAGCCGTCGGTGCCGCAGTAGCATTACTATTCGCTCCTACCAGTGGCAAAGAATTGCGTGCCAACATTGCTGTTAAAGGAGAAGAGTTGAAAAAACAAATCGAACAAAAACTAAAAGAAAAAGGCATCAGCAAAGAAGGCTGGGAAGGCCTCATGAATCGCATCGTTGCCAAATTGGACGAGTACGCCACCAACAAAGACATTGAAATGGCCGTACAAGAAGTAATTGAAGAAGACGATATATTGTAAGAAAAGATGCTCAACGAATCGTATCAACAACTTTGGGAAGAGGCAAAGAAATACTTGCAGCTCAGATTCGACCTTTTGCGTGTTGAGTTGCTCGAAAAACTTGCGCTCATTTGCGGCTTGTTGCTCACTGTTATCGTGTCGCTGATTATCGGCATCATCCTCTTTACCTACCTATCGATTTTACTGCTATTATGGCTCAAAACATTGGTTGGATTGATCCCTGCCCTGCTTATCATTGCGGGCATCCATGCTATTTTGCTCATCCTCGTTATTGTATGCCGCAAAACATGGTTCCTCAATCCGCTCATTCGTAGCTTTAGCAAGATTCTTTTTTCGGGCGATAACACCACCCCTAAACAAGAGGAGGAGCAAGTATGAAAAACGCAACCTATTTTTCGAACATCGATGCTGTTTTAGCTGAAAAGCAACGACTTAAACAGTCCATTGCGCAGCAAGAACGCATCGTTTTGCGCCAATGGGAATACAGCAAACAGCATGCTCAACAAGCCTTTTCGCCCATGCGTCTGCTCAGCAACGGAATCGGGCAATTGCTATCGTTCAGCACGCTCAAAAGCAATCCCTTTTTCCTGTTTAAAATCGGCTATAAACTGATCAGTTTTGTGCTAAAAAGAAAACGTAAAAAATAAAGAAATCACCTTTCGCAAACGTTTTTTATGTAATTTTTTATACTTTTTTGCACAATTTTATTATCTTTGTGCGAAGCATTCTTTAGCGAGTGCTTCGCACTTGTTTTTTTAACAAGCGCATAACCTTTGAATCACACGCATTTTTATACTATGAAAATGAGATCTTTTACCACACTACTTTTGGCGGTGAGCGCAACGCTCGCATGGGCATTGGAAATCAACCGCATCGAAACCACTGCAGACTATTGCCAAAACGGCACCATTACGATTGAAGCTATCAACGGAGCTCTGCCTTACGAATACTCATTGGATGGCTTTGCCACCACACAATCGTCTGCTGTGTTTACCCAAATGGCACATGGAACCTACACCGTTTACGTACGTGATGCCAATGGCGAAACCGTACAAAGCGACTTGAATGCAGTGGTTGTGCAAAACCAAGTATTGGAATTGCTACACGACCCCATACCTACCAACGCAACTTGCTACAGCAGCAACAACGGTAGCGCCAAAATGGAAGTAAGCGGAGGGTTGACCTACGACAGCAACATGCGCTACAAAATCATGCTCAACCGCAACAACCAGGTGTTCACTACCGACAGCATTGTTTTCATAGACAATACCAACTCTCACACCGTGGAATTACACAAATTGCCACAAGGCGCATACGTAGGTGTGATTCAAGACAAAGGTGGATGCAGCATTGGTTTTAACTTCAACATTGAAGCACCCGCCGAATTAGGTGCGCAAATTACCAATACCTCACACGTAAAATGTCACGGAGACAACAGCGGAGCCATCCAGTTGGCCATTACAGGCGGCACAGCTCCCTACTACGCCAACGCCTACATTCGCTTAAGCGATCGTGACTCGTTGGTAGCCACCACCTCTGCCATCAGCAACACAACCCTTACCCTTAGCAAACTCAACGCCGCCACCTACGCCATTCAGGTAGTGGACGGCAATAATTGCTTCCTATGGTTAGAAGAAACTCTATCGCAACCTGCAGATACATTGGGCTACCTACCCTACGCCAACAGCATTAGCTGTAACGGCGAAACCAGCGGCAAAATTTTCGGCACCGCCACAGGCGGTACGCTTCCTTATACCTACCAATTAGAAGGTGTGAACGTCGTGTACAACAGCACCAACAACACTGGCTTGTTCGAAAACCTTTCGCAAGGCATTTACAGTGCCAAAGTAACCGATGCTAACGGTTGTCTTTGCACACCCGCCGAACTGCTAACAGTTACCACCGCCGAAAAACTAACCGTTGATCCCTTGACTAAAATCCCCGCTGCTACCGTGGTGTGCCAAGACGACAAGACCGCATCGGTTACTTTTACGATTGTGGGCAGAGAGCAAGTGGTAGCACCTTCGGACACCGCTCGCTACTACAGCGTTCGCTTGTTTGACATTACGCATCAGCAAGAAATCATTACTCCTACGCTTAAATACACCAACAAATTCCACCCTGTTTTAACCAAAAACCGTGTAGAACAAGAACCTGTATTGGACGACAAAGGCAATCCTACCTTTGACAAAGATGGCAACGCCCTTACCCTAAACGTCACCTACAAAGATACGCTATGGACAGAAGGTTGCCACGAACCTACCAAAGTAGAAGAAGTGCTAAACTGCAGCAACATTGTTTATACCGAAGATTTGAAAGGCTTTGATTGCGACGATAAAATCACCGTATCGGGATTGGGTGCTGGAGCCTACAGCATCAACTTCTACCAAGGCGAATGTCAATTTGGCGAAACCATTACTTTTACCGTTGAAGTAACAGGTAGCCTACCATTGGTACAAATCAACGAAGTTGCTAACTTCTGCGACGAAAGCGAATACACCATTACTCCTACCATCACCGCCAACCCTGCCACCAATAACTACTCATGGCTATTGGGCGGCATCGAAATTGGTACTACCAAAGACTTGAAGCATACCTTTGTTGCTGCCGAAAATGGTAGAACTTTGCAGCTGATTGCTGCCAACCGTTGCGGTTCTGCGGCTTCCAACGCAGTAAACATTACTGTACGCAACCGTCCTACTGCAGTATTAGAAACCAGCAAAGATTACCTTTGCCAAAACCAATCTGCCAACTTGAGCATTACCTTTAAAGGTACCGCTCCATTCAACTATCAGCTACCTGACAACGAGATGGAAACAACCATCAATACCGTAGTCAACCAAGAGGTAACTCCTGCCCAAGACACCCTATACACTTTGGTGGCCTTGAGCGATGCCTACTGCCAAGCCAACACCGAAAAAGACGTTGATCCTACAGCAGTAACCGTTTATCCAGAAGCGGATTACGGCATGACCATTGACGTACCAACGCCCATGGTCAACGGCAGGTACGTAACCATTACTGGCAACGACGGATTTGTAAGCTACCAACTCTTCGTAAATGGCGAAGAAATTAGCGCAGCAGAGCAATCCAACCTCTTCAAAACCAAGAAATTTGCTTATGGCACATCCGACAACGAATTTATCATGAATTTTGTGGACAAAAACGGTTGTGCTTGGAGCACCTCTGAAATAAAAACCATTACAGCAGAGCTATTACCCAACATCTTTACTCCCAACGGCGACGGTATTAACGATACATTGCTACCCGATTATGCCATCACCATTTTCGACCGCAACGGTAACATGCTTTATCAAGGCGAAACGGGCTGGGATGGTACTTTCAATGGACAACCTGCCAACGAAGGCATCTACCTATACGTAGTAGAAGTAACCGATTACAACGGCAATACTTTTGTTCACAAAAAAACAGTAACCTTGGAACGATAACCCGATAAGACAGACATTATGAAAAGAAGCACTAAACTTATCCTAACAGCCTGTTTCGGGCTTTGTGGCACTTTTGCTTTGCATGCAGGAAATGCCACTGGCGACGTACGTTTTGCACAGCACAACTACGCAGGCGCCATTCAAGCCTACCAAGCATCCATTTCGTCGGCTGACAGTGCACAAAACTGCAGCAAAAAGGCAGCATACGCCAAATACAAAATCGGCGAATGCTACAGCAACCTGAACCAACCCGAAGAGGCCGTTCAATTCCTCAACGATGCCATCATTAGCGGCTATCAGGAAGCGGCAGCCTATTTGGTATATGGTAAAAACTTGCAAAAAGTAGGCAAATACAAATTGGCAAAAGCGGCATTTGAAGAATACGAACGCTTGCAACCTACCGACCCTCGTACCAAAAACCTCAAACTTTCGTGCGACTTTGCCTTGAGCCATCAATCGCAAAACCCCATTTCGCCCGAAAAACGTTTGGAAGGCATCAATACTTCCAACATGGAATACGGCATTGGCTACTACAAAAGCGGCATCATCTATGCATCGACCTATCATGACTACAATGGCATTAAATCAACCATGTACTACAGCGATGCCAACGATGACTACCAAACCGCCAAAAACATCAACAACATGGTAAAAATGCGCAAGCCCAACATGGGCACCTTTGCCATTGACACCATCAACAACATCATGTACTATTCACGTTGCATCAACAACGAGAACAACGATTGCTACATTTACTATTCGCAATTCAGCAACGGCAAATGGAAAAAGAAAGGCTTGCTAAACATCGGCGACCGCTACACCGATGCAGCACACCCTGCCCTTTCGGCAGATGGCAAACGCCTTTACTTCACCTCTAACCGAGCTGGTGGCGTAGGCGGTAGCGATATCTGGTACATCCAAAAGAAAGCCAACGGGAAATGGGATCCTACTCCCATCAATGCAGGAGCTGTCGTTAATACGGCTGGCAACGAAGCCTTCCCCTACGTGGTAGAAAATACCTTGGTATTTGCCTCTGACGGTCATGTTGGTTTTGGCGGCTACGACCTATACAGCGCACAAATTGATGGTGCATCTATCTCCAACGTACGCAACCTATTCCGTCCCATCAACTCGTCGTACGATGACATCAACCTCATTGTTTCAAAAGTAAAAGACGAAGCATTTTTGGTCAGCGGCAGACAACCTGCTACCAACGATGATATTTACAACTTCAAAGGCATTTTCAGCAGCATGATGGTTTCGGGCCACGTGTATGACAAGAAAACAGAAGAACCCTTGTCGAATGCGCAAATCATCATCAACGGCATGGGGCACTCACAAACCGTACAAACCGACGAAAACGGTTACTACTATGCGTTTGTTGAAGCGGGTGATTACTACAAATTATTGGTAAGTTCAATGGGCTACCTATCGGACATTGCCATGATTAAGACCGAAAAAACCATCATCGGTAGCTTCCCTGCAGAACAAGACTTCTACCTTTCGCAAACAGCGATGTCGATCAGCGGTAGGGTCTATGACATGGAAACCAACGCTCCTTTCATCAACGAGGACGTTATGTTGCTCTCTAACGGCCAGGTGATTCAACAAACCAAAACAGACATTACAGGTCGTTACACCTTTACCGATTTGGAAAATGGCAAAGAATACCTAGTAAAAGTCAACAAACCCAACTTCCTATCGATTAGCAGCAAACCATTTGTTTACAACGAACAAAGCAGCGGCAACACCCAATTTGACTTGGCCTCGATTGCCAACGACGGAACGGGCAACAGGGCTGGCAGTGCTAACAACGGACAAGGCAAACGTGAAATTCAATTGCACGAAATTTATTACAATTTCGACAGTGCCAAACTTTCGTCGGCATCAAAAGCTTCGTTGGATCGCATTGTCATGCTATTGGAATCGAATCCTAACTTGAAGTTGGAATTTGCATCGCACACCGACTCGCGCGGTACCGACGAATACAACGACGAGCTATCGTGGCAACGTGCCAAATCGGTGGTTGACTACTTGGTACAAACCGGTATCAACAAGAACCGCCTTACCTGGAAAGGTTACGGCAAACGCTACCCCATTGTTAAAAATGCGGCTACCGAAGGTGAGCACCGCCTCAACAGACGTACCACCTTTACCATTACCGAAAACTAACCCGAAATCTCTACCGCTATGAATATACTTAAAAAAATAGGTGTGGCTTTGGCATTGCTTCCCATGTTGTTGCAAGCACAAACTGATTCACAAATCAACCACCACTTGCTGACGCAAACCCACTACAATCCTGCTGTAACGGGTTCTACCTGGATGGGCAATATCACCCTGTTGGGACGTCATCAATTTATGGGTTACGACGGAGCTCCAACCACAGCATTGCTCAACTTTGACGTGCTGGCTCCTACCATTAACTCGGGCTTTGGATTATCGGTAATGTACGACAAATACGGTCCTATCAACTCGTACAATGCGTTGATCAACTATGCCTACCACATTGGCATCGGCGAACACCACACCCTATCATTGGGCGTGGGTGCTGGCGTTCAAATGCGCCAATACGATGCTTCTGGCAATATTTATGAGAACGAAAACGATCCCATTAGCAACTACGATACCGACACCCAAATTGCACCCGATGTTAATTTCGGCTTGCAGTATTCGTACAAAAATTGGGTCATTGGTGCCTCGGTTACGCACCTACAACGTTTCTTCATGGAAAAAGATTTGCGTTTCCCCGCAGCTAACTACTATGCCTACACCCGCTATCGCTTTGAGTTAGGCAGGTACTGGAACATCACTCCAGGCATTTCTGTCCACTACGACAATGTAACAGTGAACGAAGAAATCAACCTTTTGGTAGAATACACCAAAGCCATTTGGTTTGGCGCATCGTACCGCATGAGCGACGAATTGAAGCCACAAGCCGTAGTTCCGATGATTGGATTCAACATTTCGGACTATGTTAAATTGGGCTATGCGTACAACTATAACCTAACCAGTTTGAATCAATACAACAGCGGAACACACGAGCTAATGCTTACTTTCCGCTTTAAAACCAGAAGCAACACGTACAAAACGCCTCGCTTTGCGGAATGGTAACACATTCGCATTTGTAAATTACTGCTACGTTCCGTACAGGGATTTTTCCTTCCAAAGCTACAAAAGATGAATGCGCCTTCGGCTCATCTTTTGCCCACGCTTTGAAAGCAAAAATCTTAATCCTGCACTCCACTATACAGTAATTTACAAATGCTCATTAAACTAACAAAATTAATTAGTCAATGTAAGATATGTCTAAGGAGCAAGTATTACGGAAAGAAAAGGAGATGATTGACCAGGCGTTTGAACGTTTGCTCAAGGATTACATGGCTTCTCCACACGGAAAGAAAGAAGACATCATCAGAAAGGCATACCAATTTGCCTACAATGCACACTACGGCATCCGCAGGCGTTCGGGTGAGCCCTACATTCTGCACCCCATTGCAGTGGCACACATTGCCTGCAAGGACATTGGTTTGGGTTCTACCTCTATCTGCGCGGCCCTACTGCACGACGTAGTGGAAGACACCGACTATACCGTAGAGGACATCAGCAACCTATTTGGCGAAAAAGTAGCCCAAATTGTAAGTGGATTGACCAAAATTTCGGGCGGTGTATTTGGCGAACAAGCCTCTGCACAAGCCGAAAACTTCCGCAAGCTGATCGTAACTATGTCGCAAGACATTCGCGTGGTGCTGATTAAAATTGCCGACCGCCTGCACAACATGCGTACGCTCGAATCGCAACCTGTCAACAAGCAATACAAGATTGCCGGCGAAACAGAGTACATTTATGCGCCATTGGCACATCGATTGGGGCTATTTACCATCAAAACCGAATTAGAAGACCTTAGTTTCAAATACAACTACCCCGAAAAATACGAATTCATAGCCGAAAAATTGGCGGCTGAGCGCGAAAGACGCATGGAACAGTACGACCGTTTTTCACTCCCCATTATGAACCGCCTTTTGGCGATGGGCTTTGAATTTGTCATGAAAGAGCGCATCAAATCTGCCTACTCAATTTGGAGCAAGATGCAAGCCAAGCACATCCCTTTTGAGGAAGTGTACGACATTTTGGGAGCACGTATCGTGTTTGAACCTCACCCTGGTGCAGACGAAAAGCAAGAGTGCTGGCGCATCTACAACTTGATTACGCAAATCTATACCCCTCACCCCTCTCGCACGCGCGATTGGGTTACCACCCCAAAATCGAACGGTTACGAAGCCTTGCACGTAACGGTAATGGGTCCTGACGGTTTGTGGATTGAAGTACAGATTCGTAGCAAACGCATGGATGACATTGCCGAAAAAGGGTTGGCTGCGCACTGGAACTACAAAAAAGACTACTCGTCGAGCGAATCCAAGATTGAAGAATGGTTGGGCACCATCAACGACTTGCTCAAACATCCAGACTCGGATGCCATGCAATTCTTGGATACCTTTAAGCTAACGCTCTACGATGCCGAAATTTTTGTCTTTACCCCCAAAGGAGAGATGAAAACCCTACCTACGGGATCGACTGCTTTGGACTTTGCATTTGAAATCCATACCGACATCGGCAAGCACTGTATTGGTGCCAAGGTGAACAACAAATTGGTGCCACTCAACTACGAGCTACAAAGTGGCGACCAGATAGAAATCATCACTGCCAAGCAGCAAACACCACAGCCCGAGTGGGTCAACTATGTTACCACCATTCGTGCCAAACGCGAATTAGCTTACCTATCGAAGCAAGCCAACAAGATGTACCACGAAAAAGGAGAAAAAATCCTCAACCAAACCTTCAAATCGTTGGGCATGAAACAAATGGCTGATGAGAAACTCATCTCCAAAACGGTACTCAAGACCTTGCTACTTCATTTTTCGTACAAAACCTTGGATGACCTACTTGTTGGATTGGGCAAAAACGAAATCACCATTTCACAGCTATTTGCGGTAGCATTCAGCAACGGCAGAACCATCGCTGACCAAGAAATCTACGAACAGCTAACGGCCAGTGAGCATGCTGAACAGCACGAAATTCACTTGGCAGCAGGGACACAACACCCTTGCCCATGCTGCAATGCCATCCCTGGCGATGAGGTTATTGGCTTCAAAAATGCAGATGGTACCATTTGCATCCACCAACGCAACTGTGAGGAAGCATTACGACTCAAATCCAAGTTTGGCCCTAAGATTACATCAGTAAACTGGGATGCTGTGCCTATTCAAACCTACAATGCATTTATTGAGGTGAAAGGCATCGACCGCAAACGCATGTTATTGGACATTGTAGAGGTAGTATCGAACCAATTTGACAACAACATCAACAACCTCAGCGTATCGGGTGTGGGTGGCATCTTTAGAGCGGTGATTAACGTTGATGTGAAACACGCCAGCGAAGTGAGAGACATCTGCGATGCTTTGAGAAGAATTGATGGAATCGAAAATGTAAGTCGCGTCAACCACGAATGAAAAAACAGTTATTTTTTTTAGCCAGTTTTCTTTTTATGACAACAGCAACCATGGCAGAAGGACAGCAAAATGTCTTTCTGCAAGATTATACTACTCCCTTTCAGAGTGTTCCTTTTGAACAAATCCGCATCGAAGATTATGCAGAAGCCTTGGACAAGGGGTTGGAAGAACAACGCCAAGAAATTCAAGCGCTCATTGCTAACCCAGAAGCACCTACCTTTGCCAACACCATTGAAGCATTGGAAGAGGTAGGCAGCACATTAGATAGGGTTACTTCGGTACTTTTTAATTTGACAGAAGCTGCTACATGCGATGCGTTGGACGACCTTGCCAACCGCTACTCGCCCATCCTGTCGCAAGCATCAAACGAAATTTTCCAAAATGCTGCCTTGTTTAGCCGTGTGAAAGCGGTGTATGAGCAAGAAAAAGACCAACTAACTGGCTACAAAGCCAAATTATTGCAAGATACCTACCTTGCCTTTGTGCGTTCGGGTGCCAACCTTTCGGACAGTAACAAAGCCGTTTTTGCTGATTTGTGCAGCCAGCTCAGCACCGAAACGCTGACATTTGGCCAGCACGTACTCAAAGAAACCAATGCTTTTTACTTGCACCTGACCAAGCCCGAAGATGTAGATGGTTTGCCCGAAAGCGCCCTACAAGCTGCTAAGGAGAAAGCAACGCAAAAAGGATTGGAGGGTTGGGTCATTGATTTGAGCATGCCCAGCTACTTGCCTTTTATGACCTACGCTACCCAACGTCAGCTGCGCGAACAGCTCTACATGGCCTACAACAGCAAGGGCAACAAAGGAGGTGAAAACGACAACAATGCATGGGTAAAAAACATTGTGAATCATCGTTTGCAAGTAGCGAAGCTAATGGGAGAATCGGACTACGGCAGCTACAAACTTCAGCACACCATGGCACAAAACAACGCTGCGGTGTACCAGCTATTGGATCAACTTTACGAGGTTTATTATCCAGTTGCTTTGCAGGAGAAAGACACCATCACCGCCTTCGCCAAAAAACTTACGGGCGACAGTCAGTTTGAGTTAAGGGCATGGGATTGGGCATACTATACCGAAAAATACAAAGAGCAAACCTACCAGTTTAGCAGCGAAGAACTACGTCCTTACTTTGAGCTAAACAACGTAGTAACAGGTGTTTACTGGTTGGCTGAGCAGCTATACGGCTTGCGCTTCCAGCTCAACCCTACCTTGCAAAAATACCATCCAGATGTCAACGTGTACGAAGTGTACGATGAAAGCAACCACTATATGGGTTTGCTTTATACCGACTTTTTCCCACGCGACAATAAACGCGGAGGAGCCTGGATGACCGAATTTAGGGGACAATGGAAGAAAAACGGCGTGGATACCCGCCCTCTGGTTTCCATTGTTATGAACTTTACCCCTCCAACTGCAGACAAACCATCATTGCTTACCTTCGACGAGGTATTGACCCTGCTGCACGAATTTGGACACGCGCTGCATGGATTGCTATCGGATGTTGAATACGGCAGCCAAAGCGGCACCAATGTAATGCGTGATTTTGTGGAGCTTCCATCGCAGTTAATGGAGAATTTTGCAACAGAAGACCACTTCTTGGACAAGGTGGCACGTCACTTTGAAACAGGCGAAAGGATTCCGCAGGTATTGGTGGATAAGCTAAAAGCGTCTCGCAACTATTTGGCGGCGTATGCCTGCATCAGGCAGTTGAGTTTTGGCTACTTGGACATGGCATGGCACACCCTAACCGAACCGTTTGACGGCAATGTAGAGCAGTTCGAACGTACGGCGTGCCGAAAAACTGCGTTTTTCCCGCCCACCGATGGGGCGTGCATGAGTACGCAATTTAACCACCTGTTTTCGGGCGGGTATGCTGCGGGTTACTACGGCTACAAGTGGGCGGAGGTGCTCGATGCCGATGCCTTTGCTGTGTTCCGCGCCCAAGGAAGCGTTAGCCGTGAAGTCGGTAACCGATTTAAAGACTGCATTTTAAGCAAAGGCGGCACCGAGCACCCGGCACGCCTGTACGAAGCATTCAAGGGCAGTAGCGCTACCATAGACGCCCTACTCGAACGCGACGGAATTGCAGGCAAAAAATAACGCCAAATTCAGCTCCAACCGACTGTAGTTTTTGCTGTTTTGTAACAGATTTGTAATAAAAAATCCCTTTTGTTGATAAATTCTTCACAAAAGGGATTTTTCTTTTATTACAATTTCAAACGTTTGAAACAAACACGACAGATTTATCAAAGGGGATAAGAGGAAAAACATCGTTCTTTTTTAGTCTTTCACTTTGTTAAAACAAATAAAAATACTATTTTTGCGACAATTGCATGCTGAGAAGAGCCGTTCTTCTTACAGTTTGCACCTATTTAATATAGAACAATTTTAAACTATTAATCTTATAACTTTTTTATGAAACTACAAGTTAGTAATGTCAATTATCCTAATTGGCGCCCTGTAACGGTCAAATTCCAAGTTCCTGAAGAATTTGCCAAATTACAAGAGCTTTCTAAAAACCTTTGGTGGGTTTGGAACTACGAAGCTACCGATCTATTTGAAGAAATGAATCCAGAATTGTGGATCAAAGCTGGTGGCAACCCTGTTGTTCTTCTTCAAAAACTAAAAACTGACGACTACAAAAATTTAGCTAAAAACAAAGGCTTCATGAAACGCATGAACGATGTTTACGCTAAATTCCAAGCATACATGAACGTTAAACCTAGCAAAAAAGTTCCTTCTGTTGCTTACTTCAGCATGGAATATGGTTTGACCGAAGTTTTGAAAATCTACTCTGGTGGTTTGGGCGTTTTGGCTGGTGACTACCTAAAAGAAGCTTCTGACTGCAACGTTGACATGATTGCAATCGGTTTCTTGTATCGCTACGGTTACTTCACCCAAAAATTGTCGATGAACGGCGAACAAATCGCTGAATACGAAGCACAAGCATTCGAAAATCTTCCTATCGAACAATGCGTTGACGCAAATGGTGAAGCTGTAACCATCTGCTTGCCTTATCCTGGCCGCAACATCTACGCTAACCTATGGCGTGTTAATGTAGGTCGTATTTCGTTGATCTTGTTGGATACCGACACTGAATTGAACAACGAAGCAGACCGCGCTCTTACCAGCCAACTTTATGGTGGCGATAACGAACACCGCTTGAAACAAGAAATCATGTTGGGTATCGGTGGTATCGCTGCTTTGAAAAAATTGGGCGTAGAAAAAGAAATCTACCACTGCAACGAAGGTCACGCTGCGTTCTTGAACGTACAACGCTTGATCGACTACTTGCAACAAGGTTTGTCATTCAACGAAGCAATGGAAATGGTACGTGTATCGGGCTTGTTCACTACCCACACTCCAGTTCCTGCTGGTCACGACAAATTCGACGAAGGTTTGTTCCAACACTATATGAACGACTATGCAAACCAACTTGGTTTGTCATGGACCGACTTCATGAACATGGGTCGCGAAGTTCCTGGTGACTTGACCGAAAAATTCTCTGTAACTGTATTTGCTTGCAACACCTGCCAAGAAGTAAACGGCGTTAGCTGGTTGCACGGTAAAGTATCGCAAGATATGTTCAAAAACATCTGGCAAGGTTATTTCCCAGAAGAATCTCACGTAGGTTACGTAACCAACGGTGTTCACTATCCTACCTGGGCTGTTGCTGAATGGCAAAAATTGCACGACAAAGCATTCGGTGAAGAATTCCGTGGTGACCAATCAAACACCAACATTTGGGAAAAAATCTACAACGTTGCTGACGAAGAAATTTGGGAAACTCGCAAGTTGTTGAAAGGCAAAATGATCGATTACATCAAAGCTAAATATACCGAAAGCTGGTTGAAAAACCAAGGTAATCCTTCTCGCACCATGAGCGTATTGAATGGTATCAATCCTAACGCGCTTACCATCGGTTTCGGTCGTCGTTTTGCTACCTACAAACGTGCTCACTTGTTGTTCACTGACTTGGAACGTTTGGCAAAAATCGTAAACAATCCTCAATACCCAGTTCAATTCTTCTTCACTGGTAAAGCTCACCCTGCTGATGCTGGTGGTCAAAAATTGATCCAAAACATCGTTGAAATCTCTCGCCGTCCTGAATTCGTAGGCAAAATTATCTTCTTGGATAACTACGACATGGCTTTGGCTAAACGTTTGATTTCTGGTGTTGATATCTGGTTGAATACTCCTACTCGTCCATTGGAAGCATCTGGTACTTCTGGCGAAAAAGCAGAAATGAACGGTGTTCTTAACTTCTCTGTATTGGACGGTTGGTGGTACGAAGGTTACCGCGAAGGTGCTGGTTGGGCTTTGACCGACAAACGTACCTATCAAAACCAAGCACACCAAGACCAATTGGATGCTGCTACCATCTACCAAATGTTGGAAGAAGAAATCATTCCTTTGTATTTCAGCAAAAACAGCAAAGGTTACTCTCCTGAATGGGTTGGTTACATCAAAAATTCGTTCGCTAAAATCGCTCCAGTTTACACCACCAAACGTATGTTGGACGACTATATCGATCGTTTCTATAGCAAACAAGCTAAACGTGCTAAATCGTTGAAAGCTAACAACTATAGCAAAGCTAAAGAAATCGCAGCTTGGAAAGAAAAAGTGGCTAGCGTATGGGATAGCATCGAAATCTACGATCCTAACATCGACAGACATGCTAACCTTGTTGCTGAATCAGGCAATACCAACTCACTTTCTATCACCGTTGACGTAAAAGACGCTTCTTTGGCTGACAGCTTCGGTGTTGAATTGGTAACCTTGAAGAGCGTTGATGGTGTAGATAAACTACACAAAGCATTCGAATGCAAATTGGTTCGTAAAGAAGGTTCGAAAATTACTTTCGAAGGCGACTTTATGTCAACTGCAGGTGGTGCATACAAATTCGCTTTGCGCTTCTTCCCAAAATCAGCAGATCTTCCTCACCGTCAAGACTTCTGCTACGTACGTTGGTTCTAATCCAAAACCTACATACAGCAAAAAGCCTCCCAATTTGATGTGACCCCCAAAAGTTGGACGGTTAACATTATCAAGAGGCAACTCTAGATTGGTATAAAGCTCGGTATTTTACCGGGCTTTTTCCATTTAGCCTCAACTTAATTCTATCGTTATTATAATATCTTATATACTTAA
>JAZQZN010000012.1:0-10637 GCA_045634045.1 Candidatus Enterocola sp. | reverse complement strand
TCAGACTTAGGGCGCCTAAAAATCCCTCCCTTAAAATCATTCTTAAGAAATCTCTTTAAGAAAATAAAATAGGGTTGACAATATTGTCAACCCTATTTTATTATATATGAATTAGGTAATAACTCCTAACTTAAATCACCTCAATTCCTTGCTCAGCACAAAGTTGAAGGCTTAGTTCTTTCAGTTTGTACTTTTGGATTTTACCACTACCAGTAAGAGGGAAACTATCCACAAAGAACACATATTTAGGAATCTTGTAACGAGCAATTTTGCCCTTGCAGAAGTCTTTTACGTCTTCGGCTTCAAGGGTGGCACCTTCCTTAAGGATGATGAATGCGCCTACTTCTTCGCCGTATTTTTTAGAAGGAACAGCTGCTACTTGTACGTCGCTAACGCCTTCTAAGTGGTACAAGAACTCTTCAATTTCGCGTGGGTAGATGTTTTCACCACCACGAATAATCATGTCCTTGATACGACCTGTGATGCGGTAGTAGCCATCCTCGTCTTTTACGCCCAAGTCGCCCGAATGCAAGAAACCATTTTTGTCGATGATTTCGGCAGTAGCTTCAGGGTTGTTGTAGTAGCCTTTCATAACGTTAAAACCACGGCAGCACATTTCGCCTTGTACACCTGGAGGGCAAATTTCGCCTGTTTCTGGGTCAATTACTTGTACTTCTACAAATGGGTAGTCGCGACCTACGGTGGTGCAGCGTTTTTCAAAACTATCATCAATGGTAGTTTGCGTCATACCAGGCGATGTTTCTGTTAGGCCATACACGCTGGTAATGGTCATATGCATTTTGTCCGACACTTGGCGCATCAACTCTACGGGGCACAGTGCGCCCGCCATGATACCTGTGCGTAAGCAGGTAAGGTCGAACATGTCGAACATGGGGTGATTAAGTTCGGCAATGAACATGGTAGGTACGCCATAAAGCGCAGTACAACGTTCTTGGTGAACCGATGCCAATACCACCAATGGGTCAAATTTTTCGACCATTACTTGGGTACAGCCGTGGGTAAGGCAGTTCATGGTAGCCAATACCACGCCAAAACAGTGGAACAAAGGAACGCAAACGCAAAGCTTGTCGTCGTTGGTAAACTTCATGTGCTCGCCGGTAAAGAAACCGTCGTTAGCGATGTTGTAGTGGGTAAGCATAACACCTTTTGGGAAACCAGTGGTTCCTGAGGTGTATTGCATGTTTACTACATCGTGACAAGTTACTTTTGCTTTGGCTGCGTTTAGCTTGTCGTCCGAAATAGAGCTACCCAAAAGCAAAATTTCGGCAGTATTGTACATACCGCGGTGTTTCTCTTGACCAATGTAAATAACATTTTTCATTTTTGGGAAACGTTCGCTTTGCAATTTACCACGTTGGCAGGTTTTTAGTTCGGGCAACATTTTGTAGGTCATTTCTACGTAGTCGCAGTCCCAAGTGCCATCGATGATGCATAGGGTATGCATGTCGGAGTTTTGACACAAAAACTCCAATTCGTTTTGCTTGTAGTTGGTGTTTACGGTTACGCATACTGCACCAATGCGAGCGCAAGCATACAAAAAGGTCAACCAGTCAGGAACATTGGTCGCCCACAAACCTACGTGTGTGCCTTTTTCAATGCCAATGGCTAACATGCCTTTTGCCAAATCGCTAACGCGTTGGTCAAATTCTTTCCAGGTGAATCGTAAACCACGGTCGGCATAAACGATGTAGTCTTTATCGGGTGTTTTTTCTGCCCAATATTCAATCCATCCGCCTAATGTTCTTTCTGAAAGTTCGTATTGCATAGTCAATTAAAAAGGAGCATATACCACGGCTAAAATTTTAGCAGATTGTGTGGCATACACAAGGTGTTCAACAATCGAATCGTAGTAGATGCTGTCGCCTTTTTCCAAGGTGTATTCATCTTTGCCGTATTTGATTTTGATTTGTCCTTCGAGGACGTAGATAAACTCTTCGCCTTCGTGCGACGATACCAATAGGCTATCGGTATTGGCAGGTTCTATGTTGATGATAAAGGGTTCCATGTTTCGGCCAGCCTTGCTGCTCGCCAATGACATAAAGTCAAGGTGCGAGTTCGAGCGGCTTTTGGTATTGGAGGTGCTCAAGCATTTTTCGGCACCACCTTGACGGCAGATTTCAGGACCAAGGTGATCGCTGTCATCCAAAAATGTGCCCAATCTAACGCCCAAAGCACGAGCAATCTTAATCAAAGGCGAAAGCGAAGGAATGTTGGTATTTGCTTCGATTTCGGTAATTAGCGATAACTCCAATCCGCTGTTGTTTGCCAATTCTTCTTGTGATAAGTTGCGGGCTTCGCGGATGCTTTTGATCTTGTCGCCTACTAATTTTTTATTTGTCATGGTTTAAAATAAATTGTTTGTAAGTTTGGGAGCGCAAAAATAATCAATTTTTTCAATTTAAAACGAAAAAACTGATAAATTATAAGAATATATACGCTTTCTCTTAATTATTTTTGACTTTTGCGCGTTTTTCCTTTTGGTTTTACCGTACCAGCCTCTTCGATGATTTGTAGGCAGTCTTGGTAGGTAAGCGCATGAGGTTCGCAGCCTTTGGGTAGCTTGTAGTTGGTTTTGTTTTTGCACAAATACACGCCATATCGGCCGTTGAGCAAGCGCATATCGTCATCTTCCTCAAAGACTTTGACTACCTTGTTGGCTTCAGCATGTCGTTTAGCGGTAAGCAACTCAATGGCTTCTTCCAAGGTAATAGACATAGGGTCTTTGTCTTTAGGAATAGAGCAGAAGATACCTGCATGTGCCAAATAGGGGCCAAAACGTCCTACGCTGGCTTTGATTTCCTTGTCTTCCCAGGTTCCGATGGTGCGAGGTAGCTTGAATAGTTCCAACGCTTCTTCCAAGGTAATGGTTTCGAGGCTTTGACCCGCTTTGAGCGATGCAAATTTTGGTTTCTCGCTATCCGATGCGCTACCAATTTGTGCGACAACGCCAAAACGGCTAATTTTTACCGACACTTCTTTACCTGATGCAGGGTCGATGCCCAAGATGCGTTCGCCTACACGGTGTTCGGTGCGTTCTTTGAGCGAGGCTTCGATGAGCGGATGGAAGGCTTGGTAGAAGTTATCAATGGTAGTTTTCCATGCTTCTTTGCCTTCGGCTACCAAGTCCAATTCGCCTTCAATGTTGGCGGTAAAATTATAGTCAAGTATGTAGTTAAAATGTTCTTGCAAGTAATCGTTCACCACCGAACCAGTATCGGTAGGGAATAGTTTCGATTTTTCGGTGCCTACGACCTCGGTTTGGGTGCTGATGGCTACTTGTCCGTTTTGTAGGTGCAATACTTCGTAATCGCGTTTCTCACCTTCACGGTCGGTTTTTACTACGTATTCGCGGTTTTGAATGGTGCTAATGGTAGGTGCATAGGTAGAAGGACGTCCGATGCCCAACTCTTCCATCTTGCGTACCAATGATGCTTCGGTGTAACGAGCTGGACGTTGGGTAAAACGTTGGGTACAATCAATAGATTGATAGGTAAGTGCATCGCCAGCTTTTAGGGCTGGTAGTAGGGTGCTGCTTTCTTGTTCGGTATCTTCGTCGTCGCGACCTTCCATATATACCTTTAAGAAACCGTCAAATACCAATACCTCACCCATGGCAACAAAGGTTTCTGGGCTATTGTTGATGGTGATAGTAATGGTGGTTTTGTTCAGTTCTGCATCTGCCATCTGCGATGCTACCGTACGTTTCCAGATGAGCTCGTACAAACTCTTTTCTTGCTTGGTACCGCTGATGCTGTGTTCGCTGATGTAGGTAGGACGAATGGCTTCGTGTGCTTCCTGTGCACCTTTCGATTTGGTGGTATAGTTACGCACTTTGCTGTAGTTTTCGCCTGCAAATGCGGTAATCTCAGCCTTGGCAGTATTGAGTGCTAATCCCGATAGGTTGACCGAGTCGGTACGCATGTAGGTGATTTTACCACTTTCGTACAAACGTTGGGCAATCGACATGGTTTGTGCAACCGAGAAACCTAACTTACGTGCGGCTTCTTGCTGTAGGGTAGAAGTGGTAAATGGAGGAGCAGGGGTGCGTTTGGCAGGACGTGTACTTACGTCGCTAACGCTAAATTGTGCCGTCTTGCATTTTTCCAAGAAGGTTGCTGCATCCTGTTGGTTGGCAAAGCGTTTCGATAGTTCTGCTTTTATCTCGTTGCCGTTCTGATCGGTAAAGATGCCGACTACGCGATAGCTCGATTCTGCTTGGAAGTTACGGATTTCTCGTTCGCGTTCCACTATCAAGCGAACAGCTACAGATTGTACGCGACCCGCAGAAAGCGATGGCTTGATTTTTTTCCACAAAATGGGCGATAGCTCAAAGCCCACGATGCGGTCCAATACGCGACGTGCTTGTTGTGCATCCACCAATGCCAAATTGATTTGGCGAGGATTTTCGATAGCAGACAAGATGGCGTTTTTGGTAATTTCGTGAAAAACAATACGTTTGGTATCTTTCTTAGCTAAATCCAATACTTCGGATAAGTGCCACGAAATGGCTTCTCCTTCGCGGTCTTCATCGGAAGCCAACCAAACGGTTTCGCATTCTTTTACTTTTTTCTTTAGATCGCTGACTAATTTTTTCTTTTCAGCAGGTATTTCGTAAATGGGTTCGTATTGTTTCTTGAAATCAATGCTAATGTCTTTGGTCTTTAAGTCGCGGATATGACCATAGCTCGATAGCACCTCGAAATCGGGTCCTAAAAACTTCTCAATGGTTTTTGCTTTAGCTGGAGATTCGACAATAACAAGATTTTTACCCATAATTTTCAGCAGTTTACGAAATTTGGGCACAAAGGTAAGAAAAAAAGGGAGTAAAAAAAAATCTCAACGTGCGGTTGAGATTTTTTTTGTTATTCGAAGAGCTTAACTCTTAACTCCTAGCTTATCTTGGTAACACCTCTACTTGTAGTTTTGCATAAGCGCGTTCGGCACGTTCAAGGGCTTTTTCTACGGTTTCATCGGTCGCCAATATTACGCCCAAACGACGGTGTCCTTTTACTTCTGGTTTTCCGAAGAAACGAATTTGTACGTTTTCTTCCGAAAGTACAGCTTCCAAATTGCTGAATACAATCTTGTCGCTATCGCCTTCTACAACAATGGCTTTGGATGCAGAAGCACCAAAGAAGCGCACCGATGGAATAGGCAATCCTAAAATAGCACGTGCGTGTAGGGCAAATTCTGAAAGATCCTGCGAAATCATGGTAACCATACCAGTATCGTGTGGACGAGGTGAAACTTCGCTAAAGATAACATCGTCGCCACAGATGAACATTTCAACACCAAAGATGCCCCAGCCGCCCAATGCATCGGTAATGGCTTTGGCAATTTGTTGTGCTTTTTCCCATGCAATGTCAGACATGGCTTGTGGTTGCCAGGATTCGCGGTAGTCACCGTTTACTTGGTGGTGACCAATGGGTTTGATAAAGGTTGTACCTCCCGAGTGACGAACGGTCAATAGGGTGATTTCGTAGTCGAATTTAACAAAGCCTTCAACAATAACACGTCCAGCTCCTGCACGACCGCCTTCTTGGGCTTCTTTCCATGCAGCATCAATGTCTGCCTCCGATTTTACGGTACTTTGGCCGTGACCCGACGAACTCATGATGGGTTTAACAACACATGGGATGCCGATTTCTTGAATGGCAGCATCAAATTCTTCGCGGTTGGATGCAAATTTATAGTTTGAAGTAGGAAGACCCAACTCTTCGGCAGCCAAGCGACGGATGCCTTCGCGGTTCATGGTCAACCATGCAGCATTAGCAGTTGGGATGACGTTGTAGCCTTCTTTCTCTAACGCTACCAAAGTAGGAGTCGCAATGGCTTCTACTTCAGGAATGATGAAATCTGGCTTTTCTGTTTCAATGATGCTACGAAGTGCATCTCCGTCCAACATATTAACAGTATAGCTTCTGTGTGCAACTTGCATAGCAGGTGCATTGTTGTAACGATCCAATGCCACCACCTCTACTCCGTAACGTTGTAGTTCAATGGCAACTTCTTTGCCTAACTCACCCGAACCGCAAAGCAAAGCTTTTTTGCCAACGGGCGACATGGTAGTTCCTAATTTTAACATATAATTCAAGGTTTAATCTGCACAAAAATACAGAAATTATCGAATATTTCCTTGTCTTATCTTAAAAAAATACCAATAAGTCCCATCTTTAATTTGTTCAACGGTTGGTAGCGGAAAAATGGGTCGAGCCAAGTGCCGCGTTTGAGCACGCTTTTGTAGTGTGTAAAGGTGTCAAAGCCAGCTTTCCCATGGTAGGCGCCCATGCCACTATTGCCTACACCGCCAAAGGGTAGGTTCTCTTCAGATAGGTGCATAATGGTGTCGTTGATGCAACCTCCACCAAATGGAATCTGTTGCATTACCAATTGCTGTACGTCTTTGCTGCCCGAGAATAGGTAAAACGCCAATGGTTTTTCTTGTTTTTTTACGTAGTCAATGGCTTCTTGTACTTGACCAAACTCCATCATAGGCATAATAGGACCGAACACTTCCTCACGCATGATGCTACAGTTGGCATCGTCCACTTCCAATAGGGTGGGCTCCATTTTTAGGATACGTGCATCGTAATTACCGCCAGCAACACATTTGCCGTCGTTTAGGTAGGCAGTAAGTCGGTCGAAGTGGTGTTGGTTGATGATGCGGGGGAAATTGGGGTTCTCAATCGGATTTTTACCCCAATATTGTTTGCAATAGTGTGCAAAACGTTCGATGACTTTTTCTTTCACAGCACTTTGTACCAACAAGTAGTCGGGAGCAACGCAGGTTTGTCCTGCATTGAGGCTTTTGCCGAATAGCATGCGTTTTACGGCCAAATCGATATTGGCAGTAGCATCAATGATGCAAGGGCTTTTGCCACCCAATTCCAGGGTAACAGGGGTAAGGTGCTTGGCTGCCTTTTCCATGATGATTTTTCCCACGCGTGGGCTGCCGGTGTAGAAAATATAGTCGAAGCGCAAGTCCAATAGGGTGTCGCAGTTTTGGCTGCCGCCAGGAATGCAGGCAACGTGCTTTTCATCAAAGGCTTCGCGGATAATGTCGGCGATCACCATGGCGGTGTGTTGTGAGGTGTTGGCAGGTTTTACCATAACGCAGTTGCCTGCCGCGATGGCGGCAGCCAAAGGGTCTAAACACAACAACAGTGGATAGTTCCAAGGCGACATGATGAGCACCCTGCCATAAGGCTCGGGTACTACATATCCCGTTGCAGGGAAGGCTGTAATGCTGGTGCTTACCTTTTTAGGACGGCTGTATTTTTTTAGGTGGTTGATTTGGTGACGAATACCAGCCAAAGTCATACCAATTTCGGTCATGTAGGCTTCAGCCTTCGATTTGTTCAAGTCCAATTGTAGTGCGCTTTCGATGTCGCGTTGACGGCGCAATATAACTTCGCGCAGTTTTTTTAGCGCCGCTTTGCGCATCGCAATAGAAAAGGTGTTGCCTTGATCAAAGAATGCGCCTTGAGCGGTGTAAATTTCGTGAATGGATGCCATAAAATTTGCTCAAAATGAATAAAACTGTGCAAAAAAAGCACTTTTTTTTGTAATACTTACGAAAATTGGGCATAAAAAAGGTAAAATCCCAATAAAAACCCATAATTTCGTCCCATTAAAATGATTTTGTAATATGATTAGACATTTAGTAATGTGGAAACTTTCGGAAACAGCCGAAGGTAAAACCAAGAGCGAAAATGCTCAAATTATCAAAGAGAGTTTGGAAGCGTTGAACGGACAAATTCCTGATTTATTGTCAATTGTAGTAGGAGTAAACGACCCAGCTACTCCAGCCAGTAACTATGATGTGGTGCTTAACTGCACCTTCCCATCGGTAGATGCGTTAAATGCCTATCAAGTGCATCCTTTGCACGTGGCAGCAGCTACCTATATTAAAAAGGTGGTAGAAGCGCGCGTTTGTGTCGATTACCAAGAATAAAAAATGTGTTAGCCGAAAAATTGCGTAGCATAAACAAACAGTAGCAACGCGATGAGGCTATAGAAATAAACGATGGTGAGTTTTTTGCTGCGATGCGCAAAGTATTGGGTGAGGCAAAGCGAAGCAAAAACAACCAAGACAATGGTGTGATGGGCATTGTGGTAGAGGAAGCTGCAAGCCCACGCTCCAATTGCCAACACATAGGCAACAGAAGAAATCGCACGAGGATGGATGCGGTCGCTGTGTTGGTGCAAGAATCCTATAAGGGCAACCATCAAGGCAATGCCCAATAGTCCCAATAGTACTACTTCATGCAAACTCCAAAGCCATTCGATGCAGAATTGATGGCTAAGCACATCCCATTGCCATTGTAACTCAGCTTGTTGGTCGGTTAAAAAAAGGAATCCTGCTAATAATATATAAGGTGTAATGCAACCTACGATGGAGGCAAAAAGGTTCAGCATCGTAAAACGGTTGAGCAAGTGCATTCCTATCCAAAACAAGGGTAGGTAGAAAATGCAAGTAGGAGCAAACAGGGTAGCTAAGGCTACAAAAAATCCCATTTCAAGCGAACGCCATTGTGCATCATCGCCACTGCAGGGTGAAATGATCTGCGTAAAAGCGATGTACAAGCAGCCTGCACTTAAAATGCCAGGCGATAAGGCGTGCTCCGAAACAAATACACCGGGAAGTAATAGCAAGAAAAAGATAGGTAGTAGTGAAGCGTTTTTTACCAAACGGTGGTTGCTGGCTTGTATGCATTGCAAAATGCCGATGGTCAACAGCACTGCCAGTGTAATGGAAGTGGATAGCAATGGTTGGTCTGCCCATCCACTGGTAAAGGCACGATACAAAATACCACCTCCCTCGTTGAGGTTAACAACAGGAGGGAATATATATGCGGGTAGCCACACCGCAAGGCTCGTTAGCAGGGTGAGTGCAATCAACCCTGCCAACGATATAACGGTTTTGTTATCGTGTTCTCTGTACATCTTATTACTGCAAGTCAAAGCCGATGTCGCGGCGGAAATATTTACCTTCGTAGTTGATTTTTTGTGCGCCAGCAAATGATTGTGCCAACGCTTCGTCTTTGGTTGCGCCGTACGAACTAACGGTCATAACACGGCCCCCAGCTGTTACCACTTCATCTCCTTTGAAGGTAGTGCCTGCGTGGAATACCAAGCTGTCGGTTACTTGGTCCAATCCGCTAATTACTTTTCCTTTTTCGTAGTCGCCTGGATAACCACCCGATACCAACATAACGCTCACTGCATAGCGAGGATCGTGCTGTATGGTTTGTTGTGCCAACGTTCCGTTAAAGGTGGCTTGGAAAAGTTCAACCAAATCATTTTGCAAACGCAACATCACCGATTCAGTTTCAGGGTCGCCCATGCGGCAGTTGTATTCGATTACGTATGGTTCTTCACCTACTTTGATCAAACCAAAGAATACGAAACCTTTGTAGTCAATGTTTTCTTTGTTAAGACCGTCGATGGTTGGTTTAACAATGCGTTGCTCTACTTTTTCCATAAAAGTTTTGTCGGCAAAACTTACGGGCGAAATAGAACCCATACCACCTGTGTTAAGACCTGTATCACCTTCGCCGATGCGTTTGTAGTCTTTTGCTTCAGGCAAAATTACGTAGTCTTTGCCGTCGGTAAGAGCAAAGACAGAACATTCGATGCCCGACAAGAATTCCTCGATCACTACGGTTGCGCTGGCGTCACCAAACATGCCGTTGAGCATTTCGGTCAATTCTTTTTCGGCAGTAGCCAAATCGTCCAAAATCAATACACCTTTGCCTGCAGCTAAGCCGTCAGCTTTTAGTACGTAAGGCGCTTTAAGGGTGCGCAAAAAGGCGATGCCTTCTTGCAAAGTGTCTTTGGTAAATGCTTGGTAGGCTGCGGTAGGAATACCGTTGCGCATCATAAATTGTTTGGCAAATTCCTTGCTACCTTCCATTTGTGCACCAAATTTTGAAGGGCCTACTACAGGAATGTTGCACAAGGCTGCATCTTCCTTAAAGAAGTCGCAGATGCCTTTTACAAGGGGAGCTTCAGGCCCCACTACCACCATGTCAATGTTGTTGTTGAGTACAAATGCTTTGATGGCATCAAAGTCTTCTGCACTCATAGCAACGTTGGTGCCAACCGCTGCAGTGCCCGCATTGCCAGGAGCAATGTACAATTGTTCTACGTGTTTGCTTTGTGCAATTTTCCATGCAAGGGCGTGTTCTCTACCACCCGAACCTAATAGTAAGATGTTCATATTTTTTATATTTAATCGTTTAGTCGTCTGAATTGATACCCTTCCAATAGCCATTGCTTTACGGCTCGTGGGAAAGCGTATTGTATGTTCTTTTGTGCTTTTAATGAGTCGTGAAATACGATAATCGACCCGTTGCGTGCGTATGTTAGCGCAATTTTTTCTACTTGCGTAGGCTTGAGGTTGGCATCGTAATCGCGGGTAATTACATCCCACAGTACAATGGTATAGTTAGGAGCCAATTGTTTGGCTTGTTTCGGTGTAATTCTGCCGTGTGGCGGGCGAAATAGTGAGCTATTTACCCATTGTGCTCCTTTTTCAATATCCTCAAAAAATGCCTGCGTTTGTTTGTACAAGCCTCGCTGGTGGCTGTGTCCGTGCAAACCAATGGCGTGTC
>JAZQZN010000011.1:0-24986 GCA_045634045.1 Candidatus Enterocola sp. | reverse complement strand
TAATGATATTATGCGGTATTAGTCCAGATTTCTCTGGGTTATCCCCCGCTTACAGGCAGGTTGCATACGTGTTACTCACCCGTGCGCCGGTCGCCATCAATAGTAGCAAGCTACTACCATGCTGCCCCTCGACTTGCATGTGTTAGGCCTGTCGCTAGCGTTCATCCTGAGCCAGGATCAAACTCTTCGTTGTAAATATATTTTTCAAAAAATTTTTAATCTGACTTAGGTTACCTGTTTTGTCCTTACACCTTTTATAAGATGTATTGACGGTTGCTATCTTTTTCCTTAACCTTGTTTTGGTTGTTTGTATACAGTCTTTCAAAGATCTCCTCTTTTGTCTCGCTACGGATAAAACCGAATCGGATTGCAAAGATAAAACGAGTTTTTCACTCTGCCAACTTTTTCTGCATTTTATGCGAAAAAAATTAATCTGGCATATCTCTACTCAATATAACGCTCGTTGGATCTCCAACATGAGAAACACGCTGTTTCTCGAAAGCGGGTGCAAAGATAGAACCTTTTTCTTTACACTCCAAATATTTTTGAAAGAAAAATGATAACTATTTTGCAATTGACTGAATATCAAAGATGATTAAATACAAAAAAACAAGGGAGCGAATGCCCCCTTGTTCCTATCAGGTTGTTATGAATTACAATTTTGGTACTTCACGCAACGCTTTGTTACCAGCATTTTTAACTGGGTTGATTTCTGTTTCAAGTTTACAATCTTTGATATTTTGAACAGTTTCGTCATGAATTCTCATAACCTCAAGCCAGTTTTCAGGAGAATACTTGTCTTCGGTATAAGTTTTCTTAAACGAAGTGTCAAATTTATCAACTTCTGTATCTGCTTTTTCTTTGGTTACAACACGTTTGTATTTACCATTTTCCAAGTTAATTGCTTCATCCAATTCTTTGAAAGAGGTAGTTACAAGGAATGCTGCATTAGCGGTTTGATCCAATTCTGCAATGTAATCCCATGCTGCAGGATAATAGTTTTCTACAGCATATGGCGATTTCAATTGAGCATGACAAACCAAAACTGCACCTTTTTGCGCACCTGCCAAGTAAATTAGCTCCAATTGTGCTTTATAAGATTGCAAAGAATCTTCGATTTGTGCAATTGAGGTAGAAGATGCTACAATAGCAGCACCTTCTGTTTTAATTGCTTCTGCAGCTGTACCATCGTACAAAGGAGTACCATCAACATCCAAGATAACATCGTAGGTCAAGCCAAGCGCTTCTTTGTTATAAGATGCGGTATCAGTCAATTGATCAAGGTATGCTTGAGAAACTGCACGATAAGTAGCAATAACAGCTTCCTTATCGGTTGCACCTTTGGTGGTATACAAACCAACATTCACAAGAGAATTACCTTCACCCAATGCTTGTACAGCAAGATCGTCGGTTGCACGTTTAACGAACAAACCTTCTTCCTCGATGTAACGTTCTGGCAAGAAAATACCATTATATTCTCTGAACAATTGAGCAGTTTTAATGTTTACCAACGCACCTTGCACATCACCGAATACGTAAACAGAATAGTCAGTATTGTCTTTGTATTCTGCATTGTTTTCAGTAAATACTACGTAGTTATCATCACCACCACCTCTGACAACTTTTTTACCGTTATCTTTTTCAAAAGTAGTTACCGATGCAACAGTAAGTTCTTCACCTACTTGTGGTTCATTGATAATGTTAGAACGGCCATGGATGTATGCATTAGAATAAAGCACCATGCCATTTTCGAAGGCTGCATAAATTTTAGCTTCACCTACGTGTTTTGCTACCGCATTACCTTCAGCGTCAACTACTACGATGAATTCGTCGCTCGACGACCATGTAGCATTGTCCAATGTATCGCCTTTTGCAGACGTTACACCAAACGATTGTGCAGTTACAGTCCACTCTTGGTTCACGTATTTGTCTACGCTCAAAGGATCGGTCGAAAAGGTCAAATCGCCGTCTTTTTTACACGCAACCAAACTTAGAACAGAGATGAAGCAAACTGCGTATTTCAAGAAATTTGTTTTCATATTATACTTCTCCTCATTAAGAATTAATAACCTTGGTTTTGAGCCCATGGAATATCATCATTAACGTGCATGTCAATGTGTTTTTTAGGGATAGGGAACCATTTTCTATGTGGTTCTACACCAGAAGCTTTGAAATCCCACATGTAAGCTGTACCGGTATATTTTTCGAAGCGAATCAAGTCACGACGACGCACGTTTTCCCAAGCGAACTCACGACCACGTTCGTCCAAGATTTCGTCCAAAGTAAGAGTCGCAGCAGTATATTCGTTCAAACCTGCACGAGTTCTGATTTGTTGGAAATCTTTTAGACCCAATACTTCTGCAATGTTGCCATTAGTAGCGCCACGCAAGATAGCTTCAGCTTTCATGTACAACACGTCAGCATAGCGGAACAATACAAAGTCGTTTTCCATGTATTGGTTAACCGCAGGAGCGATTTCGGTTTCGTATTTCATCAAACGAGCACCGTCGTTCCAGGTAGCACCGCTTTGGCTAGCAAAATCAGCTTTAATGATAACGTCATCACCGTTTTCGTCTTTAGCAATTTTACCGTCTATTTTAACAGGGCCAAGGAACCAACCATACTTTTTGTTAATATCTTGGAAATCTACGTCAGAGCCCATCGATGCAGGACATGGTCCACGGCGGTCAGCTTCGTCGTACAATTCCAAGAATTTTTTAGATGCAGCGAAACCATTCCATGGTTTTTCCAACAAGCTATACAACTCGTTGAAGGCATAGTGTTGAGTTAGCAAGTTGATACGCAATTTGTTACTCATTTTATCCCACGAGCGGCTGTCGAAGCTTGGGTTACCATTTTCAACGATTACAAGGATGTTCTCGTTAGAAATTTCGTTGTTTACCAAGAAGTTGGTAAAGAAGTTGTCTTCAATTGAGTATGCATTTGAGTTGATTACTTTGTTGCAATACTCTACGCATTTGTCGTATGCATCAGCAACATCATCAACACCATAAGATTGTGCATTCAAGTAAAGACGTGCCAACAAACCATATGCAAAGCCTTGGGTTACACGACCGTAGTTTTGCGATTTTGATGGATTGTTTGCATCTGGCATGTATTCTACGTTAGTTTCCAAGCAATCTACCAATTTTTTCCATACATCCTTAGCATCAATCAAAGGATATTGTACGGTTACGTCGCTGGTATATTCTTCAGCATAAGGAATACGGCCAAACAAGTCGAACATTGCATAGTAGTAGTACGAACGAAGTACCAACAACTCTGCTTCGAAACGAGCGTATTGTTCTGGATCTACTTGTTCTTTGTAATCAGCAATTTGGCTACGGATTTGGTTACAAAGGTTAGCACCTTCGATACAGGTATCCCATACGAACTCAATAGCTTTACCATCGTAAGTCCAGGTCATTGAGTTAAGCGATTTCCAGTAACCAGAGTCGTTCCAGTGTCCCCCTGGTTGACGGATAGGACATCTTGCTTCGTCAGAGGTAAGGGTATTTAGACCCCAGTAGCCCCAGTGGTCATGCAACCACTTTAATTCAGCATAAGCTTGACCTACAAGCAATGCCATGTTCTCAGGCTCTCTCATCAAATCTTCGGTAGTGGGTTCACCGTAAGATTCTTCTTTCAAGAAATCTTCACACGCAGTGAAAGAAAGTGCCAAAGAAACTATGAATGAATATAGAATGAACTTTTTCATATTTCTTGTCTAATTAAAAGGTTACATTAACACCTAGCAAGTAGCTGCTTACAGTAGGATAGAAACCTACGTAGCGAATACCTGAGTCGTTGATTGAAGATACGCTAACTTCAGGATCCAAACCAGAGTAGCTGGTAATGGTAAACAAGTTTTGACCTGTTACGTATACCCTCAAGTTTTTAACGTATTTGTTGGGTTTAAGAGGTACGTTGCAACCCAAGGTGATGTTATCACATTTCAAGAACGAACCATCTTCCAACCAGTAGTCAGACATTACACCATCACGGAACGCACCGGTACCGTTAACGATAGCTTCTGCAGTTTGTTTGTAGATCATGTTAGCTTGTACACCGAAATCAGATGGAGTGTAAGCCCAACGTGTTACGTTCAACACTTTATTGCCTACCATACCACGGAAGAATACGGTCAAGTCAAACCATTTGTAACGAACGGTGTTGTTCCAACCAAAGGTAAACATTGGTTGAGCGCTACCCAAGATTACTTTGTCTTCTTCAGTAATTGCACCGTCGCCAGTGTAATCTTCGTAAACCAATTTATTGTCTACGATATCTTTAACTTTATGACCATAGAACAAACCGATTTGTTCACCTTCTTTCAAGATTTGAGTAGTTACGTCGTTAAGACCGTTACCACCAATACCACCTTTGTAAGCAGTTTTATACAACAAACCTTCTGCTTCGTTACTCAACGAAACGATTTTATTGTTATCGAATGCCATGGTCCAGGTAGAGTTCCATTGCCAGTTTTGAGTTTTCACTGGAACACCAGTCAATGCCAACTCAATACCTTTTGCAGTAATTTCACCAGCGTTGGTCAACAATTTGTTGAACAAATATGGAGGAGAAGGAACGTCGTACCAGTACAATAGGTCTTTGGTGTTACGCATGTACAAGTCCAAGGTACCGAACAAGCGGTTGCCCAAGAATGCGAAGTCGATACCCAAGTTGTACTCGAATTTACGTTCCCATTTCAAGTTAGGGTTAGGGTTTTGGCTAACTTTGTAAGTTTTACGCCATGCGCCGTCGTACCAGAAAGTACCACCTTGACCCAATAGCTCTTTAGAAGCCAAGTTTTGACCTACGTTGTTACCGGTTACACCGAAACCGAAGCGAAGTTTCAAGTCATCCAACCATTGGGTGTCTTTCAAGAAATCTTCACCCGAGATACGCCAACCAGCAGATGCAGCAGGGAACACACCCCAACGGTTGTTAGCACCGAAACGAGAAGAACCTTCAACACGTACCGAAGCACTCAACAAGTATTTTTCTTGGTAGTTGTAGTTTGCACGAGCAAAGAACGAAGCCAACGAGTGAGAACCTCTGTATGAGTTAATGTTCATTTTGGTTTTTTCCGCGTCACCTTCACCTATTTTATAGTATTTGATGTCGTCGGTAGCAAAACCACCATTTTCCATGTTCGAGTTATCATAGTCGAATTGTTGGTAAGAAAAACCACCTACCAATGCCAAACTATGACCATTCCATTGACCAGCATAATCAACCGTACCTTCGAACAACATATTCATATCGCGGCTTTGATATCTGTAAGCCATACCAGCACCAGAACCACCAGAGATGTATTTGTTGCTGTTGTATTTGTAGTTGTAGTTATCACCTTCTTCAAATGCAGCAAATGCATTCACTTTCAAACCTTTAACAGGAAGAATATTCACAGTTGCACGAACCGAACCACGGAAGAAGTTACCATCACCGTATTCTTCGTTCAATACATAAGGTTCAATTGGGTTGTTGTAACCAGAAGATTCTACTTGATAGAAACCAGATTTGGTAGTTGGGTCGTAAACTGGATAGGTAGGGTTAAGAGTAGCTGCCATATCGAATTGAGCCCAATCTTTGTTGTTGCGGTAGTGCAAGTACGAGAAGTCGTATTGCAAATCCAACCAACCTTGCAATGCTTTTTGGTTAGCTGCAAATTTAGCATTGATTTCTTGACGGTCGTTAGTGATACCTTGCGCGTCTTTGTAGTTAACAGAAGCACGATAGCTGAAGTTTTTGGTTGCACCGCTGATAGCCACGTTGTGGTTGTGGGTAACAGGAACTTCGCGAGCCATCATAGAATAGTAGTCAGACAAGCTACCAAAGTTCATGGTAGTAAATTTGCCATTTGACCATTTTTCCATATCCAAGTAACCTTGAATATCGGTTAGACCATTGTCACCAGTTTTGTGTGCCAACGAAACATAACCTGAATAATCCAATGAAGTAGTACCACATTCTGAGTTATCCATTGATTTGCCGCGTTTGGTAGTAATAAGAATTACACCGTTAGTACCACGAGTACCATAGATAGCTGCAGAAGAACCGTCTTTCAATACGTCCATAGATGCAATATCGTCTGGCGAGATGTTATCAATGTTCGATACAGGCACACCGTCAACGATATACAATGGAGAAGAACCAGAACCTGCGTCCAAAGTAGATGTACCACGGATTTGTACATTAAAGCCAGTACTTGTAGGGTCACCGCCCGAAGTATTGGTAATGGTCAAACCTGCTACTTTACCTTGAAGCAAGCCAACAGGGCTAGATTTTACGCCTGCGTTAAAGTCTTCTGCTTTTACGCTGGTTACAGCCGATGTCACTTCTTTCGCTTTTTGCGAGCCGTAACCCACAGCCACTACTTCGTCCAAACGAGTAGAAACTTCTTTTAGCGTAACATCAACAGTAGCCTTTCCGGCAGTGCTTAATGTTTGCGATTCAAAACCGGTGTACGAAAAAATCAATTTCGCAGCATCGGGAACCGAAATCTCATAATTACCATCAAAGTCGGTAATCGTACCCACGCTATTGTCACCTACCAAGGTAATGTAAGCACCAATAATGGGTTCGCCTGTTTCATCCATAACAGTACCGCTCACTATGTTTTGAGCGAAACCTGCTGCACAGAAGAAGACAGACAAGACTGTTGTTAACAGCCATTTTCGTGATCTCTTCACATTCATAATGGTTAATAATTAATGATTGATTAAATAGTATAATTCTTCGGTTAACAAATAGTTCAACTACTTTGTATCCAGCCTCTTGGCTGATTATAGCAATGTTTTCGACCCTGCACAACACTCCAATACACATTACTATCAAAGTACAAACATAAACCTTTTTTTACGATTAAGCAATTTATTTTCTCATTTTTTTACAATCAAAAATGTAATTTTCTTCGAAATGTTAAAATTGCGGTTGTATTGCTAAAAAACGCTCATTTAATACCCTATTTTTTTGAATTTACCAAAAAAGCAGATATTTTTGTAAATTCGTACACCTATTTATAATAAGGTATAATTTTACAGCAACAAACACCTTTAATCAGAAAGAGAATGAGAGCGCAAATTACCATCAAAGACATTGCAAAAGCATTGGGAATTTCGGCATCGACCGTATCGAGAGCTTTGCAAGACCATCCCGACATTAGCAAAACAACCAAAGAGGCTGTAAATGCCTATGCAAAAGAACATCGCTACAAACCCAACGCCATTGCCTTGGGCTTGAAGATGAAACGAACCAATATCATCGGAGTGATGATTCCTGAAATGGTGCATCATTTCTTTTCATCGGTTTATTCAGGCATCGAAGATACCGCTAACGAACGTGGCTATTCTGTTATCGTTTGCCGCACCTCCGAAAACTACGAAAAAGAGGTAAAGAGTTTGCATGCGTTGCAATCGGCTCATGCGGCTGGGGTTTTGGCGTCGCTCTCCAAAGAAACCACCGACTACAATCACTTCAAGGAGCTAATTGACGATGGTACTCCTTTGGTGTTTTTTGACCGCATCTGTCCTGGATTAAAAACTGACCGCGTAGTGGTGGACGACTACATTGGTGCCTACAAAGCCGTTGAGCATCTTATCAAGACTGGCAGCAAACGTATTGTATTTTTGAGTGCTCCTGCCAACATGGAAATTTCCAAAAACCGTAAAAATGGTTACATGGATGCTTTACGCGCCTATAAGATTACTCCCGATGAACGTTTTATCATCGAATGTGATTCGCGCGACAAAGCCATTCAACTTACGCCACAAATCATTGAAGATTTACAACCTGACGCATTCTTTACCATCAACGATGAGACTGCCACTGGCGTATTGTATGTTGCCAAACGCAAAGCCATTAGCGTTCCAGAGCAGTTGCAAGTATGCGGATTTGGCAATGGAAAAGTAGCTGCCATTTCAGACCCATCACTTACTACTGTTGAACAAGATGGTTACGCTATGGGCGTCGAAGCCTGCAAAATGCTCCTCAACCGCATTGAAGGGGGAAATGACCTAAAAGAAGTTACACACAGTGTCATCCGCACCAACCTTATTATTCGAGAATCTACACGATAAACTAGCCAAAATACTATATGAAAAAAACACTACTCCTTTTATTAGTAGCATGTTCGCTATCGGTAGCCAATGCTGCCAACTGTAAAAAAATCGAGCGCATAGAGCCTCTCAACTGGTGGATTGGCATGCAGAATACTGAATTGCAGTTAAGCATCTATGGTCCTAACATTGGCTTATGCGATGCCAAGATTGACTACGAAGGCGTTACCATTAACCGCCAAGTAAAAACAGACAATCCTAACTATTTGTTTGTTTACGTAAACATTGATCCTGCCACTAAACCAGGCAAAATGACGGTTCAATTGTACAAAAACGGCAAAAAATACACTTCATGCAAATATGAATTGCAAGCTCGCAAAGAAAACTCCGCACTTCGAACCAGCTTTGGCCCATCAGATGCGGTTTACCTACTGATGCCAGACCGTTTTGTGAATGGCAATCCTAAAAATGACCAAGTAAAAGGATACAAACAAGGCGTTGACCGCAGCAATCTAGGCGAACGCCACGGTGGCGACTTGGCAGGTGTTATTAGCAAAGTTCCCTACATTGCCGATTTAGGTTGTACCGCATTGTGGATTACTCCTTTCTTTGATAACAACGATGACGCTTACTCGTATCACCATTATGCTACGGGCGATTACTACAATGTGGACCCTCGTTTAGGCACAAACGAAGATTACAAAAAACTAGCTGATGACTGCCACGCTAATGGGTTAAAACTTATTATTGACGTGGTTCCCAATCACTGCGGTGGAGTTCACTGGTGGTGCAAAGACAAACCAGCCAAAGATTGGTTCCACGAATGGCCTCAATATACAGGCTCTAACTACCGCATGACAGCATGGACTGACCCTCACGCCGCAGAAATTGACAAAACCATCTTGGAAAAAGGTTGGTTCTCCTACAACATGCCTGACCTTAATTTGGAAAATAAAGAATTGTTCAACTACCTATCGCAAGTTTATATTTGGTGGATTGAGTATGCAGGAGTAGATGGCATCCGTGTTGACACCTATCCTTACAACGACATTCGTTTGGCAGCACAATTCATCAAACGTTTTAGAGACGAGTATCCTAACATGAATATTGTTGGTGAATGTTGGGTAAAATCGCCATTGGAAATAGCCTACTACCAATCAGGCAATAACAACAAAGATGGCTTTGATTCGAATTTGCCCAGCGTTATGGACTTTGTTTTAAAGGATCACTTGCACGCTGCATTTAACGAACAAGACAGCTGGGATTTTGGCTTGCCCCGTTTCTATGCGCACTACGCACAAGATTTTGCATATCCAGATATAAACAACTTGATGAATTTCTTGGACAACCATGACATTGATCGTTTCTCAACAGCAGTAAAACGCGATCCAAACAAATACAAGATGGGCATTACCCATTTGTTAACTACTCGTGGTTATCCACAAATCTACGCTGGTACAGAAATTATGATTGATGGCATTCCTGGCAACTACGAAGGACACCGCTTCGATTTCCCTGGCGGTTGGGAAGAAGATAGCCGCAATGCCTTTACCACCGAGGGCAGAACCGAAGTAGAAAACGATATCTACGACTACACACGCACCTTGTTACATTTTAGAAAAAATGCGTCTGCGCTGCACACTGGCAAAATGAAACAATTCATTCCTTACGACGGAATTTATGTATTTGCACGTTACAATAACGAACAAACGGTACTTATTATTACCAACAACAATAACCAAGAGAAAAGCGTTAATTTGGAACGTTACAAAGAGGTAATAGGCAGCTATACCAAAGCTATTGAGGTAACAACGGGAAAAGAATACTCGCTATCGAGTGAAATTCCAGTACCTGGCAAAACCTGCTTTGTACTTGACCTAAAACCCTAACCGAACCGAGCCCAACCTGACCTTAAACTGTAAACTAAATATTTTTTATTATGAACAACACGAATTTATCATTCGGAAAGCTTTTTAATTTAAGCTTTGGTTTTTTCGGTGTGCAAATTGCCTACGCTTTGCAAAGTGCCAACATCAGCCGCATTTTTGCGACCTTAGGAGCCGACCCACACCAACTTTCCTTCTTTTGGATTCTTCCTCCTCTAATGGGTATGCTTGTTCAGCCCATCATTGGTAAGTATTCTGATAAAACATGGTGCAGTTTGGGCAGACGTAAACCTTATCTATTGGTAGGGGCTATTATCGCTATCTTGGTAATGATTATGTTGCCTAATGCAGGTAATTTCACCTTTACACAATCTGTCTTTTTAGGACTAAACGCAGCCATGTGGTTTGGTTTGTTCTCGTTGATGTTCTTAGACACCTCTATCAACATCGCCATGCAACCCTTCAAAATGATGGTAGGCGACATGGTTAACGAAGAACAAAAAGGTCTTGCCTACTCTATTCAATCGTTCCTTTGTAATGCAGGTAGCTTGGCGGGTTATATTTTCCCCATCCTATTTACATGGATTGGTATTGCCAACACTGCCCCTGAAGGTGTCGTTCCTGACTCAGTAAAATGGAGCTTCTACGTAGGCGCAGCCTTACTAATTTTCTGTGTACTATACACTTTCTTTACCGTAAAAGAGTTGAATCCTCAAGAATATGCGGCATTCCACGGCATTAAAGAGGAAGAGAAAGAAGAAGAAAGCGGCTTTATTAAACTACTTATCAACGCACCTTCTGCTTTCTGGACCGTTGGTTTGGTACAATTCTTCTGTTGGGCAGCCTTCTTGTTTATGTGGACCTATTCAAACGGTGCCATTGCTTCTCAATGCTTTGGTTGGGACGGCGTACAAACATCGGCTCCTGCTTTCCAAGACGCAGGCAACTGGGTAGGCGTTTGCTTCGCTATTCAAGCAGTAGGTTCTATGCTTTGGGCTGCATTTATTCCTTTCCTTGAAAAACGCTTCACCATGAAAGGTGCCTACGCCATCTCATTGTTGGTTGGCGCGCTCGGTTTCATTTCATGTATGTTTGTAAACGACCAATACTTGCTATTGATCTCGTATGCGCTTATTGGTGCTGCATGGGCTGCCATGCTTGCAATTCCATTTACCATTTTAACCAACGCATTGGCTGGTAGCAAAAGCATGGGCTACTACTTAGGTCTGTTTAACTGTACCATCTGTTTGCCACAAATTGTTGCTGCGCTTGTAGGCGGTGTTATCCTACAACTCATCAACGGTTCACAATCGGGTATGATGGTTGCAGCTGGCGTTCTTTTGGTATTGGGTGCAGCAAGCGTCTTTATCATCAAAGAGAAGAAATAATTCTATCAATATCAAAATACTATGAAAAAAGTCACATTTTATGTAGGTCTTTGCCTCTGCGTGCTTTGTGCATCGTGTGGCAAAAAGTCGCTCAACCTGCCTGCAAAGTCAGATTTGGCATATGGGCTAAACTCTAACATTACGCTCATTAAAGGCTACAATGAATTTAACACACAAGACTATGTAATCGATCCTTCAAAGGTAGATTCTGTGACTTGTGATTTTAGCGATGGTATCAAAGTTGCTTTGTCGGAAGATAAAAGCAAAGTAACCTTGAACATGCTGTTCATGAAACCACTTGCCAACCTTAACTTGTGGGTAGAAGGGGTACCTTATAGCATTTTGCTAAAACGTACCGACAAAATCGACTACACTTTCCGCTACAACCCCAATGGCAAACGTTGGAACAGAGTTCAATTGGCAGGTCAAATGAACGACTGGGTCCCTTCATTCCACCCCGATTTGACCCTTAATGCTGATGGATTGTACGAAGTTACCATCAATGTTAGCCCAGGCACCTACTTGTACCAGTTGGTACGTGATGGTGACTGGAATCACGATGAAACCAACCCAGAAAAAGTAGATAACAATGCAGGTAAATTTAATTCGGTATTGCTTATCGAAGGAACTCAACACAAAGCTCCTATCCTGCTTACCAAATCGTTTACCAACAGCACTGTTACTTTGTCATCGATCAACGATCCTGAACAACTGTATGTTTACTGGGAAAACTACCTACTACCTGGCAATTTCTACCGTGTAGCAGATGATGAAATCGTCATCACCATTCCTCAAGAAGCTGAGCAAAAAGAACGTTCGTACATTCGTGTAGTAAGTGCTAATAAATTTGGTATTTCTAACGATATTTTGGTTCCACTTGATAATGGCAACGTTATTGATGACATCCAACAAGTAACCCGCTTCGACAAACATGCTGAAGTATTGTACTCGTTGATGGTTGACCGTTTTGTTGACGGAGACAGCACCAACAACCATCCCATGAATCGTCCTGACGTATTGCCACAAGCAGACTACCATGGCGGTGACTTGGCTGGTATTACCCAAAAAATCAAAGACGGCTACTTCAACAAAATGGGCTTTACCACCATTTGGATGACTCCCGTTATCCAAAACCCATTGGAGCCCTATGGAGAACAACCTAACCCTCGTACTAAATTTGCAGGATACCATGGTTATTGGCCTATTTCTTCGACCAAAGTTGATTTCCGTTTTGGTACCGAAGATGAATTGAAAGAATTGGTAGCTACAGCGCACGAACATGGTTTGAACGTTATTTTGGACTACGTTGCCAACCACGTTCACCAAGAACACCCTATGTTCAAAAACGACCCAACCATCTGTACCCCTCTTCTATTGCCTGACGGCACTAAAAACATTGCCATGTGGAACGAACATCGTCTAACTACTTGGTTCGACGAATTTATTCCTACTCTTGACTATGGCCGTACAGAGATTGTTGAAACCATGACTGACTCCGCTCTTTACTGGATTCAAAACTTTGGTTTGGATGGTTTCAGACACGATGCTTGCAAACACGTTCCTGAGACATTCTGGCGTACGCTTACCAAAAAAATCAAAGAAAGAGTTGAAATCCCTTCTGGCAAACCATTCTACCAAGTTGGTGAATCGTACGGTAGCCCTCAATTGATTAGTAGCTATGTAAATTCTGGCATGCTTACTGGCCAATTCGACTTTAATGTATCTGATGATGCTTCGTCGGTATTTGCACTTAATTCAGAAGACTTCCGTCGTGTTAGCAACACACTGAATACCAGCTTGCGCGTGTACGGATGCCACAACTTGATGGGCTATATTTCGGGTAACCATGACCGTGGTCGCTTTATTTCATACGCTTCTGGTTCTTTGAAATATGGTGAAGACTCTAAATTAGCAGGTTGGACCCGCAATATTGGCGTTGATGACAGCACTGCATACGACAAATTGATTCAGTTGAATGCATTCAACTTGACCATTCCTGGCATCCCTGTTGTGTACTATGGTGACGAATTTGGTATGCCTGGTGGCAACGACCCTGACTGCCGCAGAATGATGCGCTTCGATGACCAATTGGTAAAACGCGAACAAGAAGTATTGGAAAGCGTTTCGCTTTTGGGACAATTGCGTAAATCTCAACTACCACTTATCTACGGTGACTTTATCGAACTTACACTTGATAAAAACATTTGGGCATACGCTCGTAACTATTTTGGCAAAACCGTAATTACCGTATTTAACCGCAATACCATTGATTATGACATCACCATCCAACTTCCTGCGATGTTTGATGGCAAACAATACCAAAGCACCTTTGGAAGCGAGTTCAGCTTAGAAAAAGACATCCTAAAAATTAGGGTAAAAGCAAACGGCGTAGAAGTGTTGGTAGAAAAATAATCAACCATTGACGCACATAATAAAAGGTGGTTCCTGTTGGGACCACCTTTTATTATAAGTATAAATATCTACACTACTGGAGCTAGCGAACTATCAATATTTTTGTTGCAAGGCTACGATGATGATCGCTATTGGCATTGGATACCAATACAAAGTAAACACCTCCACTGACCATCTGACCACTAGCATTGCGACCATCCCATGACAAAGAGCCTCCATTCGCCATTCCTTCAAAAACAACCCCTGCAGATGCATCTGTAATCCACACCTTGGAGTTTTCTTCCAAGCCTGCAATGGTAATCAATCCTCCATATTCAGGACGAACTGGATTAGGGAACGCATAGACGGTTTGCGTAGTTGCTTCCTCCACGGCTTCCATAGCATCCGAACGATAAGAGAACAAGCCATCGGCTGTAGCAATGTAAACTTCGCCCGTTGTTTCATCAATGGCAATATCCGACACCTCATTGGATGAGAGAGGGCTATTATCCGAATTAAAATGATGAATGGTTTGTTTGCCATCAGCAGATAGCAAGTACACACCCACATTGGCTGTTCCTAACCATTTTCTGTTACCAGCATCAATTGCAATGCTCTGTATCGTAACCCCATCCAACAAATAGTCCGCCAAACCACTACCATCGTTTCGGTCAATCTTCACCCTTGTGCAACGGTAACTATTATCAAAAATCTTACTAAGATTATTAAAAACAATAGGGCCTATGTCGGTTGCCGCCCATACATTGTTATCTGTACCTGCTGCAATATCAAACACATAGGTTGGTGACAAGGTTTTACCATCTCGATCCACCAAAGTACCAGCCGAGAAAAAACGTGACTTATCATCGGCCATCGTATCATAGGTACCCTGATCGGAAAAAACAAAGATACCAGGATTATTACGTACATTGACACACCACTTGTATTTATCCTGTATGATCAAATGGCGCAATGTTGGGCAGTTCTTTAATGCTGAATAGTTGAACGTATGCCATTGACCCTCTGGCGTAAGCATTTTGATACCAGAAATGGCATTTAATAGCCATACATTACCGTCTTCATCGCACAAAGCTCCATCCAAACGAACGTAATGCTGATCTCCTGCAATAGAAGACACCAACTTTCCCTGCGTGTTGCTTTCATTGTACATACGCTGTACTTTGTTGTCTTTTACCTCAAACAATCCTTCCCCCCAGGTCGTAAAATAGAAGTGTCCAGGTCGGTCTGGAACCATGGCAACTGATGTTACGTCGTACACATAATTTGTCCACAAATTTGTACACAAGCTGGTGGTTGTATGCACATTCCATTTTTCTCCATCAAAATAAGGGATTTGGCAGGCATTACGGTAGCGGTCTAACCAATATCCTCCTGGCGAAACCATTAGCTTGCCATCTTGGATAGACATTTCCTTTATAGAGACATTGGGCATTCCTGATGGCTTATACAAACTAACTTGATCTTTCTCCGCTAACAAGCCAGCTCCTTGTTCGCCTGCTGCCACCCACAACTCATCTTCTTGCCAAGCAGCAGCAACAGCATATATAGGATATTGCTCCACTAGCTCCATTGATGGCGTATAGCAATATACGCCATCCTTTCCTCCTGTAATTAGGATGGAGGTGTCGTTTTGACACCATGAAACGGTGCCTGCCTCAGATTGATAAAAAACCGACCATGTTTCAGCTGCATATTGCCAAATTACTTCACCATTTTGTATTGCATACAGACCTGTAGTTGTGGTATACAGCTCCTTGAAATTGGAAGCTGGCAACTGAATTGTCTGCTGATGCCACTCCTGAAAATCTGACAGATTAACTGATTTTTTCGATGCGACATAAACCTCAGATGCAGATAACGCATAGTAATTGTTGGAGTCGGCAGTAAAACCATAGATCGGTTCCTTTTGTGCATCTTCTCCAATGATGTAGGTATCCTCAACCTCCCTTTTATGTAGGTTCAATACCACTACACCAAATCCTGTTGCCAAATAGGCACGATGCCCTTCTATAAAGATTTGGTAAACAGTCTTATCAACCACCCAATTTTTATCCTTGATCTCTGGCAAGTTGTACACGGTTCCATCAGCATACACCAAATCAACATTTGCATTTGCATAGACATTGACGAGCACTTCCTCTTGCGCACAATACGCCAAGCACTGCACTTTATTTTCGCTCCAACCATCCACCTTGCTATATACGGTTGTTTGATGTGTCGCAGGATCAATGGAATACACGTGACCATCTGCAACTGCAAAAACAGCCTCGTTTGTTGGAATTACCCTATCGGTAAATTCATACGAGAAGTGAGTGCGCCACTGCCCAACAGGGATAGTAGCCCACATGGCTGTTGTCAGTAACAAGAACGTTACTATGGTTTTTAATCTATTCATATTTTAGCAAGAAAATCAAGAAATTTTTGCATAGCTCGTCCACGATGACTGATGCTATTTTTTACCGACAAAGGCAAGGAAGCAAAGGTTTCTGCATATCCCTCTGGCACAAAAATAGGATCATAACCAAATCCTTGGGTTCCAGTAGGCTGTTCGATAATAGTCCCTTCTACCTTACCTTCAAACAGGTATTCGTTACCAGCCTCATCTATGTAGGCTATATAGGTTACAAAACGAGCCGCTCTGTTGGTAGCACCTTGCATCTTGGTTAACACCAGATTCATATTCGCCACGCTATCTCTCTGCTCGCCTGCATAGCGGGCGGAAAAAACTCCGGGTTCCCCATCCAAAGCATCAATCTGCAAACCTGTATCATCTGCGAAACACGCCACATTGCATTTATGATAGACATAACGTGCTTTCTGCAACGCATTTTCGTGCAAAGTCATGGCTGTTTCTGGAATATCTTCGGTAATACCCACATCTTTTAGACAAGAAAGTGCAAAGTCCTTTCCTAATAGACCCTGCACTTCCTCTAATTTATGTTGGTTTCCCGTAGCAAAAACGAGAGAACGCATTTGTTTCGATTATTTAGAATGCATCAATGATTTCTTTGAAGTCAGCAGCTTTCAACGAAGCGCCACCAATCAAACCACCGTCAACATTAGGTTTCGAGAACAATTCTTTAGCATTGCTACCTTTGCAGCTACCACCGTACAAAATAGTGGTGTTTTCTGCTACTTCGTTGCCGTATTTTTCAGCAATCAAGCTACGGATGTAAGCATGAATTTCTTCTGCTTGGTCAGAGGTAGCGGTAAGACCAGTACCGATAGCCCAAACTGGTTCGTAAGCCAATACAACTTTACCAAACTCTTCAGCAGAAAGGTTGAATACAGAACCTTCCAATTGAGCTTTAACCACTTCGTTTTGTTTGTTAGCTTCGCGTTCTTCTTTCAACTCGCCGATGCAGAAGATAGGTTTAAGGTTGTTAGCCAATGCCAACAAAGTTTTTTCTTTCAAAATTTCGTAGGTTTCGCTGTAGTACATTCTACGTTCAGAGTGACCCAAAATGCAATATTCAGCGCCAGTAGAAGCACCCATTTCAGCACAAACTTCGCCAGTGTAAGCACCAGCAGCTTTGTCTGCACAGTTTTCTGCAGAAACTTTGATCACGCTGTCTTTTACCAATTCTGACACGGTAGCCAAGTGGATAAAAGGAGTACCAATAATTACTTCACAGTTGGGGGTTTGACCTGCCAAAAGTTCTTTCAAATCGTTAGCCAACGCTACACCTTCTTGCAAGGTTTTGTTCATTTTCCAGTTACCTGCAACAATGTTTTTTCTCATAATAGTTTTAATTTATAATTTGATAAATTTCTGAAATTTCTGGTAATTGATTACAATGCCATTTTGCCACCACCGTTCCTTGATGCAACAACACCAAACCCGGATTGGCACGTACAATGGTTTTTAGGGTAATATCATCAGTAGCTCCAAAAGGAACATGAATATCATATTGTGCCTTAAAGTTTGCCACCTCATCGGTATAGGTAGAGGTCAACCAATAGCATGGAATATTTTTAGCGGCTAATGCTTCCAAAATAGATTTTACCGCTGGAATCGCTGCCGTTTTTATCTTTTCTAATTTATGGCTAACTACTAGCAAGGTATAACCTGGTGTTTCTAACACAATGTCTGTAATGTCACCTGCTTCCTCTGTTACAATCGAAAAATCGTGAATAGGAGGCACATACCCTTGGCTGATCAACTCTGTTTTCTGGCATACAAATACCCATGTTGAATCGTCTGCAGGATAATCTTCGAACGCAAACTCTTTTTGCTTACCATCCTTTTCATACACAAAGGTGATTTTGTATTCGTCCAAAGGAGCATCATATGGCACGCTCATCCCTTCTGAAATATTGTTACCTACCTTGTAAGGACGGAAATCAATAAAAGGCAAGTGGGTATATCCATACGTACAGATACCCAACGAAATAAGCGCAGCAATAGACAAGAACAACCAACTACCCCATTCGCTCAGCCAAGGTCTGTTGCCTTTCATCAGCAAGAGTACGATCAACAACAACACACAAAGCACCACATTTTTATAGAATGTCTGCCAGTTGGTCATTACCACGGCATCGCCAAAACAGCCACAATCGGAAACTGGATTTTCTATGGCAAGGTAAAGGGTTAGCGGTGTCATTACCAACATAAACAACCCTGCCACCCAAGCAGATTCCTTTAATTTCACATTAAAAAAGAACGCAAAACCGATGCAAAACTCAATGGTGATGAGCAAAAACGCAAGCACCACCGACAAGGCATCCGCAGATGGGATTCCGAATGCTTCAAAATAATCCGTTACCTTGTACGCTGTTCCCAATGGATCAACAGCCTTTACAAATCCCGAGAACAGAAAGGTAGCGCCAAACAGCAATCGGGCAACGATCAATAAAGCACTCTTAATCTTTTTCATGCACCTTCAAACTCCATCTTAATCAAGCCAAACACCGCATAGTTGATCATATCAAAGTAGTTGGCATCAATACCTTCCGAAATGAGGGTAGCCCCATTGTTATCTTCGATTTGCTTGGTACGATTCAACTTCATCAAGATCAAATCTGTATAGGAACTGATGCGCATCGAACGCCAAGCTTCATCGTAATCGTGATTTTTTGCCATCATCAATTCTTTGGCTTGTGCAGCATACTTGTCGTATAGTTCCAACCCCTGCTCTGGTGTAATATCTTCGGTATCGGCACATCCTTTTTCCAATTGAATCAATCCGATAATACCGTAGTTGACAATGGCAATAAACTCAGGCTTAATTCCTTCATTAACCATGGTCGTTCCTTTGATTTCGATACTACGAATACGATTGGCTTTAATAAAAAGCTGATCGGTTATTGACTGAGGACGCATAATGCGCCATGCTGCGCCATAATCGGTTAGTTTTTTGGCGTAAATATCACGGCACAAGGCAATAACTGCATCAAATTGTTGATCGGTATTTTGCATGATTTTTTCAGACTAAAAGTGTACAAAGATACAATGAATGCAACGAAAAACAAAAAAAGTTTTACTCTTTATACCAACTTGCATACATCGCATAATTATGAGCGATGCGTTGGTTTATTTCTTTCGATTGTTCAGGATCTACTTTCTTTACAAATTTAGCAGGCACACCTGCCCAAATAGTATTGGGTTCGATAATGGTATTGGAAAGCACCAAGGCACCTGCAGCGACAATGGCCCCTTCGCCCACAACCGCTCCATCCAACACAGTTGCGCCCATACCAATCAGCGCATAGTCCTTAACGGTAGCACCATGAATGGTTACATTATGCCCTACCGATACATAGTCGCCAATCTCAATCACTGATTTTTGATACAAGGTATGCAAAACTGCTCCATCTTGAATATTCACATGATTGCCGATGCGGATCGAATTTACATCCCCACGCAACACAGCATTGAACCAGATGCTACAACCATCACCCATTACTACATCGCCAACCACAGTAGCATTTTCTGCCAAATAACAATCTTCGCCAATTTGTGGCGTATAGCCACGTACCGATTTTATCAGTGCCATAATTTGTTTTATTTTAATTCGTATTGTGCAATTTTTTCCAAGGTTTCAACATCGATTTTTTTTGCGAACAAACGATGCTCGCTATCCATCACGTACATCATGGGGGTGGTTGATGTATCATACCAATACCAATAGTTAGAGCCTCGCTGCGGATCCCACACATTGACCAATGCACTCATATCGTGCTTTTGTACAAAATCCTGCCACTCTTTCTCATCTTCCAACATATAGACTGCAATGATTTTAATACGTGGATCATCCTTGTATTTTTTAGCAAATTCTGCCAAAACAGGGGTTGTTTTTCGACAATGCCCACAGCTGGGTTCGTAAAAATACAAAACGGTCAACTGCTCGCCACCCATATCGTATAGGTAACGATATTTGCCATCGACCGTTGCCAAAGGAATATTATGCGCCTGCATGCCTATAAGCGAACGCTCTATTTTATGAATTTCGTTGGTCAAATTTGCCTTTAAGGTCGAATCCGCCCAGGTTGCCAAACCCGATAGGTAGTATTTTTTACCCATTTCTACCATCAAATTATCCATGCCCATGATCTTGCTTTTAACTGCATAGTTCAGCACATAGTTGGCCACAATCTGAAAGGTAGTATCGTTACCACGGCTACGCTCTACCATTTCCAATGCAGAAGGGATAATGGAATCATTGATTTGTACTAGCACCTTGTTCAGATACGTATCCATGGTAGTATTGATGAACGAAGTGCGGAACGAGCGTACATCCGACAAATTAATATTATCCAAATAATGATCTTTGTAGAATAAGTAGCGATGCATCCTTTTGCACGAATCCACGTTGTTACACAAAAGTGAATCGGTCCATTCGGGCAAATCGGGGGTACGCAAGCCTTTTAAGAAGATACTCATCATGCCATCAGGGTAGGCTGTAATAAGGCTATCTTGTCGATGTTTTACTTCGTCCGAAAGCCATGCCATACTATCTTTAATCACGGCCTGTTCAGCCTCTGATGCTTCTTTATAGCGTTCAGACAGTTTTGTCATACATTCCTGTTTTTGCGCCAAATACACGGCATATTGCTGAAAATCGGCAGTTTGCGCAGATCCCTGCACCTGCAAATTCTTACGCATATCTATTGTATCAACTTTTAGCGTAAAAGACTGATCGTTACCCATCAACAAATCGGCATACTGACCAGTAGGTCTGTACAATACGTACATCCCCTGTTGTAGCTTCTTATCGGCAGTAAATTCTCCTTTCCCTTTTTTATTCAACTGCAATGAATCTTGCACATATAACTTGCCCATGTAATACTGGCCCAAAAATATTTTCTGCAAACTCAATTGCGGTGCATCAATTTTAATGGAATATTGATCTTGTGTTCCTGTTTTTGCCATTGCAGACAAGCAAACAGCCAATACCAACAAACAAGCCAAACAATACTTTTTACATCTCATACGTATAATTACTTAACCAATTGTATTCTTCATCAGACAAAAATACCTGTAATTTCTTTCTAACAGTTGCATGATAATGATTGATCCATGCTCTTTCATCGCTCGACAACAATTCGACACAAATCGCACGTTTATCAAAAGGTATCAGCGTCAGCGTTTCAAATGCATACAGTTCAGAAGACAACACCTTTACTGAAAGCATATTTTCAAGACGAATACCAAATTCACCAGCCCTATAATAACCAGGTTCATCTGATAAGACCATGCCAACTTGCAAAGGTTTACTATTACGAGGGCTGATTGTTGCACCTTTTTCATGTACACTCAGCACATGCCCAATACCATGCCCTGTTCCATGTCCATAGTCCAATCCTCCTTGCCTCAAACAATCACGCACCATTTTATCCAAATCTGCAGCAGGCGTAGTCGGGTCAAAACAGGCCGTTGCAAGCGCAATCATACCTTTTAACACCCAAGTATAGCATCTTCTCTGTTCCTCGGTCACTTCTCCGACAACCAAAGTACGTGTCGTATCTGTCGTTCCAAAAACATAATGCGAACCGGCATCGACCAACAAAAATCCGTTTTTAGCTATACGCACATCCGATTGCGGTGTCGCTTCGTAATGTACGATAGCACCGTGCTCGCCAAAGGCCACAATGGGAGCAAAACTTTCACCTCGGTACAGAGGATTCATTTTTTTATATGCCACCAATTGATGCGCGAAACCCATCTCCGTAATGGATGCCCTTTGTTCATTTTCTTGCAACCATTTTAGCATACGCACCCATGCAACACCATCTTGCTGCGCGGCATCACGAAATCCTTGCAATTCTACCGCGTTTTTAACCGCTTTAGCACCCGTAATCCACAAAGGCAATGCCGTAAGGGTATATTTTTCAGCCAACAGTTGGTGCACACGAGCATTCAATACCGTTAAATCAACCCATACAGAGCAAGCATCCGTATAGGTAGGGAGTGTCTCTGACAATGCTTCATAAGGAAGCACTTGCACCGACAATACCTCCAAATAGGCTCGAACATCAAGTGGAATCTTACGTTCATCTACCCACCAATAAATGCGTTCTTTATCCAACCATAAATAGGAACGCACCACTGGTACGTACTCCATATCAGCACCACGAATATTCAGCAACCAAGCGATGTCATCCAAGGAAGATACAAAACAAGCCGTTACATTCTTTTCACAGAGTTGTTCTCGCAGCTGAGCGATCTTATCTACAGCAGAACAACCTGCCAATTTCTCATCCATCAAAGCGGCCGACCGACAAGACAAGGGCGGGCGCTCTTGCCAGCAATGCTCAAAACCTGAACAATGGCGCATTGCCAATACCGATTCCATTGCCTGCCAATCTTCTGCCGAAAACAGCAGAGCATTCGCCGCCACACGACCTCCAGCAGTAAGTTGTTGGGCCAACCACTCCTTGACAGAAGGTGTACCCGCTACCCCTTGCTTAAATAGCATTATGCCAGTATAACGAAGTTGCTCCTCTGCCTGAATAAAATAGCGCGAATCTGTCCATAATCCTGCTAACATGGCCGTTACCACCAACGTGCCAGCAGAACCCGTAAAACCAGAGAAGTAAGCACGCACCTCATCGTATGATTCGAGGTACTCGCTTAAATGTGGGTCTGACTGAGGAATAACACAAGCCGCAAACCCATTATCATTCAACCATTTACGCAAACACTCTATGCGTTGTTTTACCAACATTTGTTCTTTCTTTCAGAAAGACAAAGATAATTGTAATGTATTTTTTTTTCAAAAAAAAGACAGAAAAATTTGTTAATCAAAAAGGATTGCTGTAATTTTGCCGTCCGAATTTCGACTAAAAATTTAAAATTATATAATAAAATGATTGTAGTTCCTGTAAAAGAAGGCGAAAACATTGAAAGAGCCTTGAAAAAATTCAAAAGAAAATTTGAAAAAACTGGCGTTGTTAAAGAATTGAGAAAACGTCAAGCGTTCAACAAACCTTCTGAAGTAAAACGCGAGCGTAAAAACCACGCTATCTACGTTCAACAATTGCAACAAAACGAAGATTAATTTGTAAAATCGCTTTTTCTTGCTATATTTGCTCTACAGAGAGTTTGCTGCAAGAGAAGTATGATTAATTCGTTTTTACAATATATACAGTATAGGAAGAATTATTCATCCTATACTGTTTTGTCGTATCATAACGACTTACTTCAATTTCAGTCATTTGTACAAGACAACTACCAACTCCCCCTTTCAAAAGTCCAATCGGTACACATCAGGGATTGGATGATGCATTTGCGCCAGCAGAACCAAACTGCCAGTAGCATCAACCGCAAGCTATCCACCCTAAAATCCATGTATAAGTTTTTGTTGCTCGAAAAACGCATCGATCACAATCCAACAGAAACCATCCATTCGCTCAAAAAAGAGCAAAAACTACCTGTTTTTTTTCGAGAATCCGAAATTGACACCGCCATTCATTATGCCCATAGCAACGAAGGAGAGTTTTCACAAGTAAGAAATGCCATCGTTTTAGAAATTTTATACCAAACAGGCATAAGAAGGGCAGAATTATTAAGCCTAAAAGATAGTAATTTCAATTTTTTTTCATTAACTTTGCGAGTAAGCGGTAAGGGAAACAAAGAACGAATCATTCCTATTAGCTCTACCCTAAAAGAGAAAATAGAAGAATACCTTATTATAAAGAAAAAAACATTTGGTCCGACACCTTCTTTTATCGTTACAGACAAGGGCGAAAGCGCCTACCCTAATTTTATTTACCGTATTGTAAAGGAGCACATGGGCAGCGCATCCACACAAGACAAACGAAGCCCACACGTTATGCGACACAGCTTTGCCAGCAGCCTACTTAATAATGGCGCCGACATCAATGCAGTAAAAGAATTATTGGGACATGCCAACCTATCGGCAACACAAGTTTACACTCACACCTCGTTTGAGCAATTGAAAGAACATTACAAAAAAGCTCATCCGAGAAAATAATAAAAGTTTAACCATTAAAAAAAGGAATGCTATGGAAGTAAAGATTCAAGCCATTAAATTTGACGCATCTGAAAGATTGCAAGAATTTATTACCAAACGCTTAAACAAACTCGATCGTTTTTACGAAGGTATAGAATTGGCAGAGGTTACACTTAAAGTTGTAAAACCAGAAACATCAGACAACAAAGAAGTAGGAATTAAGCTCATTGCTCCGCAAGTTGATATTTTTGCATCAAAAATTTCAGACACCTTTGAACAATCTACAGACGAATGCGCTGAAGCATTACAGAAACAATTGATCAAGATTAAAGAGAAAAAACAATAAAAAAGTGACTTTTTAGTCAAAAAATTTTGGTGGTTTCAAAAAAGTCACTACATTTGCAAGCCGTTTCAGATGACGCATATTTGAAACGGCTTTTAAAACGCCTCTTTAGCTCAGTTGGCCAGAGCACGTGATTTGTAATCTCGGGGTCGTTGGTTCGAATCCGACAAGAGGCTCTAAAAAAAGGCCAACACAAAACAAACATAATGGGCAGTTACCAGAGTGGCCAAATGGGGCTGACTGTAACTCAGCTGTCTTTCGACTTCGGTGGTTCGAATCCATCACTGCCCACAAAACTAACTACTAAAGAGTGTTGGTTAAACTGCGGGAATAGCTCAGTTGATAGAGCATTAGCCTTCCAAGCTGAGGGTCGCGGGTTTGAGCCCCGTTTCCCGCTCTTTTTTTTGCCGATGTAGCTCAGCTGGTAGAGCGCATCCTTGGTAAGGATGAGGTCACGGGTTCAAGTCCCGTCATTGGCTCTT
>JAZQZN010000010.1:0-38159 GCA_045634045.1 Candidatus Enterocola sp. | reverse complement strand
ATAACTATAGAATTAAGTTGAGGCTAAATGGAAAAAGCCCGGTAAAATACCGAGCTTTATACCAATCTAGAGTTGCCTCTTGATAATGTTTAACCGTCCAACTTTTGGGGGTCACATCACAAAGGAGTGCTTTTTTGTTGTAAAGAAAGAACAATATTGATGCAGAGCATTTGTTACCGAAGGTAACCAGCACCCTTCAGGGTGCCGTGCCAAAGGCACGTTATAAATAATGTATAAGAACAATATTGATGCAGAGCATCAATATTGTTCTTTTTCGTTAGGGAAATCTTTGCTTTTTACGTCCGCCACGTAGTTGCCTACCGCTTCGGTAATGATGCTATAGAGGTCAGCATAGCGACGCAAGAAACGAGGAGAAAAACCTTGTGTAATGCCCAGCATATCGTGCATAACCAATACTTGTCCGTCAACACCACCACCAGCACCAATGCCGATGATAGGTATTTGTACGCTTTCAGCTACCTTTTGAGCCAAGGATGCAGGGATTTTTTCCAAGACAATGGCAAAACAGCCAGCTTCTTCTAACAATTTGGCGTCAGCAATCAGTTTTTGTGCTTCCGATTCCTCTTTGGCACGAACAGCATAGGTTCCATACTTGTTGATGGATTGTGGCATCAATCCCAAGTGACCCATTACAGGGATGCCTGCCGATAAGATGCGTTGTACCGATTCAATAATTTCTTCGCCACCTTCCATTTTGATGCAGTCAGCACCAGTTTCTTTCATAATGCGGATGGCAGACGATAGTGCTTCCAGTGAGTTGCCTTGATAGGTACCAAAGGGCATATCGCAAACGACCAATGAGCGTTTAACAGCTTTGGCTACACTTTTTGCCATGAAAATCATTTCGTCCAAAGTGATGGGAAGGGTGGTGGTATTACCACACATTACATTGGATGCAGAGTCGCCAACCAACAAAACATCCACACCTGCTTGGTCTAAAATGGTGGCCATAGAAAAATCGTATGCAGTTAACATGCTGATTTTTTCGCCCCTTTGTTTCATTTCCGATAAACGGTGGGTTGTTACCTTACGTAAATCGTCACTTTTATGTACTGACATTTCTTTCTTGTTTTAAGTTCGCTGCAAAGATAGTAAATTTTGGAGAATTAATTCGATAAATAGTAGGTAATAGACGATACTACACGTACTCGTTTGATGTGTGGCGTATTGCTGTCGCGGTTTTCGATAGAGAACGAACCTTGGCTGGCACGTTTGATTTTACCCAATTCGCTGTCTGAATCTTTGGCAAACTTTTCGGCAGTTTCGCGTGCATTTTTGGTAGCCTCTTCTACCATCGAGGGTTTTAGTTCGTTTAATCCTTCAAATTTAAACTCGGTGGGGTTTTCCCAATTTTCGGAAGTGTTGATCACAATACCTTGTTTAATGAGTTCGGCTTGTTTGCCCATCAAAGCGATCACTTTGTCAATATCGCTGGTGCATACCGTAATAACGCATTTGCATACGTAGCGGTACAAACGATCATTGCCGTATTCGTTGGCAAATTTATCCGAAACGCTGGGTGCGGAAATGGAAATTTCAGCATCCTCGATGCCGCCTTGTTTCAAGAATTCCAACACTTTTTTGTTTTGTACATCCACTTGTTGGTAAACTCCATTTAAGTCGTCTCCCATTACCTTATATACAATGGGCCAAATGACCTTGTCGGCTTTTACTTCGCGCTCGCAAAGTCCTTTAACATCCACTGTTCGGGTGTACGACATGTATTTGTTAACGGCAACTGGAATCATGCTGCCCAAAATAATGAGGCCTGCCATGATGCAAAGACCTGCATACAATTTACCTTTATCCATAATCATTTAGTTTTAATACGTGAATAGATCGAATTGTTAGATTATTGTAATACTCAACAGTAGTGAACGATCGGGAACATAGTTGGAATTACAATGGTCTTACTTATTGACGACAAATGTACTATAAAATTTAACGGCAATGTTTAAAGAGCGAGTTTTTTAGGTTTTATTTCACTTTGTTTTTTCTCTTTTACACAAAACATTTGGAAAACAAGGGTGCATCACTTATTTTTGTAATAAAATAGAAAACCATGAATACACAAAACGACACCAGCTGCTTGGAATACGATGATGACGCAGCTATCGCATTTATTATGAAGCGTTTGCCTGCAGAATTGTCGGGCATTATTGACGAAGATGATGTACAATACCTATTGGATGTAATGTACGAGTACTACGAAAACAACAACCTATTGGACGAAGAAACCGACGAAATGGTCGAAATTGCCGAAGAAGAGTTGTTGCAATTCATCTTGGTAACTGCGAAGAAAGACAAAATGCCTGCCGAAAAATTCACAGCAGATGCAGTTCAAACCTTATTGGATATCGAATACGAATATTCTAAATCGTTGGGTGTTTACTAAATGAAACAAGTTAGCGTAATACTTCTAAACTACAATGGACAAAAATACCTGCAAAAGTTTTTGCCTGTGGTGGTGCAATTTACGCCAGAATACTTGGCAGATGTTATTGTAGCAGACAATGCATCTACCGATAAATCAGTTGCTTGGGTAAAGGAAAACTTTCCCCAAGTAAAAATCATGCAATTTGAAAAGAACTTTGGCTTTGCCGATGGCTATAATATTGCTATCGGTCGGGTCAAAACGCCTTATGTGGTGATGCTCAATACGGATGTTGAGGTAACCAAAGGCTGGTTGCTACCGATGCTGCGCTACTTGGAGGAACACTCCAAGGTCGTAGCCTTGCAACCCAAGATTTTACAATACAAAAAGAAAAGCCATTTCGAATACGCAGGTGCCTGTGGAGGTTTTATGGATATTTTTGGCTATCCATTCTGCCGTGGTCGTATTTTCGATACGCTCGAAAAGGATAAGGGACAATACGATGATGCTCGTAAGGTCTTTTGGGCATCTGGTGCTTGCTTGATGATTCGTAGGGTCGATTTTATTGATTACGGTGGTTTCGATGAAAACTTCTTTGCTCACCAGGAAGAAATTGACCTTTGCTGGCGCATCAATGCACGTGGCAGAGAAGTGGCTGTGGTTCCTCAATCTGTGGTGTATCATGTGGGTGGAGGAACGCTCTCTATGCAAGATGCGCGCAAAACCTACCTAAACTTTAGAAACAACCATTTGCTACTCTACAAAAACTTGTCAGTAGGTAGGTGGGCATTGTTGGCATTTATGCGTTTCTTCTTGGATTATGCAGCAGCTCTAATGTTCCTGTTGCGTGGAAAAGTGGGTGATGCAAAAGCCATTTGGAAAGCACGTGTCGATTTTCTACGCTACAAGAAGTTGGTTAGACCTTTGCGCAAAAAAAATATGGAACACACCATTTGTCCGCGCATTCCATTGGTCTATCATGGTTCGTTACTACTGAACTACCACTTGTTTAAAAAGAATAAATTTTCTCAACTACGCATGTTCAGCAAAGATTGAGCATTCTCAATAGCTGCTTCAGACAGCGAGGTGCCGCTCAACATTTTGGCGATGGCCGTAATGCGCTCGTCGCCTTGTAGTAGTTTTACTTCCGTGCTGGTTTCTTCCGATTCGTTTTTGTGAACGAAATAGTGATGGCTTCCCAATGCTGCAATTTGTGGCAAGTGGGTGATGCAGATGATTTGTGCATTTTGTCCCATTTTCTGTAGCATACTACCCATGAGCGATGCAGTTTCGCCCGAGATTCCCGTATCAATTTCGTCAAAAATAAGAGTAGGCATATCGGTACTATTTGCCAATAGGTACTTGATGCAAAGCATAAAGCGGGCAATTTCACCACCTGATGCAATCTTACCAGCAGCTTGTAGGCTACTGTTTTTCGCAGGTGCATACAAAAATTCTACGCTGTTTTTACCCCAAGTCGATAGCTGTTCGGTAGCTTCTACCTCTACCAATACGCGTGCTTGCTGCATGCCTAATTGGTGCAACATATCTTCCAAAATGGGAGTAATGGCTGTGGCAGCCTCTTGACGTTTTTGGTTCAATTGTTCTGCCAAGTCAGCGGCAGTTTGCCACCACATTGCTTGCTCTTTTTGCAATTGAGCAATGGCTTCGTCATAGCCATCGATGTGTTGTAGCTGTTCATCCAACTGGTCACGCAAAGCAATTAGTTCGTCCACGCTACTCATTTTGTGCTTTTGTAGCAAGGTATATAGGGTATTGAGTCGCTCACGATTGGCCGCTAAAATGGCAGGGTCTGATTCGATGTTGTCTGCATGATTGCTCATGTCGGAAGCAACGTCTTTTAGCTCAATGTAGGCCTCCTGTAAGCGGTTATGCCATTGTTCGTAGTCAGCGCTGTAGGCGGCAATGGAAGCGATTTTGTTGCTAGCATCTTTCAGGGTAGATAGGATGCCTTGTTCGCCTTGTAGGCTATATTGGGCAGTGTATAGCTGCGATTTGATTTCGTTGGCATGTTCCAAACGATCGTTTTCGGCTTCTAACTCTTCCAATTCTCCAGCAACTAGGCGGGCTTCGTTGAGTTGGTCAAATTGGAATTGCAAGTAGTCGCTGTCCGATGCGGCTTTTTGCGCTTGCTCGATGGTTTCGTCAAGGGTGCGACTAATGCGTTGGTAGGAGCTGTATGCTTGTTGGTATTGTTGTAGTAAGGCAGCGTTTTGTGCATAGGTGTCAACCACTTGTAGCTGAAACTTGCTGTCTTTGATGAGTAGATTTTGGTGCTGTGAGTGAATGTCAATGAAGCGTGCAGCCAATGTTTTTAGTACGTTGGCATTTACTGGCGAGTCGTTTAAAAATTGTCGACTTTTGCCAGAACGATGCAACTCACGACGAATCACGCACTCGTCGCAATATTCCAAATCATTGTCTTCAAAGTAGGTTTGTAGCTGGTAGGGTTGTATCTGAAAAGTAGCTTCGATGATGCACTTGTCTGCACCTTCGCTGATCAGTTTGCTCTCGCCACGACCGCCCAACACCAATCCCAAGGCGCCCAATAAAATGGATTTGCCAGCACCGGTTTCGCCAGTAATAACAGAGAACCCCTTCTCAAAATCGAGGGTTAATTCTTTGATAAGGACAAAGTTTTTTATGTAGAGCGATTGTAGCATACTATTTTAACTCGTCCAATTTGTGTTGTAGGGTAGGCAATAAGTAGGCAAGTAAATCGTAAGCAGCTTTTCGTTCTTCGGGTGTAGCTTTGGAGTAGATGCTGATGATTTCCTCCAATTTGGTTTCTACAAATCCTGTAATGATGATGTTAGAAGGACGCTCTTTGTAGATGTCTTTTAATGTGGGTAATCCTTGCACGATGCGGCTTCTACCTTTGGCGGCTGCTACTCCCATTTCATCCAATCCCATGCGGTGGTAGGTGTACACGTATTCGCGATAAGGTTTGGCAACGTCGTCCATGATGCTGTTGATGAGCGCGTAGCGGTTACGTCCGTCTTCAAATGCACGCCAACCTTTTTCGTTGGTACTTTGCGCTTGGTTGACAATGTCTTCTGCCTTTTTGAAGTGTGGGTCACCACTCATGGCTGCAAACGAATCGCAGTCGGTACCTATAATGAGGTAGGCATAAAACGCCAAAATTTCAGAAAGGTTGTTACCAAAAGAACTTTCTTCAAAGGTCAAAGCGTCGTTTTCGTAGTAGGTGAATTCTACGTTTTGGTCTTTGAAGCTGAAAATAGGCGATTTATAGTTGCTATTGAAGATAGGACGAGTGGATTGTACTTGCAGTTCGGCAGCAAAGTTGTTGCCGTTTTGTGCATTGATGATCATATAGATGCTGCAATCAATGCGCTCGTTGGTCAAAAATTCGTAGTCGGTCCAGCGCCTGTCGTTCATGTATTCGGCGATGGATTTCTGCAATGCTTCAAAAATAGTACGGTTGGTGCCTTGGATTTGATCCGAATTAACAGTTACCAAGCAGTTGAGTTCTTGCGCTTGCATGCCAACAAGGCAGCACAAGAAAAGGCATATCGTTACTATTTTTCTAACCATTGGCATAGGGTATTGATGATATCGGTGGCAACTGCCTGTTTGCTCTTAATGGGGAACGATTCAGAGCCACCGTTGCGATCCATGAGGGTAATTTGGTTGTTGTCAGAACCGAAGCAAGTGTCAGGATTGCGCAATGAATTTAGCACAATGAAGTCCAGATTCTTTTTCGCTAATTTATGCGCAGCATTGCCCACTTCGTTATCGGTCTCCAAGGCAAATCCCACCAAAACTTGGTTGGATTGTTTTAGTTTGCCCAATGCAGCAGCAATGTCTTGGGTGGGTTGTAGCTGAATGGTAAGGTCGTCTTTGCCACGTTTGATTTTGCTGTCGGCTTGGTAGGCAGGGGTAAAATCTGCTACAGCGGCACACAAAATAGCCGCATCGGCAGTAGCAAAACGTTCAACGGCAGCTTGGTACATTTCTGCAGCCGATTCAACAGCCGTTACTTGAATGTTAGGGTGGATGGCCTTGATTTGTACGGGTCCCGATACTAACTGCACTTTTGCACCTTGTTGTGCACATTCCTCTGCTAAGGCATAACCCATCTTACCAGTCGAATAGTTGCCAATAAAACGAACAGGATCGATCTTTTCGTAGGTAGGTCCAGCTGTAATTAGCACAGTTTTGCCTTGCAATGGAAGTGAACTCGTAAGTGCATCTGCAACGTATTGAGCAATGGTCTCTGGCTCAGCCATGCGACCTTTTCCTTCCAATCCGCTGGCAAGGAAACCGCTATCAGGCTCTACAATGTGTACACCTCTTTGACGAAGTGTTTGTAGGTTTTCGCCCGTGGTGGGGTGTGCATACATGTCCAAGTCCATAGCAGGTGCTACAAAAATGGGGCATCTGGCAGACAGGTAGGACGTGGTGAGCAAGTTGTCGGCAATGCCGTGTGCCATTTTGGCTAAGGTGTTGGCAGTGGCAGGAGCAATGATGTAGGCGTCTGCCCACAATCCCAATGAAACATGGCTGTTCCACCTGCCGTCGGTAGGGTCAAAAAAATCTACCAAGACCGGATTTTTAGAAAGGGTGGCTAAAGTAAGTGGGGTAATAAATTCCTTGGCCTTTTCGGTCATAATTACCTTTACCTCGGCACCTCTTTTTACCAGGTCTCGTACCAACAGGGCGGTTTTGTAGGCTGCAATACCACCTGTTACACCAACCAAAATGTGCTTACCTTGCAAGATTATTTAATTTTAGCAGGGTTGCGGAAATAGGTTTTGTCTTCGATGTACTCTTGGGTAGCCAACAAAACGGGTTTTGGTAAACGTTCGTAGTACTTCGAAATTTCGGTTTGTTCGCGGTTGTCAAAAACTTCAGCTTCCAAGTTATCAACCGCATTGCTCGAGAATTCGTCCAATTTTCTTTTCAATTCGTCTTTCATCTCTACGCTAATTTGGTTAGCGCGTTTACCGATGATGGCTACAGTTTCGTACACATTTTCAGTGTTTTCGCACAAACTGTTTACATCGCGAGTAATGGTGTTGATAGGGGCGTTTGATTTTTTGTAATCCATAACTGTATTAAATAGAATGTTCAATAATTTTCTGTAAATGTTTTGCCATCTTTTCTACCTCTTTGACGTGCTTGCTGTCTGCATGCTCTTGCAGGTAGTAGTAGCATTCTTCGCGAGCATCCTCGCAACGTTCCAAAATCTTTTCAGCCACACTATTAAGGGCTTCGTGGTATTTAGAACGGACAATGATGAGTGCCAATTCGCCAATGTGTTTCGAATTGGGATAATCGTTAATGGCATTTTGCGCGGTAATAATGGCCGCACGGTAGTTATTGCCCATGTAGTTGCCCAAGTTGTAGTACAAAGTAGCATTTTTGAATTCTCTTTCGGCTAGTTTGTCGTACATTTCGTCTTGGTAGCGTTTGGCATCCTTTGCAAATTCGTTGTTAGGGAATTGCTCTAAGAAAAGTTGAAAATGCTCAATGGCCTTCATCGTTGAGGTTTGGTCTAACTCGGGTTCGGGCGATTGCATGTATTCAGTATATGCCAACATGAACAAACATTCTGCATAGCGTTTGCTACGTACGTACGTATTTACGTAAGTTTTGTAGTAATGCTCTGCCGAAATGTAATCTTTGCGTTTAAAATAGCTGGTTGATAGCAGGTACAAAATATTCTCCGACTTGTCTGTTCCCTTGAATTGGGTAGAAATATCTTCTAACAAGCGGATGGTTTTCTTGTAATCTTCCTGCTCAAAGTACTCGATAGCAGCTTTGTACTTGATTTCTCCGTCTTGGCTTTTGAGCAAACGGTTATAGTATTTGTCTGCCCAAACTGGCGAACAAATACTTCCAACAAGGAGCATCAATGCTATGGCGATATACTTTTTCATCAATCTGCAAAGATAGTAAATAATAACAAAACTACCAACCCGTTTTTTATTTCCATTTGTATGCTGTTTTGGGGGCTAACATACGTTTGATGTGCAACAAAAGGTTGATAAGTGGTAATAGGATGTCCAATAGGGTAACACCAAAGTAAAATTTCTTTTCGCCTAACAGTTTGGCAGTGGCGTTGATAACGCTCACTTGCACCACATTGCGCAACAAAAAGAACAGCAACGCCACTGCCAAACCATACGGCGGTAGTAGCATGGCACATCCTACCAACGATGCGTAAAAGCCTACGCGACTCATCAACTCAATGCCAATAAATGCCTTGTGGCTAAAACGGTAGTAGCTGGAAGTTGAGAGGTGACGCGACTTTTGCTGCCACCACAATTCGAACGATTCTTTGGGCATCGACACGGTTACCGATTGGGCATCGGTTTCGATGCGGGTGTTGCCTTTTTGGCTGTTTTCGTTGACGAACAAATCGTCATCGCCCGATTGTAGGTTGAGGTGTTGGGTAAAGCCTTTGGTTTGCAAGAAAAAGCTTTGGCGGTAGCCCATGTTGCGTCCAACTCCCATGTAGGCACGTCTGCCCAATGCTAAATTGAGGTATTGCATGCCAATGGTGAGGGTGTCGAATCGAATCAAAAAGTTGAGGAATCCCTTTTGGTATTCGTAGGCACCATAGCCCAAAACCATTTGAGTACCTTCGGTAAAGTTACGCGCCATTAGCTGTAACCAATCTTTGCTACGAGGGTAGCAGTCGGCATCGGTAAAGAGCATAATGTCGTGGTTGGCAGACTTGATTCCCAAAGTTACTGCCATCTTTTTTGAATCAATAAATTTGGCCCTATCAGGAATAAAAGTTGTACGCAAGTGAGGATACTTGTGGCTCATAAGTTTGAGGGTGTCCTCTGTGTTGTCAGTAGAGCGATCGTTGACTACAATTACCTCGTATTCAGGATAATCCTGCTCCAATAAGGAGGGTAGAAAACGATCCAAATTGATGCTTTCGTTGCGTGCACAAACGATCACTGATACAGGTGGACAACTTTCGTTGTAGGTAAGTTTTCCTTTTCTGCGTTTGCGGGCATGACGAAAGATGCGGGTATAAAAACCGATGTAATACACCCACTGAATCAATAAGCAAACTGCCAAACAGGTAGTAATTACCTGTACGGCAGTAGATTGTAGCCATACTTGCTGTAGGCTATAGAAAATATCAATAATGACTTCTTGCATCTTGTTTTAGACAAAGTCTTCGGTAAAATAGGCTTTGGGCAATTGGCGCAAGTTGTATTGCGAACTCATCACCTCGCCATAAGCTCCAGCCGAGCGCAAAGCAATGATGTCGCCTCTTTTTACTGCGTTGAGCATAACTTCTTTGCCAAATACGTCAGACGATTCGCAGATAGGACCTACCACGTCGTAGTTTTGCTCGGGTAGGTTGCTGCTTAAGTTTTCGATGCGGTGGTATGCATCGTACATAGCAGGGCGAATCAGTTCGGTAAAACCTGCGTCCAAGATGGCAAAGCGTTTTACTTCTCCTTCTTTTACGTACAACACGCGGCTGATAAGGGTACCGCATTGTCCGACAATGGCACGGCCCAACTCAAAATGGATGGCTTGACCTTCTCTGCGTTCTACCAATTTATTGAAAACGCCGAAGTAGCCATCGAAGTCAGGAATTGACAAGTGGTTGGGGTGATGGTAGTCAATGCCCAAACCGCCGCCAAAGTTCATGTTTTCGAAGCTAAAGCCTTGTTTCTCGAGCTCGTCTTGCAATTCGTTGGCTTTGATGCAAAGATCTTTGAATGCCGATAGGTCGGTGATTTGTGAACCGATGTGGAAGTGCAAACCTACCACGCGAACATGAGCAAGGGTTGCCGCTTCTTTAAGTACGTCGGCAATTTGGCTGAGGTTGATGCCAAATTTATTTTCCGATAAACCAGTCGTGATTTTTGCATGGGTATGTGCATCCACGTTGGGATTGACACGGAACTCAACGCGAGCTACCTTGTTTTTAGCAGCTGCCAATTCGTCGATGATGTATAGTTCTGCCAATGATTCTACGTTGAAGCAGAAAATATCCGCGTCGAGCGATAAGTTGATTTCCCAGTCAGCTTTGCCTACGCCTGCGAAAACAATTTTGTCGGCAGGGAATCCAGCCTCCAATGCCGCTTTTACTTCGCCACCGCTCACGCAGTCAGCACCAAAACCGTAGGATGCAATCAGCTGTAAAATGCGTGGATTGGCATTGGCTTTGATGGCATAGTGTTGCGTAAAACCATAGCGGTCTGTAGCTGCCTTTACGGTTTCGAGGGTAGTTTTTAATAGGGTAGTATCGTAAAAATAGAATGGAGTTTGCACTCCATTCCATTTATCTATCGGAAAGTTTCCTTTCATAGGTTATGCTTGAAATAAGTTTTGGCTAAGTGCGTTAAGTGCACGTTGTTTGTTGTTGGCTTGGATCAAGAACGAAACGTTAAAGTTGCTACCGCCGTACGAAATCATGCGGATAGGAATATCTTTCAATGCGTTTACGATTTGTGCTTGGAAACCAACGTTTTCGCTGTTCATATCGCCTACCACGCAAACAATCACCATGTCTTGTTCAACGGTAACGGTACCAAATGTTTTTAGTTCGTTGACAATTTCGTCCAAGTGTTTGGTGTTGTCAATGGTAACCGAAACACCCACTTCTGAGGTGGTAACCATGTCAATGGCAGTTTTGTGTTTGGCAAAACATTCAAATACTTTGCTCAAGAAACCGTGTGCCAATAACATACGACCCGATTTAATTTTGATGGCAGTGATGTTGTCTTTAGCAGCCACTGCTTCAATTTTATGTGGGGTAAGTTCGGTCGAAATAAGTGTGCCAGGAGCTTCAGGATCCATGGTATTTAGTAAGCGAACAGGAATATTTTCCAATTTAGCAGGCAAAATACAGGTAGGGTGCAAAATTTTTGCACCAAAGTATGCCAATTCAGCCGCTTCTTCGAAATGCAATTTGGCAACAGGACGGGTGTTCTCTACAAAACGAGGGTCGTTGTTGTGCATACCGTCAATGTCGGTCCAGATTTGGATTTCGTCCGCTTTTACAGCCGCACCAATCAATGATGCAGTGTAGTCGCTACCGCCACGTTGCAAGTTGTCGATTTCGTTGTAAGCATTGCGACAAATGAAACCTTGTGTAATGTAGATTTCTGTGTCAGCAGGCAATTTTGCCAATTCTTTGCTCAAATGTTCGCGGATGTATGCGGTGTCAGGTTCGTTGTTTTTGTCGATGCGCATGTAATCCAAAGCAGGAAGCAAAACTGATTTTTTGCCGTTTTCTTGTAGGTACAAGTTTACCATCGCAGTTGACATCAATTCGCCTTGTGCCAAAATGATTTTCTCATCGAATAGCAAGAATACATTTTGTTTGGTGAAGTTGCGCAACAAATCAAAGTTTTGTTTCAGTGTAGCAGTTGCTTGCGCTTTGGTGCTATCTTGGCTGTACAACTCGTCAATAACAGCGGCATATTTTTTCTCCAACTGGTTGATGACTTCGTTGGCGCTAACAGGATTCTTTTTGTATAGATAGTCTGCAATTTCTACCAAGGTGTTGGTGGTACCCGACATGGCAGATAGAACCACTATTTTTTGTTGTCCATCGCTGATAAGCGATGCTACTTCTTTCATACGTTGTGCAGAACCTACAGATGTTCCGCCAAATTTTAGTACTTTCATTGCACGTTAAATTAAAATCCGTACAAAAGTACGCATTTTTTCTCGAATAGTTGTTATGTTATGGGTTGATAATTGGTAAAATATGGTAGGGATGTTGTAAAAAATTAGAGGGGTATAAAAAAACAAAGGGTCACCTCGCTCGGTAACCCTTTGCCCCATCTTAATTCTTAATCTTTTTCTTACGAAGAAAACTAATATGTCACAAAGGTAACGCTTTGTTTGTTAAAAGCAAATTTTTACAGGAATAAAAACGTTACCGTAACAATATTTAACAAATTGTTTTATTTTGCTTCGAACAAAAGTAGGGTGTTGTTGTTGGCATCTTTCAACTCTAACTGTTTGTCGTTGTAGCTGATAGCCGCGACTTCTGCCAATGCACTAAAAATGCCATCTTCCACTTCCATATTCATGCACATTACTTTGGTTGAACCTACGCCGTCAAAACGAATGGCATTCGCATCGTTTTCGTTGGTAATGCTGTTGCCAAAGAAAATGTTGCAACCAGTATTGCCGGTAAATGATTTCTCAGCCGCATTGAAGCTGATGTATGGGGTTTCGTTCAAACCTTCAGTGTTGATATCGTTGCCGTTGATGGCTTTCAAATACCATTCGCCATTTACGTTGCTTGCAGTGTAGGTTTGTTGGTTGCAAGCTACCAATACGGTCGATAAAATGCTCATCAATAAAATAATCTTTTTCATGTTCTTCAATTTTTTAGTGAATAAAAAAGTAGTTGTAAAGATTGCCCTTACAACTACTTTGACCAGTTAAACGGTATAAGGTTTAATCGAATTAGTGAAATTAATCGTTAGACCATTGTTTTTCCATGCGTTTGTAGCTGTTGTAACGCCATTTAGCGTTGTCTTCAGCAGCTTGGAACAATTCTTCTGCTTCAGCAGGATATTGTTTCATAACAGACGCATAACGAACTTCACCTTTCAAGAAGTCTTTGAAGCCTTCCCAGTTAGGTTCTTTGCTATCCAAAGAGAATGGGTTCTTGCCTTCGGCTTCCAACGCTGGGTTGTAGCGCCACAAGTGCCAGTAACCACATTTAACCGCATTTTCTTGCTCTTCTTGTGCTTTGCCCATGCCTTTTTTCAAACCGTGGTTGATACAAGGAGCATAAGCAATTACCAATGATGGACCAGGATATGCTTCTGCTTCGCGGATAGCTTTCAAGCATTGTGCTTGGTCGGCACCCATAGCAATTTGAGCAACGTAAACATAACCGTAGGTAGTAGCAATCATACCCAAGTCTTTTTTACGTACGCGTTTGCCAGCAGCAGCAAATTTAGCGATAGCACCTACAGGAGTAGCTTTCGACGATTGACCACCGGTGTTCGAGTAAACTTCGGTATCCAATACCAAGATGTTTACGTCTTTGCCCGATGCAATTACGTGGTCAAGACCACCGTAACCGATATCGTAAGAAGCACCGTCACCACCAATGATCCATTGGCTGCGTTTGATTAGGTAACCGCTCAATGAATTGATTTGTTTGCAGATGTCGCAATCGCAAGCTTGAACAGCAGGAATGATTTGTGCTGCCAATTCTTTGGTTTTTGCTGCATCGTTTTGGTTTTCGATCCATGATTGGAACAAACCTTTAAGTTCGTCGCTGCAGCAAGTGCAGGTTTGAGCTTTGGTCATCAAGTCGGTCAAACGAGCTTTCATTTTTTCGTTTGCTAGTTCCATACCCATACCAAATTCGCAGAAGTCTTCGAATAGCGAGTTAGCCCAAGCAGGACCTTGGCCTTTTTCGTTGGTGGTATAAGGAGTAGAAGGAACAGAACCTGAGTAGATTGACGAGCAACCAGTTGCGTTAGCAATGATTTGACGGTCGCCAAATAGTTGCGATAGCAATTTAACGTAAGGAGTTTCGCCGCAACCCGAGCAAGCACCTGAGAACTCGAATAGAGGAGTAGCGAATTGCGAATTCTTCACGTTGGCATTGATGTCAACCAAGTCTTGTTTGGTTTTAACGTTTTCTACGCAGTAGTCCCAGTTAGCAGCTTCAGCCAATTGGCTTTCCAAGCTAACCATTTTAAGAGCAGGACCACCCAATTTTGGATTACCAGGACATACGTCAACGCAGTTGCCGCAACCCAAGCAGTCCATAACGCCTACTTGCATGCGGAACTTCATGCCTTTCATAGCAGCAGGAGCTTTCATTTCAATCATGTCAGCATTCAAGCCTGCAGCTTCTTGGTCGTCCAATACGAATGGGCGGATGCAAGCGTGAGGACAAACGTAAGCACATTTGTTACATTGGATACAGTTGTCTGCATTCCATACAGGAACAAATGCAGCTACACCACGTTTTTCGTATTTAGCGGTGCCAGCGTACCAAGTACCGTCTTCGATGCCTTTGAATGCAGATACTGGCAACAAGTCGCCGTCTTGTGCATTGATAGGACGAACTACGTTGTTGATGAAGTCTGGATCGTTGTTAGCGATAGCAGCATCGTCAGCAAGGTTAGCCCATGCTGGGTCGATAGCCAATTGTTTGTATTCGCCACCGCGGTCAACTGCAGCGTTGTTTTTGTCAACGATGTCTTGACCTTTTTTACCGTACGATTTAACAATGAATTTCTTCATTTGTTCTACAGCCAATTCTACAGGAATTACGCCAGTAATACGGAAGAATGCCGATTGCAAAATGGTGTTGGTGCGGTTGCCCAAACCAATTTCTTGTGCAATTTGAGTAGCGTTGATGTAGTAAACGGTAATGTTCTTTTGAGCAAAGTAACGTTTTACTTTGTTAGGCAAGTTTTTAGCCAATTCTTCTTCGTTCCATACGGTGTTCAATAGGAATGTACCGTTTTCTTGCAAACCACGAGTTACGTCGTACATGCGCAAGTAAGCTTGTACGTGGCAAGCAACGAAGTTAGGAGTATTTACCAAGTAAGTACTGCGAATAGCGTTGTCGCCAAAACGCAAGTGCGAGCAGGTGAAACCACCCGATTTTTTCGAGTCGTACGAGAAGTATGCTTGGCAATATTTGTTGGTGTTGTCACCGATAATTTTAACCGAGTTTTTGTTAGCACCTACAGTGCCGTCAGCACCCAAACCGTAGAATTTAGCTTCGAACATGCCTTCGCCACCTACAGCTACTTCTTCTTTTTTAGGAAGAGAAGTAAAGGTAACGTCGTCTTCGATACCAATGTTGAATTGGTTTTTAGGCTCGTTCATAGCCAAGTTTTCGTAAACAGCCAAAATTTGAGCAGGAGTGGTGTCTTTCGAACCCAAACCATAGCGACCACCTACTACAAGTGGAGCATTTTCTTGGTTGTAAAGAATGTCTTTTACGTCTAGGTACAAAGGTTCGCCGTTAGCGCCAGGTTCTTTGGTACGGTCCAAAACAGCAATGCGTTTAGCTGTTTTTGGAAGAGCAGCCAAGAAGTGTTTAGCAGAGAATGGACGGTACAAGTGTACGGCAACCAAACCTACTTTTTCGCCTTTCGCCATCAAGTAGTCGATGGTTTCGCGAATAGCTTCGGTAACTGAACCCATAGCAATGATTACGCGGTCTGCATCTTCTGCACCATAGTAGTTGAACAAACCATAGTTACGACCGGTAATTTTGCTGATTTCGTTCATGTATTCTTCTACGATAGCAGGAACGTTGTTGTAGTAACCGTTGCTGCTTTCGCGGTGTTGGAAGAAGTGGTCAGGGTTTTCGGCCATACCACGCATCACAGGATTGTTAGGATTCAATGCGCGAGCACGGAATTCTGCCAATGCTTGTTGGTCGATAAGTGGAGCCAAGTCTTCGTTTTCAAGCGCTTCAATTTTTTGGATTTCGTGCGATGTACGGAATCCGTCAAAGAAGTTAAGGAAAGGAACGCGCGATTTGATGGTTGACAAGTGTGCAACACCAGCCAAGTCCATAACTTCTTGCACAGAACCTTCTGCCAACATAGCAAAGCCAGTTTGGCGGCATGCCATTACGTCTTGGTGGTCACCGAAGATACACAAAGCGTGCGATGCCAATGTACGAGCTGATACGTGGAAAACGCAAGGCAACAACTCACCTGCAATTTTGTACATATTAGGAATCATTAGCAACAAACCTTGCGATGCGGTGTAGGTGCTAGTTAGCGCACCTGCTTGCAACGAACCATGCACTGCACCAGCAGCACCGGCTTCTGATTGCATTTCTTGAACCAAGACTGTTTCGCCAAAGATGTTTTTGCGTCCGGCGGCAGCCCATTCGTCTACGTATTCGGCCATGGTGGACGAAGGCGTAATGGGATAGATGGCAGCAACTTCCGAGAACATATACGAAATATGTGCTGCGGCTTGGTTACCATCACATGTTAGAAATTTTTTTTCTTTTGCCATTTTTATTGAAATTAAATGTGAATATTATTGTTCTTATTTCGTTATCCATTCATGGATAGTAAAAATTCTTCGTTCGATTGGGTGTTTTCGATTCTCGATTTTAGGAACTCCATGGCTTCTACCGAGTTCATGTCCGATAGGTGACGGCGCAACACCCACATGCGGTTAAGCACACCTTCGTCCAATAGCAAGTCGTCGCGACGCGTACCCGATGCCATGATGTCGATGGCGGGGAAAATACGACGGTTCGATAATTTTCTGTCCAACTGCAACTCCATGTTGCCGGTTCCTTTGAATTCTTCGAAGATAACATCGTCCATTTTTGAGCCTGTTTCTGTAAGGGCTGTTGCAATAATGGTCAAGCTACCGCCGTTTTCGATGTTACGAGCTGCACCAAAGAAACGTTTTGGCTTGTGTAGTGCATTGGCATCCACACCACCCGAAAGTACCTTGCCTGATGCAGGGGCTGTAGTGTTGTAGGCACGTGCTAAACGAGTAATCGAGTCAAGCAAAATAACAACGTCATGACCGCATTCTACCATGCGTTTGGCTTTTTCGTGTACAATCGATGCAACTTTTACGTGCTTTTCGGCTGGCTCATCGAAAGTAGAAGATACAACCTCTGCGCGTACGCTACGTGCCATGTCGGTTACTTCTTCAGGGCGTTCGTCGATCAATAGAATAATCATGTACACCTCTGGGTGGTTTTCCAAAATGGCATTTGCCAATTCTTTCAAAAGAACGGTTTTACCCGTTTTGGGTTGTGCAACGATAAGACCGCGTTGTCCTTTACCAATGGGGCTGAACAAATCGACGATGCGGGTCGATAGGGTTGCGTTCTTGCCGCTGCTTAGGTTAAATTTTTCTTCGGGGAACAAAGGTGTAAGGTGTTCGAAAGGTACGCGGTCACGTACATACGAGGGATCACGACCATTAATTTTTTCGACACGCACCAAAGGAAAATATTTTTCCCCTTCTTTAGGAGGACGAATAGGTCCGTCAACGGTGTCGCCAGTTTTTAGACCAAAAAGTCTAATTTGCGATTGGGAAACATATACATCGTCGGGCGATGGGAAGTAGTCGTATTCGGGCGAACGCAAAAAGCCGTAGCCGTCTTGTACGATTTCCAATACCCCAGTACCACGAATAATGTCGTCAAATTCGTAAGGCTTTTCTTCTTTCTTTTCTGCTTTCTCTTGTTTTTCGGTCTTCTCTGCTTTTTCAGCCTGTTCTGCTGCTTCTGCTTTTTCTTGTCTTTCTTGGCGAGCCAATTTATCGGCAATGGTTTCCATTTTTACGCCTTCCATTTCTTCGTTAGCAGGCATTTCAGTTGCTTTCTTTTTTCTGCCACGTGCAGCCTTAACGGCTACATCTGGGGTAGCAGTTGTGTTTTCGGTGTTGTCCGAAGCAATATGTTGGAACGATTCTGGCAGCTCTACTTTTTCTGCAGTTCGTTTAATTCTTTCGCGTTTTTTCTTTACTACAACTTCTTCAGCCATAAAAAAAATAGGTTATGCGTAATGCAAACGAGGAATGATGATTCTTTTGTTGGATAATAGCAAAAATAGCAGTTGATTTTCGCCCTACTATGAACACGCAAAGATATAATAAAAAAAGCAAAAAACACCAAGTATGGTACAAAAAAAAGGCAACCCGAGGGTTGCCTTTTTTGGTGATATTACTAAAATATTACTTTTTAATCACTTTTTCTACGGTTTTGTTTCCGTCTTCGAACAAAATTTCAACCAAGTACATCGAAGGAGCTAAGTTGCTCAAGTTGATTTCGTTGGTGTTTGAAGTAGCTGCAATACCACCGCTCAAGGTGCGAACAAGTACGCTTTCTACTTCTTTGTCAGCATAAATGGTTGCAATACCTTTGGTTGGGTTAGGATAGATGCTAGCCTCGGTAGATGCGCTTTCTTCAATATCGGTAGGTGTACCGTTATCAGGACAGTTGGTGCCAGGACCAATGTACATAGAATCGTTTTGGTACATCATTTTGATGTAGAAGTCGTAGCATCCAGCTACATTACAGGTTACTTTGTCGGTACCTGCGGTAAAGTTAACATATTCATCGTATGGTTCAATTTCCATTACCCAACCAGCTTGGTTTACAAGGTCGTAGGTTACAAAGGTGTCGCCTGCGTTCAATTTAACAGAAACCATGTATTCGTCGTGGTCAGAGTTAGCAGATTTGCCCAAATAGGTAGCAGCGTAGTCGGTTTTGCCGTTTACGCGGATAGCGTAGCTGTAACTGGTAACAGAACCGCTGTCGCCACCAGTATCGCCGCCGGTATCGCCACCAGTATTGTCGCCGCCAGTGTTGCCACCGTCGTTTACGTCAGAGCCACTACCAGAGCAGCTTGAACCAGCGCCAATGTACATGATGTCGTTTTGGTACATCATTTTGATGTAGAAGTCGTAGCAACCAGTTTTGTTGCAAGTTACGCTGCTAGTACCTGCAGTAAAGTTAGCTGATTCGCCGCCAGCTTCGATGGCCATTACCCAACCAGCTTTGTTTGCAAGGTCGTAGGTAACAAAGGTGTCACCTGCGTTCAATTGAACAGATACTTTGTATTCTTCGTGGTCAGAATATTGAGATTTGCCCATGTAGGTCGCTTCGTAATCAGTTTTGCCATTTACGCGGATAGCGTAGCTGTAGCTAGTAACAGAACCGCTGTCGCCACCAGTATCACCGCCAGTGTCGCCACCAGTATCAGGAACGATAACTTGGCTGCTGGTGTAGTATGCCCAACCAGTACCGCTACATGCAACGGTGTAGCCGTTAGGAGTGCCAGACCATGAGCCAACGCGGCAGATAAGGGTGCCTTTGGTGCCAGCTGCTTGTGATTCGTAGTAACCATTTGTGTTGGTAACTTTAACATCAGAGTTGCTGTGTACACCCATTGCCTTACGGGTAGCGATCATTTTTTTGATCGCAGCTTTGTTGCTTTTCCAGTGTTTCCAGAATACACAAGGAATACCTGCTGCCGAAAGCATAATGGCGTTAGCTTGCTCGATATTGCCACCGTATTCCCAAGCTCCTTCGTGTGGAGTCGCGGTATCGTGGTTGTCGATAAAGGTTACTGCATATTGACGCATGGTAGGGTTGTGGATCAAACCAGCAGGGCGATCGGTGCTACCATCTTTCCAAGTCAATGCGCTGTAGTTGCTACCACCACCCCAGTTGTAGATAGCTTGTTTGAAGCAGAAGTCGAATACCATCGATTTTTGGCCAGTGCCATTTACCCATGCAGCCAAATCGTCGTAGTTCGATTGGTAGTATTCGCCTACAGATAGGTAGGGAGATGAAGCAGTATTGTATTCTGCAGTATATTTAGGATCGTAGCCTTTTACCAAGTCGTAACGCCATCCGTCAAAACCGATGGTGTTTTTCATCCAGCTTAGGTAGCCTTTTACTGCATTTCTAACTTCTGATCTGTTGTGTGCTAAGTCGCGAGCAGCTCCGTAGCCACCCCATTTGTCGCCCGATACGTTCCAATTGTAGTCGTAGTCGGTAGCGGCTGAGGTCGCATTTTCGTCGTCTTTGGTTACGCAAGAGTTAGGGATTTTATAGGTGCCGTGCGATCCGAAGTTGTCTTCTGGGAAATCACCGTTTGCGCTGTTACCTGCACGGTGGTTTACTACAATGTCAGCAATTACTTTTGCACCACCATTGTGTAGAGCTTTGATAAGGGTAGTAAGTTCAGATTGACCACCCCATGAAGAAGATAGGTTGTTCCATTTGTAAGGGTGGTAACCCATGTTCATGCCACCACCGCCTTCTGCGGCAGATGCAGGTGGAAGCCATACAACACTAAAAGATTCTGCAATTTCAGCAGCCTGATTGTTCAATTGACTCCATTTAGTTTCGCCGTGCGAGTTCCAATAGAATGCTTGAAGCATTACATCAGTACTGTTTTTGGGTACTTGTGCAAACGATAGCAGGTACGTTGCAAAAAAAAGTCCCAAGAGAGTAATTTTTTTCATAGTTAAAATATTTAGGGTTTTCGATTAAACAAATAATCGGTGCAAAGGTAGGTATAAAAAACGAAACCCGCAAACGATGTAGGGAAATTAACACTTGGTTTGGAGTTACCCCGCATGGGTATTAGTAGGTAACCTCTACCAAATAGAGGGCGTGGGCGGGTGCAGAGGTGCCTGCTTTGCAGCGGTCTTTGCTTTCAATGATGTGGCAAAATTCCTCGATGCTGATTTTTTCTGTGCCCACTTGTAGCAGGGTGCCCACAATGGCGCGTACCATGTTGCGTAAGAAACGGTTGGCTGTAATGGTAAATACCCATCGGTTGTCTGCGACCTGCGTCCACCTAGCATGGGTAATGGTGCAGTTGTTGGTTTTAACGTCGGTGTGTAGCTTGCTGAAGCTGGTAAAATCGATGTAATCGAATAGTTTTTGGGCAGCTATGTTCATTAAGTCAAAGCGCAAGGTAGGAGGTACTTGCAGGCTTTGGCTGTTAATAAAGGCATCTTTGTGGGTGTGCACGTGGTATTCGTAGGTGCGCGATGTGGCATCAAAGCGGGCGTGCAAATCATTCGCGACTTGTTCTATTTTAAAGATGGCGATGTCGGCTGGTAGATAGACATTAAGGCGCTTGACTACGTGCTCTGCATCAAAAAGGATGTCTGTGTCAAAATGGGCAGTCATGAAGCGGGCATGTACTCCAGCATCGGTGCGTCCTGCGCCAGTTAGGGCAATGGTCGTACGCATTAGGGTGCTCATAGCGTCCTCTAATGTTTCTTGCACGCTACTGCCATTGGGTTGGCGTTGCCATCCGTGGTAACCAGCTCCGTTGTATTGAAAATGTATAAAATACCGCATAAAAAACTCCTAACTCTAATACACAATATTATCCCTCCTTATCGGATAATGATTCCTAAACGCCTCAAACCATTCGGGGTGGGCTTTAAGTGCGTCGCTTTCGCCCTGTATATAATAAGGTATGCCTTTTTCGCCAGGCACCTCTATGTCTATTTTCTGGCTGATGCCAAAGAAACGACAAACTGCCTCTGCTGCCATACGTGTGCCGTTGGCTTTTCCGTCCACCGAATAGCCTGCAATGTGTGGAGTGCCGAGGAGGACTTTGTTGAGCAATTCATTGCTGATGTTAGGCTCGTTTTCCCAGCAGTCCAACACGATGTTTCCGGGATAGTGGAGCAAAGCTGCTGTGTCGCACACTTCTCCACGAGCTGCGTTGATGAGCAGCGGTGTTTTGCTGCAGGCTGCCAAGAATGTTGGGTTTATCAAGTGATAGGTGCTGCTGTCCAATGGGGTATGCAAGGTGATGATGTCTGCTTCTTGCTGAATGGTTTCGATCGATACAAAGTTCGATGCTCCTTCTTTTGTTGCGCGTGGTGGGTCGTTGAGCAATACTCTCATGCCGAGTTGTTGTGCCATGCGTGCAACGCGTGATCCTACATTGCCTACACCAACAATGCCCAAGGTTAGGGCCTGTAATTGCTCGGTGGTATATAGCGTGGTGAGTGCAGCATGTATGTAGTTGACTACGCTATTGGCGTTGCATCCAGGACAGTTGGTCCAGGCGATGCCATTTTGCTGGCAGTAGGTTGTGTCAATGTGGTCGTAGCCAATGGTAGCAGTTGCGATAAAACGTACGCTACTGCCTTGTAGCAAGTCTTGGTTGCATTTGGTACGTGTCCGAATAATCAGCGCATCGGCATCCTTTACCGCATCGGCGGTAAAGTTATCGGGCGATAGGTAAACCACTTGTGCTACCTTGTCCAATAATCCTTTTAGAAATGGGATGTATGCGTCGGCTACTATCTTCATAGGTCGGATGTAGAGGCTACTGCTGTGCTGTCGGAGGATGCTATGCTATCGGCGGGTGCAATGAACGTGCTGTCATTGTACCACGAAAAAGTGCGTAGCAAGCTATCGTATTGTGCTATAAAGGCGCTATCGTTGAGCAAACTATCGTTGATGGCAATCTTGAGGCTATCATTAACTTGAATGCTGTCGGGGCGAGGCAATGGGGCAGGCGTATTGATGTATTCAATTTGCACCAATTGTTCGGGATCGCCAAAATGCATTTCGTCCACCAAGTAGTCTGCCTCGCTGTGCTCAAGTAAAAATACGAGGTAATCGATGGAGCTTACCAATGTGCGTTGGTAGGTGGCATCGTATAGGTAAGTGTTGTACTCGGCTTCTGGATTTACACCGCTCATGATGCCCAATAGTTCGCCGTGTGCATTGAAAAGGGCATGTCCCATGCGACCAACAGGAGCATCACACGTGGTTAAAAAGTCGCTGCAAATGGTATCATTTTGCAAGGCTTCTTGCAAACTGCTGTCCATGGGTGCAAGGGGAGTGTATAGGTACGAACCTTTATCTCTGTCATGGAGGTAGGCAAAGGCAGGTACTTGCGTATTGCCATTGGGTTGGTAGCCTTGAATGTAACCAAAACCAAAACGCAAGGTATAGTTGGCTTCAGGCATGGTGGTAGGAGGGTTTTGCAGGCGCAAACCTTCTTGGTACATGCGTTTGCCACGTTCTACGATGGGATCGTGTTCAAGGTATAGCAAGTAATGCAAGCGTTGAATGTTTTTGAGTTGGCTACAAAGTTGGAGCAGCGGGTCTGCTTGGCGTTTTTGCTCGGTAGGTTCGTCTAAGTATTTGGTGAATCGTTTTTCATCGGTCATAAATGACTTTTTGAATACATAATCCACGTATTTTGCTGTATTTCCCTTGTATTTTTTGTCGATATGTGCATATACGTCGGGCATATAGGTAGTGTCGCACAAGGTTTTGTAGTACTCTAATGCAGTGGTGAGCCATGCTTTTTCGTCGGTGGTTTGCAGCTTGCCGAATAGTTGGCTAATTTGTTGAAGTGTAATGGCTTCGTTTTGCGCATTCATGTCGAGTAGCAAAAATCCCATGTGCACGATGCTGACATTTTTGAACAGTTCGGCATTGTAGTGGTATTGCTGCCAGTGATGGCGACGAGTGGCGTATGTTTTGTACAAGAAAGGCAGGGTATTGCCGTAGCGCAAGGCGATTTCGAAGCGTTCGTTGCTGGCTGCCCATGTAGTAAATGCCATCTCTTTTTGTTGCTGGATGGATGCTAATTGCATGCGTTGCAGTAGCTGGTGTTCGTACAATACGGCTTGCTGTTGTTCTTTGGTTTCAGCCTGATGGTGTTGGTGTAAAAATTGCCAAATGGTAATTTTGGCGCTGTCGCCGGCTAAACGTTCGTGTAATTCTTCCGAAAGCAACGAACGTTGGCTGCTGTTGGGGTAGCCCAAATAGAATACGGGATCGTTTTCTTGCTTGCTGATGCGCGAGATGGTGGCGTGTGCCATCTGTCGTGCAGGTATATTAAATTCCGAATAGGCGGCAGGAACATTGTCGCGTGAGGTATATAAACGTAGCAGGCAAAAATCGGCCTTGTAGCGTGCTATGCTGCTTTCGTTTTGTGCTGTAGCCAAGTTCTTGTCGGGTAAATACACCAACCTGATGTCGCTGTATTGGTTGTATTCGTACAGGTAATATTCTTGGTTCGACAAACATTCGATTTGTAGCAAATGCCCAGGAATAACAGCTTGCTCCAAATAAACTTGCTGGCAAATGGAATCAATGGCTTGTTGGCGTTGCTGCTCGTTGTTGGTGGCAGGCAAGTTATCGTAAATGCGCTGGCTGATGTTTTCGCTTTTTATTAGCTGTAACGCATACAGGTTGCTCAAAGGAATTTCTTGCGTGCTGTCGGTGGCGGCAAAACCATGCTGTAAGCTGTCGCGTCCGTTTATGAAGGGCAAAAATGGGGTATAGTTGGTCAGCAATAGCCCATTTTCAGACAGCAAAACGCCGCTGTGCCCGTTCGATAAATATACCACTTGGTCTTTGAGTGATGCGTGTTGGTTGTCGTAAATTTGTTCGGCGGTAAAGTCGCTGCCTGCTTCATCGAAATGGTCGAATATGCTATCGGGTAACAGATGAGGCAACACCAATCCTTGGCTGGCATGTCCCATTGCGGTTGCCAACAAGGTGAAAAGTAGCAAGTATGTTCGTAATTTGTGCATTTTATCAGGGCATAAATCGTACAAAAGTAGTGTTTTTTTTGTAGTTTTGCACGCATCTATGGTAAGTTATTTGCAAATTGAAGGATTGACCAAACGTTTTGGCGCTACTTTGATGTACGAAAACGTGAGTATGGAGTTGTCGGAGGGGCAACGGGTGGCCATTGTGGCGAAAAATGGAGCAGGAAAAACAACGCTGCTCAATATCATTGCCGGCAAAGAGCCCTACGAATCGGGGTTGATTACCTTTAAAAATGATTTGCGCATTGCCTATTTGGATCAAAATCCATCGTATCCAGCGCACTACACCGTGCTGGAAGCTTTTTGCGCTGTCAGCAATCCTATCGCTAACCTGATTGCTCGCTACGAAGCTTTGTTGGCGCAAGGCGATGCGGTTTATGAAACGGAAGAGTTTCAGCAAGTGCTGTCGGAAATGGATTTGCACAAGGCTTGGGAATACGAACAGCGTGCCAAACAAATTCTATCGAAACTTTCCATTACAGATTTTAGTCAGCCAGTAGGGACTTTGTCGGGCGGACAGCTGAAACGTTTGGCATTGGCAAATGCCCTGATTAACGAGCCCGATTTGCTGATTTTAGACGAGCCGACCAACCACCTTGATTTGGCCATGACCGAGTGGCTCGAAGAATACCTGAATAAATCATCACTTACTTTGCTAATGGTAACGCACGATCGCTATTTTTTGGATCGTGTGTGTACCGAAATTATCGAAATAGACAACAAGCAATTGTATCGCTATAAGGGAAATTATTCGTACTACGTAGAGAAGCATGCCGAACGTGCGCAGCAACAGAATGCCGAGTTGGCGCGTGCCAACAACTTGTTTCGCAAGGAGTTGGATTGGATGCGTCGTCAGCCACAGGCACGTGGTACAAAGGCGAAAAGTCGCATCGATGATTTTTACCAGCTACAAGAAAAAGTGCGCCAAAAACCCGAAGAAAAACAAGTACGTTTGCAGGTAAAATCAACTTATTTAGGCTCAAAAATTGCAGAAGTAAAGTACATTAGCAAAGCCTATGGCGATAGAAAACTGCTGAAAGATTTTTACTATCAGTTTGCTAAAGGTGAAAAAATAGGCATCGTAGGTGCCAATGGAACGGGCAAATCAACTTTTGTAAAAATGCTATTGGGGGTAGAAAAACCAGATAGTGGTGGTTTTGATATTGGCGAAACGGTAAAATTCGGCTACTACAGCCAGGATGGTTTGCAGTTTAACGACCAAATGAAGGTGATTGATGTGGTGCGTGATATTGCCGAAACCATCGATTTGGGTGGTGGTAAAAAGTTGAGTGCATCGCAGTTCTTGACCCACTTTTTGTTTGCTCCCGATGTGCAAAACAACTACGTCTATAAGTTGAGTGGTGGCGAAAAACGTAGGTTGTACTTGTGTACGGTGCTGATGCAAAATCCGAACTTCTTGGTGCTGGACGAACCGACCAACGATTTGGATATTGTTACCCTCAACTTGCTGGAAGAATACTTGCAGACTTTTGCAGGATGCGTGTTGGTGGTGTCGCACGACCGCTACTTTATGGATAAGGTGGTGGATCACTTGTTTGTGTTCAAAGGCGATGCGGTGGTGAAAGATTTTCCTGGCAACTATACCGACTATCGTTTGTGGAGTGAGGAAGAGGAAAAGCAGCGTTCGCAAGAAAAGAAGAAGCAGCAGCAAGCGCAACAGGTGGTGGCTCCTAAAAAGGAACGTAGTCGTAAATTGACCTATGCAGAACAGCAAGAATTGAAGCAGTTAGAAGCCGATTTAGCATCGCTCGAAGCAGAAAAACAGCAGCTGGAAGCTGAATTTGCATCGGGTAATTTGTCGTCGGAAGCGTTGCAAGCAAAAGCCCAACGCATGAACGATTTGTTGCCGTTGCTGGACGAAAAAGAAATGCGTTGGCTTGAGTTGTCGGAGATATAATTTGGTTATTTCAGAAAAAATTACGAATATTGCATCATCGTATTCAAAAATAGAAAATCAACATTATCTTATGAAAAAGTTTTTTTCAATCTTCTCATTGGTTCTTTTGGTAGGTTTGTTTGCTTGCGAGCCAACACCTCCACCTCCTGCAAAAAAATATGCAGAAGTATATACCATTTGTAACTATAACATTCGCTACTATAACGGTACTTCAGATTCGAATAACAAAGGCGATAAGGCATGGCCTACTCGCAAAGCGAAAGTGTTTGAAATGATTACCGACTACAGCATGGACGTGTGTGGCTTGGAAGAAGTAACCGCTACCATGGCTAACGATATTGTAAATACACTTACCGATTATACCTACATTGGTTACGGCCGTGATAACGGTAAACTACAAGGCGAAGGTGCTGGTGGAGAACAAACTGGTTTGATTTTCAAAACCGATCGTTTTGAATTGATGGATCAAGGTCGTTTCTTCTTGTCAAATACTCCTGATAAAGTGAGTAAGCTATCGGGCGCGAACTTTAACCGCATGGTGGCATGGGTGAAATTGAAAGATAAAGAATTCGGAGGTGAATTTTTCTTCTTCTCTACCCACTTCGACAACGATTATGATGCTAAACACGTTAATGTTCGTTCGCAACAAGCCGATATTGCTATTGCAAAAGTTCCTGAAATTGCAGGCGATTTGCCATACTTCTTTGTGGGTGACTTTAACTGTGAAACCTCCGAAGTGGCTTACGAAAAATTATCGACTGCCTTTGATGATGCATACTTAAAGATGGGTGCAGATGCCTTGGGTGGTTATGTTTGCAATGAAAAACAATTGGCGAACTCGAAAATTGCACCTAAATGTGCTTGCGAAGGCAATACCTACACGGGCTTGTATTCTTCGAGCGACAACTGGCCTAAACGCATCGACTTGGTGTTGTTTGACGACGCCAAAGCAACGGTTTCGTACTACAATGCTGATAATAACAACAAGGGCTTAACGATGTATCCTTCGGATCACTTGCCCATCATTACCAAAATGAGTATTATTGAATAAAAGATAATACATCCTGTACAGATGAAAAGAGCTTTGACCTCGCGTCAAAGCTCTTTATTTTTTTATTTGCGGTAAGGGTGTTTTAGAGCATGCCCAATTCGAGCATGGCTTCTTCGCTCATGCGGCTGCGGTCCCATTCGGGCTCAAACACCAGGTTGACTTTTACTTCGTTGATGCCCTCTACGCTGGCAACTTTTTGTTGTACGTCCTCTACGATAAAATCTGCCATTGGGCACGATGGAGCCGTAAGGGTCATGTCGATGCTTACATTTTGTTGCTCGTCAATATTGAGGGCGTAAATCAAGCCCAAATCATATACGTTTACGGGAATTTCTGGGTCGTAAACAGTTTTGAGCATCGTTACAATTTTTTCTTCTAAAGCTAAAAATTCGTTCATATCTTTTTGGGTAAATAATCGGTTTGAATATTGGTCATTGATCCCCATAGGCTGTGTCGAGCTTCGGGATTCATTTTTTCGAGCAATGCCATTACTTCACTCATGTCGCTGCGGTGCGATTGGGCTTCGTGAGGGCAGTTTTTAATGGGCTTAACAAAGTGGCGGATGCGCGCCATTTCTTTGATGTCGCTTTCGGCAATGAGGCACATGGGGCGAATAATATCCACATCTACGTGATTCATTTTGAGGTAGGGTGGCATGGTTGAAAATGCACCCTGAAAGGTTAAATTCATAAGTAGGGTCGCCAAAATATCGTCTTGGTGATGCCCTAAAGCAATCTTGGTGCATCCCAATTCGCCTGCTAATTCGAACAGTTTTTTGCGACGATTCCAGGCACACAAAAAGCAGGGCGATTTGCGTTTGTCGGTGGAGTGATCAAAACTTCCTGTTCGGTGGTAGAATGGAATGTTGAATTGCTGGCAGTAGTTGGCAAGGTAGTCGATGTCTGACTGGTAGGGAACGTTGCTCATGCTAATGTGTGCAGCAACTACCTCAAATTTGGGCTTAAAAATAGCAGCTCGTTTGGCAAAAAGTTCGACCAAAGCCAACGAATCTTTTCCGCCCGATAAACCGATTAAAACTTTGTCTCCGTCGGCAATCAGTCCGTAATCTTTTAGTGCTTTCCCAAACTTTTGGTGCAACTTAAAGATGATTTTGCTGTCTTCTTTGCTCAAATCTTCCATTTCGGGAACAAAGATAGTGTTTTTTCTCATTTCTTTTTATTATCTTTGTCGCTTGTATAGACTAAAAACACAATCTATTTAAAATCATAATAGTATGACACAAAAGAAACTTAATTTTTTGGCCGACTTTCCTGCAATTTCTACACAGGAATGGATGGACAAAATTACTGCCGACCTTAAAGGCGCAGACTTTTCCAAAAAGTTGGTTTGGAGAACCCCAGAAGGCTTCAATGTAATGCCTTTCTATCGTCAAGAAGACTTGGCTGGTTTGCAAACCACAGAATCGGCTCCTGGCGAATTCCCATTTGTTCGTGGTACCAAAGAACACAATCAATGGTTGGTTCGTCAAGAAATCAATGCCAAAGCATGTGCAAAAAGCGCAAATGCAAAAGCATTGGATGTACTTAACAAAGGCATCGATTCTCTTTGCTTCCAATTGGGCAAAGAAGTAACTGCAGAAACCATCGAAACTTTGTTGGCTGGCATCAAGGCAGATGCTGTTGAGCTAAACTTTAAAGTTTGCGTACGCAAAGCGCCCGAGTTGGCAGCCTTGTTGATTGCATACTTCAAAAAAGAAAACTACGATTTGGCAGCATTGAAAGGTTCGATCTGCTGCGACCCTATCAACGCAATGCTAACCAAAGGCAAAGCATTGAGCGCAGAAGAAGTAACTGAAATTGCTAAAAATGCAGTTGAAGCTGCCGTTGAATTGCCTAAATACCGCATGATTGGTGTAAACGCTGTTAGCTTGAACAACGCTGGTGTTTACTGCTCGCAAGAGTTGGGTTATGCCTTGGCTTGGGGTAACCAATACATGGAATTGCTAACTGAAGCAGGTATGGATGTAGATGCTGCTGCAAAATCAATCAAATTTGCATTTGGTATCGGCGGTAACTACTTCATGGAAATTGCTAAATTCCGTGCTGCTCGTTTGTTGTGGGCTAAAATTGTAGAAGCTTACGGTCCAAAATGCTTGTGTGCTGCTAAAATGAAAGCACATGCAGTAACCAGCACCTACAACAAAACCATTTTTGACGCGCACGTAAATATGCTTCGTACACAAACCGAAGCCATGAGTGCTGCTTTGGGTGGTGTTGATTCTATTACCGTATTGCCTTTCGATGTAACCTATCAAGAATCAGACGAGTTCTCAGAACGCATCGCGCGCAACCAACAATTGTTGCTAAAAGAAGAATCGAACTTCGATAAAGTAATCGACCCTGCTGCAGGTTCGTACTACATCGAAAACCTAACCGCTATGGTGGCAGAACAAGCATGGAATTTGTTCTTGCAAGTTCAAAACGAAGGCGGTTTCTTTGCTGCAGTTAGCGCTGGTTCTATCCAAAAAGCGGTTGCTGATAACGCTGCTAAACGTGCAAAAGACGTGGCATCGCGCAAAGAAATTTTGTTGGGTACCAACCAATTCCCTAACTTTAACGAAATGGCTGCAGAAAAAATTACCAAAGAAGCTTGCGCTTGCAAATGTAGCTGCGCTGCAGAAGCTGGTTTGGAAAAATTGCCTAACGGTCGCGCTGCAGAACAATTTGAAACCTTGCGTTTGGCTACCGAAGCTGCTGCTAAACGTCCAAAAGCATTCATGCTTACCATCGGTAACTTGGCAATGCGTTTGGCTCGTTCGCAATTCTCTTGCAACTTCTTCGCTTGCGCTGGTTACGAAGTAATCGATAACCTTGGTTTTGCTACTGTTGAAGAAGGTGTTGCTGCTGCACAAGCTGCAGGTGCTGATATCATCGTGCTTTGCTCGAGCGACGACGAATATGCAGAATTGGCAATTCCTGCATTCAAAGCAGTTGATGGCAAACAAATCTTTGTGGTAGCAGGTGCTCCTGCTTGCATGGAAGATTTGCAAGCAGCAGGCATCGAAAACTTTATTCACGTACGTGTAAACGTGCTTGAAACCTTGAAAGCATTCAATAAACAATTAGGCATTTAATAAAAGGTGTAGCACTTAAAAATGAAAATTGTATGAAACCAAATTTTAATACCATAGACATTAAAAATGTTGCTGCATCAGAATATGCTGGTAACAACGAAAGCAACTGGACTACATCGGAACAAATTCCTGTAAAACCAGTTTATACTCAAGACGACATCAAAGACTTGGACTTCTTGAACTATGCTGCAGGTCTTCCTCCTTTCTTGCGCGGACCTTATAGCGGTATGTATCCTATGCGTCCTTGGACCATTCGTCAATACGCAGGTTTCTCTACTGCAGAAGAATCAAACGCATTCTATCGTCGTAACTTGGCTTCTGGCCAAAAAGGTCTTTCAGTAGCATTCGACTTGGCTACTCACCGTGGCTACGATGCTGACCACGAACGTGTAGTTGGTGACGTTGGTAAAGCAGGTGTATCTATCTGCTCTGTAGAAGACATGAAAGTATTGTTCGATGGTATTCCATTGAACAAAATGTCAGTTTCTATGACCATGAATGGTGCTGTACTTCCTATTTTGGCGTTCTATATCAACGCTGGTTTGGAACAAGGTGCTAAATTGGAAGAAATGGCAGGTACCATTCAAAACGATATCTTGAAAGAATTTATGGTGCGTAATACCTATATTTATCCTCCTAAATTCTCGATGAAGATTATCGCTGACATCTTCGAATATACCTCTAAAAATATGCCTAAATTTAACTCGATTTCTATTTCGGGTTACCACATGCAAGAAGCTGGTGCTACTGCCGACATCGAGTTGGCTTACACCTTGGCTGATGGTTTGGAATACTTGCGTGCTGGTGTAAATGCAGGCATGGATATCGACGCATTTGCTCCTCGTTTGTCGTTCTTCTGGGCAATCGGTACCAACCACTTTATGGAAATTGCTAAAATGCGTGCAGCTCGTATGTTGTGGGCGCGCATCGTAAAACAATTCAATCCTAAAAACCCAAAATCGTTGGCATTGCGTACACACAGCCAAACTTCGGGTTGGTCGTTGACGGAGCAAGATCCATTCAACAACGTAGGTCGTACCTGTATCGAAGCTATGGGTGCTGCTTTGGGTCACACTCAATCGTTGCACACCAATGCATTGGACGAAGCTATTGCGCTTCCTACCGACTTCTCGGCTCGTATTGCTCGTAATACTCAAATTTACATCCAAGAAGAAACCAAGATCTGTAAAGAAATCGATCCATGGGCAGGTTCGTACTACATTGAATCGTTGACCAACGAATTGGCAGAAAAAGCTTGGGCACACATCGAAGAAATCGAAAAATTGGGTGGTATGGCTGCTGCTATCGAAACAGGTCTTCCTAAAATGCGTATCGAAGAAGCTGCTGCTCGTACTCAATCTCGCATTGACTCGGGTGCTCAAACCATCGTAGGTGTAAATAAATACCGTTTGGATCACGAAGATCCTATCGATATCTTGGAAGTTGACAATACTGCTGTACGTAAACAACAAATCGAACGCTTGCAAGCTTTGCGTGCTAACCGTAACGAAGAAGAAGTAAAAAAAGCGTTGGCTGCTCTTACCGAATGTGTAAAAACTGGCGAAGGCAACTTGTTGGAATTGGCAGTTGAAGCAGCTCGTGTACGTGCTTCGTTGGGCGAAATTTCTGACGCTTGCGAAGTTGTAGTAGGACGTTATAAAGCAACCATTAGAACCATTTCAGGCGTGTATAGTTCAGAAACCAAAAACAGCGACGAGTTCAAAAAAGCACTTGAACTTACCAGTGCCTTCGCTAAAAAAGAAGGTCGTCAACCTCGTATCATGATTGCAAAAATGGGTCAAGACGGTCATGACCGTGGCGCAAAAGTTGTGGCTACTGGTTATGCTGACTGTGGCTTTGACGTAGATATGGGCCCATTGTTCCAAACTCCAGCCGAAGCTGCTAAACAAGCAGTAGAAAATGACGTTCACGTTCTTGGTGTTTCGTCGTTGGCTGCAGGTCACAAAACTTTGGTACCTCAAGTAATGGAAGAGTTGAAAAAATTGGGTCGCGAAGACATCATCGTAATTGCTGGTGGTGTAATTCCTGCACAAGACTATGAATTCTTGTACAACGCAGGCGTTGCTGCTATCTTCGGTCCTGGTTCTTCTGTTATGAAATCGGCTATCGAAATCATGAACATCCTATTGGAAGATTAAGACTATGGTCTAGAGTCGAAGGTCTAAAGTCTCAAGTCTTTAGTTATTCTTCGAAAATCTTTAAAGGCGGTCTCTTTTGGGACCGCTTTTTTTGTTTAATCGTTAAATAGCCTCAACGCCTCAACGCCTCAACATCAAATCATCGCCTCACCGCCTCCATATTATTACATCAACGTTACAAAACGACTACGCGGAAACTTTTTGTGTAAAATAGTTTCTTTATAAGAACCAGATAATCAACATTATAGTATAATATTAAAAATTATTAAGTAAAGATTTAACATTTGGTTAATGGTAGAAAAAACGAAATGTTATATTTTTGCATTCGTTATTGTGCTCAAAACAGGCTCTTTGGTACGCGAAAACATCATAAAGGTAGCCGAATCGCTTTTTGTGAAGTATGGCATTAAGTCGATCAAGGTAGATGATATATGCAACGAGTTGCATATATCAAAGAAGACCTTTTATAGTGAGTTTGAAAACAAGGAGGCGCTGATTGAAATTGTGTGGAGTAAAATTTGCCAAAAGGGCCCTGAACACTTTAATAACATTAAGGAGTTGGATATTTGCGACAATGTGATTGATTTGTGGTTGCAAGGTCCTTCTTTGGCAGTAAAAGAGCACAACAAAAAACATGAAGTGTTTGTGTACGATTTGCTCAAATACTATCCAGAGATTCATAAAAAACAAGTAAAGGAACGTGAAGAGCACATCAGCGGTATATTGCGCAGGGTGTTGAGTAGAGGGGTAGAGCAAGGCTTATTCCGCGATGATTTGGATGTTGATTATTTGGTTCCTTTGTGCAATGGGTGGAACGATTTGGCCATCAGCGAATTTTTAAGGATGCCCAAAAGCGAGCATAAAAAATACTTACGCTTCTTGTTGGATGCTTTTATGCGTTTGGTATGCAGCGAAAAAGGATTGACCTATTACTTGGAAAATTACTATCAGGTAGAAAAATAATTAGTAGATATAATAAGGTATGAAAAAAAGTTTGATTGTATGTTTGATGGCGATTGTGCCCTTGGTTGGCATTGTGGCACAGGAAGAAACAGCCGTAGCTGCCGAAGCACAGTCGTTGGTGTTGAGTTTAGACGAAGCCAAACAGTATGCGGTGGAACACAACCGTACCGTTCAGAACGCGGGACTAAGTGTAAAGCAAGCTGAAGCGGCTCGCTGGCAAAGCATCGCCTCTATGTTGCCACAGGTTTCGGGTAGTTTGGACTACACCAATATGTGTGGTTACGAATATGAAATGAAAATTAATAGTATGGGATTTAAGCAAGAAATGGCTCCTACTGGTGCCCTTTCGTTGAAAGCCTCTATGACCATTGGTGGTCAACAAATAGTTGGTGCTTTGATTTCCAACTTGGCCATTGAGATGCAAGATGTTGCCAAAGCAAAAACGGTTCAGGTAATAGAATCGAATGTAACCAATGTATATGTAAACATCTTGGCAACCACCGAAACCGTTGATTTGCTACGCAAAAACTTGGAAAACCTTAAAACCTTGTACCAAATGACCGAGAACTCGGTTAAAGTAGGTGCAGCCGAACAAATTGATGCTGATCAGTTAGCGGTGCAAGTGGCATCAATGGAAAGTACCATCAATACCACCGAACGTGCTGTTGAGGTGCTAAAAAGTTCGCTTCGTTTGCTGTTGGGGGTATCGGTCGAAACATCCATTACCTTAAGCGACCCCTTGGAAAGCATCATCAATGCCGAAGAAACCATGAAGTTGCTTTCGATCGAACTTAATTTGGATAGCAACTACGATTATACCTTGGCCAAACAACAAACTGAGTTGGCGCAAAAGCAAGTAACTTTAAAAGGCATGGAATATGTTCCAACCCTTACAGGCTACTACCAGTACAAAAATCAGATGTCTTTCAAGGACGATGGCTATGTATCGCCAACTCCTCCCAATGTAGTAGGTGTTACCCTTAGCGTGCCCATTTGGTCGAGTGGTGTACGTGCAGCCGGCGTAACCGAAAAGAAATTGGCTTACCAAGCAGCGCAAAACACCTTGGCAGATACCGAAGACCAATTGCGTGTATCGGATAGACAATACCGTTACGATTTGGTGTCGGCATACGACAACTACCAAATTCAAAAGCGTAACATAGAGGTAACACAACGTGTGTTCGACAACATGGCTAAAAAGTTCGAATACGGCTATGCTTCGTCGTTGGACGTAACCAATACCAGCAGCAACCTAATCAGTGCTCAACAAAATTACATCCAAGCGCTAACATCAATGGTGTCAGCACACATCAATCTTAAAAACTTGCTGAATCAATAGTAAACGATGAAAAAGTTTTTCTTAATCGTATCCTTTGTTTTGCTATCAGTGGTAGCATCGGCACAAGTGGCATTTGGTGTTAAGGCTGGTTTTGTTTCATCGTTGGGTTTTGAGCAAGACTGGAAAACCCTCAATATCGAAAACCTAATCCTAAAAGCAGACCAAGCCTATGGTTTTGATGTCGGTTTGATGTTGCGTTTAGGCTATCGATTTTATGGGCAAGTAGAAGCCAATTATCACTTTGTGTCTTCCTTAAATCAAATAGGAACAAACATCGCCAATACGTTTAATGGTGGCGAAATTCAGCAAGTAAAAGAGCACTCCATTAACGTGCCTGTTATGGCGGGTGTGAAATTGGTAGATACCAAAAACTTTAACTTGCGTTTAATGGTAGGTCCTACCTTTAACTTTAACCTCACCCCAGCTGCAGAAACGCAAGGGTTGGAAAACTCGTTGGAGCAAGGCGGTGTGGATAGCAGCAAACGCATATGCTCTTTCGGTTTAGACTGCGGCCTTGGTATGGATATTTGGGTATTCTCGATTGATGCCCGCTACCGTTTGGTGCAACCTGGATATGCTTTCTCTATTAACGAGATACAATTGAATACCAGCCCCATCAACTCGTTTGAAATTTCGTTGGGATGGAAATTTTTTGATACAACAAAACGATAAAAATAAAATAGTATGAACAAGTTTGTAACAAGTTTGGCTGCGATGGCATTGCTATTGACGATTTCATCGTGTAGCGAAGAAAAAGCAACTGTACAAGAAGTTGAAAAGGTAGAAAAGGTACAAGTAATGTCCCTAAAAACTACTGAAATTGAACGTGAAGTGGTATTGCCTACAACTTTAGAGGGATACGATAACATGAAAGTATCTTCATCTGTAAGTGGTATCATCGACGATATTTTGGTGGATGTGGGCGACAAAGTTACCAAAGGACAGCTGTTGGTTAAAATGGACCCAACCCAATACACAACAACCAAGCTTACCTATGCTAATTTGGGCGTAGAAATGAGCCGTATGGAAGCGTTGAAAGAAGCAGGAAGCATCTCACAACAAATCTACGACCAAACCAAAACCCAATACGAACAAGTAAAAGAACAATTGGCACTTTACGAAAGCAATACGTTTGTGCGTGCCGATTTTGCAGGAGCTATTTCGGCTAAAAACTTCGAAGCAGGCGAGCTTTGCGCAGGTCAACCCATCCTTCAACTTACTCAAATTGATAAGTTGAAAGCCTTTGTAAACGTACAAGAAAAGTACTTCCCTTACGTTAAAAAAGGCATGAACCTAACCATTACATCGGATATTTATCCCGGTAAAACCTTTTCGGCTGTTGTAGAAACCGTATTCCCTACCATCGACCCTTCGTCGCATACTTTCTCGGTAAGAATTAGAATCCCTAATGCGTCCGAACTTTTGCGTCCTGGTATGTATGTAAGTACCTCTATTCCTGTAGGTAAAGAAAAAGGCATGATGGTTCCTTATCAATCGGTATTGAAACTTATCGGTTCTAACGAACGTTATGTGTTTGTAAACAACGCTGGCGTAGCAAAACGTGTAACCGTAGAATTAGGCAAACGTTACGACCGTGATGTAGAAATTATTTCGCAAGAACTAAAAGATGGCGACGAATTGATTGTAGTAGGTCAAGGTCGCTTGGTTGAGGGTGTAAAATTGGAAATTGTTAAATAGTAAGTAGTTATGAGTATTTACAAGACGGCGATTAACAAACCGGTTACCACTATACTTATTTTTATAGCGGTAATGATCATTGGTGCGTTTTCGTATATAAAACTGCCCATTGACCAAATGCCCGAAATGGACCCACCATACGTTATGGTGATGTGTACCTATCCGGGTGCTAATGCAACCGAAATGGAAACCAACATTACCAAGGTGTTGGAAAACAGTTTGAACTCGGTTGATGGATTAAAAGAAATTACTTCTCGTTCTAAGGATAATATCTCAGTGGTTACCTTGGAGTTAGAGTGGGGTACTAACATGGATGAGGCGGTAAACGATGTTCGTTCGTACATTGATATTGTTAAAGATAACTTGCCCGATGGTACATCTAACCCCTTTATCTTTAAGTTTAGTTCCAGCTCGATGCCCATTATCCAATATGCGATTACGGCAGACGAATCATATCCTGGTCTAGAAAAATTATTGGATGACGAGGTAATTCCTTTGTTGAACCAAGTTGATGGGGTAGGTAATATCTCGATGTCGGGTCAGCCCGAACGTTACGTGTACGTAGATATTGATCAAGCTAAATTGGATGCTTACCACATTCCATTGGAGTTGGTTGGTTCGGCTATCAGCGCCAATAACTTGAACATGGCATCGGGTAGTGTAAAAATGCTCGATGAACAATACCAAGTGCAAGTGCGTAGCGAATACGTAGAAAGTGCCGAAATTGAGAACGTTGTAGTAACCACTACTCCTCAAGGCAAACAAATTTACGTGCGCGATTTGGCTACCGTACGCGATACCATCAAAGACCTTACGTTGGACGAAAAAATCAACGGTCGTGATGGAGTACGTTTGGTTATCATGAAGCAATCGGGTGCCAATACCGTACAAATTTGCCGCGAGTTGAACAAAAAGATGGAGCAAATTAAGAGTCAATTGCCTCCTGATATCAACATCGACGTAGTTTATGACTCATCAGAAGATATTCAAAACTCCATCGATTCGCTTATCGAGTCTATTTTGTATGCGCTACTATTCGTGGTCATGGTGGTGTTGTTCTTCTTGGGTCGTTGGCGTGCTACCTTGATTATTGGTGCAACCATTCCTATCGCCCTAATTGTGGCATTTATTTACTTGTTATTTGTAGATAGCTCGCTCAATATTATTTCGCTTTGTTCGCTTACCATTGCTATTGGTATGGTGGTGGACGATGCTATTGTGGTATTGGAAAACATCACCTCGCACATCGAACGTGGCTCAAATCCCCGCGAAGCCGCTATTTATGCGACCAACGAGGTATGGGTGTCGGTAATTGCAACTACCTTGGTAATTGTGGCTGTATTCGTTCCTTTGACCATGCTTACTGGTTTTGCAGGTATTATGTTTAAGGAATTGGGTTGGATTGTAACAATCGTTTGTTCGGTATCAACAATCGTGGCTATCTCGCTCACACCTATGCTTTGCTCTAAAC
>JAZQZN010000009.1:0-23666 GCA_045634045.1 Candidatus Enterocola sp. | reverse complement strand
TGTCTTTTCCTTCGATATTATATACGCTTAGTTCCATTATTTATTTACTACTACGATTGAACCTTTAGCTCCTGGAACTGAACCTTTGATAAGGATCAAGTTGTTTTCAGGAATCACTTTTAAAATCTCTAGGTTTTCAACAGTTACGCGAGCGTTACCTGTTTGACCTGCCATGCGCATTCCTTTGAATACTTTTGCAGGGTAAGAACAAGCACCGATAGAACCGGGTGCACGCAAACGGTTGTGTTGACCGTGAGTAGATTGACCTACACCACCAAAGCCATGACGTTTAACAACGCCTTGAAAACCTTTACCTTTAGAAGTACCGATAACGTCCACCCAACCACCGTCGGCAAACATATCTACGGTAATTACATCACCTAATTTGAAGTCACCTTCAAATCCCTTGAACTCAACCAAGTGGGCTTGTGGAGCTACGCCTGCTTTCGCAAACAATCCAGCTTCTGCTTTATTGGTGTTTTTCTCTTTCTTTTCAGAGAAACCCAATTGGATTGCTTCATAACCATCTTTTTCGATGGTTTTGATTTGAGTAACAACACAAGGACCAGCTTCGATAACAGTGCATGGAACATTTTTTCCATCAGCACTGAAAACGGAAGTCATTCCGATTTTTTTTCCAATTAATCCTGGCATTTCAATGTATTATTAAATAGTTAAATAGTTTTGTTTTTAGAACGTATCAATTAGTTTTTAATTTCTACGTCAACACCGCTAGGCAATTCTAATTTCATCAACGCGTCGATGGTTTTTGCAGTCGAGTTGTAGATGTCGATTAGACGTTTGTACGAGAACAATTGGAATTGTTCGCGTGATTTTTTGTTAACGAAAGTCGAACGGTTAACAGTGAAATAACGTTTGTGAGTAGGCAATGGAATTGCACCACTTACTACAGCCGCAGTTGCTTTTACGGTTTTTACGATTTTTTCAGCAGATTTATCTACCAAGTTATAATCGTAAGATTTCAATTTGATTCTAATTTTTTGTGCCATTTTATTTAATTTATTTAAGGCAGGGAGTTAAGAATCATTTGCTAACTCCCTACCGTTTGTTATTACAATAGATCTACGCGACCTTTAGCTTCGGTCAATACTTGTTTTGCAATTGCAGTTGAAACTTCTGCGTAGTGCGAGAACTCCATAGAAGAAGTTGCACGGCCTGAAGTGATGGTACGCAATGCAGTTACGTAACCGAACATTTCTGCCAAAGGTACTTTAGCTTTTACTACGCGTGCACCAGAACGGCTGGTTTCCATACCTTCAACTTGACCACGACGTTTGTTCAAGTCACCAATTACATCACCCATGTTTTCTTCTGGAGTAACAACTTCCACTTTCATGATAGGTTCCATAAGAACAGGTTTCGCTTTTGCACAAGCGTTTTTGAATGCAATTTGCGCACAGATTTCGTACGACAATTGGTCAGAGTCAACAGGGTGATAAGAACCGTCAACTACAACAACTTTCAATTTATCCATAGGGAAGCCAGCCAATACACCGTTACGCATAGCAGCGGTGAAACCTTTTTGGATAGCAGGAATAAATTCTTTAGGAATGTTACCACCTTTTACTTCGTCGATAAATTGTAGGTTGCCTTCGAAGTTTTCGTCAGCTGGACCAACTTTCAATACCATATCGGCAAATTTACCACGACCACCCGATTGTTTTTTGTAAACCTCGCGCAAGTCAACAGTATTGGTGATAGCCTCTTTGTACGATACTTGAGGACGACCTTGGTTACATTCTACTTTAAATTCGCGTTTTAGACGGTCGATAATAATTTCCAAGTGCAACTCACCCATACCACTGATGATGGTTTGACCTGATTGTTCGTCGGTACGAACGGTAAAGGTTGGGTCTTCTTCGGCCAATTTAGCCAAACCGTTGCCCAATTTATCGATGTCTTTTTGAGTTTTAGGCTCGATAGCGATACCGATCACTGGATCTGGGAAATCGATCGATTCCAAAGTCATTGGCATATCTTCGCTACACAAGGTATCACCAGTACGGATATCTTTGAAACCTACACCTGCACCGATATCACCAGCAGAAATGCAATCTACAGGGTTTTGTTTGTTCGAGTGCATTTGGAAGATACGAGAGATACGTTCTTTTTTACCAGAACGTGCGTTCAATACATATGAACCTGCATCAATTTTACCCGAATAAACACGGAAGAAGCATAGACGACCTACATAAGGGTCAGTAGCGATTTTAAATGCCAATGCACACAAAGGTTCGTCTTCGTTTGGATGACGTACGATTTGTACATTTTCGTCGTCAGCAGCGTGACCGATGATTTCTTCGGTATCCATTGGAGAAGGAAGATACGAGCAAACTGCGTCCAACATGGTTTGAACACCTTTGTTTTTGAACGAAGAACCGCAGATCATAGGAGTCATCGACATGCTCAAAGTACCTTTACGGATAGCAGCTTTGATTTCATCTTCGGTGATCGAATCTGGATCTTCGAAATATTTTTCCATCAATGCATCGTCAAATTCAGCGATTGAATCCAACATTTTTGCACGCCATTCTTCAGCTTCAGCTTGCAAGTCTGCTGGGATCTCTTCTACTGAATAGTCAGCACCCATGGTTTCGTTGTTCCATACGATGGCTTTCATTTTCACCAAGTCAACAACGCCTTTGAAAGTTTCTTCAGCGCCGATAGGAATTTGAATAGCCACAGGATTTGCACCCAACACTTCTTTTACTTGACGAACTACGTCAAAGAAGTCTGCACCTGAACGGTCCATTTTGTTTACATAACCGATACGAGGTACGCTATATTTATCAGCTTGACGCCATACGGTTTCTGATTGAGGTTCTACACCACCTACTGCACAGAATGCAGCAACAGCACCGTCCAAAATACGCAACGAACGTTCTACCTCTACGGTAAAGTCAACGTGCCCTGGGGTGTCAATCAAGTTGATTTTGTATTTGTTATTGTTGTAATTCCAGAAAGTGGTAGTAGCGGCAGAGGTGATGGTAATACCACGTTGTTGCTCTTGTTCCATCCAGTCCATGGTAGCTGCACCATCGTGTACCTCACCAATTTTGTGAGTCAAACCAGTGTAGAACAAAATACGTTCAGAAGTAGTGGTTTTACCGGCGTCAATGTGCGCCATAATACCAATATTTCTAGTAAATTTTAAATCTGCTTTAGCCATTGTAGTATTGTATTTCTAGATTAAAAACGGAAGTGAGCAAATGCACGGTTAGCTTCTGCCATTTTGTGCATATCTTCTTTACGCTTAAATGCAGCACCTTGCATGTTGTAAGCATCCATGATTTCTGCAGCCAATTTGTCTGCCATGGTTTTGCCGCCTCTTTTACGAGCGTACTGAATTAAGTTTTTCATCGAAATAGATTCTTTTCTCTCTGGACGAATTTCGGTAGGAACTTGGAAGGTAGCACCACCAATACGACGAGATTTAACCTCTACTTGAGGGGTGATGTTTTCCAAAGCTTTTTTCCAGATTTCAAGCGCAGGTTTTTCTTCGTTCGACATTTTGCCTTTTACATTTTCCAATGCAGAGTAGAAAATGGTGAATGCGGTAGATTTTTTACCGTCATACATTAGATGGTTAACAAATTTTGTTACCATTACATCGCCGAAAATAGGATCAGGAAGTACGATCCTTTTTTTAGGTTTCGCTTTTCTCATTGTGATTTTAAATTATCCGTTTTGTGTTTGGTTGCCTTTCGTCTTCAAAAGATTCCGCTGAATCAATTTACTCAACCTATATTAGCCCAATACAAAACAGTATTAATAACTACTGTTGTTTGAATTCTTTCTTATTTTTTACCTTTTGCAGCAGGTGCTTGACCTGGTTTAGGACGTTTTGCGCCGTATTTCGAACGACGTTGAGTACGGTTAGCTACACCAGCGGTATCCAAAGTACCACGTACAATGTGATAACGTACACCTGGTAGGTCTTTAACACGTCCACCACGAATCATTACAATAGAGTGCTCTTGCAAGTTGTGACCTTCACCTGGAATGTAAGAGTTCACCTCTTTTTGGTTGGTCAAACGTACACGGGCTACTTTACGCAATGCTGAGTTAGGTTTCTTAGGGGTTGTTGTGTAAACTCTTACACAAACACCACGACGTTGAGGACAAGCATCAAGCGCAGGAGCAGTGCTCTTTTCTGTCAATGCTGTTCTTCCTTTTCTTACTAATTGCTGAATAGTAGGCATTTGTAATTTGTTTAGTTAGTTTATTATATAAATTTGTCTTGTATACACAATTTTGGGTTGCAAAGGTACAAAAAGATTTTAAACCCACAAAACATTTCTTTGATTTTTTTCATTTAAAGTGCTGATTTGTTTTATTTTATTGACCAATCGATTAACTAACATCTTTAAATTAGATAAACTGCACCTCGGCATAAAAAAATTAAGCAAGCTTATTTTTTTCTACACTCGGTTTGTATTATCTTTGCATCGTATATACCTTATTATATATAAACATGAAAGAAGATAACAAAAACCAACTAACCATCGAGCTACCAGAAGGTGTAGCCGAGGGTACTTACGCCAATATGGCAATCATAGCTCACTCATCCAGCGAATTTATCTTGGATTTTATTCGCAACATGCCCAATATGCCTAAATCGAAGGTACAGTCGCGCATCATTTTAAACACAGAACAAGCCAAACGCTTGCTGCTTACTTTGCAAGAAAACATTGCCAAATACGAAGAAAGATATGGCGAAATCCGCCTATCGAGCAACAAAGTAAACATGCCAATTGGCTTTGGAGGCTTTAAAGGAGAAGCCTAATTGACTATGGAAAATACAGAAAAACGCCGCCGAAGCATCCTGGATGAACTCTACAAAGCATTTGTTTTTGTAGCGAGCATTGCTGCTTTGACCTTTTTAATGCCGCACGAAGCCAAATTCCAATACCAATTTGAATTGGGCAAACCATGGCAATACGATTTGCTTACGGCTACGTTTGACTTCCCTATCTACAAGTCGGCAGAGGAGCTAAAAGCAGAACGCAATGCCGTTATTCAGTCGCAGCACCCCTACTACGACTACAACGACCAAGCGCTTACCCTTATTTTGCAAGAGCTACAAAGCAAAGCTCCTGCAGTTTTGGAGATAAGCAAAGAAGCCAGTTTGCTTTCGCCTACCTATGTTTACTTGGAGGCAAAACTCAGCGATTTGTACCACATTGGTATCCTATCCGATAACGACTACCAGCAAATAGAAGAGCAATCAAATAGCAGGCTGACGGTTACCAAAAACAAAATTAGCAGCAGCACATCGCCTGCAGATCTTTATAGCGTTAGCCAAGCGGTTGAACTCCTTAAAGAGGACTACCCTGCAGCCTTGCGCGAAACCCATCCTCTTTCGGTTTGGGAATTTGAGAAATGGCTACAACCCAACCTTATCTATAATGAAGAGGTCACCTTGCAGGTAAAAAATGAAGAGCTCAACAACATTGCCATCTCATCGGGCATGGTGCAAGCCGGCGAACGTATCATTGACCGTGGCGAATTGGTAACACCTGCCACCTATCAGATTTTGGAGTCACTTCAACGCGAAACTGAAGCCAGAGAATCGTTTGGTTGGGATCAAAAGATAACCATTTTGGTAGGTCAATGCCTATTGGTATCCTGCCTGATGCTGCTTATTTACCTCTACCTACGTTTGTTCCGCAAACAATATTTTGCCAGCAAGCGTGTAATTACATTGTTGGTGGCTATGATTGTCAGCATTGTGGGCATTACCGCCTTGGTGGTTAACTACAGTTCTGCGCCTATGGTGTATATCATCCCATACGCACTGATTCCTATTATTACCAGTATCTTTTTTGATACGCGTACAGGGCTATATACGCACTACATTACCATTTTCTTGGCATCGTTCTTGGTACCACATCCGTTCGAGTTTATTCTATTGCAAGCTTCGGTGGGTATGGTGGCCATTACTACGGTACGCGACCTGTCACAACGCTCGCAATTGGTAAGAGCAGCACTCATCATCGTGGCAACCTATAGCCTATTTTACATGGGATATGGACTAACGGTTGACGGAAACATCCTAAAAGTGAATGGATGGATGTTTGCTTTCTTTGCCCTAAACGGCATCTTATTGCTGTTGGTTTACCCCTTTGTGTTTGTGATTGAGCAAACCTTTGGTTTTATCTCCAACATGCGCCTCATTGAATTGAGCGATGTAAACAGTCCATTGATGCGCAAACTGTCGGAAGACGCTCCAGGCACCTTCCAACACTCCATGCAAGTTGCTAACCTGTCGAGCGAAATCGCCAACAAGCTAAATGCAAATCCGATGCTTGCTCGTGCAGGTGCTTTGTACCACGACATTGGCAAGATTAAGAATCCTGCCTTCTTTGTCGAAAACCAAGTCAAAGGCAACAATCCACACCAATACCTCACACCTGAGGCAAGTGCGCAAATCATTACACAACACGTAACGGATGGCGTTTTGATGGCAAAAGAGTACAGTTTGCCTCGTAGCATCATCGAATTTATTGAAACGCACCACGGTAAAAGCCTTACCAAATTCTTTTACAACCAATGGTGCAACAGCCATCCTGACCAAACACCCGATGCAGCACAATTTACCTATCAAGGACCCAATCCTTACACCAAAGAATTGGCGATTGTCATGATCTGCGATACGGTAGAAGCAGCATCACGTAGCTTGCCAGAATATACCGACGAAACCATCAGCAACTTGGTTGAAAAATTGGTCAATGGCATGATTAGTGATCACTATTTAGACAGAGCGCCCATTACTTTGCGCGAAATAACAGAAGCAAAAAACATCCTAAAAGAAAAGTTGGCCAATATTTACCATACCCGTATTGCCTATCCAGAATTAAACAAAAACAAGAGATGAAAAGAATCGTATTCATCATCGCAAGCATTGCGACCTGCTCTTTTGCCGTAGCCAATGGCTACGTTGCACCTCCTTTTGACTTGCACGACTATACCGTTACACACGAAAGAACGACCCTTCCTGCTGCCTACGATGCACGTGAGGAGGGCATTGTTTTGCCCGTACGCAACCAACTTGTAGAAGGCACCTGCTGGGCTTTTGCTGCTTGCGATGCCTTGCAAACCTTATTCTACAAAAATGAATTGGAATGTGGCTACCTATCGCCCCAATCCTTTACCACCTGCTTTTTAGGCTTTACCGCCGAACCCGTTACAAAAGGTGGTAATGAGGTGGTTGCAGGCTCGATGTTGGCACGTTTGGAAGGTTTGGTCACCGAAGAAGGTTTGCCCTACAACCCTTACAATGTTTCGTGCGTAAACTATCCAAAAGAAGAAATTCCTGCCCTTGCATTAGGATGGAATTACTTACCCAAAAAAGATAATATTGCTATCAAGGAACAAATCTTGGAATATGGTTCTGTAAGCGCAGCCTATCGTCACGAAAACAAATACTACAACGAAGAAAGCAATTTCTACGAATACCTTGGCAAAGAAGCCGCCAATCATGGTGTTTCCATCATAGGCTGGGACGATCAGAAAGGAGCATGGCTCTGCAAAAACAACTGGGGTGCATACATGCACGATAATGGCTATTTGTGGATTTCCTACCAAGATTCACTGATCTCTAAAACATGTACCTCCTACACCAATATTACCCCTGTAAACAGCATCGACAAAGCCTATCACTACAACACCGTAGGCATGACAGGCAGTTGGGGAATTGATGTTCCTGATATTTTGTCGGATGGTATCGTAGCGTACAATTTTGAACAACCTGAAAATATGGTGGCATTGGGCACCTACATTGCATCGCCCAACATCATTATTCGATTTACCGTCTTCACGGATACCGAGATTTTGTACCAATCAGAAGCCATAGAGATTCCGTACAGAGGTTTCTACAAACACACCTTAGAAAGTCCTTTGCAAGTAGCAGGAAAAGTGTATGTAGGAGTTACCTATTACGGAGGGACCCACTCCATTGCCGCAGAATACGATATTGACAACTTCTGCATCATCAGCCCTGTAGAAGGGAAACAATGGGCACGCTTCGACAACCCAAACTTCATTCCTGGCGATAAAGAAGATTGGATTGCTGTTGGTGCAGGCACCCTCTACAACATCAATATGTGCATCTATGCCTACACCAAAGAAGAGGTAACTGCCATTGATGCGGCTACTGCCAACCCACCCACGGTATTTGATGGTACAGGCATCCTACCTGCCGCTTGGAACACGGTCAAACGCATCGGGATGTACAACACCAATGGCAAACTGCTAAAAACTTTAACAGCAGACGATTGCATGCTTCCTCCATTGTCGAGTGGCACCTATGTGTTGTCAGTAGAGAAGCTAGACGGCAGCATTTACGGTGAAAAAATATGGATTCGACAATAGTTTTTGCTACTTTTGTCGATCAAAACGCATACTAAAAACACAAACATGAACGTTTTAGAACACGTAGGAGCCTATAGCGAGCTAATGAAAGAGGTATTTAAGAAACCTCAACGTTGGCGCATGTTAGGCAAGCAATACATCAAAGAAATTGAGAAATTGGGCATCGACTCATTGGGCATCGTTATCATTATTTCGGTGTTTATTGGTGCAGTAATTACCATGCAAATGGTACTCAACACAGAGAATCCTTTGCTACCCGCATACGTAACAGGGTTGACCACACGCGACACCTTGCTATTGGAGTTCTCGTCCACCATTTTATGCTTGATCTTGGCAGGTAAAGTCGGATCTAACATCGCATCCGAAATCGGCACCATGCGCATCACCGAACAAATTGATGCACTCAAGATCATGGGGGTAAACGCGCCCAACTACCTGATTTTACCCAAAATATTGGGTATGGTAACCATTATTCCTGTTTTGGTGATCTTCAGTATGTTTGTCGGGATCTTGGGTGGCTACCTCATCAGCTTTTCTGGCATCATTTCACCCACTAAATACATTATGGGTATTCAGTATGCCTTCAACCCCTACTACGTAACCTACTCGATAATTAAATCGCTCTTTTTTGGTTACGTTATTTCGTCGGTGGCTTCGTACTATGGCTACTATGCCTACGGTGGTGCATTGGACGTTGGTAAAGCCAGCACCAACGCTGTAGTCAACAGCAGCATCATCATCCTATTGTTAAACGTACTTTTAACCGATTTGTTACTCGTATGATAGAAGTTCAGCATATTGTAAAATCTTTCAACGGCAAAACGGTGTTGAAAGACATTTCTGCCACCTTTGAATCAGGCAAAACCAACTTGATTATTGGTCAGAGTGGTTCTGGTAAAACGGTGCTTATGAAAAGTGTCATTGGTATTCACCAGGTGGACCAAGGCAAAATTTTGTACGACGGACGCGACATCACCCAGCTCCGTAGCAAAGAGATGACCACTTTGCGCCAAGAAATTGGTATGCTATTTCAAGGTTCTGCCCTATTTGACTCCATGACCGTAGAAGAAAACGTACGTTTTCCCTTGGAAATGTTCTCGGAAAAAAGCAGGGACGAATGGGAAGAAAGGGTTAAATTTTGCTTGCAACGTGTCGGCTTAGACCATGCTGCTAAATTGTATCCTTCTGAGATTAGTGGTGGTATGCAAAAACGTGCTGCCATTGCGCGTGCCATTGTATTGGAACCCACCTATTTGTTTTGCGATGAGCCCAACTCTGGTTTGGACCCTAAAACCTCACTTACCATCGACCAGTTGATCCAAGAAATTACACGCGAAAACAACATTACCACCATTGTCAATACACACGACATGAACTCGGTAATGGAGATTGGTGATAAAATCTTGTTCATCCACCAAGGTGAAAAGTCGTGGGAGGGTAACAAAGACAGCATTTTTGATACCGACAACGAACACCTCAACAACTTGGTGTTTGCTTCCAACCTATTTAAAAAGGTAAAACAATATCATACCAAATAATATGCGTATCATTTCGTACAACGTAAACGGAATTCGTGCAGCCTTGAGCAAAGGATTAGCGGATTGGGTACAGCAAGAACAACCCGACGTGCTTTGCCTGCAAGAAACCAAGGCGCAACTTGACCAACTCAACCTTTCCTTGTTTGAAGCAATGGGCTACCATGGCTATTTCGTAGCAGCAGAAAAGAAAGGCTACAGCGGTGTGGGTATTTTGAGTAAACAAATCCCCGACAAGGTAGTCTATGGTATGGGCATGGAAAAATACGATAGCGAAGGACGTGTTGTGCGCGCCGATTTTGGCAACATCACCGTAGTGTGCGTGTATATTCCATCGGGAACAACAGGCGACATCCGCCAAACCTTTAAGATGGAATTTTTGGCAGATTTTGAACAATTTATTGCGCAATTGCGCACTGAACGTCCCAATGTAGTGGTTTGTGGCGATTACAACATTGCACACACACCCATTGACATTAACCACCCTGAACGACAAGTAGGGGTTTCGGGATTCTTGCCCGAAGAAAGAGAATGGCTGACCCAATTTATAGCATCGGGCATGATTGACTCGTTCCGCGCTTTCGACAGCCGTGCCGAACAATACAGCTGGTGGACCTACCGCATGGGGGCACGCAAACGCAATGCAGGCTGGCGCATTGATTACCATTTGGTATCAGAACCCTTACGCAACAGCATGGTAGGTGCAGGCATCATGCAAGAAGTAGTACACTCGGATCACTGCCCTGTTTGGGTAGAATTAAATGCATAAACAACCATGGGATTACATATACCTTTTTTTAGTCAACGAAAACCGCGTGCGTTTCAGCTAAAACCACGCTATTACGACGAACACAAAGAACGTTTGGCGGAATCGGAGGAACGTGTGCGCAAAGAATTGGGATTGCAACAAGAAAAGGCACAAAAGCCCACCTCCTACGAAGACCGCATTAGGGGCAAATTTAAAGCCAGCATTGAGGATGCACCACAACGCAAAAATGCAAAGATTAGGTTGAGCATCGTCATTGCGATTGTGTTTTTTGTAGTATATATGGTGTATAATAATTATGTCTGATACTAACCGCATACAAGTGCTGCCCGAAGTGGTCGCCAATCAGATTGCTGCAGGCGAAGTAGTACAACGCCCTGCATCGGTCGTAAAAGAATTGGTCGAAAATGCCATTGACGCAGGCAGTACGCAAGTAAGCATTTATATCAAAGATGCCGGTCGTACCCTTATTCAGGTAATCGACAATGGCATTGGTATGTCTAACAGCGATGCTGTTATGGCATTTTTGCCGCATGCTACCTCTAAAATTAGAAAAGCTGATGACTTGTTTGCTTTGGCAACCATGGGATTTAGGGGTGAGGCATTGGCTTCGATTGCAGCAGTGGCACACGTAGAATTGCGCACCAAACAAGAGGAAGATGAGTTGGGCTCGTGCGTATGCCTATCGGGTGGCAATATGGATAGCCAAGAGCTGATTGCCTGTCCCAAAGGAACGAACATTGCCGTGCGTGATTTGTTCTACAACATCCCTGCCAGACGTAAATTTTTAAAATCGAACGAAAGCGAATTCAGGCACATTCTATCGACCGCAGAGCAAATTGCCTTGGCGCATCCTACGTTGGAGTTTTCGTTGTACCACAACGACCAACCTGTATTTCGCTTGCTACCCGAAAACACCCACCAACGCATCCTTTCGTTGATGGGCAAAAAAATGGACGGTAAGTTGCTGCCCATTCAGGTTGAAACCATATTGGGCAACATTAGTGGCTATGTTGGTACGCCAGAGGCTGCCATCAAACGTGGTGCTGCACAATATTTCTTTGTCAACCATCGTTACATTCAGCATCCCTACTTCAACAAAGCCGTGCAAATGGCCTACGAAAAGTTAATCCCTGCGGATGCCAAAGCGCCCTACTTCATCTACTTTGATGTAGAGCCAGCCAAAATCGACGTCAACATCCACCCCACCAAGACGGAGGTGCGATTCGAAGACGAAAAAGCCATATTCCCCATTTTGTCGGCAGTAGTGCGCGAGACCTTGGGCAAATCCAATTCCATACCCAGCATTGACTTTGACCAAGACGATGCACCGTTTATTCCTGCAGCACCAAGCGCAGAAAAACAGTACTATGCACCCACACCAAAGGTAACTTTCGATCCTTCGTACAATCCTTTTAAGGGCAGCTACTCATCTAAAACACCTACACAGCATTGGGAGGATTTATACAACACCTCGGCAGAGGAAAGCAAACCTACCGCAACGCCTATATGGAGCGAACCTTTGCTGGCAGATGAACCCATCAGCATCCATGCGATGCAATGGAAAAAGAAATACATTGTATGGTTCAAAGAAAATGAAATCTTGCTGCTGCACCAACACCGTTTGCACAGCCGCATTTTGTTTGAACAATTGCTAAAGCGTATGCAGCAAAACCAATGCAGCAGCATGCCGCTACTATTCCCCGATGCCATTGAACTTTCGGTGAGCGAAAATGCCCTGTTCTTGCAAGTACAAGAACACCTACAAAGCATCGGCTTTGCATTTGAACCTTTAGGTAAAACGGCCTACCAAATTACTGCTGTTCCCGACTCTTTGGGTGATGCCAACCCTGCACAAACCGTTATGGACACCATGCAGCTGTTGCAAACCCACGAGGCCATGGGTGTTGAAAAGCAGCGCGAATTGGTGGCACGTAGCTTGGCTGAGAAAACTGCCATTACCGCAGGCAAAGAGTTGAGCGAAATGCAAATCAAACTTTTGTTGGAGCAACTATTGGTCTGCCAAGACAACACCTATAGTCCCAACGGATTGCCCATTGCCATGAGCATCCACGAAACAGAAATAGAAAATAAATTAAAATAAACATTCATGACAAACAACAACGTAAGGGTGCGCTTTGCCCCCAGTCCTACAGGTGCGCTACACATTGGTGGCGTACGTACTGCTCTCTACAACTACCTTTTTGCTAAACAACAAGGTGGCAAAATGATTTTGCGCATTGAAGATACCGACTCGGGTCGTTTTGTGCCCGGTGCAGAAGCCTACATCATTGAATCATTGGCTTGGTTGGGTATTCAATTCGATGAGGGTATCGGCGAAGACGGCAAAGCAACCTGCCGCCAAAGTGAGCGCAAACCCATTTACCGTCAATACGTGGATCAACTTTTGGCAGATGGATTGGCATACATTGCCTTTGATACGCCAGCCGAATTGGAAGCCAAACGTCAAGAAATTCCTAACTTCCAATACGATGCCAAAACACGTGGTATGATGCAAAACTCGCTTACCCTTTCTGCAGAAGAAGTGCAACAACGCATCGAACGTGGCGACGTATATGTGGTACGTATCAAAATTGAACCCAATATTGACATCACTGTTAACGATATGATTCGTGGCAAAGTGGTAATCAACTCGTCTATTTTGGACGACAAGGTACTTTACAAATCGGCAGACAGCCTTCCTACCTACCACTTGGCCAACATTGTAGATGACCATTTGATGGAAATTTCGCACGTCATCCGTGGCGAAGAATGGTTGCCATCTGCTCCCTTGCACGTATTGTTGTACCAATACCTGGGCTGGGCAGACACCATGCCACAATTTGCGCACCTTCCCTTGCTATTGAAACCAGATGGCAACGGCAAATTGAGCAAACGTGATGGCGACAGATTGGGATTCCCTGTATTCCCCTTGGATTGGATCGATCCTAAAACTGGTGACAAATCGTCGGGCTACCGCGAAGCTGGCTACTTCCCCGAAGCCGTGGTAAATTTCTTGGCATTGTTGGGCTGGCACGCAGACAGCGATCAAGAGTTCTTTAGCATGGACGAATTGATCCAAGCCTTCTCGTTGGACCGCGTCAGCAAAAGCGGTGCTAAATTCGACTACGAAAAAGGCAAATGGTTCAACCACGAATATTTGATCCGCAAAAGCGACGAAGAATTGGCTACCCTTTTGTTGCCTACCTTGCAAGCAAAAGGCATCGAAACCAACCTTGCTACCCTATCGAGCATCGTGGGCATGACCAAGGTACGTTGCAACTTTATCAGCGACTTCTGGGCACAAATCAAGTTCTTCTTCGAAGCGCCTACTGAATACGACGCCAAAACCGTACAAAAACGTTGGAAAGCTACATCAAAAGACGATATGACTGCTTTGTACGATGTACTGGCAAACATCGAAGACTTTGGTGCGGCCAACAGCGAACAGGTGGTAATGTCATGGATTACTGAAAACGGGTTGCACATGGGCAACATCATGAATGCTTTTCGTTTGTGCATCGTGGGTGAAGGCAAAGGTCCTCACATGTTCGATATTACCGCTACCATAGGCAAAGAAGAAACCTTGCGCCGACTAAATAAAGCGATTGAAGTGTTGGGATAGTTGGGAGTTAATATGAAAAGATTAGGGTTTTTATGGGTATTAGTAGTGGCTTGCATGGCATTGTGGGCCCAAGACCAACCGCCTAAACATGAGTTTAGGGGGGTCTGGATACCTACGGTGTACAACACGTACTACCGCGACCTCAGCATAGAACAACTCAAAGACACACTCCTACAACAGCTGGATGCCTACCAACAAATGGGCATCAATACCATCATCTATCAGGTAAGACCTGAGGGTGATGCTTTTTACCAATCGTCGCTGGAACCTTGGAGCCGCTTTTTAACAGGCGAGCAAGGTGTTGCCCCCGATGAAGACTTTGACCCTATGGCATTTTTGATAGAGGCATGTCACCAACGTTGCATGGAATTTCATGCCTGGATCAATCCGTATCGTGCCAATACCAACAAAAAAAACAAGCTAAGCGAAGAAAATCGCTACTACAACAACCGCTATTTGTACGTATCATACGGCAATCAGCTGCTGTTTAATCCTGGCTTCCCACAAAATAGGGAGTTCATCGTATCGATTGTAAAAGACATCGTGAGCAGGTACGACATTGATGCCTTGCACATGGACGATTATTTCTATCCTTACCCTATTCATGGGCTTAAATTTCAGGACATCGCTGCCTACAAACGTTTTGCAGAAGCCGATGGTTTTAGCACCAACAACGAGCTGGCTGCATGGCGTCGCAACAACGTCAACCTGTTGATCAAACAGTTGAGTGAAACCATCAAAGCCACCAAGCCTTGGGTGCGTTTTGGCATCAGTCCCTTTGGCATCTACCGCAATAAAAAACAGGACGAAAGCGGTAGCGAGACCAACGGGCTATCGAACTACGATGACCTATACGCCGACACACAACTATGGATCAACGAGGGTTGGATTGACTACGTTATTCCGCAGCTATATTGGGAAATTGGGCATCCTGCTGCCAACTATACGACTTTGCTGTATTGGTGGAGAGAAAACAAAGGGCCTAAAACCCAGCTTTACATCGGACAAAGTGTGGATAGAAGCGAAAATCAGATACAACAGAAATTGGCTTTGACAAAAGAAGATGCGCGCATCGGAGGCAACTGTTTCTTTACGGGCGACGGCTTGCTCACCAACAAAAATGGTATGCGCGACACGCTAACGACCTTGTATTACACCAAGCCTGCATTGGCTCCTCGCTTTGTTAACATCGACAGCATCGCTCCCAACTCGCCCCACCGCGTATACATGGATTTAATGGGCGAAGAACCTTTGCTCAAATGGGAGGCCAAACAAAGCAAGAAAGAGGAAGATAAGATTTGGTACTATGCCGTATATGCCTTTGACCCTTCGCTGCCCATCGACATTACCGATATGAGCAAACTCATCTGCGTTACTACCGAAACATCGTGCCCACTTCCTAACGAAGAAGGCATCCAAGCGCTCTGCTTACAATACGTAGTTACCGCCATTGACCGCCTTCACAACGAAAGCGACCCCAGTAAGGCGTATTTGCATCAAGAATAATAAGACTTAGGATTACCCAAAGACGACCTCTACTTTGCAACCTAACGCACTCATTATCCGATAAAAGGTAGAAACTTTGGGCTCTACATAACCATTTTCTACACGCGAAATATAGGTCTTTGAGGTACCTATTTTTTGAGCTAACTCTAATTGTGTCATATTGGCATGCTTTCGGGCATCTTCTATTAAACGACCCGAATAGAACGCATACGCTTTTTCTTCTGCCTCAATGCGCTGTGCTGTTCCTATCTCTCCAAATAGGTTATCTAATACAGAATCGAAACTTTGTATTTTATGGTTATTCTCTGCCATTCTTGTCTTCATAATAACAACGTTTTAGGGTTAAAGCTAACTCAATTTCTTTTTTAGGAGTTTTTTGACTTTTCTTCTGAAAACCATTAAAGAGAACCACAATATTTCCTTCATCAAATATAAAAAAGATGCGAAAAATATTGCTATTGTATTCTATTCGCAATTCGTACAAACCATCTCGAAGGTGTTTTATCCATTTAGTTGGCAATCGATGTTGCGTTTTAAGTAGTAGCATCGCATAACCAATTTTTTCTTGTTCCGAATGTGACAAGCCATCAAAGAAACGTTCAAAATAACCACCATAGGTTATAATTTCTCTTAGTTCCATGGCAAAGATATTAAAAAGTTACCATACTTGGTAACATGATAGCTAAATTTTGAGCCTGTAACCATATCTTTACTAAAAAAGAAGGGAGTGTTTTGTTGAATAAAATACTATGCCATTGGTGGCAACATGTAGGAAATGTTTTCATAATGATTAAAATTAAGATGATTAATATGGGGCAAAGGTAATAAAAAAGGAGGACTTTAAAATTGTCCTCCTTTGAAAAATTTGGATTAATACTCATCCTTTACTAACGTAAAGTGTGCATTTATAGATTTTTGATCTATGGCTGTACGCAAGTTAAACACTTTCTTTTGTGGCAAATAACCAGGTTTTTCACAAAGAATTTCAATTTGTACATTTCCCGAATTATTATACGTCAAACCTTTTATATCAAATGTCTCGGTAGACTCATAGGGAGTTGTTGATTTATAGTTTTTGTTAGAATTCTTAACATCGGGAGTTGACGATATGATACGCCAATATACATCAGCACCCGCAGGTCTAGAAGTTACTTCCCAATTTAAAACAGTATGCTCTAAGGCAGTATTACCATCACCGTCTACTTGTTTATTACCTTCTTGAGCAGGCGAATCTGCGCGTTTTAAATAATATGCAATTCTATCCCAATCTATATCTTCTAGAGCATGAGCATAAGCTTGATTAATGGCTTTAGATGCCAATGTGTAGTTGTTACCTACACCTGAAATTTGAGCTCTGCCTGTTACCACCGTTCTTGGATATACCAATTGGTTATCACTATCATGAACCTCTATTTCCATACTTACCACACCAGACCAACCAATACCAGTAATATAACTCACATTATACTCTACTACTTGAACGGTCATCATATAATCTGTCGCAATATCAGCATCTAAATTAAATCCCATAGTACGCATGTACCTTCTTAAGCTTTCTTTAACGAAAGACATTACATCAGGGTATACCGATACATTTGGAATGGTTGTTACATAACTATCATGCTTTTGCAAAACTTTCTTCTTATACTCGTTTCGTGCATCTCTTACATTAAGTCTTACACCATAATCTAATTGAGCAAAACGATTTGAAAACGCTTCTGACACCAATGCCAAATTAATTGAGACTGTAGGTGTAGGAGTGCTACGAAAAGATGAACATGCGACTAGACCTAACAATGACGACAGTATCGCCACAACTACATTTAACTTTACTAATTTTCTCATAACAACTATTTTTTAGATTTTGTTTTGGGGGCTGGTTGCTGTACTGACTCTGGACGTTTTTCTATCAATTTAATCGCTTTTGCTGATACAGTACAATAATAGGTATATTTATTCCAACCTGTTTGTTCTATATTCATAGTGATAATAGGTTCGATTACACCATCTGCACCTTTTTCTTTTGCCAACTGAATCAAACGATATTTTGCGAGTTTTCTAGCAATATCTTCTGGGTCATTACGTTGATAGTCTGCATAATCATTTGCTAGATAACCTAATCTTAAAACACCCGAACTACTTTTTATTTCGGTAACTGGTACTCCTCCAAAAACTTTCCCGTCTTTTTTAATCTTAATTGAAAAGTCTCCTTGGGGATCTTTCAATGTGTATCCTTTACCATAGACTGTTGCTTCAATGGTTGCACTTGCTTCAATATTCTCAATTAAGTCATAATCTGCTCTTGCTAGATTTAATTCTTCAAGAGAAACCGAATTAATTGTACTTTTGGCGGTTGGAATAATGCTCTTAGAACAAGAAACCATCATTGTTGCCATTAACATAGCAACATAAATAAAACGTAAACCTTTTCTCATATTTAAACTATCTGTTATATCCCATCGACCCATCGGGTTAAAATTTTAAATCGTATAGGACAAATATAGGGATATGCGTATTAACACTTACTTAACAAGCGTAGCGCATTGATACACGTTTTGTGTAAGAATATTACACGTTCTTTAAAGAAGGTAAATTGAGTTGCAGGTAGTTTGTATAAACCGCAAAGAAATCAACCCCGAGCAGTTGGGATATGTGTAGTAGTATTTCGGTATCTATGTAGCGACGGGCAAAAATCTTATACACATTATAACGGGTATAATTCAGTTCCTTGGCAAGCCACGAAGGTTTGCGACCTTGTCTTACCATTTCTTGTTTTATCAAATGCCCTATGTGTATTTCAGCTTTCATGCTCGATACCTAATAAAAGCCGAAGTCTTATTCAAATAAAAAAGGGCGAACCTCTGTTACTTATCCGACTCTGAAGGTTCGGCAAAACCCAAGTACACGAATAAGCACAGCAGGTTACACCCATACGGCGAACCTTGCACCTATTCTCTTGTACTACCTTAAATTTGCCGATTTTCAGAGTAGAGAATAAGAGCCAACAGCTCTAATCAATATGTTAATGTTTTTTTATTTGTTCTTTATCTATAAGATTATTGTTGATTACAAATATAATAGATGTGTTTGTTTATACAAGCAAAGACACTACTATTCGATGTCAATCTGCTAAAAAGCGAACCAAGTCCATGCCATTGGCGTAAAACAACAAAGCAAAAAGCAGAATCATGCCTACTACTTGCGCTTTTATCATGAAATTTTGGCTTAATGGCTTGCGACGAATGCATTCGACAATCAAAAATAGGATATGACCACCATCCAGCCCTGGTATGGGCAGCAAGTTCATAAATGCCAATACCACCGACAGGTATGCTACGATTGTCCAAAAATATTGAGCGGAGAAAGCATTGGGAAACAAACCAGCCAAGGAGCCAAAGCCACCTATGCTGCCTGCCCCCTCGGGGGTAAAGACAATTTTAATATCGTCCGCATAACCCGTAAACATCTCTACGCCTTCTTGCAAACCTTTGGGAAAGGACTCAAAAAAACCATAAGTAATTTTGGTAACAGGGAACATCTCGTAATAAGGTTTGAGATAAACACCCAAAAAGCCAGCAGAGTCTGGTGTCACTGTGGTGGAAAACAAATTACCATCCCTAACATAATCAATAGACAGGGGAGTTAATTTATGTGCTTTTAAAATAGGGTTGGCATCTTGGTGGGTAGGGACAGTAATTCCGTTCATCGCCACCACACTATCCCCCGCTTGCAATCCTGCTAACTGAGCAGGCGACATATCCATCACTCCTTTAATTACAAACGGATTTCTGAACGAGGCAAAACCTGTTTGCGCCGCTACCAAATCTAACTTTAGCGACTCATCTATGGGAATTAGCACCGTATCTGCATTGCGCAATACAGTTACTTCTGTCGCATTGAAAATAGCTCGCATGGCTTCTTGATCCAACGCCTCCAAGTGCATGGTATCAGCTTTTAAAAGGACATCGCTATTTACAAAACCATGTTTTTGAGCCACTTCGGAGAACTCCATGCCGTATGGGGCGTCACTCAATGCTACGTACTCGTTGCCATAAGCAAACAACAGCATGGCATATACCACCACTGCCGTTAAAAAGTTCATAAACACCCCACTTGCCATGATAATAAGGCGTTGCCAAGCGGGTTTGGCACGAAACTCCCAAGGTTGAGCCTCGCTTGCGAGTTGTTTGGTATCGAGCGACTCGTCTATCATACCCGACAACTTAACATAACCTCCAAAAGGCAACCAACCTATGCCGTATTCGGTTTCGCTGTTTTTAGGTTTGAACTTAAAAAGCGTGAAACCTGGATTAAAAAACAGGTAAAATTTTTCGACACGAACGCCAAACGCTTTGGCAGATAAAAAATGCCCTAATTCGTGCAAAATAACCATGAGCGATAACGCTCCTACAAACTGAAGTATTTGAATCATGTTTATCAACCAATTTTTTGAGCCACTTTTTCTCTGACAAGCGCATCGCAAGCAACATAATCATCGTAAGAAGGTTCTGCAACAAATGGCATGGTCATCATCGCCCATTCGATGATATCGCTCATTTGCAAGAAACCAATCTTATCGTGCAAGAAAGCGTGCACAACTACCTCGTTGGCTGCATTGAGGATGCAAGGCATATTGCCACCTTTGCTCATCGCCTCGTAGGCAAAAGCTAGGTTGCGGAAACGATGGGTATCGGGTTGCTCGAAAGTAAGCGTGCCGATTTTTGCAAAATCGACCCTTTCGTAGGTATTGGGCAAACGGTTAGGATAGCCAAAGGCATACTGTATGGGCAATCGCATATCGGGCATGCCTAATTGTGCCTTCACCGATCCGTCGTTGAATTGCACCATAGAATGTACAATGGATTGAGGGTGCACCACCACTTCTATTTGCTCTTGCGTTACACCAAACAACCATTTGGCCTCGATTACCTCAAAGCCTTTGTTCATCATACTGGCAGAGTCGATGGTGATTTTGGCACCCATATCCCAGTTGGGGTGTTTAAGGGCATCCGCTTTGGTTACGTATGCCAATTCTTCGAGGGTTTTGGTACGGAAAGGACCGCCCGATGCGGTAAGCAATAGTTTTTCGATGCTCTTATCCTGCTCTCCTGCCAAACACTGGAAAATGGCAGAATGTTCTGAATCGACGGGCAAAATAGCGCTACGGTGTTTGGCTGCCAACGAACAAATCAATTCGCCTGCTACCACCAAAGTTTCCTTGTTGGCCAAAGCAATGGTTTTGCCTGCCTTTACGGCTGCAATGGTAGGTTGCAAGCCTGCATAGCCCACCATAGAAGTAAGCACGATATCGACCGACGACATCGCCACCATATCGCATACCGACTGCATACCAGCAAAGATCTTGACATCGTCCACATCCGCCAATAATTCTTTGAGCTGACCATACTTGGTTTCATCGGTAATGATGACCATGTTGGGGCGATATTGACGAACTTGTTGTGCCAAAAGGGTAACGTTTCCGTGTCCTGTAATGGCAAACAACTCGAACAAAGACGGATTGGCAGCGATAACATCCAATGCTTGCGTACCAATAGAACCCGTTGCACCTAATATTGCTATTCTTTTCATTCTACGATAATATACTTGGTTGGATTGAGCGATTGCATCCCGTTCCATAGCTCAAAATGCAGCGAACTATGGGGCAATTTATCGTCCATTAAGGCAATTACTTCGCCCGTTTTAACAATGTCGCCCGATTTCTTAAAGATCATCGAAGCACCTTTGTACACCGAAATGTAGTTTTGAGGATGCACAATTTGTACGATATAGCCCTCTTGTGGATTATAGCCAGCAAACAGTACGACACCACTAAACACGGATAGTACAGGAGAGCCCTTTTCGGTCTGGATATCAATGCCCAAGTGATTTTTGGTAGCATCAAATTGTGCGGTAATTAACCCTTTTACTGGTTTCATAAACACAGGGGCGGTCAGCACTTGTTCGGTAGCATTGGTCGAAATATTGTACTGCTCTGCCTCTTCAAAGTTTTCGCAGAACTCTTTTTCTTTTTCCGATTTTTCGAGCAGCTGCTCGTCTCGTTCGTGCGCCAACACCTGTGCTGATTGCACGGTAGTATCAATGGCAATGTTACCCATTACCACATCACGAAACGTACTGATGTATGCCTGGCGTAGGTTTACCTCATTGGTAAGCGAATCCACCACAATGGCCTGACGCACCACTTCTTTGCGCAAGCCTACCTCTACGTTTTCGGGCAATAGGTTACGCAAGGGCGTAAAAATCATCAATGAAGCAAACACGGCAACCACCACCACTGTTAGCAACGCTACCCAAAAGAAGAAAAGCAAGGCAGAAACGCGCCAATGCAACAATTCTTCCAAGGTATTCTCGTTCAAGACAGAGACCTTGTATTTCATGCGAATACGCTGAAAAAATCCCAAATGATTGCCTCTATTCATAAATACGACTATTATATGGTACAAAGATAATAAAAAATTAGTTACCTCATTTTTGCCATCTACAAAAAAACACTTATCTTTGCTGTCGCTTACACAAGCAGGGCTCATAGCTCAGTCGGTTAGAGCATCGGACTCATAACCCGCAGGTCCTTGGTTCAAGTCCAAGTGGGCCCACCTAAAAACCGCTAACGCAACGTTAGCGGTTTTTTGTATCTAATAATTAAACTTTTCTTTGGTAAATAATTTTCCTTTTTGTACTTTCGCAATCACTATGAAAGTTATCACAAATTTTAGAAACATCGAAGCAAAAGACTCGGCAGTTGCCATTGGTTTTTTTGACGGCGTGCACAAAGGGCATGCTACTCTGCTTCAACAACTTACCGAACGTGCCAAAGAAAAAGGCCTACAATCGGTTGTTATCACCTTTTCGAAACATCCACGCGAAATCTTAGGTGCCAGCTATGTACCTCAATTGCTAACCACTAACAACGAACGACTTGCCTTTTTGGAACAATACGACATTGACGTTTGCCTTTTGTTAGACGCAGATAAGGAGTTGTTTGAATTGTCATCTCGCTACTTTATGCAACACTATTTGGTAGAAAAACTAAACACCAAATACTTGTTGGTAGGTTACGACCACCACTTCGGCAACGACCGTGAAAATGGTTACGAATACTACAAAACCATTGGTCAACAATGCGGTATTGAAGTAGAGCAAGGAGAAATGCTACAAGTTAACGGCAAAGGCATCAGCTCATCGGCTGTGCGCAGAGCCTTGCAAGAAGGACAGCTAAAACAAGCTGCCAACTACTTGGGCTATCCTTACTTCATTAGCGGAACCGTGATTTCGGGACAAAAGATTGGTAGAACCATTGGTTTCCCCACAGCTAACATTGCCATTAACGACGTACACAAATTGCTACCCAAAGAGGGTGTATATGCAGTACGTGCTTTCTTTAGCAATGACGAAAATGTAGAAGAAGTACACAACGGCATGCTCTACATCGGCAAACGTCCTACCTTTGTTACCCACGCCATTGCTCGTAGCATCGAAGTACACTTGTTTGGCTTTACTGGCGATATCTACCACAAAAAGATCCGCCTCGAACTATTGGAATACGTGCGTGACGAAGCTCGTTTTGATTCGCCCGACAGCTTGGCTCGTCAGCTACAACGCGACCGCGACGAACTACTCGAATGGTTCAAAGAACAAGATTTATAAATTCCCTCATAAACACAAAAAAAGACATCACCTTTGATGTGACCCCCAAAAGTTGGACGGTTAAACATTATCAAGAGGCAACTCTAGATTGGTATAAAGCTCGGTATTTTACCGGGCTTTTTCCATTTAGCCTCAACTTAATTCTATAGTTATTATAATATCTTATATACTTAAC
>JAZQZN010000008.1:0-39869 GCA_045634045.1 Candidatus Enterocola sp. | reverse complement strand
GGTGGCAAGTGTACGAGTCGAGATACTCTTAGCTGAGCCATACTAATAGCCCGAGCTTTCTATCGGTGTCTGTTTCAGAGTTGCGAGTTTTTATTTTTACTTTTTCGCATCGTGTCGATGTTATTTAAGGTGGTTATAGCGCTGGGGTTCCACCTCTTCCCATTCCGAACAGAGAAGTTAAGCCCAGTAGCGCCGATGGTACTGCGTTTGTGGTAGAGTAGGTAGCCGCCGTTTTTCAGAAGACCTTGAGGATTTTTCCTCAGGGTCTTTTTTTTGTTGATAGTTTAAAAAAGCTTAAAAAAGGAAGGGATATTTGGTATATACACGAAATAGTATGTACTTTTGCAATACGCTTCTACGATACCGAATAGATGTTCGTCGTTGCCCCATCTTATTCTAACGCGAAGATTATTAATAATTTTTCTATCGGTACTAGAAGTATGAGAGGTGAGATCAATATTTATTGTTCTCACCTTTTATGCATTCTATGGGTGTCGATCGCAAAAAAAAAATAAGCAGGCTTATTTTTTTCTGCCCTCGGTTTGTATTATCTTTGTACTTTATAGCAGAAAAATATGGAAACAACTAGACAAAGTAAAATAGCACGTTTGATTCAAAAGGAGATTAGTGAAATTTTCTTAGGCTTTACGCGTAATGTTCAGCAAGGAACCTTGATTTCGCCTACTATTGTTCGTATTAGTCCTGATTTAAGCGTTGCACGTGTGTATATTAGCGTATTCCCTACGAATAAGGAACAAGAAATCTTGACTATGGTGAATGAGAAATCGGTATCAATTCGTCACGATTTAGCGCAGCGTACCCGTCATCAGTTGCGTACTGTACCTACGCTTACCTTCTTCTTGGATGATTCGTTGGATTATTTAGAGAATATTGATCAACTACTAAAGGATTAGTATGGACTTTTCGTTCTATATTGCAAAACGTTATTTTTTCTCCAAGAAAAAGCACCATATTATCAATTGGGTGTCTATTATTTCTGTGTGTGGCGTTGCAGTAGGAACGATGGCATTGGTCTGTGTATTGTCGGTATTTAATGGTTTTCAGGGTATCATAGAAGGCTTGTTTAGCAACTTTGATCCTCCCTTGCAGATCACGGCAACGCATGGAAAAACTTTTGAACCTGATAGCGTGAGGCAGGTCCTTTCCTTAGACGAAGTGGAGGCTTATTGCGAGGTGATTCAGGATAATGCTTTGGTAAGGTATGGAGATAAGCAGCAACCTATTCAAATTAAAGGTGTGCCTGCACATTATCGCCAGATTAACCACATCGATAGTATTTTGATTGATGGTAAGTTTGTGTTGGATGATAAATACGTGCCCACTGCGGTTGCTGGAATTGGATTGGTGCGTACATTAGGTGCTAGTGTACATTTTGTAGAGCCCATGTGGTTGTATGTGCCCAAGCGCCAGTCGCGTGTCAATATGATGCAGCCAGATAAGGCTTTCTATCGGGAGTTTATTTACCTATCGGGGGTGTTTATGGTCCAACAAGAGAAATATGACCATGCTTTGATGTTGGTTCCACTGGATTTGGCGCGTAAATTGTATGAATACCCATCTGCTGTTACTGCCATTGAGTTGAAATTGAAGGATGGTTGCGATGAAGCAAGCGTACAAGCTACCATGCAGCAAATGTTGGGAGATGCTTATCAAGTAAAGAATCGTTATGAGCAGCAAGCTGAGTTTTATAGCATGTTGCAGGTGGAAAAATGGGTAACCTACCTTATTTTGTCGTTTATATTGGTGATTGCGGTTTTTAATGTAATTGGATCGCTTTCGATGCTGATGATTGATAAGCGACAAGATGTACAAGTTTTACAGTCGTTAGGTGCGACAGATGCTGCTATTCGTCGTATCTTTTTGTTGGAGGGTTGGATGATTTCGGTAGTAGGAGCCATTGTTGGGGTGCTATTGGGATTGGTATTGTGCTTGCTTCAACAGCACTTTGGACTCATTTCGTTGGGAAGTGGAGAAGGTTTTATTATTGCAGACTATCCTGTACAGGTGCAGGCGATGGATGTGGTGTTGATTGTTTGTACAGTGGTATTGTTTGGCTTTTTGGCTGCATTTTATCCGTCTAAATATTTTTACCATAAAGAATGAAAAAGTTCTGTTTTTTACTTCTATTAGGATTACTTTCGTCATCGTTGTTTGCACAGGGCGATTATGGGATGTATGCACACCTGTATGTTGATTGTGTAGATGATGAAGAATCGCCTATTTATGGTGGTTCGTATTCTCCATATCCACCAGATTTAATGGATGCGCAATTCCCTGGTGGCGATGTAGAGTTGTCATTGTTTATCCATAAGAATACGGAAAGACAGGAAGTTTATAGTGGTGAAGTAGATGCAGAGGGGAATAAACTATTGGTAACGGGTGAGGTATTGGTGCAGTTTGTGATTGATAGATGCGGAAAACCTGGTAGGTTTCAGATTCTGCAATCATTGACCGAAGAACAAGATGCGGAGGCTTTGCGTGTGATAGAGTCGTTGCCTATTTTCAAATCGGCAGCCATCAATGGGATCCGTGTAAAGTCGGCTTACATTGCGCCTGTAAAATTTCAGTGGAAGACCATGCCTCCTAAGGTGGAAGAACCAGACTATTCAAGTGATGATTTCTGGAGTTCGGATTCGTTCTCAGATGATGATTGGTGGTAAAAATTATGTTGGAGATTCAAAATACAGTTGTATCGCTCGATTTATTGACCGAGTGTTTTGTATGTGATTATGCTACTTGCAAGGGAATTTGTTGCAAGGAGGGGGATAGTGGTGCTCCCTTAGAGGAGGATGAAAAGGAGGAGTTGGAAAAAGCCCTGCCTCACGTAAAGCATTTGCTATCGGAGGAGGCTTTGGCGTTGATAGAAAAGCAGGGTGTAGCCTATCGTGATTCGGATGGCGATTTGGTAACTTCCATCATCAATGGAGATGAGTGTGTGTTTGCATACCAGGATGAAACAGGTTGGAAGTGTGCGGTAGAAACGGCCTACCTTGCTGGAAAGATTCCGTTTAAAAAACCCATTTCATGCCATTTGTACCCTGTGAGGTTGACGGAATATCGTAAGTTTACTGCGGTAAACTACCATCGTTGGGATGTTTGTGGATGTGCGTGTGCATTGGGTAAAAAACTGCAATTGCCCATCTATAAATTCCTAAAGGATCCGCTGATTCGGAAGTTTGGAGAACAGTGGTACGAAGAACTGGAGGTGGCAGCAGAAGCTTTCTTACAGTCTGACTATTACAAGCATCATTATAAACGTCAAAAATAATACGATGCCTTGTTTTTTTTAGGTTGCTCACTTGCGAATCGACAAAAAAACAGTATCTTTGCAATGCTTTTCGCTCGAGTGGTGGAATGGTAGACACGAAGGACTTAAAATCCTTTGGCCATTATCGGCTGTGCGGGTTCAAGTCCCGCCTCGAGTACCCAAAGGGACAAGTCTTTTACTGACTTGTCCTTTTTTTGTTGTATATTTGTTACGATGCAAGAAAATAAGGAACTTTTGAATTGGGCGATGGGGTATTGTTCGCGGGCGGAGCATTGTGTATACGATGTTTCGGAAAAGTTGCGTGCAATGGATGCGGATGAGGCTTGCATTGAGGATGTTGTACAACGTTTGGTGGAGCTGGATTTTATCAACGAGCTACGGTATGCTCAGGCTTTTGTTAGCGATAAATTTAGGTTCAATAAGTGGGGGAAAGTAAAAATTGCGCATGCGTTGCGCCAGAAGAAAGTTGCATCGGATATTATTCAGCAGGCATTGGAAGAAATAGATGATGCCGCTTATGAAAGTACTTTGTTGCAATTGATAGCTACTAAACAAAAAAAACAAAAAGGAACGACTGCCCAGTTGCAGGCAGCCGTTGTACGATTTGCGCTATCGCGCGGTTTTGAATACGAAGTGATTATGCGCGTTTTGCGTTTTTAATAGTGGAATCCACTTCCTCCTAAAAATTCCCTTAGCAATGATGTTTGAGGGATGTCTCCATAGGGGATGCCCACTACAAATTCGAGTAATCGAAGCAATCTTTTGGCCTCAGGATAGGAATTGCTATCTTGGGGCACTTCATTTAGGATGGGCTCAGCTTGTTTTTTAATGGATGCTAACTCGAATAGTAAGGATGAGTTAAACATAGCATCTGCATTTTCTTGAAAAGGGAAGATCCATTTGTCTTCTCCTCTGCGAACGCTTGGCCAACGATCGATGGTTTTTTCGGCAGGATAGTTGCGGTACTTGTAGTCGCGAATGATGCGGCGTAGTAGTCTTGTATCGGCTGCTGAAATCCAGTTGTGGTCGTTGAGCGAGAGGGCTGTTAATGCAGATGCATACACCTTAAATTTTTGTTCTTCAGGAATGGAGGCGGTTAGCTCTGGGTTGAGTCCATGTATTCCTTCCATCACTAAGATTTCATTTTCTTTTAGGCGCATGGGCTTGCCTTCTTCGCGCTGTTCGGTTTTAAAGTTGAAAACAGGCGGTATGATGGTTTCTCCTGCAATGAGCTGTTGCAAGTGCTGGTTGAGCAGGGGTAAATCAAGTGCATAAAGCGACTCAAAATCCAACTCGCCAAATTCGTCTTTGGGTGTTTTGTCGTGTGTTAGGTAGTAGTTGTCGAGCGATAAAGTGAGCGGTTTGATGCCGGATGCTGCCAGCTGTACGCTAAGGCGTTTACTGGTAGTGGTCTTGCCTGAAGAGGAAGGACCTGCTATTAGCACGATGCGAACGGTTTTTTTTGCAGCAATTCTTTCTGCTATCTGAACCATCTTCTTTTCGTGTAGTGCCTCGGCTACTCGAATCAATGTGCTACGTTTGTCGCGTGTGAGCGCATTGAGGTCGCTGATGTTGTTGATGCCGATAATTTTACACCAGTTGACGTGTTCCTTGTAGATGTCGTAGGTCTTGCTTTGTTGGATGATGTCTTCTAATACAGTGGCATCGGTTTGTTTGGGTACACGTAGCAAGAATCCGTCAAAGTAGGGAACAATGTCGAATACGGATAGGTACTTGGTGGAAGGAACCAGCAAATCGGCATAAAAATCGTAGGTGTCGCCTAATTGATAAAAATAGGTGTAGTACGACTTTTGGTACTCCAGTAGTTTGCTGACACCAGTATGCGATTTTTCGTTGAAAAGTTGAATGGCTTTTTGACGTGGTTCGTAAAAGAGATCGAAAGATAGGTCTTCTTTGACCAAATCCAAGGCTCGTTGCTTGATGATGGCTAACTGCTCGTTGGAAATGCGTTGACCATTTATTTCAATGGAGCAGTAGTAGCCGTTAGAAATAGCATATTCGACCCTAAAACGAGCTTGTGGGAAAGTGTCCTTGATGGATTTGAAGAGTAAAAAGACCAATGAGCGAACGTAAATGCGCTTGCCAATTTTGCTGTTTTGTTCAATAAATTCGATGGTTTTGTTGGTGTAAAGTCCCATGTTCAGGCAGGCTGGCTTGTTGTTGACCAATGCACCGACAATGGGGCTGCTTGTTTTTACTTGCAGCAAGAGCAAAGCCTCGTTGAGGGTAGTCCCTATGGGCATTTTTACCTCTTGTTGGTTGTTTTTGCAAATAACTTGAATACGGTTGCTGATCATGGTGTAATCTTTTTTTAATATATTCGTTGATTTTGAAATAAATTCCCAACAAAATTGCTGGAATGTGTTTCGTAAATATACAAAAAAATATATATTTGCTAACGGAATTTAATTTTTAATACCAGTGGAATACTCTTTTTATGATTTTTTATCGCTTATCGGTTCGTTGGGCATGTTCTTGTATGGCATGACCTTGATGAGCGAAGGGTTACAGAAGGTAGCTGGCGATAAATTGCGCTCTATCTTGACCATCATGACTAAAAACCGCCTAATGGGTGTGGTTACAGGTTTGTTGATTGCTACCATTATTCAGTCCTCATCTGCAACAACCGTAATGGTGGTAAGTTTTGTGAATGCCGGTTTGCTGTCGCTAGTACAAGCTATTTCGGTGATCATGGGTGCCAATATTGGTACAACGGTTACAGCTTGGGTGATTTCGCTATTTGGCTTTAAATTTAGCATTGCCGATTTAGCATTCCCTGTAATTGCCGTTTCGATTCCATTCTTATTTTCGTCGAATAACAAGCGTAAATCCTTTGGTGAACTACTTATCGGTTTTGCACTGTTGTTTTTAGGCTTAGACTTCTTGAAAAACTCAGTGCCCGACTTGCAACAAAATCCAGAGATTTTGGCTTTCTTAAGAGAATTTACTGGTTATGGTTTTGGATCTGTATTGCTATTCTTGCTCATAGGATCTGTGCTTACGGTAGTGGTACAATCTTCCTCGGCAACCATGGCGATTACCCTAATTATGTGTAGCAAAGGCTGGTTGCCTTTTGAGTTGGCAGCTGCTATGGTATTGGGTGAGAACATTGGTACTACCATTACTGCTAACATTGCAGCTATTCCTGCTAACGTTTCGGCAAAACGTGCTGCGTTGGCACACACCATGTTTAACGTATTTGGGGTTGTTTGGGCATTGTGTTTGTTCTATCCTTTCTGCAACGGCATTGCATGGTTGATTGATTATTTAGGACAAGGTTCGCCTTACGATTTGATGAACCTTACTCAACAAATTGATGCAGAAACCATGGCATTGATTAATGATTCTAAAGCGGTGTTGACACCAGAACAAAGTGCTTTGAGAGATCAATATTTGGCTGCACAAGTTTCTACCTCCTTCTCGCTTTCGTTGTTCCATACAACCTTCAACGTTATCAATACCCTTGTGATGGTAAGTTTTGTTGGCCTGATTAGTAAAACTGTAACATTACTTATCCCTCACAAAGCATCGGATGACGAATTCCGTTTGACTTACATTTCGCGTGGTATGTTGTCAACTTCTGAGTTGTCGATTGTACAAGCTGATAAAGAAATTTTGGCATTTGCTCAACGTAACATCAAGATGTTTGGCATTGCAAAATCGTTGTTCTATGCTAAAAACAATGACGAGGCGGCTAAAATCTACGAACGCGTAGAGAAATACGAAGGCATTAGCGACCGTATGGAAGTTGAGATTGCTAAGTATCTGGCAAAAGCAGCAGAAGGTCGTTTGAGTAGCAATAGTAAAAAGAACGTGCATGCGTTGTTGCGTGTGGTATCAGAAATTGAAAGTATTGGTGATAGTAGCTTCAATCTGGCAAAAACCATTATGCGTAAGCGCAACAATGGCAAAGAATATGCGCCAGATATGACCAAACGCATCGAAGATATGTTTGTATTGGTTGATCAAGCATTGGCAGAAATGATGAATGTGTTGAACGAAAACATGGCTGATATGACCGTAGGCTCTATCGCTCCTTCGTTGGCCATTGAAAAAGACATCAATGCATTGCGTAATGAATACAAGATGAAGAATGCTACCGATGTAAAAGAACAAAAATATCCATACGAAGTGAGTGTTACTTACATGGACATGATTGCTGAATGTGAAAAAATTGGTGACTACATCATCAATGTAGTAGAACAATACCAAGAAACAAGAAGCAAAGTAGAAGCTGAATAATACTGACTAAGGGACAGGATCATAGCCGCTGCCGCCCCATGGGTGACAGCGGCTTATTCTTTTAAGTCCTAACCACAACCCTTTGAAGGGACCGTGTTTTTTTACGGCTTCGATCATGTAGGCAGAACAAGTGGGAGTAAACCTACATGAAGGCGGTGTAAGGGGAGATATGCATGCGCGGTAGAAATAAACCGGTAGCAGGATGAGGGTCGATAAAAAGGATTTTAAAGACTTCATGCGTTGCTTCTTTTTGCCAAGATGATGGAAAGTAGGATGTACACCATCATGCTAATAGCAAGTCCTAAAAGGCCGAATCCGCAACATAGTAGTACGACGGTTAAGATAACGCTACCTGCAGCAAAGAATACGGGTATTTTAGAAGGAGTTTTGAGCGAGAACATGGGTAGTTCGCATACCAATAGGTAGGAGCTAATGCCGATAAGAGCGAACAAAAAGAGCAAGCCCCAGATAGGAGTGGTCCATGCTACTTGTAGCAAAGGAGCATTGGCAATGCCCACGATAAGCAATGCATTGGCTGGTGTTGGCATACCAATGAATGAGTGGTGTTGGCGCTCGTCGATGTTGAATTTTGCCAAACGAAGGGCTGAAAAGACAGCAATGACAAAGGCTGCGAAAGGAAGATAGGGGGCAATCCAGAAGAGTTCTTCTGAATAGGGATAATCTTTGAACATGGAGAATACCAAAGTGGCGGGTGCAAGCCCAAAACTGACAGTATCAGCCAACGAATCTAATTCCTTGCCGATGGCAGAGGTGGTGTGTAGCATGCGTGCAGCAAAGCCGTCAAAGAAGTCGAAAACGGCAGAGGCAAAGATGCAGAGGCCACAAGCAATAGGATCACCATACATGGCATACTGAACGGCTAGACAGCCAGAAAATAGGTTAAGGCAAGTAATTAGGTTTGGGATGTGTTTTTTCATGGTACAAAGTTTTTAGGTTCTGGCGCGGGCACTTGTATTAGGTGGCTTTCGCTATCTAATAGGTAGTATGCCGGTGCATAGGTTTGGTAAAACAACGTGCTTAGCACAGGGTTTTGTTGCAAGGAAAAGACAAATCCCTTGTAGGGAAGTGCTGTGCATGCTTGTTGTATGGATGCGATTGATTCGTCGGTAAATATAAGCAAAAACAAGCATTTGTCGGGATATTTTCGGCTCATTTTCTCTACAAATTCAATGTCAGCTCTGCATTCGTTGAGTTGCGAGTGGGTAAAAATGACGTATGCTTTTGGGAAATGTAGCTCATCCCAAACAATGGTTTCTCCTTCAATGTTGGTCAATGTGTCAATAGCAATGTAATGTCCTGCTTTTTGCGATAGTTTTTTGATGCGGATGGCATCGGCAATTTTTTTATTCTCGGGTGTTTTAATGTGGTTTAGCTTGCTGATAGGTAGGTCGTTGCTTTCTACTTTCTGCATCACCGCCAATTCGAACAAAGGTGTGTTGTCGTAAAGCCCGCTGATATGGTCGAAGTGGGGGAAGATGGCTTCGAATGCTTCCCAATAGGCGGGTTGGTGATACAATACGGGTTGTTGCAAGAAGTAGTTGCTGATGGATAAATCAGGTGCTCCTGCAGCATAGAGGTTGACCATTAGGGCATACCGATAGGTTTTGTATTGCTCTACGAATTCATGGTCGGAAGGAGGAAAAATGCTATCAAGTGCAGCAATGGCTTGCTCAATGTGCTGTGGGGTAATGGTTGCTTCTTTTAGTAGTAGTTCCCAGTATAGGTCGAAAGCATCTTCGAAATCGATGATTTGTCGGTTGATGTCATTGTTGGGAAGATTGGTAAAACTTACCAGCCATTCTTCAGCACGGAAATAGGGGTTGACCGCTTCGGTAGCGCTGATGGGGGTATTGACAGGCAGGGCAATTTCGTACGATTTCCCTGGCTCGACAAAAAGACTGCCCGTATAGTGTCCCAAGGGGATATAGGCTTTGCGTGTGGTCTTGAGGTCGAATGAGAAGCAGAAGCGACCATCTTTGCCGACGGTGCAACTATCTAAAACGGTTTTTGTGTATTGCCAGCCATCGTCCCACGTTTGCAGGTAGAGGGTGGTGCCAATATAGGTGCTGTCTTGTCCTTTGACGGTGGTGGTAGCGGCAAAGGAGGCGGATGCGCCTATGCACATAAGGCAAAAAAGGATGATATGTCTTACTGTTTGGTTCAAGGTCTATATAAATTGAGCGGTAAAACCGATTTTTTGTTGTTTTAGTTCTTCAGGTGTTCCCGTGGCAATGATTTGACCGCCACCGCGCCCTCCTTCGGGTCCCATGTCAATGAGGTAGTCGGCATTTCTGATAACATCAATGTTGTGTTCGATGACTAAAACGGTGTTGCCTTTTTCTACCAATTGGCGAAGTACCTTTAATAAGACGGCAATATCTTCAAAATGTAAACCGGTGGTGGGCTCATCTAAGATATAAAGTGTTTTCCCTGTATCTCGTTTTGCCAGTTCTGTTGCCAATTTAACTCGTTGGTTTTCGCCACCAGAGAGGGTGGTTGAGGATTGTCCCAATTTAATATACCCCAATCCTACATCTTGTAAGGTTTTTAGACGAGGCAGTAAGTTGGGTATATTTTCAAAAAATTCAACAGCTTGGTTGATGGTCATATCCAATACGTCGGCGATGGATTTGCCTTTGAAGCGGACCGCTAATGTTTCGCGGTTGTAGCGTTTGCCATGACAATCTTTGCAAGGTACATATACATCCGACATAAATCCCATTTCCAAGCGTTCGTAACCATTACCTTGGCAGGTTTCGCACCTGCCGCCTTTTACGTTAAAGGAGAATCTTCCTGCTTTGTAACCCCTGATTTTGGCTTCGGGCATAGAGGCAAAAAGGGAACGAATGTCGCTAAATAGTCCCGTGTAGGTGGCAGGATTGGAACGAGGTGTTCTGCCGATGGGTGCCTGATTGACCGAAATAACCTTGTCAATGTGCTCTAAGCCACTGATGCTTTCGTATGGTAGCGGTTTTTGCAAAGAACGGTAAAAATATTGGCTGAGAATGGGGTATAGTGTCCCGTTAATCAAGCTGGATTTTCCACTACCTGATACACCTGTTACGCAAACAAATTGCCCTAATGGGATTTGTACGGATACATTTTTGAGGTTGTTGCCGCATGCTCCCTGCAATGTAAGGTATTGTGGTGTGGTAGCTGCGGGTTGTTTTGGGAAAAGAATCTGTTTTTCCTTGTTGAGGTAGGAGGCCGTTAGCGTTTTGCTTTGTAGCAATTCTTTGGGGGTGCCTTGGAAGACAACTTCTCCGCCCAAACGTCCTGCCAATGGTCCCATGTCAATGATGTAGTCGGAGGCTAACATCATTTCCTCGTCGTGTTCAACTACAATGATGGTGTTGCCAATGTCGCGTAGTTTCTTGAGGGAATCAATGAGGCGTACGTTGTCGCGTGGGTGCAAACCGATGCTGGGCTCATCAAGGATGTACAAAACATTGACCAGTTGTGAGCCAATTTGGGTGGCCAAACGGATGCGTTGACTTTCGCCACCTGAAAGGCTGTCGGATGGGCGAGCCAATGATAGGTAGTGCAAACCAACGTCCAATAGGAACGACAAACGTGTTAGGATTTCTTTGATGATTTCGCCTGCAATTTGTTGCTGCCAAGGCAATAGTTGCTCTTGCACACCTTTTAGCCAGCTGTACAAAACGTCCAAGTCCATGGCTGCCAATTCTGCAATATTTTTGTCGGCAATGCGGAAATGCAAGGCTTCCTGGTTGACTCGTGTGCCGTTGCAGTGCGGACAAGTAACTATTTGAGAAAACTGCTCTGCCCAACGTTGAACGCTGGTAGAGGCTTCCATGTCTATTTGTTGTTGAATGTATTCGGAGATACCGTTGTACGAACTAACGTAGTTGCTGATACCCTCGATGCTATTTTTGATGATGATGCGTTCGTTGGTACCATGTATGATTTTTTCGATGAGTTCGTCTGGTAATTCGTTGATGGGGGTTTTTAATGTGCATTGGTAGGTTTCGCATAGGGCTCCTATTTGCGCAAAAATTGGCAAGGATTTGTATTTGCCTAATGGTACAATGCCACCATCGTGGATGCTCAACTCGTTGTTGGGAATGATTTTATCAATGTCGATTTGATGAATGGTTCCCATCCCGTGGCAATGCGGACAGCATCCTTTGGGTGAGTTGAAAGAAAAATTATGCGGAGCAGGTTCTGCGTAGGCGATGCCACTTTCAGGACACATCAATTGCTGGCTGAAGTAACGAATGGATGCTGGTTGGTCTTTTTCTACCACAGCAACCATGCCGTTTCCTTGTTGCATTGCTAATTTGAGCGATTTTTTGAGGCGATTCAGCGAAGATTCGTTGATTTGTAGCTTGTCGATGACCGTCTCGATGTCGTGCATCTTGTAGCGTTCAAGGCGCATATCAGGAGTAATCTCTTTGAGAACACCATCGATGCGTACGTTCAAATAGCCCTTTTTTCGTAGCTGTTCAAAGAGTTCTCGGTAGTGTCCCTTACGCCCTTTTACCAAAGGAGCAAGTAGCAATACAGGACGATTGTGGTATTCTTCCAGCAAGAGTGTAATGATCTGCTCTTCGGTGTATTTGACCATTTTTTTGCCCGTAACATACGAGTAGGCCTCGCCAGCGCGTGCATACAGCAGGCGTAGAAAGTCATAAATTTCTGTAGTGGTACCTACGGTAGAGCGTGGGTTCTTGTTGGTGGTTTTTTGCTCGATGGCAATAACGGGGCTGAGTCCGTTAATTTGATCCACGTCGGGACGGTCGATGTTACCTAAGAAATTACGTGCATACGCCGAAAAAGTCTCGATGTAGCGGCGTTGGCCTTCTGCATACAGCGTATCGAAAGCCAATGAAGATTTGCCACTCCCACTCAAACCCGTAATAACGGTGAGTTGGTCGTGTGGAATCTGTACATCAATGTTTTTGAGGTTGTGTACCCTTGCTCCAGAAATTTCTATGTAGGTGGTATCGCTCAAGGTTCTGGTGTTGTTTGTTTTTCCAATCGTTCGATGATTTTTAGCATGGCCTTTTCGATGGCCTCGTAAGATGCTATCTCTGTATCCATATAGACCAATGCCATATCGACAGCCATCGTTGGTTTGTGTAGGCGAAAAGCTTCGCGGATGCGTCGTTTGAGTAGGTTGCGGTCAACAGCATGTTTGAAAAGCTTTTTAGGAACGGAAACCAATATTCTCGATGGAGTGGATGGAACTGTATAGGTGTAGTGCACACGCAAAGGGTATGCCGTAAATCGTTTGGCTTTGCTGAAAAGCTGATTTATGGCGATTTCACCGTGTAGGCGTTCTATTTTACTGAGTCGTGGCATAAAAAAATATCCCAAAAATACGAATTTTTGGGATAGATGAAAAAGGAATAAACCTTTTTATTTTTTATTGACTTTATTTTCTTTAAAAAATGTTTCAATGGCACCTGTCATCGAGGGGGCTTGTGGTGTTCCTGCTGCAATGTCTAAGCGCAAGTTGGCGTTAGTAACGGCTTGTGCAGTTTTAGGGCCCAAGGCTGCGATGATGGTTTCTCCTTGTTCGTAGTTGGGGAAATTCTTCATCAAAGCATTGATTCCTTCGGGTGAGAAGAATACCAACATATCGTAGTCAAATGCTTCATCCTTGCTAAAGTCATTGCTTACAGTCTTGTAGAATACGGCTTTGGTGCAAGTGATTTTGTTGTCTTGCAAGGTAGTGATGAAGTTGTCTTTGCATACGTCTGATACAGCGTACAAATACTTTTCATCAGCGTGACGCTTGATTTGTGGTAGCAATTCTTCTACTTTGCTGGTTTCAATCGAGGGGAAGAAAACTTTGCGTTTGCGGTATTTGATGAATTTTTGCAAGTACAAAGCAATTTTTTCTGAAACGCAGAAATATTTCATGCTTTCAGGGATGGTGAGACGCATCTCGTCGCATAGGCGGAAGAAGTGGTCAATGGCTGTACGTGCGGTAAAAATAACAGCAGTATAGTCCAAAACTTCGATGCGTTGCGCTCTGAATTCTTGCAAATTAAGCCCTTCTACCTTGATAAAAGGACGAAAATCGATTTGAACGTTGTATTTTGTAGCGATATCAAAGTAGGGAGACTTATCGCTAGTTGGTTTCGGTTGCGAAACGAGTATCTTTTTGACTTTCAATGTTTTGTAATTTAATATAACAACTTAAATCTTCCATCACATCACCCATTTTGCCAGTAGAAAAATGGGCATCAATTCGAGGGTGCAAAGGTACAAAATAAAATGGAAGATTAAATCAACTCGACCAAAAAAGTGTCTAAATAAAATATAAAACACTGTCAATTGGTACAGAATTGAGGTTATAAGGAGTAGGAAGTAGGTAAAAACGGGTGAAATCAACGGGGCAAATTGGAGCAGAATAAAACCGATTAGGCAACCGATGCCCCAAGCGACGGCAATGCTAATGTACTGAAAAATAAAAAGTTGTATGCGGCTCCTAAAAAATAGGCGAAAATATAGTTGCATCAATAGAATCTTGAGGAGGAAAAATCCTAAAATTCCGAGAAAAATCAAACCAACCGTTGAGTAAGTGGCGGGTACATTAGGAATGTGTAAGCCCAATAGACTTGCTCCAAAAGAACTGAGCAACAATAAAGAATATTGCTGTAGGTGGTCGGAGGTGGTGATTTTTCCGGTAAAGAACAAGTCGCTTGAGAATAGGCTCTTGAGCGATGAAATGAAAATGGAGTTGCGTTGCTTGATGAGCAGGATGATGGCAAAGCATACCGCCAATGTTACAGCAATGATGAGATCGCTGTTGATGGATGCATGGTAGAGCGGTATGCCAAGATGCCTATTCATCTGCTGTTATGCTAATATAACGGTAGTACCGCTGTTGTTGCCCAATTCGTCGGCTTGTGTAATGATGACTTTCTTAACGCCTGCACGAAGTGCATCGAAAGCATTTTCCAATTTAGGAATCATACCACCTTGGATGATGCCTTTGGCTTTGTATTCCTCAAAAAGGGCGGGTGTGATGGTTGGGATGACGCTATTATCGTCGGTTTCATCGAACAAAACGCCTTTTTTCTCGAAGCAATAAACAAGGGTGGTTTCGTAGTGTTTAGACAAGCCTTTTGCTGTTTCTGCAGCAATGGTGTCTGCATTGGTGTTGAGCAATCCGTGTGTGGGCGAGTAGCTAATGGGTGCCATAACGGGCACTACTCCCAATTGAATGAGCTGCGCCAACATATTATCGTTTACCTGCTTTACGTCGCCAACGAAACCATAATCGATGGTTTTGACAGGGCGTTTGTCGCTTTGAATAACGTTAAGGTCAGCACCAGTAAGGCCCAATGCATTGATGTTGCGACTTTGTAGGCCAGCAACAATATTTTTGTTGACCAAACCACCGTACACCATGGTTACAACTTGCAGCATGGCTTCGTCGGTAATGCGTCTGCCATCTACCATTTTACTCTCGATGCCCAATTGTGAGGCAATGCGTGTGGCAGAGCGTCCGCCTCCATGTACCAAAGCTTTGGCTCCGTTGATGGTTGAGAACTTGGTTAATAGATTGTTGAGGCTGTCGGTCTCTTCGACAATTTTTCCGCCTACTTTAATTACGGTTAATGGTTCCATATAGTTGTTTAAAAGCGTCCCACATTACTAATCCAGCTGCCACCGAAACGTTGAGTGAATGCTTGGTGCCAAATTGAGGAATCTCGATGCAGCCATCGCAGGCGTCAACAACGGCTTGCTGTACTCCCTTTACTTCGTTGCCCAATACAAGCGCATAGCGTTTGGTAGGGTCTAAACGTAGCTGTTCGAGCGATTGGCTGTTTTCGGCTTGTTCTACCGCCAAAATCACATAGCCAGCTTGTTTTAAAGCTTCTACTGCTTGTAGGGTTTCTTGCTGGTAGGTCCATGCAACAGCGTTTTCTGCTCCTAAAGCTGTTTTGTGAATTTCGGCATGAGGAGGGGTGGCGGTAATACCGCATAGGTAGATGTGTTCAATGCGAAAAGCATCCGCCGTACGAAACACCGAACCTACATTGTGCAGGCTGCGAACATTGTCTAATACAACCACCAAAGGGATCTTTTGGCTTTGCTTAAATGTATCAATATCGATACGTGCTAATTCAGTTACGGCTAATTTTCGCATTTTTGCTGGATTGATGTGCAAAAATAGTGTTTTTTTGCTAATTTTGCCATTGAAAAATGCCTAAAAAAGCCATGATATTGAACGATACCATAGAACTGCTCAAATCCTTGATTGCGATTCCTTCTGTTAGTAGGGATGAAACGCAAAAGGCAGATTTTTTGCAAGCTTATTTTGCTGAAAAAGGTTGGCAACCGCAACGTGTTGGTAATAATGTGTTTTGCATGGCAAGTGCATATCAATCAGATAAGCCAACTTTGCTGCTCAACTCGCACATAGATACGGTAAAACCGCGAGATTCTTGGACGAAAAATCCCTTTGAACCTTTGCTGCAAGATGGTCGTATTTTTGGGTTGGGTTCGAATGATGCACATGCCTCTGTGGTATCTTTGATAGCAGCTTTTGATGCGTTGCGTTGTACTGAGCAGTCGTATAATTTGGTGTTGGGGCTTTCGTGTGAGGAGGAGGTTTCTGGCAAAGGTGGAGTTGAAAAATTGCTAGAGGAATTGCCTCCAGTCGATTTGGCAATTGTGGGAGAACCTACCCAGCTAGAAATGGCGATTGCCGAAAAAGGATTGATGGTGGTGGATTGTGTGGCGCAAGGCAAGGCTGGACACGCAGCGCGTAACGAAGGCGTAAATGCCATTTACAAGGCTTTGGAAGATATAGCTTGGTGTAAAGATTACCGTTTCGAAAAAGTGTCGCCTATGTTGGGTGAAGTAAAAATGACGGTAACGATGGTAGAAGCAGGTAGCCAGCACAACGTGGTGCCCGATGCCTGCAAGTTTACTGCCGATATTCGTTTGACCGAGTGCTATACGCACCAAGAGGTGCTGGATGTGCTGCAAGCCAACTTGCAGGCATCGGTAACGCCTCGTTCGATGCGTTTGCGGGCTTCTGGAATCAGCCCGCAGCACCCCGTTGTGCTGAAGCATTTGTCGATGGAAAGGGGTGTTTTTGGATCTTCCACGATGTCGGACCAGGCTTTGATGCCTTTCCCTTCTGTCAAAGTTGGACCTGGGGATTCAGCGCGTTCGCACACCGCAGATGAGTACATCGAGGTGCGCGAAATAGAGGAGGCAATTTCGTATTACGTTGCGCTGTTGAATGGTCTCAAAATAGCATAATTCTTACTTTAAAATACTGCAGTTGTGAAGTTTTTTTCGTTTCTAAAAAAGCATCCCATCCTCGCTCACCTTTTGAGCATGCTGTTGTTGGTGATAGTTGTGTTGGTAGGTACATTTTACTGGTTAGATACCTACACGCGCCATGGCGAAACTTATGAGGTGCCCGATGTGCGCGGTACGACGGTTGAAATGGCAACGGTGATGTTGGCAGAAAAAGGCATGCAATGTGCTGTGGTGGATTCGGTGTTTCGCCCTACTGCTCAACCAGGATTGGTGTTGGAGCAAACGCCTGCCGCAGGTGCGAAGGTGAAGGATGGTCGTCGCATTTATTTGATTGTAAATGCCAAGATGGCACAGATGATACCTTTCCCTGATGTGGTGGATATGTCGTTGCGCCAAGCTAAAGTACAAGTAGAAGGCTCTGAATTTGTTATCAAGGAGATAAAATACGAGCCCTCAGAATACCGCGATTTGGTGCTTTCTGTAGAGTATCAAGGCAAGGAAGTACAAGCAGCACAATTATTGCCCTTCCGTTCTGAAGTGATTTTACACGTGGGTGAGGGTCTCGATGTCGTGCCAGTAGATACGCTTGCTGTGGACTCTGTGCAGGTGGATGTGGATGTTGATGCCTCGTTTGGTGAAGAATCGTTGTTTGGACTATGATAGACGAAGCATTGTTGGACGATAGATTGGATGATGAAAATGCCGAATCCGAACGATTTGAGCATTTCCGCTTTGTAGCGGATCCTGGTCAGATGTTGATACGCATTGATAAGTTCCTTTCGGATCGTATCGCACATGCTTCACGTACCAAAATTCAGGCTGCTGTAGAGGCCGAAAATGTATTGGTCAACGACAAGCCCGTAAAGTCCAACTACAAAATAAAACCGCACGACGTGGTGACCATAGTGCTGGATTATCCACCTCGTGAAACCGATATCGTCCCACAAAATATACCGCTGGACATTGTTTATGAAGACGATGATTTATTGGTGGTAAACAAAGCACCAGGTATGGTGGTGCATCCTGGGCATGGCAATTATGATGGTACCTTGCTCAATGCGTTGGCGTATCACTTTGTGGGTAATGAGAAATTCTCTGCTTCCGATCCTCGTTTAGGATTGGTACATCGCATCGATAAAGATACGTCGGGATTGTTGGTGGTGGCAAAAAATGATTTTGCTAAAATGTTCTTGGCAAAACAATTTTTTTACAAGACTACAGAAAGATTGTATCAGGCCGTGGTATGGGGTGTCCCTGCACAACAGCAAGGAACGGTTGATACCTACATTGGGCGTAATCCCAAGGATCGTTTGCAAATGGCGGTATATCCTCCCGACAAGGAGGGCGGAAAACACGCAGTTACCCACTATACGGTTCTGGAACATTTTAACTGCGTGAGCGTAGTGCAATGCAAGTTGGAAACTGGGCGAACCCATCAGATTCGGGTGCACATGAAGCATCTGGGGCATCCGCTGTTCAATGATGAACGTTATGGCGGGGATATGATTCTGAAAGGAACAACACAAGCCAAGTACAAGCAATTTGTGCAAAATTGTTTTGACATCTGCCCTAGACAGGCATTGCATGCCAAAACATTGGGATTTGAGCATCCTCGTACCAGGCAGCGTATGTTCTTTAATTCGGAATTGCCTGCCGATATGACGATGTTGATAGAGAAGTGGCGTTCTTTGGTGCAATAGAGTGAAAAGAATTCCCTATCTTTGCAATGTGAAATTTTAACTATACAAGATATGAATACCGTAGAAAAATTAGTAGCAGGACAACTGTTAGAAGTAGAGGCAGTTAAGTTGCAACCCAATCAACCTTTTACTTGGGCTTCGGGTTGGAAATCGCCTATTTATTGCGACAACCGCAAAACTTTGTCGTATCCTAAAGTGCGCAGCACCATTAAGTTGGAATTGGCGCGCATCATCATGGAAAAATACCCCGAAGTAGAGGTAATTGCTGGTGTTGCTACAGGCGCGATTGCACAAGGTGCATTGGTGGCTGATGCGTTGGGTCTTCCTTTTGTTTATGTACGCTCTGCCAAAAAAGATCATGGTATGGAAAACTTGGTAGAAGGCTACTTGGAAGAAGGTAAAAAAGTAGTAGTGGTTGAAGACCTTATTTCTACTGGTGGCAGTAGCTTGAAAGCAGTGGCTGCTTTGCGCAATGAGAAAAAAGCAGACGTATTGGGTATGGTTGCCATCTTTACTTACGGATTCCCTGTTGCACAAGAACAATTTGCAGCTGCTGAGGTAGAGTTGACTACTTTGTCGAACTACAATGCTTTGTTGGAGTTGGCAGCAGAAACCAACTATATCGACGAATTGGTAATTCCTACCTTGCAAGAATGGCGCAAAGACCCTTCTAATTGGAATAAATAAAATAGCATGGAAACCTACGAAAGTAACGTTGTTCACATACAAGCATCGGCACAGCAAATTTTTGATAAGCTCTCGAATTTAGAAAATTTGCAGCCTTTGTTTGCGAATTTGCCTCCTGAGGCTACCGAAAAAGTAAAGGACATTGCTGTTACGGCTGATTCGTGCCGCTTTACCATCGAGAATTTTGGTCAAATGGGCTTTAAAATTATCGAGAAAGAGCCATGCAAAACCATAAAATTTACAGGCGACGACACCCCTGTAGAGGTTTATTTGTGGGTACAATTGGTAGAGAAAGAAGCGTACGATACCAAGATGAAAGTTACGTTAAAAGCAGATATTCCTTTTATGCTGAAGATGATGGTTGGCTCGAAATTAAAAGAAGGCGTAAACCAAATTGCTACGATGTTAGCAAGAATACCTTATTGAAAAATTATGGCAAGTAAATTGTGGGAAAAGAAAACCCGTGTAGATAGCGATATTGAACGCTATACCATTGGCAGAGATGCCGAAATGGATATGTTCCTTGCACCTTACGACGTGTTGGGTTCGATGGCGCATGCCACCATGTTGGAGTCGATTGGATTGTTGACAAAGCAAGATTTGCAAGAGTTGTTGGCAGGTCTAAAAGGCATTTATGCCAACATTGAGAAAGGCGACTTTGAAATTGAAGAAGGAGTAGAAGATATTCACTCGCAAGTAGAAATGTTGTTGGGTGATGTGGGCAAGAAGTTGCACAGTGGTCGTTCGCGTAATGACCAAGTATTGGTGGACTTGCGTTTGTTTACCCGTGCTAAATTGCAGGAGGTGGTAACAGAGGTAAAAGCCTTGTTTGATGCCTTGCAAGCACAAAGCGAACGTTACAAAAACGTGCTATTGCCGGGTTATACACACCTACAAATTGCGATGCCTTCTTCGTTTGGCTTGTGGTTTGGAGCATACGCAGAAAGTTTGTTGGATGATATGCAACTTTTGTTGAGCGCCTACAAGATTGTGAACCGCAATCCGTTGGGATCAGCTGCAGGATATGGCAATTCATTCCCACTTAATCGTACCATGACTACCCAACTATTGGGATTCGATAGCATGGACTACAACGTAGTATATGCGCAAATGGGTCGTGGAAAAACCGAACGTATTGTTGCTTCTGCATTGGCTTCGGTGGCTAGTACTATTGCCAAATTGGCGTTTGATAGCTGCATGTACACCAGCCAAAACTTTGGTTTCTTGAAGTTAGACGATAAGTTTACTACGGGTTCGAGCATCATGCCTCATAAAAAGAATCCTGATGTATTTGAACTAACTCGTGCTAAATGCAATAAGATCCAGGGAGTTCCACAGCAAATTACCATGATTGTTAATAATTTGCCATCGGGCTATTTCCGTGATCTACAGATTATCAAAGAAGTGTACCTTCCTTTGTTCGACGAAATGATTGACATCTTGGTGATGACACGCTCTATGGTAGAACAAATCAAGGTAAACGAAAGCATTTTGGATGATGCTAAATATGACCTTATCTTTAGTGTGGAAGAGGTAAATAAACGTACTCTAGCTGGAACTCCTTTCCGCGATGCTTACAAGCAAGTTGGTTTGGAAATTGAAGCGGGTAACTTTACCCCTGACAAAAACATTGCACATAGCCACGAAGGCAGTATTGGCAATCTTTGCAACGCAGAAATTGCTGCTTTGATGGACGGTGTTTTGTCGCAATTTGGATTTGAAAAAGTAAACCAGGCACAAGAAGCATTGTTGAAATAATGTTGTTTGATACTACCATATTTGGACCGATTCGCAGTCGTCGATTAGGTGTTTCGTTGGGCATCAATTTGTTGCCTACGCATGGTAAAATATGTTCGTTCGATTGTATCTATTGCGAGTGTGGACTCAATGCTGATGGCAGGGAGGATACGCTGCTACCTACCCGTGAACAGGTGCGTACCGCTTTGGAGCAAAAATTGAAAGCCTATAAGCAAGCAGATGGAGAGCCCATTGATACCTTTACGTTTGCGGGTAATGGTGAGCCTACGTTACATCCTCAATTTAAGGAAATAGTATGGGATACGCAGAAGTTGCGAAACCAGTACTATCCTGATGCCAAGATTTCGGTATTGACCAATGCCTGGCAGTTGGATAAACCATCCGTCATGGAGGGTTTGTTGCAGGTGGACAATGCGATTCTTAAACTCGATAGTGCTATCGCTACTACCATTGCTAAAATGAATCGTCCTGCTTCGTCTGATTTCTCGGTAGAACATTTGGTTGAACAGTTGGCTGCATTTCGTGGTGATTGCATTGTGCAAACCATGTTCTTGCGTGGAGCAGGGGTGGACAATACGACAGAAACCGAAATTGCCGCTTGGTTACAAGCGCTGAAAAGCATACAACCATCGTTGGTACAGCTTTATAGTATTAACCGCAAAGTGCCGATTGAGGGACTAGAACACATAGAGGAAGCAGAGTTGAAGCGCATTGCCAACAGGGTGAAAGAGTTGGGCATAAACACACAGGTAACGCCTTGAAAAAGCAGGAAAAAATATTGATATGTCCGTTAGATTGGGGGTTGGGCCATGCATCGCGCTGCATCCCCCTTATTTATGCCTTTTTGCAGCAAGGGTACGAGGTGTTGTATGCGGGTTCGGGTGCTTCGTATGCGTTGTTGCAGCAAGAATTTCCACAACTCAAAGGTATTGATCTCCACTCGTTTACGTTGCGCTATTCGTCGTCTTCTTCGCAGGTATGGGCAGTCGCAAAGTCCTTGCCTCGCTTGCTACGAATGTGTAAAGCAGAGCACAAGGCTATCAAAAAGATAGTGCGTGATTATGGCATCACACAAGTGATTTCAGACAATCGTTTTGCATTGTACAATTCTGGTTGTAAAAGCATTTATTTGACCCATCAGGTTTGGGTAAAGCTACCTACATCAGTAGCGTGGTTAGAACCATTGGTGGCATTCTTGCACCGCAAAATTATGCAACGTTATGATGCTTGTTGGATTCCTGATTATACCGATAGTCAGCAGAGTTTGGCAGGAGTACTTTCGCATCCACGTCAATTGCCCGCTAATGCAAATTATATAGGGCCATTGAGTAGGTTTGTATCAACCAACCAAGCCGAAACTACATCGTTGACCATAGCCGTGTTGTCGGGTGTGGAACCACAACGTACGTTGTGGGAGCAACAGCTGTTAAGGCAGTTGCAAGATGATGAGGCATGCCGAGTCATCTTGGTGCAAGGCTTGCCCCACATAGATGTTGTACCTTATCGGGTGGGACGTGTTGAGGTGTATGCCTCCTTGCCGACAACTTCGCTGCAGACCTTATTGGAGCAAGCCTCACACATTATCTGTCGTTCGGGGTATAGTTCAATCATGGACATAGCAGCTCTGGGTAAATTATCCCAAACTACCTTTGTGCCGACTCCTGGTCAGAGCGAACAGGAGTACCTTTCTGCGTATTTAAATGCTAAAAATTTCGGTGAGTACCGAAAGTGATTTCAACTCTCCCATCCCTGGTAAATAGTAGCGATAGTAGGCCATGAGTAGTTGCATAGCTTTCCTTTTTTCGCTACCCGATAGGCTGTTGCACTGCTCCAATAGTTGTAGAAATATACGTTGATCTTCCTTCCCTAATAGGCGAATCCATTCATTCTCCCGTTCGTCGTATGGATAGATACCTATGTATTTTGCGTAGTCAAGCAAGAATAGTAAGGCAAAATGAGAAATAGCATTGGTTGTGCCTAATAAGGCAATGCTGTGTTGCAGAAAAAGGAATAAATCGGCATCTGCGTTGATGCTTTCAGTCGATTTGTCAATGACCTCTGCCATAAAAAAGCAGATGGACATTTTTAAAGGATTATCGTATAGGTCGTACGAAATGGGTTGTAATTTTACTTCTCCCAGTTGCTGAATATCTTTGTTCTCTCTGTGCTGCACCTCCATGTCTAAAAGAGAGAGGGGTTGTAGATGATGCATGCGTATTTTTGCACGTTTCCCTTGTGGATGGTGCACGCTGTAGCTAACCTTTCCAAAATCCTTGGTAAAGATAGATACAATGTAGGCGTTGTCTTTGTAGCGCGTACAATTGAGAACGATGCCTTGGGTTGAGTGGTGCATTATTGGCGAATAACTTTGTGGGTGGTGCAATGATGCGCTTCGTCGAACAGCTGTAGCAAATACATGCCTGTTTGTGGAAGTTCAACGCTGGTGTCTGTACCTTGTTGCAGCAGCTGGCCTTGCAAGTTGTATAGTCGATACCTTTGTGGATCGGTACAGTTAAAGTACACCTTGTGGTAGGTCGGATTGGGATAGACAAATCTACCTATTGCTGGATCTTCAGGTAAGTCTGATGTGATGTTGCTTGCCACAACAGGTTCTATCCATAAAGATAAGTTGGCAGGTTGAACGCTGTGCGATGAGTAGGGGCTCCACGTGTTGCCATCGAAATAGTAGGCGGTATTGGTGGTAGATACGGCATAGTAGAGTGCAAGCGTATCGGATGAGTTCATATTCTCATAGTCAATTTCGACTCCTACAAAAAAGTTGGCAGGCACCTCTATGGGTTGGCTAAATCGGGTGTAGTTTTCTTTGTTGCTCCATGTAACCTTAGAACCTGTATTCCAAGTGCCAGTACTGGTTTTGTAGATCCAATCCCTGGGTCGGATTTGTACGCGTGCCAATTCGTTGTTGGGGAAGGTATCGCCATCATAAACGGTTAAATAAACAGGCACTGGTTTGCTGCTGTTGTACGAACCTTTATAGGGCATCACGTAAGCGCCATACAGCAGGTTCTTGCTGTTTGGTGTGGTAAATTTCTCGGCAAATTGAGTGTGTGTTAGCTGGTTGTGTCCGGCATAGTGGCCCTTGCTGTGTTGTTTCCTTTCAAGAGGAGTATTCTTAGCAATGTGCTTGATGCGTGTGCAGGATAATTCATAAGGATCAGCTCCGTCCATTTGTTGTAGGTGGACATCATTGGGCGACAGCCAATGTGCCAGCTGCTGACTGTGGTCGCTGAAGTGATTCCATGCGGTGTCTAATCGGGCAAAATAATCGGCTACAGGGTTGTTGCAAAATGAAGAACCGCCCGATAGCGCACCGATGATTCTACCAGTGGCATCAAAGAGGGGAGAACCCGACGAACCAGCTTCTGTCACGCCACGTTCCCAGCGAGCAATGTACCACCAACCATTGGGAATTTGTCCCTCGAAATAGCCGCCATAATTCGCTTTTACGGGGTTGTTGTTGTCGTAGCTCATTTTCTTGCTATCCCCATTGGGATGTTGGATGCAGATGAGTGGAGCTTGAGGTTTTTGGGTTCTGCTCCAGCCTGCCAAATAGGGTTGGTAATCGGCAGGGGGCATTTGGTTCAGTTCAATCAATGCCATGTCAATGCCAGTGGCCCATGCACGTGTAACACCTCCTGCAATGCTGCATTCTTGCGTACCTTGTATGGTACTATCTTGCTCGGTTACAGCGTAGTTAAAATAGAAGATCGTACGGGTTGCATCTTCTGTACTTTTGAGCACGTGGGCGGCAGTATAAACGTAGGGTTTACCGGCAGTGTTATTGATGAGGCATCCAGAAGAATAGGTTGCCTTGTTGGTGACGGTTGAAATGGTATATAGCAAACAAACTGCTCTTTTTTCATGGGGCAAGTCGGAGGTAAAGTTGGCATGGGGGCTGCAGCTGTTTGAACGGCCGAACGTATTAGTAGAACGGTTGTGTACAATGCTTTCGATGCCAAAGTAGCCACGATAGGTAGCCGTGGCTGGCTCTTGGTACTCAATAATCAGGCTGTCGCCTAGTAAGGGACGTATGGGTAAAATGCCTTGCTCGTTGGCATTGAGGTTGGTAAAGGCGCCTAGTATTTGCGATTGTGTGGGGTTATAGACAAATAGTTTTGCACCATCGGGGATGTCAAATTGGTTCAGCACAAGGCTGATGGCAGCTGCATCGGGTACGATAAATCCCATGCGCCAGATGAGGGTGTCTGCTGCAGTATTGTATGTCCAAAAACCATCTGTCGCTGTTGAAAAATTGACAGGTGCGACATGTCCTACTTCAACAATACGTCCTTCTGTTTGCAGGGTTTGTGTGGTATCAACGTCGATGGTGGTAAAAAAAGGTTGGCTGCCACGGGTGTAGGTTTGGCTCATAGGGATGAAAGGTGCAGGCATGCCTGTACTTTCGATTTGTCCAAATCCCTGTATAAATGGGAATAGGATAGTCAATATGAACCCAAACAAACGTTTCATGCGTCAATAAATGATTGTTGTAAGATCAGGATGCTTTCATTCCCCATGTTAAAAAGCAAATCCAAAATACTTAAATTGGGTAAAAAACCGTGCCGCTGTTCAAATACTTGGTAGTACGGAGTGGGGTTGAAATGCGCATCGGGTATTGTTTTTTTGACCTTGACGAGTGGACGAAAATCGGCAACCTGGGTCGGCGAATCGACGTAACTACTACTTTGCACCAGTTGCGGGTTAATGCCGATAAGCTGCAAAAGACAATCTTGCAGGGCAATGTTAAAGTCAAGCAGAAAAGTATATTCTTGGTTGTAAAAGGGGCGAATATCGTCCTCGTAATACATAAAAAACGGGCTGTGGCGATAGGCGGATTCCAATGCACCCCAATGCAACTTTTGCCAACCATTGTTGAGGATGCGAACATCCTTATCCATGGTTTTAGAGCCACTGTTGGTACTTACTGGGATGATCAAATCCATAGGACCATTGGCCGTGGCTATTTGGCAACGGTTGCGTAATGTTTGTTTTTCGTAATGTTGGTACACATCAATGGTTAGCTGGTGGTAATGTGCTAACTTGCTGTAATATTGCACATTACCAGCATATGAAGATGTGATAACGGGTCCGAAAACATTCATCGCATACTATCTACACTATTAAACAGGCGTCCCCATCTGATGGATTGCCAGAAAGGTTTGTCTTTGTCGAGCGATAGCCAAACGAATAATGGTTTGCCAACAATGTGGTCTTCTGGAACAAATCCCCAATAGCGTGAGTCTTCTGAATTGTGGCGATTGTCGCCCATCATCCAGTAGTAATTCATGGTAAAGGTATATTGGTCGCTTGCCTTACCGTTGATGTAAATGGTGCTGTCAGTAACGGTTAATTCGTTGCCTTCATAGACACGTATGATGCGCTCGTAGAGCGGAAGGTTTTCCAAAGTAATGGAAGTGGTAGCTCCCTTTCGTGGAATGTAAATAGGACCATAATTATCTCTATTCCAATTGTCGAAAGTTTGTGGGAATACTTTACCAGAGAATAAATTAGGGTCATCAACAACCGCTACTACTTGGGGTAAGGCTTTGATCTGTCTGCATACGCTAGCAGTTAATGGCAAATAGTAAACAGGAGGGTATGTTCCGTTGATGGTTTCAAAGTCTAGGTATTGCAAAATAGCATTGCCATCGCGCCAGGTGTTGATGAGGTGTCTGTCGTCGTTGCTGATGCCCAATTGATCAAATTGTTTGTCGGAAATGGCTCTGCCGTCTGTGCATACCAAGTAGTTGAATTGCAATCCTTTGGGTTCGTATTGTGCCACTCCATTGATGTGGATGCGCTTGTCGATGATTTGTAGCGTATCACCGGGCAATCCTACACAACGTTTTACGTAGTTTTCTCTGCGGTCAACAGGTCGCCATACAACCTCGCCAAATTGCTCTGGATGTTGGTGGATGGTTTCTCTGCCGTAGCGGGTGCAAAGTTGGTAGTAATCGGGGTTGGGTACCAACGAAGCAACGGTGTCGCCTGCTGGAAAGTTGAAGACAACAATGTCGAGCGCTTTAATAGTGTCCAATCCTGCTAAACGTTGGTAGTCCCATTGAATGGCAGTACTGAACGATTGACCGCCCCATGGGAAAGTATGTTGCACCAAAGGCATCGAAAGTGGTGTCATAGGGACACGAGGACCATAGTGTACTTTGCTGACCAATAAATAGTCGCCTACCATCAACGATTTTTCCAAAGAAGAGGAAGGGATTTGGTAATTCTGGAAGGCATAATTGTTGATGAAATAAACCGCAATTAGCGCAAATACAATGGCATCAATCCAGCTGAAAAGGCTGTATAAATGTGGATTTTTGGTCTTCTTCCAAAATGTCCATGGAATGATTTTGGTGAGGTAGATATCTGCAATAACGGGCAGTAAGAGCAACCACCAGTAATTGCCTACCCATACGATAAACAGGATATAGGCAAGGCATGCCAAGGTTGCCTTGATCCATTGTTTAACGGGTATGTTTTTAGGAGTAATCATAGTTAAAATTTAAGCATATCTTTCATTCCCAAGCAACCTTTTTTGCCACAGGTGAATTCTGCGGCCAATACAGCGCCCAATGCAAAGCCGTTACGGTTTTTTGCATCGTGGGTAATGGTGATGTAATCAAAATCAGATTCGTATTCGATGGTATGAATGCCAGGAACCATGCCTTCACGAATGGCTTTGATGGTGAGTGTTGGGTCCTCTGCTTTGCCTTCGCCCAATGCCCAATTGGTTTTTCTGTCCAAGTTGTTTAGAATACCTTCGGCAAGCGTAATGGCTGTACCACTGGGAGCATCCAATTTTTGGGTATGATGCGTTTCTTCCATACCAACTTGGTAGGCTGGAAATTGATTCATGATGCGTGCCAAATATTCATTGACAGCAAAAAAGATGTTTACGCCCAAACTAAAGTTAGATGCCCAGAAGAAAGCCAATCCTTTTTCTTGGCAAAGTGCTTGGATTTCTGGCATTTGTTCTGTCCATCCTGTGGTGCCTGATACCACAGAAACACCAGCGGCAAAAGCCTTTTTGTAGTTTTGTACTGCTACTTTAGGAGCAGTAAATTCAATAGCAACGTCGGCGCTTTTGAAAGCTTCCGATTCAAATTCTTCTTGATTGTCAATATCAATGCGGCTAACAATTTCGTGGCCGCGACTAAGGGCTATTTGTTCAATGGTTTTTCCCATTTTTCCGTAGCCGATCAATGCAATTTTCATAACCTGATGAGATTAAATAGATTCAAAGGACAAATATACGGATTTTTTTTGACTCACAACTTTGCTTTCACTATCTTTGTCAGAGGAATAGAAGATTATGAAAGAAACAGATAAAGCTCCCTACGGACCACGTCCAGTATATCCGACTCCGCGTCTCAACTGCCTGATTAAACGTCCAGAAACAACACCCATTGTGTGCGCAAAGTGTGGTACATCGTTGGCAGGTAAATTGCAGCAATCGACCTCGTTCACATGTGATCATTGTGGACGTAAGTTTAATATGTGCCGCGATTGTGGTAGCGAGGGTTTTTGCCCAGAGTGCGGAGGTTGGCTGCTCAATAGTTGGGAAGATGCAGGTAAATGGCTATTGCGCGTGCAAGCAGGCAAAGCGGATGCACACGATCATCATCACCATTTGTAACTCCCTAAACAAAGGCTTCAGCCAAGTCGAGTGAGTTGAGTTTACCAACATCCAATAGTTGAAGGTCTGCTTGCAGGTATCCATAAATCGGATATTGTAAGCATTGGTCTAAGTAGAAATCGATAATTGAAAATTTATCGGGGTAATTTTGCATCGCATCGAAGAGGATGGGCGAGAAGCAGTGAATACCGCTAAAGGCAAATGGTTGCAGAGTAGCAGGATCTATATCGGCATATGGACTTCTAACTTCGCCTGTTTGCGTGTTGGTCCATGCTTTTAGTCGCATATTTTGGTCGAAAAGCAAATACCTGCTACTTTTGCGTTGGCTTACCAATAGGGTGGCAGCAGCTTGGCTATGGGTATGCTGTTCTTGCAATGCTGCAATATTGGCATTGGATAAAATATCTACATTATGGATGAGAAACGATTGGTCTCCTAAAAGTGGAATGGCCTTTTTGATTGCTCCGCCCGTCTCCAATAAAGCGGCTGTTTCGTCCGAAATCTCTACCGATACATTTTTCCATTGTTCTTGCAGGTAATCGACAATTTGTTGACCAAAGTGATGGATGTTGACGACAAATTGCTGGATGTTGGCCGCCTGTAGCTTTTCCATAACGTGTCCCAATAAGGGTTTTCCTTTGATGGGGACAAGAGCTTTGGGCATGGTGTCTGTAATAGGTTTGAGTCGAGTGCCTAATCCTGCTGCAAAAACAAAGGCTTTCATAGTGTCTGGTCGATGTTAAATAGTTGTTGTATGTTTCTTTCGCGGTGTTGTAGTCGTACTTGTACCCCAAATTTTTGAGCCAAGTGTTCTGCCAAGTGCTGTGCTCCATACACCGATCGATGCTGTCCTCCAGTGCAGCCGAAGCTAAACTGTAGGTGTGTAAATCCGCGTTTGATGTATCGTTCAACAGCGGGATCAGCCAAGGCATATACATGGTTCATAAAGTCGATGATTTCACCGTCTTCTTCCAAAAAGTCGATCACCGCTTGGTCCAAACCCGTTAGTTTTTTATAGGGTTCGTATCTTCCTGGATTATGAATGGCTCGGCAATCAAACACAAATCCACCTCCATTGCCCGAGTAATCGGTGGGGATGCCTTTTTTGTACGAAAAACTATACACATCCACACATAGCTGCTGAGGATTGATTCCTTGTGGCAACTGGGTGGGTTGGTAATGCACCACCAATTCATTGATTACTTGGAGCAGGTAAGGATAGTTGTAGTAGGAGTATGTAGCAAGTAATTCCTTTAGATTGCCGATGGCATAAGGAATACTACCAATAAAATGTGCTTTTTGTTCAATCAATCCTCTAAAACCGTATGCGCCTAAAACTTGCAAGGTTCTAAATAGAGCAAATAAACCAACCTGTTGGTTGAACTCATCCTCTTCAATTTGCATATAGGGCTGTAAGGATTTTCGGTAGCTTTCAATCAATTGTTGGCGTAGGGTAGTTGAAAAACCTGCTTTGGCTTGAAAGACGAAGGATACTAAATCGTAATAGACAGGTCCTCTTCTGCCTCCTTGAAAATCAATAAAACAGGGTTTGTTGTCAGTAATCATGACATTGCGCGACTGAAAATCGCGGTACATAAAGGCGTCTGCTCCTGCCGATAGCAAATCCTTTGCCATTTGCTCAAAGTCATCTTCTAGTAACGATTCATCAAATTCGATGCCAGAAGGTTTGAGGAATTCATATTTGAAATAGTTGAGGTCCCATAGTACCGTGCGCTTGTCGAAAGTCGATTGCGGATAGCACACCGAAAAATTGAGTCGTTTGGCTACTTCAAATTGAATTTTTGGCAGTGCCGCGATGGTTTGATGCAACAATTGGGTGGTGGTAGCATCAAAACCTTTGGCAATGTAGTCAAAAAACAACGATTGGTCGCCCAAGTCGGTGGTAATGTAGTACATGGCATCTTCAGAAACGGCCAAGACTTGTGGTGCGTCAATACCAGCTTGTTGCATACAGTCAGCAATGGCAATAAAAGCCTTATTCTCCTTTACTTGGTTGCCTTGCACACCGATGTACGAAGTTGTATTGTCCAACCAAAGGCGATAATACACCCTGTTAGAGCCAGAGCCCGTCAGCAACTTGTGTTGGCTAGGGCGGGCTCCGGTAAATTTTTCAAAGAGATGGAATAGGGGTTCCATTATTTGTCGTTTTTATTAGCGGTACGTGGTTTTTCCTTTTTAAGATCAGAAATAACAGTATCTTTTTTATTCAAATCTGATTTTACTTCGTCAATCTCCTTGTTGATTTTTGCTAACTCAGCTTCCAAAGCGGCCTTTTCGTCGGTCAACTTTTGTGCTTTTTGTTGCTCTTTTTCCAATTTCTTGGTATCAATGTTTACATCATTTTCTGTAACGATGGTACGGCTTGCCTCAAACTTTTGCCATGCATCTTTGTTCTTTTTCACTTTCTTCTCGATGTTGGTACGTTTTTTTTCTAATTTTTCGAGTACCTTATCGATGTTTTTGTATTCCTCCTGGTGGGTTTGCATGGCACGGTTGTATTGGTAGTGTTGTACGTCCAAATCCAACTCAGTTAACCATTTGAAAGCCTTGTCTGTGGTAATGCTATCGGTAGTTGGAATGATAAAGTTGTCATAGCCTTGCGATAGCAGCATGTTGATGGTACCAGCGTTTTTAGAACCAGTAAAATGTAGGTAAAGGTCAAACTTGCGGTTCCAAAGGCTGTTGTATTTAATTTCTTTGAAAGCATAGAAATTTTTCTTTTTGCTACCTTCGATGCCTTCTGTTTCTAATCGTCCCAATACGGCTGTTTCGATGTCTTCTACAGGATAGTTGAAAGTGATGGTGTATCCCATAATCAAATTCTTATCGTAGTTAAGGACGGTTTTACAAGTGGGCTTTGCACCGCTGTCAGAGGAGTAAGGACTTTCTATGCATTCACTTGTTTGTGCCATTGCCATGCTGCAACCTAAGCAGACAGACACGATCATCATAAATTTCTTCATACCAATTAAAAGTTTACTTCATGTTGCAAAAGTAAGAAAAAGCAAGGTAAAAACCTTGCTTTCTTTCTTAATAGTTTTAAAAATCGCCACCCATGTCTTCATCAAACATACCTGCTGATTGACTTTCTCCTTGGTTGGGCTTGTTTTTCTTGCGTTGCATATTGCCAAAGTTGTACGATATGGACAAACGATAGCTTCGTCCAATGGAGGTGGTGCCGCTTTCTTGGTAAAAGTTATCGCCCCAACTGCTACGCATGCTTTGCGAACGTGAATTAAGGATGTCGTTTACCGTAAAGTTAATATTGAGCGATTTGTTTAGGAAGGATGCCTTGATGCCTGCATTTAACCCGTATCGATGGTCAATATTACCTTGTGCAACCAGTTGCGGTGCATTGTAAAAGGCGGTAATTTGTGCCGAAAGATTGCTGATAATTTTTACATTGGCATTGATGCGTGCATTCCACGAAAATTTCTCACTGCGCTCGATGCCATAGGTCTCGTTTTCGCCCAAACAGAAATAGTATCCCGTTAGGGTTGTGGTAAGGTCGAGGTGGTTCTTAAATAATCGGTTTTTGGCGATGAGTTCAAGCCCTGCATTGTGCGAATAGTTGATGTTTTCGTACGTATTTTCCATTACACCCATGTCGTTTAACTTACTCACTCGTTGAATGACATTTTCGGTGTAACGGTAGAACAAACCTGCCGACAGGGTGTGTACTTGCCATGTTTTTAGGTAGTTTAGCTCTACGTTGTTGCTATATTCGGGCATCAGCCAAGGGTTGCCATACGTTACATTGGTGGGGTCTGTTCTGTCAACGTAGCTGTTTAGCTGTTGTCCACGAGGACGATTGATGCGGCGGGTATAGTTTGCCTGAATTTCGTTTGCGGCGGGCAACTGAAACGATAGGTAGGCAGATGGGAATAGCTGAAAATAGCTACGTGTTATGTTGTTGGCATCAATCACCGTTTCTTCTCCTCTAACACCTACCTGGAATCCAAACCACTTGATCTTATTGCCATAGCTGGCATACAAAGCATAAATTTGTTCTATGTATAGCCATGGATTGTTTCGTTCGGCTATTTCTATGTGGTTCTCGTCGAAAGATTGGTCCAAGCTGTTTCTGTAATCAAAACTAGCTTTACCACCAACTTCAAATTTAGAATTTGGCGTAAATTTATTGAAGTAATCTACCTGTGTAGATGCGCTGTGTCTAAACGAATTTTGCGATTGAAATTCGCTGGTTTGAGTAATATTTCCATCCGTGTCATACCAGTTATGGTAGTCGCTGTTATTGCTTCTACATGAACCAAAGTAGTTGAGGTTGGCGGTAATTTCTTCTTTGTCGGCTACAAATTTATGTTTGTAATCAATTGTTCCATTGTAAAAAGCCATGTAGCCCATGCTGTTTGATGTGCGGTTGCGTGTGGCTGTGGTGTCTCTATGGGTATCCAATGACACATAATGTAGCAAACTATTGCGATCAAAGTGGTTGTATGCTCCAAAGGCACTCATGCCAAACTCGTTCTTTTTATCGATGCGATATGTAAATCCAGTGCGCAGAAACGCGTTGTTAAATTTGTTGAGGTTGGTGTTGGTTTGGTTGAGGTAAGTCGTGTCTTCGTCTTGTTCAAACGAGGTTCGGTTGGTGTAGTTCGAGCGGTTGCGAAGATTATGTCGTGCAGATGCGTTGATAAAAAAGTCCCATTTAGCGCTGCTGTAGGTGGTGTTGAGTCCAAGGTTAACGCCAGGGTAGTCGTTTCCCTCTTGGTAATTGGCTCCTGCCGATACGCTACCAAAATAGCCGCCTTTGGCAGATTCCTTCATAACGATATTAATGATGCCTACACTTCCTTCTGGATTGTATTTGGCAGAAGGATTGGTAATGAGCTCGACCTTCTCGATGGTTTCGGCAGGTAGCATCTCCAATACCTGACCCTTGTCGGTATCCGATAGTCCCGATGGTTTTCCATTGATCCATATTTCGACAGAGGAGTTGCCACGCAAAGCTACATTTCCCTCATTGTCCACTTCAACCGATGGAATATTTTCTAAGATTTCGGTAGCCGATGCTCCCTCTGCAATGAGGTTGTCTGTAACGTTAAAGACTTTTTTGTCGATGTCCAATTGCATCGACGATTTTTGCCCAACCACCTCAATCTCTTGCATCAGTTTGGCATCTTCTTCCAGCGCAATTTTTCCCAAACGTACATAGGGTTTTGTTTTCGTCAGTGTTAACGTTTGTTGGTGCGTCTTGTAGCCCACAAACGAAATCTGCAGCAAATACTTGCCAGCCTCTGCATACAGCTCAAAATGACCATCAATATCCGACAAAGTTCCAGTAATGAGCTGGTTCGAGGTGGCATGATGCAATGCTACGTTGACGTAGGCAAAAGGTTCATTGCTATCCTTGTCGATAAGGTTACCACTTACTTTGATTTCGCTTGCACCCCATAGGTTGGCTGCGATTAGAAAAAAATAGGCTACTAAAAAATGCTTCATAATAAGATAGACGAGAAGAAACTATCAAAGTTTAATCAGGTCAGTAATTTTTTTATCAAAAAAATCAGCACCCGACATCAATGATATGGGTGCTGATATAAGAAATGGTCAGCAAGTTATAAAAAACTTTGCATCGCTAATTCGTAGGATTGTAGGCCAAACCCCGAAATACATCCCCTGCAAACAGGAGTTAAAAAGGATTCGTGGCGGTAACTTTCGCGTGCGAAAACGTTCGATAAGTGCACTTCAACCACTGGTGTTTGAATGCCTTTGATGGCATCCCCAATGGCAATGGAGGTATGGGTATAGGCACCTGCATTCAAAATGATACCGTCGAAGCTAAAACCAACTTCGTGCAATTTATTGATGATTTCTCCTTCTACGTTAGATTGGTAGTAATCAATTTGCACGTTGGGGAATTTACCTCGAAGCACCTGCAAGTAGGTGTCAAATCCTTCGTTACCGTAAATTTCAGGTTCGCGCGTACCCAATAGGTTTAGGTTTGGACCGTTTAAGATAAGAATCTTCATTATTCTACAATGGTAATCCAGCCGTGAACATCTTCTTCTTCACCATTTTGGATGGCACGAAGTTTGTTGTAAAGCATGGTACAGATAGGACCAGGTTTACCATCCTTTGAGAAGACATACGATTTGTTGTTATCCAAGTCGTCAAGGCGTTGGATGGGGCTAATAACAGCAGCTGTACCGCAAGCGCCTGCTTCTTCAAATGTAGCTAATTCTTCTTCTGGGATAGGACGTCTTTCCACTTTAAGACCAAGGTCTTCTGCAATTTGCATCAAGCTCTTGTTGGTGATAGAAGGAAGAATTGATGACGATTTAGGGGTGATGTATGTATTGTTTTTGATGCCAAAGAAGTTGGCAGCACCACATTCGTCGATGTATTTCTTTTCTTTAGCGTCCAAATAGAATTCAGACGAGTAACCTTTGTCGTGAGCTTCTTGGTGAGCAGCCAACGATGCAGCGTAGTTACCACCTACTTTGTAGATGCCAGTGCCCAATGGAGCTGAACGGTCGTATTTACGAGTAATAACGTATGGGTTAGTAGAGAAACCACCTTTAAAGTAAGGACCTACAGGAGTAACAAATACGATTAACATGTAGTCCTTAGCAGGGTTTACACCAACTTGTGGGGTGTAACCGAACAATACAGGGCGGATGTATAAAGAGGCTCCGCTACCGTAAGGAGGAATAAATTCTACGTTATTTTTAACTGCCATAAGAACAGCTTCTTCGAACAAACCTTCAGGCAATTCTGGCATACAAATGCCTCGACAAGATGAAGCCATGCGTTTTGCGTTTTCGTCCAAGCGGAAAATGCGGATTTTGCCGTCAACACCGCGGAATGCTTTTAAGCCTTCAAAAGCTTCTTGACCATAGTGAAGACATGTAGCAGCCATGTGCATGCTAACATATTCGTCTGTGTGCCATTCTAGTTTGCCCCAACTGCCGTTGTGGTATTCGCAACGTACGTTGCCATTGGTTTTCATATAAGAGAAACCAAGTTCTGACCAATTGATGTTTTCCATATGATTGAGTATTATTATTTTCCGAGCGCAAAATTACAAAAAAATACAGAATCTCAAAAGTATGCAGTTTTTTCTGCATGAAATATGCTCGATTCTGTAAACGTTTTCGCCAAAAGCTTTTAAAAAACTTTCAAAATGGTTATATTTGTTCGATATAACTTTTGTGCTATGAAATTACGCTGGTACTTGGCTCCCCTTTCGTGGCTGTATGCGTTAGGGGTTTATATAAGGAATTGTTGTTTTGATTGGGGGTGGAAGAAAACACGGACATTTAATACAGCGGTAATATCGGTCGGTAATATTACGGTTGGAGGAACAGGTAAAACGCCTCATGTGGCCTACCTTTTGTCGTTGTTGCAGCAACAATTCCAGGTGGCTATGGTGAGCAGAGGCTATAAGCGTAAATCCAAAGGGATGCAAATGGCATCGGTCAATAGCACAAGTACGCAGTTAGGCGATGAGCCTTACCAAATTTACCGCCAATTTCCACAGGCAATTGTGATTGCTGATGCAAATCGTTGTCGTGCTATTGATTACATTGAGCGCCACCATCCCTCGGTAGATGCCGTGGTGTTGGATGATGCATTCCAGCATCGTTATGTCGAAGCAGGCATGTCCATTCTGCTGGTAGATTACCACCGACTCATTACCAAAGATGCTTTGCTACCAGTGGGGAATTTACGCGAAAGCGTCGAGGCAAAGAACCGTGCTTCCGTAATTATTATTACCAAATGCCCACCCGATATCAAACCCATAGAACTGCGCAATTTGTACAACGAGATAGCACCGATGCCTTACCAGCGTATGTACTATACTTGCTATCAGTATGGTGCTCTTCGTGCCGTTTTTGGTGAACAGTCCCAATCTTTGTCTGCCGATATGGCTGTGTTATTGGTGGCAGGTATCGCACAACCACAACCACTTGTAGCGTATGTTGCTGCCAATGCAGTATCGGTCGAAACCGTTTTTTTCTCGGACCATCACCATTTTACTGCTGCCGATTGGCGAACCATTCAACAGCGCTTTGATGCCATAGCTACAGCAAATAAATGCATTGTGGTAACCGAAAAGGATGCTGCACGTTTGTTGCATACTTCGTGCATACCCGCATCATTACAACCATATGTATGGGCATTGCCGATAGAAGTACAATTTTTACAAGATAAAGCAAAAGAATTTAACCAAATTGTGATAGATTATGTTAGCAAAAATAAACGAAACCGCTGCTTTTTTGGCAGATAAGATGCAATATTGCCCTAAAATAGGCATTATTTTAGGTACAGGACTGGGCGAATTAGCGACCCAGATTACCGACCGCCAAGAAATTCCATACGAAGCGATTCCTAATTTCCCTATTTCTACGGTGGAGGGGCATAGTGGGAAATTGATTATTGGTAAGTTGGGCGAAACGAAGGTACTTGCCATGCAGGGTAGATTTCATTACTACGAAGGGTACAGCATGAAAGAGGTAACCTTTCCAGTTCGTGTAATGAAAGCCTTGGGTGTTGAAACATTGCTGGTGTCCAATGCAGCAGGCGGTATGAATCCGTCGTTCCAGATAGGCGATCTAATGATCATTACTGATCACATCAATACATTCCCCGAGCATCCTTTACGTGGTAAAAATGAACCTTCTTTGGGTGTTCGTTTCCCTGATATGAGCAACGCTTATCCCGAATCGTTGCGAAGCAAGGCTAAAGCCATTGCTGATGCCCATGGTATTCGCGTTGTAGAGGGGGTGTATGTTGGCACTTCAGGCCCTACATTCGAAACTCCTGCCGAGTACCATTATTTTCGGGTAATAGGAGGAGATGCGGTTGGCATGTCAACTGTACCTGAAGTTATCGTAGCAGTACATGCTGGGATACAGGTGTTTGCTATGTCCATTATTACTGATTTGGGCGTAGAGGGTCAGGTGGTGGAAGTGTCGCACGAAGAAGTGCAACAGATTGCCAACCAAGCCCAACCCAAAATGACCCTTATCATGAAAGAGCTGATAGCTACTTTATAGTTGGGCTTATCCTGCCCAATTTTCTCGATCCAAATTGCGGTAGGTAATGGCTTCCGATAGGTGCTTTGGCAAAACCATATCCGATTGATCCAAATCGGCGATGGTTCTGCTTACTTTTAGGATGCGATCGTAGGCACGTGCTGATAGTTTCAGTTGGTCAACTGCTTTCTGCAAAAGTAGTTTGCAAGCATCGCTTAGTGGTACGTATTTAGCCAATAGACGACTATTCATTTGTGCATTGCAATACACCGCAACTTCATTGCGATAGCGTTCTTGCTGTATTTTGCGCGCGGCTATTACGCGTTCACGAATGGTAGCGCTGCTTTCGCTGCGTTGCTTGCTACTGAGGTGCTCAAAGGGTACTGGAACAATCTCTACCTGGATGTCAATACGGTCGAGCAGTGGACCTGAAATTTTGTTGAGGTATTTCTGGACGGCTCCTGGAGGGCAAACACATTCACGATCAGGATGGTTGTAAAAACCACAAGGACATGGATTCATGGATGCAACCAGCATAAAACTAGCAGGATATTCTACGGTCAGTGCAGCTCGGGCAATGGTGATGCGTCTGTCCTCCAATGGTTGTCGCATGACCTCTAACACAGAACGCTTAAATTCTGGCAATTCATCCAAAAAGAGTACTCCGTGGTGTGCCAGTGACATTTCTCCGGGTTGCGGATAGGAGCCGCCACCAACCAGCGCGACGTCGGATATGGTGTGGTGAGGGCTGCGAAATGGTCGTTGATACATCAGCGAAGTTCCTTTGCGGATGCTACCCGCTACAGAATGAATTTTGGTGGTTTCCAGTGCCTCGGAGAGTGAAAGAGGGGGTAGTATAGAGGGTAATCGCTTTGCCAACATAGATTTTCCTGCTCCAGGGGGACCGACAAGAATGATATTATGAACCTTATTTTACAATGGTTCTCTCTCATTTTTCTACAAATTTTTTTACTCATTTTTCTTAAATTTTTGACTTTATTTCTATATTATATATAGGAACAGATGTTATTAATTTTAGTAAATAAATTGTATTTATATGAGTAAGAAAATCATTATCCTATCACGTGTTAGTACGTCTCCACAAGACATTCAAAGTCAAACAAAAGATTTGATAATAGAATCAGAAAAAATGGGTTATGATAAGAATCATCAAATCATAATTGAAAGTATTGAATCTGCAATAAAATTAAGTGAAGAAGAAAGACAAGGTCTTCAAACAATGAAATATCACATCGAAAATGACTCTGATATTGATTGTGTGATTTGTTGGGAACCTTCACGTATATCTCGACAACAAAAGATATTGTATAGTATTAGAGATTATTTATTTAACAAAAAGATTCAATTAATTATCCTTAATCCATATGTTAAATTACTAAATGATAATAGGGATTCTATTGATACTACTGCCAATATTGTCTTTTCATTATTTGCTACTATCTCTGAAAACGAGATGACTTTGAAAAAAGAAAGATTTAAAAGGGTAAAGAATGAGATGAAACAAAAAGGACAAAAGTTCGCAGGACAAACAATATTTGGTTACATGAAGGATAAAGAAAAAAAATGTATTCCACACCCTATTCACTCACGAATTATAATTGATATTTACAATCACTATATAAATACAGATTCATCATTAAATGAAACCTACCTATATATCAGTGGTTTATATCCTGATATTTTCCCTCCTGTTGATTATAAAAAAAGACAAAGGAAAATAAGACACTTTTTTGAGATTGATGTATATTCAAAAGGGAATTGGTGTTATCCACCATTAGTTACAGAAGAAATGAGAAAAAAAGTATTAGATAAAATGAGTGAATCTTCTTGTAAACCACGTTATAATTGTAAACGTAAATTTTTATGTAGAGGTAAAATTTATTGCGGTCAGTGTGGGAGAATGATGACAGGTAGTGGTGGAAATGTCAAGGGTTATTGTTGTAGTAAGGATAAATTACATAGTAATCAAATAAATATAGAGATTGCAGATTGGATTATGTGGGAAGAACTAGTATCAAATCTCAATATTGATATGTCATTTGATTACGCAAGCAAAATAATTGACCTTTCAAATAAGATAAAGGAGAAGATGAATTTATTATCTAGTTACAAGAGAAAAATTAAGGAAATCAAACTAAACCGAAATAAACTATTAAATATATATCTAGAAAATAAAATCACAGATGATATGT
>JAZQZN010000007.1:0-36031 GCA_045634045.1 Candidatus Enterocola sp. | reverse complement strand
ACAAAGAAATCAACTTGTTGATTCAAATGCTCTATCTTTTGGTCATAATCGGCAAAACGCCTATCCACCTTATCTTCTAATTGATTAATACGCTGATTAACAGCATAACCTCGAAGCAAATAGTCTTTCAACACCTTGTTGGCCCATTGACGGAATTGTGTTCCACGTATACTTTTAACGCGATAACCTACCGAAATGATGACATCCAGATTATACAAAACAAGGTCTTTTAACTGAGTTTTATTGGCGATAGCTCCATGCTGAGTGGTATGTGCAAAATTTGCACATACCACTTTGGGGTCAAGTTCTCCTTCTATAAAACAATTCTTTATATGTCTCCCAATCACAGTCCTATCTCTTTCAAACAATTCGGCTATTTGTTGTTGTGTTAACCACACTGTTTCGTTTTCCAAACGAACCTCAAGACTTATCGTTTCGTTAGGATGGTAAAGAACAATTTGATTCTGATTTGAATTTTGCACAGACGATGGTGCACCGCCCACATTGGAAAGTTTTTGATTCATAAAGATTAAAAATTAAGATAATAACTGTCGATTGTCGTTAATAGACAATCATGGATGTTTTAGACAACGGCAAAGGTATAAAAAAATCTCGATTTTTTACCAAGCGAAAGCAAGGCAAAATATCTTCGACAGCCCTTCGACAATGCTTCGACAGGCTCAGCAACCGGCTCAGGGACAAGATGGGAGAGGATAAACTTAAGGTTTGCACTATCTTTAAATAAGATAGGCTGCACCTCGGCAATGCAAATTCAAACAAGTTTGATTTGCCATTGCACTCGGTTTGCACTATCTTTGTACCCATCGTATGAACATAAACGATTTAGTAAGGATTATAAACGGAAGCGAGGGGTATAAAGAGATAGAAAAATGGATCTCTGGCTCTTCAAAGTTCCTTAAAATAGGCGGAATGCAAGGTTCTGCCCCAGCGCTATTTTTGCATACCGCTCAAAAAGCCGCCAAACTCCCCGCCGTTTACATCTTGCACGATGCCGAAGAAGCCGGCTACTTTTACGGCGATTTATGCCAACTATCGGCGCAAGATGTTTACTATTTCCCCTCATCGTATAAAAAGAAAATAAAAGACGGGCTTACCAAAGATGCACCCAACCAAGTGTTGCGCACCGAAGCACTCAACGCCCTGCAAGGCGATGCTCCCATTACTTTGGTAACCTACCCCGAGGCACTTACCGAATTGGTAATTGCCCCCGCCCTACTCAGCAAAGAAACCCTGCAACTAAAAGTAGGCGATACCCTAAGCATCGACTACATTATCGAATTACTAACCGAATACGGTTTTACGCAAACCGATTTTGTGTACGAACCCGGGCAATTTTCAGTGCGCGGCAGCTTAATAGACGTATTTTCCTTTTCGAACGACGTCCCCTACCGTATCGACTTTTTTGGCGACGACATTGATAGCATCCGTAGTTTTGACATCGAAAGCCAGCTATCCATCGAATCGTTAAACGAAATTTCCATTATCTCCAACACGGTCAACACCGAACAAGAAGATTTAGTCCCCATTTTTCAGTTTTTTACTCCCCAAACAATAATGGGAGTGTTCGATGCGGCATACTGCATCGAAACGATGCAAAAGATTGCCATCCAAAACACAGATAGCAATCTTTTTATGGACACAGATATGGTCCAAACAAGCCTCACACCCTACCGCTGCATCGAATGGGGATTGCGCAACCATTTTTCGGCGCGCAAACAGTTGCAGTTTAACCAAACCGCCCAACCTATTTTTCATAAAAACTTTGACTTGGTTAGTGCCGATTTTGTACAACGCAAGGCCGAAGGCTACGAGGTGTTTGTTTGGAGCGACAACCCCAAACAAATAGACCGCCTAAAAGATATTTTCGAAGACAGGCCCGAACGCATCGGGTTTACCCCCGTTATCAACATCATACACGAAGGTTTTATCGACCACGATTTAAAGATTTGCATCTATACCGACCATCAAATTTTTGAACGCTACCACAAGTACTCGCTCAAATCGACCAAAACCAGAGCAGGTAAGGTTGTGATGTCGCTCAAAGAGTTGATGCAAATACAGGTGGGCGATTACATTGTACACCAAGACCACGGCGTGGGTCGTTTTGGCGGTCTTATCCGCCTAAACAACGGCGGCAAAGAGCAAGAGGTGATTAAACTCACCTTTAAAGACGACGACATGATTTTGGTAAATATCCATAGCCTGCATTGCATCTCTAAATACAAAAGCAAAGACGGAGAACCGCCCAAACTGAACAAATTGGGTACGGCAGCATGGACTAACTTAAAAGACCGAACCAAAAAGAAGGTTAAAGACATTGCGCGCGAGCTCATTGCTTTATACGCCAAACGCAAAGCAGAGAAGGGATTTGCTTATTCGGCAGATAGTTATTTGCAACAAGAATTGGAATCGTCGTTCCTTTACGAAGATACCCCCGACCAAGCCAAGGCTACCACCATGGTAAAACGCGACATGGAAAGCGACAAACCCATGGACCGCCTAATTTGTGGCGATGTGGGCTTTGGTAAAACCGAAATTGCCATGCGCGCTGCCTTTAAAGCTGCTTGCGATAGCAAACAGGTTGCTGTTTTGGTACCTACCACCGTGTTGGCATTTCAGCACTACAAAAGTTTTAGCACACGATTAATACGCTTCCCCTGCAAGGTAGAATACCTTAGCCGTGCCCGCAAAGCATCGGACGTAAAAGAAATTACCGAAGATTTAGCATCAGGCAAAATAGACATTTTAATTGGCACACACAAACTGCTAAGCAAAAGCCTAAAATTTAAAGATTTAGGGCTGCTTATCATCGACGAAGAACAAAAATTTGGGGTGGCTGCCAAAGAGAAACTAAAACAAGTGCGTGCCAACATCGACACGCTTACCCTTACCGCCACTCCCATACCCCGTACCCTGCAATTTTCGCTAATGGGAGCGCGCGATTTGTCCATCATCAGCACCCCACCGCCCAACCGTTACCCCATTCAAACCGAGTTAATGGGCTGGGACGATGACACCATCAAAGAAGCCATTGAATTTGAAATAAGCCGTGGCGGACAAATTTTCTTTGTGAACAACCGCATCAACAACTTGCCCGATTTAGAAACCCGCATTCGCAAGTTGGTGCCCCAAGCACGTATTTGCATTGGTCACGGACAAATGGACAGCGAAAAGTTAGAAGAGATCATTCTAAACTTTATCAATTACGAATACGATATTTTGTTGGCCACCTCTATTATTGAGTCGGGCATTGATATTCCCAACGTCAACACCATGTTTATCAACGATGCGCAAAACTTTGGGCTCAGCGACTTACACCAACTGCGTGGACGTGTGGGACGTACCAACAAAAAAGCTTTCTGCTATTTGATTGCGCCACCGCTCAGTGGTCTTTCGCCCGACTCGCGACGCCGATTGCAAGCCATCGAAAACTTCTCAGACTTGGGCAGCGGCATTCACATTGCCATGCAAGATTTGGATATTCGTGGAGCAGGCAATATTTTAGGGGGCGAACAAAGTGGTTTTATTGCCGATTTGGGTTACGAGACCTACCATCGCATCTTAGACGAGGCCATTGGCGAGCTAAAACACCTGGATTTTGCCGACCTTTTTGCCGAGGAGATTGCTGCCGAAGCCACCAACTATACTACCGATTGTTTGTTTGAATCGGATTTAGAATTGCTCATGCCAGCCACTTATGTAGAAAGTGTATCGGAACGTATTCAACTGTACCGCCGTTTGGATGGTCTAAAAACCGAAGAAGAGCTAACGGCCTTTGAGGGCGAATTAAAAGACCGCTTTGGCGAGCTGCCCGAGGTTACCAAAGAGTTGATTCAAGTAGTGCGCCTACGCCACATTGGCATGCGCAGCGGCATTGAGAAAATGACCCTACGCAAAGGCAAACTAACCGCCTACCTGCTTAGCAACTTCGATTCTAAGTTTTATCAATCGGAAATCTTTAATAAGATGCTAATGTATGCGGTAGAGAACCCACGAGGCACCCTATTCAAAGAAGAAAACGGCAAGCGCACGCTTACCCTATTAAACATAAGCAGCGTCCAACAAGCCTACGATTGCTTTATGCAGATGCAATGATGCTGCCTAGAACCTTCAACCCCTAAAGACAACAAAAACCGCAACCATAGATTTATGATTGCGGTTGATATTTGAAATTTTATTCATTTTAATTATCCTGAACTAAGCGGACAGATTGACCAAGCTGGCGATAGTAGTAGTACATGTACGCCGCGTATGAGTAGAAGCCAAGGCTGCCCGCGTAGTCCGAGTCGTACTCAGTGGCAGACCAATAAATGCCGAAGCTCCGCACGCCGTCGACATCGGAACCGTAGCGGACGCCCGCGGCAGGAAGAAATACTGCACCAGATACCTCTAATTTAGACCAATCAGAAGCACTGAAAGTTTGGTATTCTGCATAATATTCTATACCGTAATTATTATAGAAGCCAGACTTGAATGTAACACCACTTGGGCAGGTCCAACTATCTGGAAGAAGAATAAGACCATTAACACCATTAACCTGTGCTACACTTTTTAGATTGGAAGCATTAGTACGATTATTAAGGATATAATCCCACTCATCTTTTGTTAATGTACGCCATGTATTAGGAGCATCATTACCAATTTTGTTAATACCCCAATCTACAAAAGTTGGGTAATCATAATAATCGGTACTTTTATTGGTAGGATTATTACCTGTACCCCAACCAAACAAATCTATCCAACCATTGTAAGAAGGGCTAATATTAGCATTATCAGCACCTATATGATCTGTTTGATTAGGAGCAAAACGCCACTCATTATTGGCTGCATGGTACTGCAAATTACCAGGAGAGAAAGTAACTGTTTTAGATGCAGACACAGAAAATGGTTTTTCAACAAAAGAACCGTCAGAGAGGTTAGAAGCAAGCGTTGTAAATTCTTTTACCGCACCAAATTCATACTGCATACCATTCAGCAACAAGTAAGCGCAATAATAATACTTAGTAGCAGCACTCAAGTTTCCCAATTCAACCTTAAAATCTTTACCCATAAGAACTTCTGAAGAAACCATTTCTGCCGAGCGATTGTTTACCTCATCCAAATCTGTTGAATACATCACACCAAACTCAATGCTGTTATAGGCAGAAATATCAACATTCACTACACCTTTTACAGTGGCAGAACGTTTGGCAATGTTTTCGGAAGCACCTGTTTCTATCTTATTAGATGTAGGAGGATCGGTAGGTTCACAGCCTACCAACAAAACTGCAAATACGCAGCAAAACAAGTAAAGCAACTTTTTCATAATAATATAATTTAACTGACTAATACTCTCATTTACAATGTATTTAACCAACAAAATCCCATTATACATCCACTACACATACAGACACAAAAAAAAGCGGGACCCCATTGTTGCAGTTCCGCTTCTCTGGGCTCTCGCATTGCCCGTAAACCAAGAACTAGCAACACGAAGCCCACGCCGTATGTAGAGGTGTAGATACACCACACCCATATATACATACCCGTAGGACATCTTTGTTGCTTTGTAGATGGTTTACAATTAGAATTTGCGAGATTCAGAGAAACAACTACAAAACGTCTAAAGACGCCTAATATGTTAAATTTAGCCCACCCTTTTTTATACTCCTATAAATACGGCGCAGGCTGTTTACAAATATATACATTATTCTTAAAATACACTAACGTAAGCGCTTCATTTTTGCAATAAAATGTACCTTTGTATCATCATAAGAAAGCAAAGGCACTCATCGCCTAAATTAATAACATCTTAATTTTTATACAATGAGAACTAATTTATTTAAAAAGTTATCAGCTGTAGGAGAAGGACTACAGGTTGAGTACAAAACATGCTCAGATAAGGTTTCTGAATCACTCTACGAAACCATTTGTTCTTTTTTAAATCATAGTGGAGGTAATATCCTTGTTGGCGTTAATGACTACGGTGAAATTGTTGGAATAAACAAAAATAAAATAGAAACAATAAAGTCGAACATAATTACAACAATAAAGAACCAACAATTATTTCTTCCTTGCCCCTATTTCACTCCTCAGGTAATCGAGATTAACGAGAAAGTTGTCTTACTATTAGAAATTCCATGCGGCCAATATGTTTATCGCTATAAAGGAAGATATTGGGACAGGAATGGAGATGCTGATATAGACATTACAGACCAACCAGAATTACTTTTATCACTTTTTGAACGAAAAAATCCACATTTATTTGAAGAACGAATCGTAAAGAATTTAACAATCAATGACCTAGACCGTGCTACATTCCAATTTTGCAGAAACATTCTTGCTGCAAAAAAAACAAATCATCCCTGGATCCACTTATCAGATGAAGAAATATTGATAAAAACTCGACTTGCAAAAATAGATAAAAATAGCAAGGAACTACAATTAAAATATGCCGCACTCGTTTTGTTTGGAAGCGAATATGCTATTGAAGAGTATATGCCAAGATACAGATTTGAGGCTCTATTTCACATGTGCACATATGAGCAATATCGTGACAACAAACAATTCCCCAATAGATATGACGATAGAATAACCATGCGTTGCAACCTTATAAGAGTATACAATCATCTAACATCATTTACAGAACGATACTTGCCGAATAAATTTTATCTACCACCTGGATCTACACAACGTGAGGATTTACGCTGGGATTTATTTAGAGAGATTATAGCCAACTTTTGTGTTCATGCAGATTATAGCTCTGGTTACGCATGCTTCTTCCATATATTTAAAGACCGTGTTATTACAAAGAATCCCACCAGATTATTACCTGAAATTCCAGAAGGAAAACTTACATTACAACAACTTAATAATTATACAAAGAATCCACTATTAGTTCGGGTATTTCATGAATTATCATGGGTAGAAGATATGGGATCAGGAACTAGAAATATATTAAGATATGCTCCTTTATATTATCAAGACTACAAAGTAGAAATAAACAGCAGTGCTCAGTTTTTATTCTCCATTACCTACATGAATACTAATCTTGAAAATGCCATAAGAAATGAAGACATGTCACAAGAAATGGAAGAAAATGTCCCAAAAAACGGAGAAATGTCACAAGAAATTCAGAAAAATGTCATAAGAAACGGAGAAATGTCACAAGAAACTCAGAAAAATGTCATAAGAAACGAAATTAGCGAGGAAGAGCTAATTGTAGATATAACAGAACTATCAAAAACCAATCTACAAAAGAGACATAGACGCCAGCAAGGTATATTTAATTTGATTAAGCAAAATCCATACATTACAATAGACAGAATGGCTGAATACTTAAATGTGAACGCCCGTACAATCCACCGTGATATGGAAGAATTAAAGAATTTAATTGAACACATCGGCCCAACTAAAGGTGGCTACTGGAAGATTAAGGATTAATTGCCGATAATATTGTAAAAAGAACTTTATTCACTACCTTTGCAAATAGCTTTACGCCATGGATATGACACCCATCGGATACATAGAGAACCTTTTTACCTCAACCTTCGGGATACCTCGCCAAAGCGGTTTGGTGGGGGTGCAATCGCGCATTGTCTTAACCGAGCCCTATCGCGACCCATCGGTGTACAAAGGATTAGAAGACTACTCGCACGTATGGTTAATCTGGGAGTTCTCCGCCAACAAAGAAGTTCCCTTTTCGCCAACGGTTCGCCCACCTCGTTTGGGCGGCAACGTGCGCATGGGCGTATTTGCCACACGCTCGCCCTATCGCCCCAACAAAATGGGACTATCGTGCGTAAAAATAGAAAAGATAGAATTGCATACGCCACAAGGGCCAGTACTATGGGTAAGCGGAGCCGATTTAATGAACGGCACGCCCATTTTAGATATTAAGCCCTACTTGCCCCAAACCGATAGCATTGCCGATGCCAAAGGCGGTTTCTCTACCCAAGTAGATTGGCAAACCTTGCAAGTAGAAATTCCCGATGCACTACTTGCGCAGATACCGCAAGAGCACCAAGAAAGCATCGTACAGTTGCTGTCGCAAGACCCACGCCCTGCCTACCAAAACGACCCCTCCAAGGTGTACGGCGTTACCTACAGCAGCCTCAACATCCGCTTTACCGTTACTGACGGTAAACTAATCGTTACCGACATCCAACACCTATAACAAAACAACCGCATCCCTTAGGACGCGGCTGCTTTAAAGTTCCTTCAAGTCTATCTTACTTAAACAAGTTAATAATCTCCATAACAGACGATGAAGCCTCTTTTACACTATTGATGCTTTCTGTAACGTTGTTTACAGTTGTTTGTGCTTGACCAGCTACTTCTGTAATTTTAGAGGTATCAATATTGCCCAATTGTTGGGTCAACACTTCTACCACTTGTTCTTGATTTAATTCATTCACCAAGTTTACAGAACCAGCTACCAAACCTTTACCAAATTCCGAATAATCAACCGTTCCTTTTTCTGCTTTGGTAACTTTTTGTACTTGAGCCGACAAATTTAGAATATTGGCAACATTGCTCAAATTAGAAAAATCCAACTTACCATCTGCTTTATATTGTGCATAAAGCGCTTTCAAAGCCACACCCGATTGTTGACCTGCAGTATAGCTTTCTGATTGGGTAGTTGTTTGCGCAGCACCCAACATACCTGCCAATGCTTCTAATCCACTAGCAGTATTATTGGTAGTAGTTGTTGTTGTAGCGGTAGTTGCAGCAGAAGAAGTTGTTGTGGCTGCTGCATTCGAACTTGTAGTAGTACTTGGTGCAGTGGTTTGTTGCATCGAGCCACAAGCTACCAATGCCAACGATAAAAATAACGAGTAAAAAATCTTTTTCATAAACTATAATTTTAAAAATTAGAGGGTAACCGATTTGATTACCCTCCTAACTCAATTCTGTAAAATAATTTTTAAATGTGGGATTTTAATCACCCTTTAAAAACATTTTATCTATTAGTCTTTGAATTTAGCACACAAGAACTCACGGTTCAAGCGAGCGATATTAGACAAAGAAACTGATTTAGGACATTCGGCAGCACAAGCACCGGTATTGGTACAGTTACCAAAGCCCAATTCGTCCATTTTTGCAACCATGGCTTTTGCACGTGCAGCTGCTTCTACTCTACCTTGAGGTAACAAAGCCAATTGGCTTACTTTAGCAGAAACGAACAACATAGCAGAACCGTTTTTGCAGGCAGCAGCGCAAGCACCACAACCAATGCAAGAAGCAGCATCCATAGCTTCGTCAGCATCTTTTTTAGGAATTGGAATTGCGTTAGCATCGGGTACACCACCTGTATTTACTGATACGAAACCACCTGCTTGGATAATTTTATCGTAAGCACCACGGTCAACCATCAAGTCTTTGATTACAGGGAATGCGTTCGAACGCCAAGGTTCTACGGTGATGGTGTCGCCATCTTTGAATTTACGCATGTGCAATTGGCAAGTGGTAACAGCAGCATCTGGTCCGTGAGGATGTCCGTTAATGTATAGCGAGCACATACCGCAGATACCTTCACGACAGTCGTGGTCAAATGCGATAGGTTCTTTGCGTTCGCTTACCAATTGTTCGTTTAGTACGTCCAACATTTCCAAGAACGAGCTATCGGTCGAAATGTTGTTTAGTTTGTAGGTTTCAAAACCACCCTTAGCTTTAGGGCCAGCTTGACGCCATACTTTTAATGTTATATTAATTGCTTTTTCCATGGCTTAAGATTTGTAGTTTCTGGTTTGACGTTTAACAAATTCGTAGTTAAGTTCTTCTTTCAACAATTCGGGTTCTTGATCGTCGCCGGTGTATTTCCAGCAAGAAGCGAACGAGAATTTGTCGTCTTGACGAAGTGCTTCGCCTTCAGGGGTTTGGTATTCTTCACGGAAGTGGCCACCGCACGATTCTTCACGCATCAACGCGTCGCGGGCCATCAACTCACCAATTTCAATAAAGTCAGACAAACGAAGTGCTTTTTCCAATTCGTTGTTCAAGTCGTCTGCTTTACCAGGAATGAATACGTTGCTCCAGAATTCTTTCTTAATGGCTTTGATTTTGGTCAAGGCAGTTTCCAAACCTTCTTTGGTACGACCCATACCAACAAAATCCCACATTACCAAGCCCAACTCACGGTGGATGCTATCTACCGAACGTTGACCTTGAATAGCCATCAATTTATCAATCTTATCTTGAACTGCTTTTTCTGCTTCGGCAAATTCAGGAAGATCGGTGCTCATGCGAGGTACCGAAATTTGGTCTGCCAAGTAGTTTTGGATGGTGTAAGGCAATACGAAATAACCGTCTGCCAAACCTTGCATCAATGCAGAAGCGCCCAAACGGTTAGCACCGTGGTCAGAGAAGTTAGCTTCACCGATACAGAACAAACCTTTAACAGAAGTTTGTAGTTCGTAGTCAACCCAGATACCACCCATGGTATAGTGGATAGCAGGGAAAATCATCATTGGATCTTCGTATGGGTTTTCGTCTACAATCTTTTCGTACATTTGGAACAAGTTACCGTATTTAGCTTCTACTACGTCTTTGCCCAAACGTTTAATAGCGTCAGAGAAATCCAAGAATACAGCCAAACCAGTTGAGTTAACACCGTAACCAGCATCGCAACGTTCTTTAGCAGCACGCGAAGCTACGTCGCGAGGTACCAAGTTACCGAATGCAGGATAACGACGTTCCAAATAGTAGTCACGGTCTTCTTCTGGAATATCACGACCTTTCAAAGTACCGGCTTGCAATTTTTTAGCATCTTCCAATTTTTTAGGAACCCAGATACGACCATCGTTACGCAACGATTCTGACATAAGGGTTAGTTTAGATTGGAATGCACCGTGTACAGGAATACAAGTGGGGTGAATTTGAGCGTAGCAAGGGTTAGCGAAGTAAGCACCTTTACGATACATTTGCATAGCAGCCGAACCGTTCGATGCCATAGCATTGGTTGACAAGAAGAATGCGTTACCGTAACCACCAGTACCAACTACAACTGCGTGAGCAAAGAAACGTTCTACACGGCCAGTAACCAAGTTACGAGCAATGATACCACGAGCACGACCGTCAATTACAACAACGTCCAACATTTCGTAGCGAGAGTACATTTTTACTTTGCCTTTGCCAATTTGACGGCTCAATGCAGAGTATGCACCCAACAACAATTGTTGACCAGTTTGACCTTTTGCATAGAAAGTACGTGATACTTGTGCACCACCGAACGAGCGGTTATCCAACAAACCACCGTATTCACGAGCAAAAGGAACACCTTGTGCTACGCATTGGTCGATGATGTTGTTCGATACTTCAGCCAAACGATATACGTTAGCTTCACGAGCACGGTAGTCACCACCTTTAATGGTATCGTAGAACAAACGGTAAACAGAGTCACCGTCGTTTTGATAGTTTTTAGCAGCATTGATACCACCTTGTGCAGCAATAGAGTGTGCACGACGTGGAGAGTCTTGAATACAGAAGTTCAATACATTGAATCCCATTTCTGCCAACGAAGCAGCAGCCGAAGCACCAGCCAAACCAGTACCTACTACGATTACATCCAAACGACGTTTGTTAGCAGGGTTAACCAATTTTTGGTGAGCTTTGTAGTTGCTCCATTTTTCAGCCAATGGACCTTCTGGAATTTTAGCGTCAATAGTAGCAGTTTCTTTTTTAACAGCTTTAACGGCTTCTTTTACTACTTCTTCTGCTTTTTCTTTAGCCTCTAATACAGCATCAACAACTGTATTTTTAACAAGTTCAGCTGCTTCAGCCAATTCTTGTTTAGCGGTTTTTTTAGCCATATAATAGTTCTTTTATTTCAGATTAGATTAGCGAAATTACATAGTAGTAAACAACCACAGCGGCAAACATCAATACTACCAAGGTAGATAGGATGTTTGAAATGCATTTAACTCGAGGCATCCAAATATTGTTGTTCAAGCCCAAAGTATGCAAAGCCGACCATACGCCGTGAGTAAGGTGGAACCAGATAGCACCCAACCAAACAAGGTACAATACTGAGTAAACTGGATTAGCAAAGGTTTCTTTAATCCAATAAACACCATTGGTAGCATTGGTAATGTCAGCATGAGCACCTGCCATGTGCATAATTTCAGCAAATTGCATTTTGTACCAGAAGTGAAACAAGTGCAAAGCCAAGCCCAATACTACAATAACACCCAACACCAACATGTTTTTCGACGACCATTCAACATCTGCTTGACGAGCCGATACTGCATAGCGTTCTTTACCACGAGCGCGGTAGTTTTGCATGGTAATGTAGAATGCATACAAGATATGCACAACTACTAAAAAAGCCAAACCTGCAGTAGCAACAAGTGCATACCAGTTTGCGCCCAAAAACTCACAAATCATGTTGTAACCCTCTTCTGAGATAATTGCAACAAGGTTCATTGCTGCGTGAAATAACAGGAAGAACACCAAAGCGGCTCCTGAAATACTCATCACAACTTTTCGTCCAATGGATGAATTAATTAACCACATAGTTTTTTAGATTGATAAAAATTATAAATTGATTTTAAATGATTGCATAAAAACCTTACAAAAATAGGTAAAAAACTCCAATCTACCAAACGCACACTTTAAATTAAAAAATCATAAATGATTTTATAGAATCAAACTTTGTTTTATCTTTGTAAACCAATTCGAGAAAAATAATCATTAAAACACAACATTATGAAATCGATCAAAGGAACTCAAACCGAAAAAAACTTGCTGATTGCTTTCGCAGGTGAAAGCCAAGCACGTAACCGTTACACCTTCTTTGCTAGCGTTGCCAAAAAAGAAGGTTACGAACAAATCGCTGCTAACTTCTTGGAAACCGCTGAACAAGAAAAAGAACATGCAAAAAAATTCTTCAAATATTTAGAAGGTGGCATGGTAGAAATCACAGCTTCTTATCCAGCTGGTGTTATTGGCAAAACCATCGACAACCTAATTGCTGCTGCAGCAGGCGAACACGAAGAATGGGCTGCCGATTATCCTAAATTTGCAGACATTGCAGAAGCAGAAGGCTTTGATCAAATTGCCACTACTTTCCGCAACATTGCCACCGTCGAAGCAATGCACGAAGAACGCTACCTTACTTTCTTGAAAAACATGCAAGAAGGTAAAGTATTCAAAAAAGACCAAGAAGTTACCTGGCAATGTCGCAACTGCGGCTTCGTTTACAACGGAACCGAAGCTCCCGAAGAATGTCCTGCTTGCGCACATCCACAAGCATATTTCGAGGTAAAAAAATCGAACTACTAATAGGTGAAAGCTACTTTTCAACTATACAAAAAAAACAACGGACCATTTTTAAGCGCATTTGCGTTTGTTTGGTTCGTTGTTTTGCTTGTTGCACTTGAATACTCAAGAGTTAACGCTCATTATTTACTAAATAGCTTTCACACCCCATTTCTGGATACTTTCTTTAAGTATTTCACCTATATTGGCGGAGGATTCCCTGTTTACTTGGGCATCGCCTGGCTGTTTTTGAACAGACGACAAGGCTTGTTTATTCTGCTAACGCAAGGACTCACCGCCATCATCACCCAAGTGCTAAAATACACTTGTGCACACCCACGTCCACTAACGTATTTTAGAGGAATCAGTGTACAGCTACCACCTACTGTCGAAGGTGTTGAAATCTGGGATGCTTACAACAGTTTCCCCTCTGGACATACCTCGGCCACCTTTGCCTTGTGTGCTTGCCTGGCAGCCATTACCCCTGCCAAGTATCGCTGGCTACAACTATTATGGGTAATCGCAGGATGGCTAGGTGCTTATTCACGCATCTACCTCTCACAACACTTTGTCGATGATATCTTATCTGGTGCTGTTATAGGTGTATTATCGGCAGGTATTCTCTATGTTGTTCTATTTCAAAAAGAATGGGGCAACCAACCATTATTCCCTTTAAAAAAGAAACAATAACGATGAGTACGGCCAAAACATTCGCTTTTTATACATTGGGATGCAAACTTAACTTTGCAGAATCTTCGTACATCGGCAAGCAACTCATCGAACAAGGATTTTGCAAAGCACAAAAAGGAGAAATCCCTGATATTTGCATCATCAATACTTGCACCGTCACCGACAATGCCGACAAAAAATGCAGGCAGACTATCCATAAAATCAGACGATCGTACCCCAATACCTATTTGGTCGTTACGGGCTGCTACGCACAAGTTAGTGCCGATGCCATCTGCCAAATGGAAGGAGTCGACAAAGTTTTGGGCGCTAACGATAAGTTTGAAATCCCCTTACATTTACAAACACAAAACAACGATCACATCGTTAGCGACAACCGCAAAATGACCCCATTTCATCGGTCATGTTCGGCCGAAGACCGCACCCGCCATTTCCTAAAAGTACAAGACGGATGCGATTACTTTTGCACCTACTGCGCCATCCCTTTTGCACGTGGACGTAGCCGCAACGGAGCCATTGCCGATTTGGTCAAACAGGCAGAAAGCGTAGCCCAAAATGGGGGCAAAGAAATCATTTTAACAGGTGTCAATATCGGTGATTTTGGCAAATCAACAGGCGAAACATGCCTACAGCTATTGCAAGCTTTGGACCAAGTAGAAGGCATCGAACGTTTTCGCATTTCGTCCATCGAACCCAACCTTTTATCCGATGAAATCATCGATTTTGTAGCATCGAGCCAACGCTTCGCCCCACATTTTCACATCCCATTGCAAGCAGGCAGTGATGAAGTATTACAGCTAATGCATCGCCGCTACGATACGGCCTTATTTGCCCACAAAATACAGCTCATCAAACAAAAAATGCCCCATGCTTTTATTGGGGTGGACGTAATTGTGGGTATGCGTGGAGAAACCGACAACCTATTCGAAAAATCATTCGATTTCATCGAGTCTTTGCCCATCAGCGAACTACACGTTTTCAGCTATTCCGAAAGAGCAGGAACCGCAGCTTTGCGCATTCCGCACAAAGTATCACCCACCGACAAAAAGCTACGTAGCCATCGCCTACTAGCCTTATCGGAACAGAAGAAGCAGGCTTTCTACAACAGCCAAATAGGCACGCAACGCCGTGTATTATGGGAATCGACCAAAAAAGGCGGTTGCATGAGTGGCTTTACAGAAAATTACATCAAGGTAAAGCAACCCTACCAAGCCGATTTAATCAACACGTTAACCGATCATACCCTAACCCAAGATATGTTAGACTATGAAATTTGAATTACTACATACCGATCCTAAAAGCAATGCCCGCGCAGGCATCGTTACCACTGACCACGGCACCATCCAAACCCCTATCTTTATGCCGGTAGGCACCGTTGGTTCGGTAAAAGGCGTACACCAACGCGAACTAAAAGAGGACGTAAAAGCACAAATCATTTTGGGCAATACCTACCATTTGTACCTACGCCCTGGCACAGAAATTTTGCGCCAAGCAGGAGGATTGCATCGTTTTAACGGTTGGGACAAGCCCATACTCACCGATAGCGGCGGTTTTCAAGTATTTTCATTGTCTGGCACACGCAAATTAAAAGAAGAAGGTGTCACTTTCCGCTCACATATCGACGGTTCTAAGCACCTGTTTACCCCAGAAAATGTAGTGGACATTCAACGACTCATCGGCGCCGACATCACCATGGCATTGGACGAATGTACACCAGGCGATGCCCCCTACGATTACGCCAAAAAATCCATGGAGATGACACACCGTTGGCTCAAGCGAGGGCTCAAACGCTTCGACGAAACTGAGCCTCTATACGGCTATAGCCAAACCTTCTTCCCCATCGTACAAGGATGCGTTTACCCCGAACTACGCAAACAATCTGCCGAATTTATTGCCGAACAAAATCGCGAAGGCAATGCCATTGGCGGTTTGGCAGTGGGCGAACCTACCGAAAAAATGTACGAAATGATTGAGGTCGTAAACGAAATATTGCCCAAAGACAAACCTCGCTACCTTATGGGCGTAGGCACACCTGCCAATATTTTGGAAGCCATCGAACGTGGTGTTGATATGTTCGACTGCGTCATGCCTACCCGCAATGGTCGCAATGGTATGCTCTTCACCCTACAAGGCACCATCAACATGCATAACAAAAAATGGGCCAATGACTTTTCGCCCATCGACCCAGACGGTACCGCCTATGTCGATACCGCCTATAGCAAGGCCTATCTACGACACCTCATCATGACTGGAGAACTATTAGGCATGCAAATTGCATCTATTCACAACCTATCATTCTACGTATGGTTAACCCAAGAAGCACGCAAACACATCATTGCTGGCGATTTTTCAACTTGGAAAGCGGCCATCGTGCCACAACTAATGCGCAGGTTGTAGGGATTTCTTACTTTCGACAAAAATCCCTATCTTTGTACCGTCTATGAATAAACGATTGTACATACTACTAATGGGCTGGATTATCGGATTTAGCTCGTGTTTGTATGCGCAATCTACCCCAAAGCCAACGTCAGGCGAAGGAGTAAAAGCATGGTTGGTGAACGAAGATTTTGCAGCCGAAACAACCACCACCCCTGATACGCTATCAGACGGATTCCAAATTACCTCAACTCCTGCTTACATTCGTACCATTGCTTCTGAATGGTTGGGCAACATGGGGCTACCCAGCCAATCGGCCATTTTTGCCGACCGACACAGCACCGACATTGCAGGTGATTTCTTATTCCGTCATCCATATCACGACAACTACATCTCCACCGACAGGGTTTATTTTTTCAACACCCTCAAGCCCTACAGCAATATTTCGTATGCAACTGGTGGGTTTACACATCATGGTGAAGATCATTTAACGGCACGTTTTAGCATCAACGCCAACAAACGCCTCAATTTTGGCCTATTTGCCGACTACGTTTACGGGCGAGGAGCTTTCTACAAGCAATCGTCAGATGACCTCAACGGCTACCTCAACGGCAGCTACCGCGACGAAAAGTACTCCATCTACTTTATTGCTGGACTCAACAATTTTCGCAATTTTGAAAATGGGGGTATCACCAACGATGCCTATTTAGGTAGCATCAATGATCCGCAAGACCTACCCGTCAACCTTTCCAAATCGTGGTCAATCTACAATTCTTTTTACTTTTGGGTCAACCAACAATACAACATCGGCTACTACCAAGCCGACCCAGACGACAGCGACAAGCAACTCTTTATTCCTGCCATGACCATTGGCTATAGCGTAAAATACGAAAACAGCCAAAAGAAATACTACGAAGAGAGCATCAACAAAGACTTTTACGCCCACAACTACTATTCAGATGTGGCTACCAACGATACCGTCGCCAACCATTTCCTCAAAAATGTCATTTCATTTACCATGAACGAGGGATTCCAAAAGTGGGCGATCTTTGGTGTACGTGCTTTTGCCGAAATTGATATGGACCTCAACATGCGCCTAATAGCAGACTCTACCTACGCATACCACAACGAAGCTTTGGTGGCAGTGGGTGGCGAACTCTTTAAACGCAAAGGCAACACCACCTATGGGGCTTTGGGTAAAGTTTTTCTACTCGGACGCGACACACGACTTTCGTTCGACGTAACTGGCGATTTCAACACCTCATGGAACATCAGCCAAAAAGACAGCCTCCGCATGTTCCTGTCGGCAGAAGGTCATGTAAAAAGCACCAACCCCAGCTACTTTACCGAGCATTACTACTCCAACCACTTTATCTGGGAAAATCAATTTGACAACACCTGGTCGGCACGAGCCTATGGCAAAATTGGCATCCCCTACAAATACTGTAACTTTAGCATCGGTGCAGGCTGGCAAGGTCTGAAAAACTACATCTATTTCAACCACCAAGCTTTACCCGAACAAGACCGAGAGCATTTTATTCAAATCATCAGCGCTGACGTATCATTCAACCTATCGGCATGGTTGCTCCATTGGGACAATAAAGTATCTATACAATACACCTCACAGCCCGAAATATTGCCATTGCCATTGGTGTCAGCCTACAGCAACTTTTATTTCAAGACCAAACTATTCAAACACCTTACCGTGCAATTAGGCGTTGACTGCCGCTACAATACCGCCTACTACGCCAATGCCTACATGCCTGCAACTGGTCAATTTCACCTACAAAACACCACATTAGTAGGCAATTATCCTTTACTCAACGCATACATCAACCTGCACCTCAAACAGTTCAGGTTCTTTGCCATGTATTACAACCTATCACAAACCTTTATGTCGCCCACTTATTTTTCCGTACCGCACTACCCGCTCAACCCGGGTATGTTTAAATGCGGATTATCGTGGAATTTTTACGATTGATGCTTATGAACGAGATTGAAAAAAAAATGGCTCGACGCAAACACCTCTTTATTGGAAGTGGGTGCATCATCATTGCGCTTATTATTTTGTCATTTGTATTGTTTGCCCGTTCATACCAACGTAAAACCGACTACGCACGCATCAAACAAGCCAACACCCTACGCGTTATTGTTGAGCCAAACTCCATGAGTTATCAAGTTATCGACATTGATAGCATAGCTGGTTTGCAAGCGCTCATGATTCAACAATTTGCACACGACCATCAAATAGACAAGGTCGTTTTTATCACCGAGCCTAATCTATCTGCTGCCATCGATTCACTATTACAAAACAAGGTGGATATATTGGCTTGGCACATACCCATCTACAACCAAATGCGTCAAAAAATAAGCTATACCATCCCTGTTTTTACCAGTCGTCAGATGCTTATCCAACGCAAGCAAAACAAACAGAAGCCCGACAGTGTAGCCTTTATACGCAACCAGTTAGAATTAGCCAACCAAAACGTTTACATATTACCGGGTGCATTTTATCGCCAACGACTCACCAATCTTTCGCACGAAATTGGCGACAGCATTTACATCAAAGAAATTCAAAATGCCACACCGGCCGACTTGCTTGATATGTTAATCGAAAAGCATATCGACTATGCCGTATTGGACGAATTTGTAGCAAGGGTATTGCTCAAACAACCCGAATACAAAAACCTAGATATGAGCACTGCCATTAGTTTTACCCAAAACTACTCGTGGGCAATCCATCCCAATACCCCTATCTTACGCGATTCAATTAATAATTGGCTCTCCGTGTATTTAGAAAGTAAAGAGTACAACAAAATTTACCGCCAATACACAGGGGTTAAGTAAAATCCCCCTTTTTAGGGATTGTTCAAAAGGGACTTTATTACTATTTTTGCCAAGCATGGAATTTAACAAAGAACAAAAAATTGCAGATATTGTTGAGCAAGACTTTAAACAGGTTTTGCTCATAGAGCATTTGGGCATTCCTTTTATCGTAAAAGAGAAAACGGTCGAAAAAATATGTCAAGAAAACAACATCAACCCCGAACTTTACCTGCATTTTGCCAGTTTATTTGCCAATCAAACCACGACTCCAATTCCCCATTACAGCAGCGACGATATTAAATGCATGGTTAAGTACCTTCAAAACAGCCACCATTATTACCTCAACGAACGTGCTGCTAAGATTATGAGGTACGTCAAACAAATAGCCGAAGAGACCAATTGCGCTGGTATCTATTTGCTCGATAATTTTGTACAGAATTACATCGAAGAGGTCAAAAAACACTTTGACTACGAAAACAACATTGTATTCCCGTATATGATTGCAATGGCAAACAATGATCCAAACATTGCCAATTACAGCATCGCCGAATACAAGCAACATCACGACAACATTGACGACAAATTAGCCGACCTAAAAGGCCTGCTCATCAAATACCTTCCATTTGACGACAACAACAATCACCTTAGACGAAAACTACTTCACTGCTTATTCGATTTAGAGCAAGAACTCAAAATACACACCTTAATAGAAGATACCGTGCTCATTCCTTTGGTCGAAAAACTAGAAGGCAAAGAGAATAGCGTATCCCATGAGAAACCCATCGAGGAGAAAAAAACAAATATCGAATTATCAGAAAGAGAGATAGACGTACTTCGCCTATTACTAGAAGGCTGTTCCAACAAAGAAGTGGCAGACAAACTAAACATCAGTACCCATACCGTCATTTCGCACCGCAAAAACATCACTGCCAAAACCAGCATCAAATCGTTGGCAGGTCTTACCATCTACGCCCTTCAAAATGGCATCATCGAGGTAAAATAACTCCTATCTATCCCCATTTTTAGGGATAAAAATTCATTTTTTTTGGGGATTGTCACAACAAAAGTATAGCCATACCTTTGCCATGCAAAAAAAACAGCTATACATCATGAAAACAAAATTACTCTTTACCTTATTACTTTGTACACTTCACGTGGCACTATGGGCAAGCAACCCCTCTAAAGAAACCAACATGGGCGGCGAACTAGATGTTTACGTTACCTACACACCCGCAGAAGAAGTTACCTTATTTTTAGGCGAAGAACTTACTTTTGCCAACTTTTTAACCCCAGAAAACGGTTTGTTTGATGCTTGTAATACGGTTATAGGAGCGGCTTACACACCACATCCTAACATCGCACTAGAAGCGGCCTACGAATTTTTATACGCCAACGCCACCTGCATGGAGCATGTACTAAAACTATCGGCCATGCCCCAAGTTAGTTTAGGCGATTTTTCGTTATCACTCCAAGAAACAGGCCAAATGACGTACGCAGTACCCGAAAATGCCTATTTATGGCATTTAGTTTCTAAACTAACCCTAGCATATGCCATTCCAGAAACGCCTTTATCGCCCTATGCCTACGTCGAAATGACCAATCCATTAGAGGCTGCACCCGCATCTTGGTACGACGAATTATGCTACAGAGCAGGGCTAGATTGGGCTGTAAACGAACACAATACCTTGGGATTGTACTATGAATTCTCGCATACACCAGATAGTTACTTTCACCTAATAGGCATTGGCTATACATTATCGTTCTAAAATTAGGAATCTATGCAGAAATAACGTAATTTTGACCCTTGAATTATGTATTTATCCGACTTAAAAACAGGCGAAAACGCCATTATATCCAAAGTACATGGTACGGGAAAATTCCGCAAACGTATCATTGAGATGGGCTTTGTTAGAGGCCAAAAGGTAGAAGTTTTAATGGGAGCCCCCCTTAAAGACCCCATTAACTACAAAGTAATGGATTACGAAGTTTCGTTACGAAGAAACGAGGCGGCCCTAATTGAGGTGGTTGGCATAAACGAGAAAGATGCAACCCTAAAATCAGACAATTATGGTGCCATCGAATACGATCCATTAGACATTGCCCATAAAACAGGCAATACCATCAACATAGCTTTGGTGGGCAATCCCAATTCGGGCAAAACATCGCTGTTCAACATCGCATCGGGCAAACACGAACACGTGGGTAACTATACGGGTGTTACGGTCGATGCCAAAGAAGGCAACATCGACTACAAAGGATATCGATTAAACATCTTTGACCTTCCTGGCACTTATTCGCTTACCGCCTACTCGCCCGAAGAGGTTTTTGTGCGCAAACACATCATGGAGCAAGACCCAGACATCATCATCAACGTGGTATCTGCCTCCAACCTTGAGCGCAATCTATACCTCACCACCCAACTCATCGACATGGACATTCCCATGGTTATTGCCCTAAATATGTACGATGAGCTTGAAAAAAGCGGAGCAAAACTAAATTACCAAGAACTATCGAGCATGCTGGGCATATCCATCATTCCCACCAAAGCAAAAGATGGATTTGCCGAAAACAGTGGCATCACCGATTTATTGGATACTGTTATCAGCACATTTGAGGGGAAAAACCCCATTACCAAACACATTCACATTAACCACGGTGGCGACCTTCAAATAGCCATTAACCGCATCAACAAGCTCATCAAAAAAGAGAGCGAATACAAAAACCACTTTTCCAGCCGTTTCTTTGCCGTTAAATTATTAGAGAATGACAAAGGTGCCGAAGAGTTTGTAAAAACCTTGCCCAACGCAGCAGAAATTTTGGAATACAAAAGCAAAATTGTTCCTCACATAGAAGAAGAACTAGACGAAGACTGCGAATCGGCCATCATCAATGCCAAATACGGATTTATTAGCGGTGCGCTTAACGAAACCTACACCGAACCCAAACGCAAATCGTCGGGACTTACCAACATTTTAGACCCCATTGTTACCAATAAGTTTTTAGGGTATCCCATCTTCCTTTTATTTATGTGGGTGATGTTTGAATGTACCTTTGTGCTGGGTGCATACCCACAAGATTGGCTAGATGCAGGCATTGGTATGCTAAACGATTACCTTGCCAACGTGATGCCCGAAGGACCATTCACCGATTTGCTATTAGATGGTATTATTAGTGGTGTTGGCGGTGTGTTGGTATTCTTACCCAACATCCTTATTTTGTATTTCTTTATCTCGCTCATGGAAGACTCGGGCTACCTTGCCAGAGCAGCCTTTATCATGGACAAAATCATGCACCGCATGGGACTGCATGGCAAATCGTTTGTACCCATGCTCATGGGATTTGGCTGCAACGTACCCGCCATTATGGCAACAAGAACATTAGAAAGCAAGCACAGCCGCCTCATCACCATGCTGGTTATACCGTTTATGTCGTGTACTGCCCGCATACCCGTTTACATCATCTTTGCCAAAATATTCTTCCCCAATCACGCTTCGTGGGTTATGCTTGGATTGTATGTTTTAGGTATTTTAGTCGCAGTAGCATCTGCCAGAATCTTCAAGAAATTTTTGATAAAAGGCGACGAAACTCCTTTTGTAATGGAGTTACCCCCTTACCGTGTGCCAACCCTTAAATCGGCACTCCATCACATGTGGGAAAAATCGGTTCAATACCTTAAAAAGATGGGTACGCTTATTTTGTTTGCCTCCATCATTATTTGGGCTTTGGGTTATTTTCCCATGGCAAAAGACGAAAACACAACCCCGTCCGAACAATTAGAACAAAGTTACATCGGTCGCATCGGCAAATTCATCGAACCCGTTATTGAGCCATTAGGTTACAACTGGAAGATGGGAGTCGGTATTGTAGCTGGTCTTCCTGCCAAAGAATTGGTAGTAAGCACATTAAGCGTACTATACACCAACTCCGAAGACGAAGCAACCGAAGAAAGCAACGTCCTAGTCTCAGCCCTAAAACACGAAGTAAAAGCAAACGGAGACCCCCTATACACACCAGCCACCGTGCTATCATACCTTGTATTTATCTTGCTTTGTTTCCCCTGCATTGCCACCATCATGGCCATAAAATCCGAAAGTGGCAGTTGGAAATGGGCACTATTCTCTGCTATTTACACCACAACTGTGGCATGGATTTTAGCATTTGCTGTTTATCAAATTGGAGGACTATTCTTATGATCGTTCAGTGGATATTAGTTACAGTTATTCTACTTTTCGCCCTTATTTTTGTAGGGCGAAAGGTTTACTGCAGCATCAAAGGCAACAACAAATGCGCCTGCTGCACCAAAGACTGCCCGTTAAAACAGTCGATAACCGCTCGTCGATAGTCACACGTCCACCGCATCACCAACTTTTATAGCAGAAAAAAAATAGGCGCGCTATTTTTTTTCTGCTATAAAAGTATTATCTTTGCACCCGATTTTTTATACATAAAGTCTAACAACTAATTATTTAACAAACAAAACATTATGGCAGATTTGAAAAAACAAACAATGCCCCTAGACAATTTTGACTGGGACGCATTCGAAAACGGCGTTGTAAACGCTGAGGTCAGCAAAGAAGACCAAGAAAAAGCCTACAACCAAACATTGAACCAAATCAATGCAAACGACGTGGTTGAAGGTACTGTAATCGCAATGAACAAACGCGAAGTTGTTGTAAACATCGGTTACAAATCAGACGGTATCGTTTCAATGAACGAATTCCGTTACAATCCCGAATTGCAAATCGGTGACAAAGTAGAAGTTTACATCGAATCGCAAGAAGATAAAAAAGGTCAATTGGTGCTTTCGCACAAAAAAGCTCGCAGCGCTCAATCTTGGGAACGCGTTAACGAAGCTCTTAACAACGACGAAATCATCAAAGGCTTTATCAAATGCCGTACTAAAGGCGGTATGATCGTTGACGTATTTGGTATCGAAGCATTCTTGCCAGGTAGCCAAATCGACGTTAAACCAATCCGCGACTACGACGTATTTGTTAACAAAACCATGGAATTCAAAGTGGTTAAAATCAACCAAGAATTCAAAAACGTGGTGGTTTCTCACAAAGCTCTTATCGAAGCTGAGTTGGAACAACAAAAGAAAGAAATCATTGGCAAATTGGAAAAAGGCCAAATCTTGGAAGGTACTGTCAAAAACATCACCTCTTACGGTGTATTCATCGACTTGGGTGGCGTAGATGGTCTTATCCACATCACCGACCTTTCTTGGGGTCGCATCTCGCATCCTGAAGAAATCCTTCAATTGGATCAAAAACTTAACGTTGTTATCCTTGATTTCGACGACGAAAAGAAACGTATCGCTTTGGGCTTGAAACAACTTACTCCTCACCCATGGGAAGCGCGTCACGCTAACCTACAAGTAGGTGACAAAGTAGAAGGTAAAGTAGTTGTAGTTGCTGACTACGGTGCATTCGTAGAAATCGCTACTGGCGTTGAAGGTCTTATCCACGTTTCTGAAATGAGCTGGTCTCAACACCTACGCTCTGCTCAAGACTTCGTTAAAGTTGGCGACAAAGTAGAAGCAGTAATCCTTACTTTGGACCGCGAAGAACGCAAAATGTCATTGGGTATCAAACAATTGAAAGAAGATCCATGGTTGAACATCGACAGCAAATATCCTGTTGGTAGCAAACACACTGCAAAAGTTCGCAACTTCACCAACTTCGGTGTATTTGTAGAATTGGAAGAAGGTGTTGACGGTTTGATCCACATCTCTGACCTTTCTTGGACCAAAAAAATCAAACATCCATCTGAATTTACTCAATTGGGTGCTGAAATCGAAATCCAAGTATTGGAAATCGACAAAGAAAATCGTCGTTTGAGCTTGGGTCACAAACAATTGGAAGAAAACCCATGGGACGTTTACGAAACCATCTTCACTGTTGATTCTATCCACGAAGGTCGTATCGTAGAATTGATGGACAAAGGTGCTGTAGTTGCTTTGCAACACAACATCGAAGGTTTCGCTACTCCTAAACACTTGGTAAAAGAAGACGGTTCGCAAGCACAAGCTAACGAAACTCTTTCTTTCAAAGTTATCGAGTTCAACAAAGAAGCTAAACGCATCATCTTGTCGCACAGCCGCATTTTCGAAGATGAGCAAAAAGCAACTGAAGTAGCTGAACCTAAAAAAGCAGCTAAAAAAGCTAGCAAAAAAGAAGAAATGCCTACCATCGAAAAAACCACTCTTGGTGACCTAGAAGGTTTGGCAGCTCTTAAAGAAGAGTTGGCTAAAAGCGAAGCTAAAAGCAAATAATAATCTGCAATAGATTACTATTTTAACTTCATACGAAAGCAGTTTCGATATCGAAACTGCTTTCTTTTTATCCCTACATTTTTACCCTCCCAGAGAAAGAAATTTCAACATTTTTTATTATCTTCGCTCACAAATCAACTACTATGAGCGAACTACCTGAATTTTCTACACCTACCACCAATTATACAGACGACAACGTCATTACCCTCGAGGGTTTGGAGCACGTACGCCTACGCCCAGGGATGTACATTGGCAAGTTAGGTGACGGTTCATCGGCAGACGATGGCATTTACGTACTCCTAAAAGAAGTTGTTGACAACTCCATTGACGAATTCCGCATGAAATGCGGCAATCAGGTAGATATTACCATCAAAGAACGTACCGTTACCGTACGTGACTACGGCCGTGGTATTCCACAAGGCAAATTGGTCGATTGCGTTTCTATCATGAATACTGGTGCAAAATACGACACCAAATCTTTCCAAAAATCAGTCGGTCTAAATGGTGTTGGTACCAAAGCCGTGAATGCCCTTTCTTCTTCCTTTACTGCCATTTCTTACCGAGACGGCATGGCTAAACGAGCTGAATTTGCAGAGGGCAAATTGGTCAAAGAATACGACCTTGAACCTACGAAAGAAAAAAACGGCACGCTCATTCAATTTACACCCGATACCAGCCAAAACCTATTTGGTAACTACAATTACCGCAACGATTACATCGAAACGATGTTGCGCAATTACAGCTACCTCAATCAAGGACTAATCATCAACTATAACGGGCAAAAAATCGTTTCTAAAAATGGTTTATTCGATCTTCTCAACGAAAAATGTACAGGTGAGATCCTTTATCCCATTGTACACCTAAAAGGCGAAGACATCGAAGTTGCCTTTACGCATAGCGACCAATACGGCGAAGAATACTACTCATTTGTCAATGGTCAGCACACCACCCAAGGCGGCACACACCAAGCTGCCTTAAAAGAGCACATTGCCCGTACCATTAAAGATTTCTTCGGCAAAAGTTTTGAACTACAAGACATCAGAGGTGGCATCGTAGCCTCTATCGCCATCAACGTTATTGAACCTGTTTTTGAGAGTCAAACCAAAACCAAATTAGGTTCTACCAACATGGCTCCCGACCACGATAAAGACGGCAATCAATACCCCTTATCTGGCACCAGCGTTAACAAATACGTAGGCGATTTCCTTAAGAAAGAATTGGACAACTACTTGCACCGTAATCCTGAAATGACCGAGGTACTCCTCAAAAAAATCCAGGACACCGAACGCGAACGCAAAGCCGTTGCCAACGTCACCAAGCAAGAACGCGAAAGAGCGAAGAAAGTAAACATGCACAACCGCAAGCTGCGCGATTGCCGCATTCACTTTAACGACACCCGTGGCGACCGTCAAGCAGAAAGTTGCATTTTCATCACTGAGGGTGACTCTGCGAGTGGTTCTATTACCAAAAGCCGCGATGTCAACACACAAGCCGTATTTAGCTTACGAGGCAAACCACTCAACTGCTTTGGCATGAACAAAGGAGAGGCTTTCAAAAACGAAGAATTCAACCTTCTACAAGCCGCCCTTAATATCGAAAACGGCTTAGAAGATTTACGCTACAACAAGGTAATTGTTGCGACCGATGCCGACGACGATGGTATGCACATCCGCCTTTTGCTAATGAACTTCTTCTTACAATTCTACCCAGAGTTAGTAAAAGCAGGACACGTCTATATTTTACAAACCCCCTTGTTCCGCGTACGCGACAAGAAAGAAACCTTCTACTGCTATACAGACGAAGAGCGCATCAACGCCATCAACAAATTAGGAGTTCGTGCAGAGATTACTCGATTCAAAGGGTTAGGTGAAATTTCACCCGATGAGTTCAAACACTTTATCGGCAAAGACATGCGCTTGGATCAAGTACACTTGCACAAAGAAGATGCTCTCTCAAGCCTATTGCGTTTTTACATGGGCGAGAACACGCAAGACAGACAAAACTTCATCATCCAAAACTTGCGCATCGAGCAAGATATTGACGAAGAAGATACCGAACAATTCGCATAATGCGCAACATCGCATTGTTTTTCGTGCTTTTATTTTGTTATCAGAAAAAAAAATATTTCTTTTGTAGTTAGAAAATAATTAAATACCAATCATATGAAAAATTTAGGAATCATCATCGTTCTTTTGGGTGCACTTACACTTATCGTTCCTGCTCTCGCAGGTTTCCAATCTAACCTTACTTTGGGCATTGGTGCTCTTGTTATTTTGGCTGGTGCTTTTGCACACGTATTTGTCACCAAAAAAGAAATCGACAAAAAATAAGGACACCCTCCTAATGGGTAAGAAAGGACGATACGCAGGTATCGTCCTTTCTTTTTATCCTACCTGATCAGCAAAGCAAGTATAAAAAAAGACGCTCCATTTGAAGAAGGAGCGTCTTGTCGTATGTAGAAATAATGAATTATTCCAAGCCCAACGAAGCTTTCACTGCCAATACTTTCTCTTCTGCAGCAGCATTTACAGCTTCGTATTCTGCCGCTCCAGCCAAAGGCAATTTTACTTCAATATAGAACTTAATTTTAGGTTCTGTACCAGAAGGACGAACAGAAACCTTCGTGCCATCTTGGGTAAAGTATTGCAATACGTTTGCAGTTTCTGGCATTTCCAACTCAGAAGTTTGACCTGCCAACAAATCAATTTGACGAAGTGTTCCGTAATCCTTGATCAAAGTAACAGGCGAACCAGCCAATTCTTTAGGAGGATTGCTGCGGAAACGGCTCATCATTTCTTTGATTTCTTCTGCACCGCTCTTACCTTTTTTCACCACAGAAATACCTTTCTCTTTCGAGAAACCGAATTTTACATAGATTTCTTGGATCAAATCATATAGCGATTTGCCATTATCTTTTGCCCAAGCTGCAACTTCTGCAATCAACACACAAGCCGAAACAGCGTCTTTGTCGCGAACGAAGTCTTCTGCCAAGAATCCGTAGCTTTCTTCACCACCGCCAATGTATTGCATTTTGCCTTCGTTTTCACGCATCACAGCTGCAATCCATTTAAAGCCAGTATAGCAATCAAAGTAAGGCACATTGAATTTACGAGCAATCGAAGCAATCATTTCAGTTGTTACGATGGTTTTAACGATATACTCTTTACCTTTTAGTTTGCCCAATTCCGACCAACGAGTTAGCAAGTAGTAGATAAACAACATAGCAGTTTGGTTACCATTTACCAAAATCCATTCGCCTTTGTCGTTTTTCACCGCAATACCCAAACGGTCAGCATCAGGGTCAGAAGCCATCACCATGTCAGCGTTTACCGCTTTTGCCTTTTCTACAGCCATTGCCAAAGCAGCGGGCTCTTCTGGGTTAGGCGACTTAACGGTTGGGAAATCACCCGACAAAACATTTTGTTCAGGCACATCCACAATATTTTCGAAACCGTACATTTTAAGCGCACGTGGAATCAAGGTCGCACCAGTACCATGGATAGGTGTATAAACAATCTTCATGTCCTTGTTACGACGAATCGAATCAGGCGACAAGGTTAGTTTGCTAATTTTTTCCAAGAATACGCTGTCCACGTTTTCACCAATGATTTCAATCAATGCTGGATTGCCAGTAAACTTAACATCATCAACCGATTTAATTTTGTTTACTTCCGAAATAATATTGGTGTCGTGAGGAGCAATAACTTGTGCACCATCAGCCCAGTATGCTTTGTAGCCGTTATATTCTTTAGGATTGTGTGATGCTGTTACTACAATACCACTTTGGCAACCCAAGTAACGAATCGCAAAAGAAATTTCTGGAGTAGGACGCAAATCTTCAAACAAATACACTTTGATGCCATTAGCAGAGAAAATATTCGCTGCAGTTTCGGCAAACAAGCGGCTGTTATTACGGCAGTCATGACCTACAACAACTTTAATTTCTTGTCCTGCAAATTCTTTTTTCAAGTAGTTGCTCAAGCCTTGTGTCGCAGCACCTACAGTATAAATATTCATGCGGTTAGAGCCCACACCCATAATACCGCGCAAGCCTCCTGTACCGAATTCCAAGTCTTTATAAAAGGATTCTATCAACTCGGTGGTGTCAGCATTGTCCATCAACGCCTTTACGGTAGCTTTGGTTTCAGCATCGTAATTACCGTCCAACCAGAGTTGGGCTTTTTTTCTTACATCATCAAGCAAATTGTTTTCCATAATTGTAATTTTAAATATTGGCAAATGTACGCATTTTTATATTACTATATACCTATTGAGCAAAAATATTTGTGTATTTTTGCAGAATAATGATTTTATATTGACATAATACCCAAAATCAGACAACACAATGAAACATCCACTAAGAAGTGCACAAAGTACAGAAGGTCGCCGCATGGCAGGAGCAAGAGCTCTTTGGGTCGCTAACGGCATGAAACGCGAACAAATTGGCAAACCCATTATTGCCATCGTCAATTCGTTTACCCAATTTGTACCAGGCCACGTGCACTTGCATCATATCGGTCAAGAAATCAAACAAGAAATCGAAAAATTGGGTTGCTTTGCAGCCGAGTTCAATACCATTGCCATCGACGATGGCATCGCTATGGGTCATGACGGCATGCTCTACTCGCTACCCAGCCGCGACATCATTGCCGACAGTGTCGAATACATGGTCAATGCCCACAAAGCCGATGCCATGATCTGCATCAGCAACTGCGACAAGATTACTCCTGGTATGCTTATGGCTGCAATGCGCCTCAACATCCCTGCAATTTTTGTTTCAGGTGGTCCAATGGAAGCTGGTTCATGGAAAGATCGTCACGTTGACCTCATCGATGCCATGGTACAATCAGCAGACAGCACTGTATCTGATGCCGATGTTGCAGACTTGGAACGTTCTGCGTGTCCATCATGTGGCTGCTGTTCGGGTATGTTTACCGCCAACTCCATGAACTGCCTCAACGAGGCATTGGGCATGGCACTTCCAGGTAACGGCACCGTGCTAGCCACGCATCAAGTTCGCAAAGAGTTATTCATGCAAGCTGCTCATAAGATTGTTGAAAACGCCTACAAATACTACCGCGATGGCGACGATAGCGTACTTCCTCGTAGCATTGCTACTCGTAGCGCATTCCTCAACGCCATGACCCTCGATATCGCCATGGGCGGTTCTACCAATACCGTTTTGCACCTATTGGCCATTGCACAAGAAGCAGGCGCCAACTTTACCATGGACGACATCGATGCGCTGTCGCGCAAAACACCTTGCCTCTGCAAAGTGGCTCCTAATACGCAAAAATACCACGTTCAAGACGTCAACCGCGCCGGTGGCATCTTGGGCATTATGGAATGCTTGGCACAAGAAGGCCTCATCGACACCCAAGTAAAACGTGCAGATGGTTTGACCCTGGCACAAGCGATCGAACAATACAGCATTACCAACGGCAACCCATCAGAAGCCGCTAAGAACTTATACACTGCAGCACCTGCTGGCAAATTCAACCTAGTTCTTGGTTCGCAAAACAGCCGTTACGAAAGCCTCGACACCGACCGTGCACAAGGCTGCATCCGTAATATCGAAAACGCCTATACCAAAGACGGTGGATTGGCAATACTAAAAGGCAACTTAGCAGAAGACGGTTGTGTAATCAAAACAGCAGGCGTAGATGAAAGCATTTGGCATTTCGAAGGTAAAGCAGTAGTCTTTACATCACAAGAGGCTGCCTGCGAAGGTATTTTAGGCGGCAAAGTACAAGCGGGCGATGTCGTACTCATTACCCACGAAGGTCCAAAAGGAGGCCCTGGCATGCAAGAAATGCTATACCCCACCTCGTACATCAAATCGATGCACCTTGGCAAACAATGTGCCCTTATCACCGATGGTCGATTCTCGGGTGGCACATCAGGTTTGAGCATCGGACACGTATCGCCCGAAGCTGCTGCAGGTGGCAATATCGGACTAATTCAAGACGGCGACATCATCGTCATCGATATCCCAAACAGAACCATAGACATCAAAGTCAGCGACGAAGAACTAACAGCTCGTCGCAACGCAGAGCTAGCACGCGGCAAAGCTGCCTTTACACCCAAAGACCGCAACCGCATCATCTCTAAATCATTAAAAGCATACGCTTCGTTGGTAAGTTCTGCCGACAAAGGAGCCATTCGTTTAATTGACTAAATAAACATTTATGAAGCAACACATAACAGGCGCACAAGCATTGATGGAATCCCTTCTACACGAAGGAGTGGATACCGTATTCGGCTATCCAGGCGGAGCGATTATCCCCGTATTCGATGCCATGTACGACTACTCTGACAAATTGCACTACATCCTCACCCGCCACGAACAAGGCGCTACCCATGCCGCACAAGGCTATGCACGCGTATCGGGCAAGGTTGGCGTTTGTATCGTAACCAGCGGTCCTGGTGCCACTAACACCATCACGGGTATTGGCGATGCACTTATGGATAGTACTCCTATGGTTGTCATTACCGGTCAGGTAGGCAAATCGCTATTAGGTACCGATGCTTTCCAAGAAATTGACTTGGTCGGCATCACCCAGCCCATTACCAAATGGAGCTACCAAATCCGCGACGAAAAAGAAATTCCATGGGCGGTAGCACGCGCCTTCTATATCGCCAAAAGCGGTCGTCCTGGTCCTGTTGTGCTTGACTTTGCAAAAAATGCACAAACTGCAAAATTCGATTTCGAACCAGCCACTTGCAACTTTATTCGTAGCTACTTGCCCAACCACCCACTCGACAAGGAAGCCGTAAAAAATGCAGCAACACTCATCAACCAAGCAAAAAAACCATTCGCCTTGGTAGGACACGGTGTTACCATCGGCAAAGCAGAAGAAGAACTAAAAGATTTCTTAGATAAAGCAGATATTCCAGCAGCATGGACCCTATTAGGCGAATCGGCCATGCCTACATCGTACCGTCTAAACAAAGGTATGTTGGGAATGCACGGAAATATTGGTCCCAATATCAAAACCAACGAATGCGACCTACTCATCGCTATTGGCATGCGCTTTGACGACCGCATTACAGGCGACCTTAATGCTTATGCAAAACAAGCTAAAGTTATTCATTTCGATATCGATATCGCCGAAATCGACAAAAATGTAAAAACTGACGTAGCCATCCTTGGCAACGTAAAAGATACACTTCCAGCCGTAACTGCTTTGTTAGAAAGCAACACCCACACCGAGTGGATTGATTCTTTCAAAGAGTACGAAGAACTGGAAATGGACAAAGTAATTCGTCATGAACTGAATCCTCCCACAGGCAGCCCCATTACCATGGGCGAAGTGGTACGCAAGGTATCGGACGCAACTGAGCGCAAAGCCATTTTGGTCACCGACGTCGGCCAAAACCAAATGGAAGCCGTTCGTTACTTCCAATTTGAAGAAAAACGCAGCGTTGTAACCTCAGGCGGTGCTGGCACAATGGGATTTGGTATCCCAGCCGCCATTGGCGCAAAAATTGCTCAGCCAGAACGTACCGTATGCCTTTTCTGTGGCGATGGAGGTTTCCAAATGACCATGCAAGAGTTAGGTACCATTATCCAAGAAAAGTTAGACATCAAGATGATTTTGATGAACAACAACTACTTGGGCATGGTACGCCAATGGCAAGAACTATTCTTTGACCAACGCTACTCATCTACGCCAATGGTAAATCCCGACTTTACTACCATTGCTAACGCTTACAACATTCCAACAAAATTGGTAACCAAGCGCGAAGATTTAGACGACGCTATTAGTGATATGATCAATAGCGACAATAGCTTCCTGCTTGTTGTAAATGTTCAAGAACAAAGTTTGGTATATCCCATGACTCCTGCAGGCGGATCTGTAACCACCATTTTATTAAACGAAAACAACAAATAAGGTACACCTATGGAAGAAAAGACCATTTATACCATTACCATTTTCTCCGAAAACAACCCTGGTTTGCTCAACCAAATCACCACGGTATTTACCCGCCGACAAATTAACATCGAAACCCTTTCGGTATCTCCCTCGGCGCTACAAGGTATCCATAAGTTTACTATTACCGTTCAGACCGACAAATCAACCATCGAAAAAGTGGTAAAACAAATCGACAAACGTGTCGATATCCTAAAGGCATACTACAATTGCGACAGCGAATTGGTGTATCAAGAAATTGCCCTATTCAAATTAGCCACCGACAAGGTACTATCATTAGGCGGTATCGAACCCCTTATTCGCAAATACAACGCACGCGTTCTCGAAATATTAGACAACTGCGTGGTACTTGAAAAAACTGGTTTGTACGAAGAAACCCAAGAAATGTTCAATGAGCTAGCCAGCACCATTGGTGTATTGCAATTTATCCGCTCGGGACGTGTAGCCATTACCCGTGGTCGCATCGAACGTCTTAGCGATATGCTTGCCAGCATCGAAAAACGTCGTCAAGAAGAACTATTATGATAGAACACGCATACCAAGAAACCTACGACATTCTTCCACACGACGTAGATTTCACCAAACACATCAAACCTACACAGGTGCTTGCCCGCTTGCTAACATCGGCAGGTATTGACAGCGAATCCAAAAATGGCGGAGTCGATTTTCTACACGAAAAAGGACTCACATGGGTATTATCGCGCATTGCTTTCGAATTTGAGACGCAACCCTATTTATTCAACACCGTGCACTCACAAACATGGGTTGAAGCCAACAACAAACTCATCAATACCCGTAGTTTTTTGATAAGCTATCCAAACGGTGATGTAGCCATCCGTGCCACTTCTTATTGGTCAATGATTGACATGAACAGCAGAAAGGTGGTTAATTTGGAGAATAATCCCCTTTTAGCCAACTATCCCATCAATCCTACCTCGGCAGGATTGGAAGCCCCCGCACGCGTAGCAGACGTAAAAGAAGGCACCGTATTTCAACATACCATTGCCTACAACGATATGGACTACAACCTACATGCTAACAGCGTCCGTTACCTGCAATGGGCATTAGATACCTATCCCATGCAACAATTTATCACCAAACAAATTAAGCGAGTAGATATCAATTATCAACACGAAATTGGCTACGGAGTTACCGTCAACCTTGTAAAACAAGAAAACGACAACGAACACCTTATTGCCATTAAAAATCCAGAAGGACAAACCCTCTGCAAAATTAAATTGCTTTGGCAAGACAAAGATGCCTAATTATGGTGCAAACCACAAAAAAAATGGTAACTTTGCAACTCAATTGTAAAAATTCACATTAAATAAATAACAATATGGCACAAATGAATTTTGGCGGCGTAATTGAAAACGTAGTTACCCGCGAAGAATTTCCATTGGAAAAAGCACGCGAAGTGCTTAAAAACGAAACCATCGCCGTTATTGGTTACGGTGTACAAGGCCCAGGCCAATCATTAAACCTACGCGACAACGGTTTCAACGTAATTGTTGGCCAACGTAAAGGTGGCAAAACTTGGGACAAAGCCGTAGCAGACGGTTGGATTCCTGGCGAAACCCTATTCGACATCGAAGAAGCTTGCCAACGCGGCACCATCATTCAATACCTACTATCTGATGCTGCTCAAATTGAAGTATGGCCAGTAGTAAAACGCAACCTAACCCCAGGTAAAACCTTGTATTTCTCTCACGGTTTTGCTATCACTTGGAACGATCGCACTGGTATCGTACCTCCAAAAGACGTTGACGTTGTATTGGTAGCTCCTAAAGGTTCTGGTACTTCACTACGTCGTATGTTCTTGCAAGGTCGCGGTTTGAACTCTTCATACGCTATCTACCAAGACGCATCTGGTCACGCATTCGACACCGTAGTTGCTTTGGGTATTGGTGTAGGTTCTGGCTACTTGTTCGAAACTACTTTCATGAAAGAAGCAACTTCTGACCTTACTGGCGAACGCGGTTCGTTGATGGGTGCCATTCAAGGCCTTTTGTTGGCTCAATACGAAGTTTTGCGTGAAAACGGTCACGAACCTTCAGAAGCATTCAACGAAACCGTAGAAGAGCTTACACAATCGTTGATGCCTTTGTTTGCTGAAAACGGTATGGACTGGATGTATGCTAACTGCTCTACCACTGCACAACGTGGAGCATTGGACTGGATGGGACCTTTCCACGATGCCATCAAACCAGTTATGTACAAACTATACGAAAGCGTTAAAACTGGCAATGAAGCTCAAATTTCAATCGACGCTAACTCTAAACCAGATTATCGCGTTGGTCTAGAAGAAGAGCTTAAAGCCCTACGTGAAAGCGAAATGTGGCAAGCAGGTGCAGTAGTACGTAAACTACGTCCTGAAAACAACTAAGCATTGTTATCATACAACAAAAAAAACCTGCAAGGGAACTTGCAGGTTTTTTTATTACAGATTCTATTTCCGCCACAGCTTAACAGCCTATGTATTATGTGATATAGTCTCTCCCTGCCACGGCATATCAGCCTATGCGCATGGAGAGACTATATCACAATTACCCCTTGTGGGTATTCCTAACTTGTAACCCCGTGTTAAGGTTGCTTGCAACCGCAACGCGGGGAACCTATAATAACAAAAAAAAGACCCTGAGGAAAATCCTCAAGGTCTTCTGAAAAACGGCGGCTA
>JAZQZN010000006.1:0-42719 GCA_045634045.1 Candidatus Enterocola sp. | reverse complement strand
GGCTCACAGAACGACATGGCTACGATCCGACTTTACTGGTTGGTCAGGATCTACTGGTTGATCAGGATCTACTGGTTGGTCAGGATCTACTGGTTGATCTGGGTCAACTGGTTGATCGGGATCTACTGGTTGGTCTGGATCATCAGCAGGAGTTAAACCAATCCACATGGTTTTGGTATCCAATTTGAAGTAGATATCGTATTTGCCAGCTGCCAACACAATGTTATCTGTACCTGTTTGAGTAATTTCAGGATTTGCTTCTACTGCAGAAACACCGTACCAAGTAATGTTTACATTTTCATCAACATAGATTACTTTGAATTCTTTATCTGCTGCAATATCAAGACCGGTAATAGAATATTCTGTACCTTCTGCATTTGCAGTCAATTTAATATCGTCTGCCATATCCCAGCTAACCAAACCACGGATTGCATAGTATGGTTCGATTGGTTCTGCATCAGGTTCGTACAACAATGCCCATTTTGCAACAACGTCTGGATTACCAGCGGTTTTTCTATCAGTAATTTCATTACCGTTAGCATCTTTTTCTACGTAAGCCCATCCTGGACCGCTGCAATATTTCCATGCAGTACCATCTAATTCAGTGGTAGTAACAGTAAATAGGTTTTCTTCGCCTTCTACTTTTTCCATTTGCAAGAAGTCACCGTTATTCCACAATGGGCTACCTGTTACATAACATTCAACGGTTCCTGCTGGAACTTGAACAGTAAAGGTAATACCAGCAGCAGGTTCTTCTGGTTCTTCTGGATCTGGAACTACTGGAGTATCGGGATCTTCTGGATCAACTGGTTGATCTGGATCTACTGGTTGATCGGGATCTACTGGTTGGTCAGGATCTACTGGTTGATCTGGGTCAACTGGTTGGTCAGGATCTACTGGTTGGTCTGGGTCTGGTTCTGGCTCAGGTTCTGGATCAGGTGTAGGAGGTGTGTAGGTAGACCATGCATAGTCTGTACCTAGGTTTGTTCCCCATCCTTTAATGGTTAACAGATTGTCTGCACCAATGGTAAGGTCACCAGTTTTATTCCAATAACCGGCTTGATCACCATTTGCTTGGTTCCAGCTTTCTGAAGTAGATGCTTTACTGAAACGAGCCCACAACATACCTGTTGCATCATCGGGCACCTCAATTTCATAATACACATCTCCCTTGGTAGCTTTGTACCAAGCATCTCCGGTTTTACTACCCCATACCCAAGCAGAGAACCATGCTCCACCTTGGTCCCATTTAGAGCTACCACCTGCATCTAAATACAGTTTTTTAGCGCTAACTGAGAAGGGCGTCACTAACATCGAGATCAATAATGCTAACATCATCGACCATGTAGTAATTTTCTTTTTCATAGGCGTTAATATTAAGGTTAAACAAATAGATTTGACAAATCAGTACAGATTTTTACATTCTGTAACACAAATGTAATAATTAGTTTTGAATAATCTGTAACGTTTGCGCTAAATTTGTCAACAATACTACAAAAAAAGCCATTGTTTACCTACACAGTGTTAAAATGGCACAAAAAAAGGGCCGACTCAAAGAGTCAGCCCTTTAGATTTATTTTCTGGCTATTAATTATTCATTAACAACTTTAACAGTTTTGCCAGATTCGTATTGAAGGATTACGATACCTTTAGCGTCAGCAGCAACAGCTTTACCAGTCAAGTCGTAAGCAGCTACAACTTCGCCGTCAGCGATAGCGTCTTCAACTGCGGTTGGTTCCCATTCACCAACTTCTTCAATTTCAGCATACAATTTGTATTCGCTATCGTCAGATTCGTTGGTATCGAAGATGATAGTGATGTTATACAAAGCTGCGTATTCCAAGAAGATTTCTTTGTTCATAGCAGAACCTGGGTATTCGTAAGCAGCATAGCTGTGGTTACCTACCACTTTGAAACCGTAAGAACCACCTTCCAAACCAAGACCTTCGTAGGTTTTGCTGTAAGTACCGTCACCGTTGTCGATCAAGTCGTTAGCTTCGTCACCAGTAGCCCAATCAGAACCGAAGACTTGTGCATCACCCAATACGGTGTAAGTTTTGATAACCAATGCACCGAAACCTACAGAAGATTTAACGATGATTTGTTCGGTAGCAGCATCGAAAGTAATAGTAACGTCACCTTCTTCTGGAAGAGTGATTTTTACGTTATCAGCACCTTCAACACCAGCGTCAGAACGATCCATATCAACTGCAGCAAAGCCCCAGTTCACATCCCAAGTACCGTTGGTTACTTTGAATTCATAGGTACCAGCAGCAACACCAGAGAAAGTAATGGTGTTGTCAGCGTCCATTTGGTTTTCAGCAGCACCAGCAGCCCAATTTTGGCCGTTGCAGAATTTGCCGTTAGGGTCGTTTTCTGCAGAACCTGCTACGAAATAAGGTTGTGCCATTGCGCACAATGAGCCAACTAACATAGCTCCCAAAAGTAAAACTTTTTTCATAACTTAAAATTTTAATTAATAAATAAAGGAATTAATAATCTTGTTTATGGTAAGCTTGCTTACCAAGCTTTGATTTCGTCGTATTGAGTAGTAAAGCCTACAAATTTCACTTTACGTTTGCCTACCCCTTTTTCTGCAGCCTCTTTTTGATCTTTGCTGTAGTAGCGGTATTCGATAACGTCTTTATTACCATCCAATGCTGTAGGAGGAACGTGGTAAGTCCAAATATCGTTACCAGCATCCATCATGGCAATAAAGGTCCAGTTGCTAAAGTTACCAGCTACATACATTTCTTGAGTACCGTGAGGAACAGTAACGTTCAAGGTCATGTCACCCCAGTAATCTACAATGTCGTTTACTTGCGAGCGAGAACCCAAGGGACGGTGTCCCCAACGGAATTCAGCTTGATCATTGCGAGGTCCCCATACGTACAAATAGTGCAAGTTAGCAGGAACATCGGTCAAAGTACCTTCAAAGTGAGTTTCATCTACTTTAGTAAGCGCTAATTTAGCATCAGCGTGTTTCCAATACAAAGGATCACCTTCATTACCAAAGGTACCAGCTACATATACTTCATCTGTACCTGCGGGTACCTGTACACGGAATTTAACGGTACCATTGAAAGTTTTAGCCAAGTCGTTATTAGCGTTGATAGCAATGTATTTGTCTGCAGTTTGGTATTTGTCGTTTTTCAAAATCACGAACAAACCTGTTACGTGTTGCACGTCTGCATCAGACAAGTTGAAATACGATTTGATATTCGAAATGGTATATTGTAGCGTACCATTGCTTTTCTTTGTCCATTTAAAGTTAGGTAGGTTACATTTTGACCATTCTGCTTTTTCTTTTACCCACTCACCGTTTTGGTCCATTTCCAAACACACATAGATGAACACATCTTCTTGCAACATCCATTGTTGTTGTGCCGAAGGTGTATAAGTCAATTCGATAGGATTAACCACTACAGGATATTTTGGAGATGACTCCAACACTCCTTCTGCTGCTTGCATCGCCAAACAACTGCCCAACAGCGCAACAATCGCCATATAAATCTTTTTCATAGTAACCTATTTTATGGTTTCGTTGACAAATATACGATATTTTTTCGTTCTGCAAACGTTTTTAATAAAAAAAAGAGCCTTGCACAGGCTCTTTTTAACATTTATAGCGAATGGGGTTAACAATTACGCTTCGTCGTTTTTGTAAGATGCCCAATCTTTAATAGGAATTTCTGTTTCTTTAATTGAGCAGAAGGCATGAATAAATGCCGACGCCAAACGAGCATTGGTCAACAATGGAATATTGTAGTCGATGGCTGCACGACGAATCTTATAACCATTGGTCAATTCGCGGTGTGTATGGTTTTTAGGAATATTGATCACCAAGTCAAATTTCTTACCTGCCATCATTTCGGTAATTTTTAGCTCGCTATTGTTATCATCAGGCCAACCCACAACGATAGCCTCTACTCCATTTTCTGCCAAGAATTTTTGAGTACCTTCGGTAGCATAAATGGTATAACCATTGGCTTTAAGTTCTTTGCAAGGTTCCAACAAATCTACTTTCGATTTGCTATCGCCCGAAGACACCATGATGCTCTTTTCTGGAATGGTGCAACCAACGGCAATCAACGAGCTCAACAAAGCTTCGTTAAAGTCGTCGCCGATGCAACCTACTTCACCAGTAGAAGCCATATCTACACCCAAGATAGGGTCAGCTTTGTGCAAACGTGCAAACGAGAATTGAGAAGCTTTTACACCAATGCGTTCGATGTCAAATACCGACGAATCAGGTTTGGTATAAGGAGCATCCAACATGATGCGAGTAGCGGTTTCAATAAAGTTGCGGTTCAGTACTTTCGATACAAATGGGAACGAGCGCGAAGCACGCAAGTTACATTCGATTACTTTGATATCGTTGTTTTTCGCCAAATATTGGATATTGAAAGGACCGGTAATTTGCAACGCTTTGGCAATTTGTTTCGATACCTTTTTGATGCGACGCATGGTTTCAAAATAAATGTTTTGCGCTGGGAATACCAAGGTAGCATCACCCGAGTGCACACCAGCGAACTCAACGTGTTCTGAGATTGCATACTCTACTACTTCACCGTTTTTAGCCACTGCATCAAATTCAATTTCTTTGGCATTTTGCAAGAATTGCGACACCACCACTGGGTGTTCTTTCGATACGTTAGCCGCCATGGTCAAGAAGCTGTGTACTTGTTCGTGGTCGTAGCAAACGTTCATCGCAGCACCCGAAAGCACATACGAAGGACGAATCAACACAGGATAGCCTACTTCTTCGATAAATTGATCGATATCTTCGAAGCTGGTAAGCTCACGCCAACGTGGCTGGTCGATGCCCATGCTATCCAACATTGCCGAGAATTTGTGACGGTCTTCGGCACGGTCGATGTTTTGAGCTTTGGTACCCAAGATAGGTACATTTTGACGATCCAACTTCATCGCCAAGTTGTTAGGAATTTGACCACCCATTGAGATGATAACACCTTTAGGATTTTCCAAATTCAACACATCCATTACACGTTCGAACGACAATTCGTCGAAATACAAACGGTCGCACATGTCGTAGTCGGTCGATACAGTTTCTGGGTTGTAATTGATCATTACTGATTGGTAGCCCAATTTACGAGCGGTTTGTACCGCATTTACGCTGCACCAGTCAAATTCCACCGACGAACCGATGCGGTAAGCACCCGAACCCAACACCACAATCGACTCTTTGCCTGTGTTGGCAGGTGTGTAGTTTTGATCGGTGCCATAGGTCATATATAGGTAGTTGGTCAAATCAGGATTTTCTGAAGCAATGGTATTGATACGGCAAACGCTAGGTTTGATACCAAGCGACAAACGATGCTCGCGCACACGCAACATGGTGCTTTCCATGCTTCCTTCTGGATTTTCTACATAACGAGCAATTTGGAAGTCAGAGAAGCCCAAACGTTTTGCTTCTTTGATAACATCTGCTGGTAGGTCTTCAATTTTGTTGTATTCCGACAATACCAAGGTGTATTTGTAGATATTTTCCAAACCTTGCAAGAACCAAGGATCGATTTTGGTCAACGCTTCAATTTGCTCAACGGTATAGCCTTGTTCAAAAGCTTGTGCAATGGCAAAAATACGCATATCGGTAGGATGCGAAAGCGCATAGTCCAAATCGTCAAATTTCAAACCGTTGTTACCTACAAAACCATGCATACCTTGGCCAATCATACGAAGACCTTTTTGCATAATTTCTTCGAACGATTTACCGATAGACATGATTTCACCTACCGATTTCATCGCCGAACCAATTTCGCGGCTTACGCCTACGAATTTGCCCAAGTCCCAACGAGGGATTTTAGCAATCATGTAGTCCACCTTAGGAGCAAGGTATGCCGAGTTAGGAGTGCCCATTTCGCCGATTTGATCGAGCGAATAGCCCAATGCCAACTTAGCAGCAACAAATGCCAAAGGATAACCCGAAGCTTTAGAAGCCAACGCCGAAGAACGGCTCAAACGAGCGTTGATTTCGATGATGCGGTAGTCGTTAGTTTCTGCATTGAATGCGTATTGAATGTTACATTCGCCTACGATACCGATGTGACGTACCACTTTTACAGCAATATCTTGCAATAGTTTGATTTGCTCATCGTTTAGCGAAATAATAGGAGAAACCACAATACTTTCACCAGTATGGATACCCAATGGGTCAACGTTTTCCATTGGCACTACGGTAAAGCAGTGGTCGTTTTTATCACGAATCACCTCGAACTCGATTTCTTTCCAGCCTTTCAAGCTTTCTTCTACCAAGATCTGTTTCGAGTATGCCAAGGCGCTTTCGCACAATTCTACAAATTCTTTTTCGTTGGCGCATACACCAGAGCCTAAACCGCCCAATGCGTATGCCGAACGTACCATAACAGGATAACCCAAGCGTTCAACCACACCCAAAGCAGCTTCCAAACTTTCTACTGCTTCCGAACGTGGAGTTTTTGCTTCGATTTCATCGAGTTTCTTCACGAACAAGTCGCGGTCTTCAGTAATCATAATGGCTTCTACCGAAGTACCCAATACTTTAACACCGTATTGTTCCAAAGTACCGTTCAAGTACAATTCAGTACCGCAGTTAAGCGCTGTTTGACCACCAAATGCCAACAAGATGCCATCAGGACGTTCTTTTTTGATAATTTCGGTAACGAAATAAGGAGTTACAGGCAAGAAATACACTTTGTCTGCTACGCCTTCTGACGTCTGAATTGTAGCAATATTAGGGTTAATCAACACAGTTTCAATACCTTCTTCACGCATCGCCTTGAGCGCTTGCGAACCCGAGTAGTCAAACTCGCCTGCTTGACCAATTTTCAAAGCACCCGAGCCTAACAAAATTACTTTTTTAAACGTCTGTTCCATAGTTATTATCGTATTACATTATTATTTAGCTATACAAAAAAAATGCGTCCGTTAAAAAAATAACAAACGCATTATAAAAAAGAAAAAACACCCAACCAACCAATGCTTTTGCATTTGGTAGTAGAGTTGTATGTTTGGTGTTTTATCATATAATCTTAAATCTCGGCAAAGGTACACTTTATTGGCGGATAAAAAAAACGAAACGATGCTTTTTTTATTAACAAAATGTTTTTTTTAATTGACGAATCGACTAATTGACTAATCGGTGAATCGAAACTTCGCTTTTTTATTTCTTCCAATATTTGCGCATGCGCTCGCCTAATTTGCGTTCGGCATCGTTGTCTTGTGCCTGCCAAAACGAAGTAGTTTTGAGCGCATCGGGCATATACTGCTGCTGCGTAAAATGCTCGGGATAATCGTGTGGATATTTGTACGTACCACCATAGCCCAATTCTTCCATCAAACGGGTGGGCGCATTGCGCAAATGCAGGGGTACTGGTAGGTTGCCCGATTTTTTTACTGCTGCCAACGCTTCATCAATGGCCAAATAGGCAGAATTACTTTTGGCACTGGTAGCTAAATAGACCGTAGTTTCTGCCAAAATGATGCGCGCTTCGGGGAAGCCGATTTTATGCACAGTATCGAAACAAACATTAGCCAACAGCAAGGCATTGGGATTAGCAAGACCCACATCTTCTGCCGCCGAAATAATCAAACGTCGAGCAATAAACTTAGGATCTTCGCCCCCTGCAATCATGCGCGCTAACCAGTAAAGCGCTGCATCGGGATCGCTGCCACGAATAGACTTAATGAACGCAGAAATAATATCGTAGTGCATTTCGCCCTGCTTGTCGTATGCCACCATGTTTTCTTGCAGCTTACTTTGCACCATTTCATTGGTGAGCACAATTTTATCGGTGGTTTCGGTCGCCAACAACACTTCCAAAGCATTGAGCAATTTACGAGCATCACCGCCAGAATACAGCAACAAAGCATCGGTTTCTTTTAGCTCTATTTGTTTGGTTTTGAGCACCTCATCGGTTTCGATTGCCATGTGTAGCAGCTGCATTAAGTCTGCCTTTTCGAGGGGTTTGAGCACATACACACGACAACGCGAAAGCAAGGGTGTAATCACCTCAAACGAGGGGTTTTCGGTGGTAGCACCAATGAGCACCACGGTTCCCTTTTCGACCGCTCCCAGCAACGAATCTTGCTGCGATTTGCTAAAGCGATGAATTTCATCAATAAATAAAATAGGTGCTTTGGGGGTAAAAAGCTTATTCTTTTCTGCCTTGTCGATGATGTCGCGCACGTCTTTTACTGACGAATGCACGGCACTAAGCGCGTAGAAAGGTCTATCGGACTGATTGGCAACGATGCGTGCCAACGTAGTTTTGCCTACTCCAGGAGGCCCCCATAAAATAAACGATGCCACATTGCCCGATTCTATCATCTTTCGCAAGATAGAACCAGCACCTACCAAATGCTTTTGACCGATGTATTGGTCTAAAGTTTCGGGACGTAGTCGTTCAGCAAGAGGCTTCATAAGGTTGAGTAATCGGTAAACTAACCGATCAACTAAATCGATTAGTCATGATTTGTTAGGCAAAAATACAAAAAATAACGGAATTTGTTGTATATTTGCAAGCGCTTTAAAAGACAAAATTACAAAAATATGACAAAGAAAATTATCACCTGGGCAATTGTAGCCGTAACTCTTTTATTCTTAGAAAGTTGCAGCAGCTCTTGCAATTGCGCTTACGCAGATGCAAACACACAAAACAACATCGAAAACGTAGCATAACTGCTTTTTTTTCGGCATTGTTAATAAAATAGGTGCATTTTTTTGGCAGAACTATCAAAAAAACGTACTTTTGTGGAAGAATTTTCAGTTTTCAAACTTTATAAACAATTAAAAACATGATTAAAGTAGGTATTAACGGCTTCGGCCGTATCGGACGTTTTGTGTTCCGTGCTGCTCAAACAAGAAACGACATCGAAATCGTTGGTATTAACGACTTGTGCCCTGTTGATTATTTGGCATACATGCTAAAATATGACACTATGCACGGCCAATTCGAAGGCACCATCGAAGCTGACGTTGAAAACAGCAAACTTATCGTAAATGGTAAAGCTATCCGCATCACCGCTGAACGTAACCCAGCTGATTTGAAATGGGACGAAGTTGGTGCTGAATACGTAGTTGAATCTACCGGTTTGTTCTTGAGCAAAGACAAAGCCCAAGCTCACATCGAAGCAGGTGCTAAATACGTAGTTATGTCAGCTCCTTCTAAACACGACACTCCAATGTTCGTTTGCGGTGTAAACTTCGACAAATATGTTAAAGGTACTCAATTCGTTTCTAACGCTTCTTGCACCACCAACTGCTTGGCTCCTATCGCAAAAGTATTGAACGACAAATGGGGTATCAAAGAAGGTCTTATGACTACTGTACACGCTACTACTGCTACTCAAAAAACCGTTGACGGTCCTTCATTGAAAGACTGGAGAGGTGGTCGTGCTGCTGCTGGCAACATCATCCCTTCTTCTACCGGTGCTGCTAAAGCTGTAGGTAAAGTTATTCCTGAATTGAACGGCAAATTGACTGTTATGGCATTCCGCGTTCCTACTTTGGACGTATCAGTAGTTGACTTGACCGTTAACTTGGCAAAACCTGCTACTTATGCAGAAATTTGCGAAGCTATGAAAGCTGCTTCTGAAGGCGAATTGAAAGGCGTACTTGGTTACACCAACGAAGAAGTTGTGTCTTCTGACTTCTTGGGTGACATCCGTACCTCTATCTTCGACGCTAAAGCTGGTATCCAATTGACCGATACCTTCGTTAAAGTTGTATCTTGGTACGACAACGAAATCGGTTACTCTAACAAAGTGTTGGAACTAATCGCTCACATGGCTAAAGTTAACGCTTAATCCATTTGAACCTATAAATGAATACGGTGCTTTGCGCACCGTATTTTTTTGCCCTATGGTGTAACGGTAGCACATCTGATTCTGGTTCAGCTTGTCAGGGTTCGAATCCTTGTGGGGCAACAATGAAACTACAACGCATCACCACAGCCACAGATACGGCTTGGAATACTTTACTTCCACTCTATCAAACAGCATTTCCGATAGAAGAAAGAAGAACCAACGAAGACCTACTCTATACGGTAGAACATTGCCCAGAAATGGTATGTAATGCCATCTATGTGCAAGAGCAAGTGGTAGGTATGTCGATTTATTGGGAGTTGGACGGTTTTGTGTATTTGGAGCACTTTATGATACTGCCCGAATACCGCAACCGAGGTATTGGTGCATGGGTTTTGCAACAATTAGCCAACAGCACCACCCTGCCCCGCATTTTGGAGGTAGAACCTGCTACCGACACGCTTACCCAACACCGTGTTGCCATGTACGAACGCAACGGCTATGCTATAGTTTGCACCGATTACTACCAGGAAAGCTACCGCAAGGGAGAGCAAGGAATTCCGCTATGGCTCATGTGTTCACAAAATTTACCTACAGCAACCATCCAGCGCATGGCACAATGCATCAAAGAACAAGTGTATTTTCGATTTTGGAAATAAAAAACAAAAGCGACTCTATCTACCCGATAAAGTCGCTTTTTTATAGGATGTAGCTACTGACTACTACAAATCTTGAATAGCTGCGGTTGCGGCGCTTCTTTGAATCTTTTTCACCAAGCCTTGCAACACGCTACCAGGACCTACTTCTACAAATTGTTCTGCACCATCTGCCAACATATTTTGAACCGATTGGGTCCATTTTACTGGAGAGGTAAGTTGTGCCACCAAATTGCGTTTAATCACAGCAGGATCGGTTTCGCCTACAGTGCTTACGTTTTGATAAACTGGGCAAATAGGAGCCAAGAATTGTGCTTGCTCAATAGCAGCAGCCAACTCTTCTTGCGCAGGTTGCATCAAAGGCGAGTGGAATGCACCACCTACCGACAATTTTAGCGCACGTTTTGCACCGGCTTCGCTCAATGCAGCACAAGCAGCATCAATGGCATCCATCGCGCCCGAAATTACGAGCTGACCAGGACAGTTGTAGTTAGCAGGAACTACGACACCATCAATAGATGCGCAGATTTCTTCGACTTTAGCATCTTCCATACCAATAATTGCAGCCATGGTAGAAGGTTGCAATTCGCAGGCTTTTTGCATCGCCATAGCACGTTTCGACACCAATACCAAACCATCTTCAAAGCTCAATGCTCCTGCAGCTACCAATGCAGAAAACTCACCCAACGAGTGACCTGCTACCATAGCAGGAGTAAATTTATCGGCAAATGCTTTTGCCAAAATAACCGAATGTAAAAATACGGCTGGTTGTGTCACTTTGGTTTGACGTAGGTCTTCGTCGCTACCTTCAAACATGATGTCTGTGATGCGAAAACCCAAAATTTCATTCGCCTTTTCGAACAATTCTTTCGCTAATTCTGAGCTCTTATACATATCCAATCCCATGCCCGAGAACTGCGCTCCTTGTCCAGGAAATACAAATGCTTGTTTCATATTTTTTCTATTTTTAAATGATTACGGGGACAAAGTTACGAAAAATTTGCCAATTTTTAGCAGGCAACGACCCAAATGGCATGACCAACGATACCCAACAAGGTTGCAGCATACACGACAGTTACCACTCCAATATGCGAAATAGCGACTACTGGTCGCATAGAAGTATTTTTACCTATGGGTGGGCAAAGTAAGAACAAACGGTAGCAGAGGTAACCAAAAAGTAATCCAGCTGCTGCACCGCACAATATATCGCCAGGGTAATGCACACCCATGTACATGCGCGAATAGCAGTTAAGGGCAGCCCATGACCCTACGACAAGGGCATAGCCCCTATTTCTAAACAGCAGAGCCGTTAGCATGGCAATGCCGCAGGTATTGGACGCATGAGAAGAACAGAATCCATACAAGCTACTGGTATGGCCATAGACCAAGTGCACTAGCGGCGACATGGTGGGATCATGTGTGGGACGTAAGCGCTCGAAAAAGGGCTTACAAAAACCAGAGGCAAATTGGTCGGCCAAGAGCACGGTCAACCCCACCGCCAATAAAGCATAAATAGCATTAAGGCGATAAGTACGTAGCAACACATAAATCATCGACAAGTACAATGGAATCCACACCAACCTGTCGGAGATGAAAAACATTACATCGTCGAAAATTGGGCTATGGCAACCATTGATGCCCAATAGCAGTGCTTTGTCGATTGCTACGATGGATTCCCACATATCAAATCACGACAATGGATGAAGTAAGCAACCAACCTGTATTGCCATCGGCGGTTTGGATCTCTGACCATTCGCCAAGGGTCGATTTGATGGTTACCTTGGTGCCTTCGTGCAAAATAAACAGGTCATTACCGCTCTTGTCGGGCGAGCTTTTGGTGGTTACGGTAGGCACATAAATAATGGCTTGCGAGGTATTATCGATTTCGTTTTGTCTGAAATTGGCACAGAAAGCAGTCAGCACGCTAAAGAACAATGCTACTATTGCCATCGAGAAACCTGTTTTACGCAACCAGATAGGCTTAGCAAACACGAAGCAGCCCACAGATGCCAAACACAAAGCAAAGAGCAGCACGCTGCTCGTTGCCCATGCATCGGGCGTAAGCCAGCGGCAGGCAGTTGCCCACCACTCTACCAAAAACACCGTTCCTACGGGGTCGATTTTATCGACCGTCATGGCTTGGGCAAATGCCAAGTTGTGTTTGGCATCTGCATGCGTCGCATCCAAACGTAGCGTACGTTCGTATTGCAGAATCGCATCAGCCAACTTACCTGTTCTAAAGTAAGCATTGCCCAAATTGTAGTACAAATCGGGGGTATGCATGCCTTCATCCAACACTGCTTGGTAGGAAGCAATGGCTTGTTCGTAGTTGCCAGCAATGTAAGCCTCATCAGCCTCTGCCAAACTTGCTGCACGCAAGGGCAAAGCTGCCATCAACACCAACAAAAGAAGGATATAGGGAGTGTGTTTCATAATCGATTATTTTAGGGTATCTTCTAATTTTCCAATCAAATCTGCGGCACGGTTGTAGCAATTTTCCATCGACAACGAATCATCCACTACTGGCGAATAGCGGGCAAACTCGCAATCCGACAAGGTTTGCAAAAAGTCGTTGATCAATTCGGCAGAAGCGCCGTGCTGTTGCAATTTTTCTTGCACGTTGTCTTTAGTGAGCTGAACGGCAGCCATATTGAGTTTGTCGGCAATATATCCCCAAAGCGCTTGCACAGCAGCTTCGTAGAAACGTGCCTTATCGCCTGCTTTCATGCATATAGCAGCATTTTTGAGGCGTTTGCGTGCCAACTTGTTGGCACGTTTGTTTTTCACGCGTACCATATTGGCATTTTCTTTAGCTTGCTTTTGCAGTACAATGAGCAACAAGACAAACACAGCCAAAGGCAAGGCATACGCCAAATAGTAAGCAGGCGAACCAAAGAACGCCTGACGCATGGGTTTGAGGTCTTTGTCGGCACCGCTATGGATGAAACGAATGTCGGTACCTAAATTTTTAATTTGCTCTTTGTGCGCACCTGGCAACACCACAGCTGGTGTGTTACGATCGGTAGCCGCATCTCCACTCACCTCTATGGTATATGATTGGGTGCTGAGGGTTTTGTATTGCTCGGCATCTGGATCGAAATACACCAAACGCGCTGCTGGGATATCAAATTTGCCGCCAAAACGAGGGATAGCCACGTATTCGACTGTTTTACTACCGCTTACGCCACCGATATTGGCCTTGATTTTGTTGTCGGTTTTGGGATCATAGGCATCAAAGTCGGCAGGGAAAGTAATTTCTGGCACTTTGACCAACTTTAAGTTGCCCTTGCCCGAAACCTTCACTTTGAGGGTAATCGCCTCGTTGGCTTTTACCGAAGCTGAGGATAAATCGGATTGCAATTGGAATTGTCCGACTGCCCCATTGAAGCCTGCAGGCGCTCCTTTCGGCAAAGGTTTGACTGTTATTTTGGCAGCTGGAATCGTCAACTCTTTACGCACATCTTGGTAGGTATTGAAGAAATCGTCGAAGAAGCTATTCGAGCGAGTTTGGTTGGCCACACGAATCACCGCTTCCACCTCACCTGCATCCAACGAAATGCTACCACTACGTTGTGGGAACACCAAATATTGCTTCAAAATAATGGTATTATAGTTCAGCCCATCGTAGTGCTCCATTTGCCAAGGACGATTGGGATCCAAATCAATTTCTTGGGTATAGAAGTCTTTAAACTCTGGGAATTTAACGTGACCAATTTGCACCACATCTACACGTGCATACAATTTATAAGTCACTAAAATAGCCTCTTGCTCGTAGGCTCTGGTTTTTGAGAACGATTGTTTTACAAAAATCTGTTTCCCCGATATATTAGCCTGCGACGTTTTATTTCCTGATTGTCTTTGATTGTTATTCGCAGATGCTTGTGCGCTTGTATTTTGATCAGGAGGCAACACTTTAATGGTAAGCGCCTGCGATGTGTACTTTTGGTTTTTCACCACAATGGATGCAGGAGCTATGGTATAGGTACCTGGCGTATTCGCCACAAGGATGTAGGTATAGCTTACCGTATGGGTTCGCGTCACTTCTCCATTGATGATCTGAATACTGCTTTGCGACGAGGTAGAAGGTCCCATCAACACTTCAAAGTCGGGCATCTCGGGTGCACGCAAATCTTTGGCATCCTTGTTTACCTTGTACACCAACCTGAACTGTTGACCTGCTACTACGCTTTGGGGTGCTTCTGCTACAAACGAAACATCGTCTGCCCAAAGTAGGCTGCATCCGCCTATGAGTAATACAAAAACAAAAAATATTTTCTTCATTACTACCAATCTTTATCCAAATTCCGTTGTCCGGCTTGTTGTTGTTTACGTTTATCTTGTAGGTCCTGTTCATCTTGCAAAAACGCATCCAAGATTTGTTGCGCTTGCTCTTTTGACATTTCCTCTTGTTGTTGCTGTTGTTGTTGCTGTTGCTGCTGCTGATCCTGCTTGTCTTGCTGTTGATCTTGCTGCTCTTGCTTATCTTGTTGTTGCTCGTCTTTCTTGTCTTCTTGGTTTTGTTGGTCTTGATTTTGCTGCTGTTGCTGCTGTTGTGCTTGCAACTTCTGTTGCGCCAACGCCAAGTTAAAACGAGTTTCTTCGTCTTTTGGGTTTTGCTTCAAGGCTTGTTTGTAGGCCTCTACACTACCCCCGTATTGTTCTGCTTTGTACAAGGCATTGCCCAAATTGTGGTAGGCACTTGCCGATTTTTCCTTATCATCGGTGAGTTTGGTTGCCTTCTCAAATTCGGCAGCTGCCTCCTGGTATTTACCTTGCTGGTACAAGCTATTACCTAAGTTGTAGTAGCTTTCGACCGATTTTTTATCGGTTTGAATACCCTTGCGGTATTCAATTTCGGCTTGCGTGTAATTTTCGTCTTCGTACTGGCTATTGCCTCGACGAATATCGGGATTGGCATTTTGCGCCATCACCACTGCACAAACGGAGCACAATCCTACTAAAACAAGTTGCTTTTTCATCTTAAAACAATTTGATGTTTTTAAACAAAGGATTCTTACGTTCCGACAAAATGACTTCGAGCAACAAAAGTACAAAAACTATCCAAGCTATGACGGCATATTGCTCATTATATTCGGAATAAATCATTTCTTCCATGTCGGTTTTACTCATTTTATCCAATTCGGACGCCAAAGCACGCACTGCAGCACTTGCATTGTCAGCTCTTACGTACATACCGCCACCTGCAGCTGCAATCTCTTGACACATGGTTTCGTTGAGCTTGGTAACCACAATATTGCCTTGCTTGTCGCGACGGAAGCTTTGAGTACCTTCGATGGGAATGGGTGAACCTTGTGGTGTACCAACCCCCAACACGTGCACGGTAATCCCTTTTTCGCGGGCGATTTTTGCCACCGCCACCGCATCGTCTTCGTGGTTTTCACCATCAGTAATGATGATGATGCTTTTGCCTGCTTGGGTATCGGGCGTAAACAAATCCATCGACATTCGGATGGCTGCCCCAATAGCGGTACCCTGAATGGGCACCATGCCTGGATGAATGCTTTTTAGGAACATCTTGGCTGAAGATGCATCGGCAGTCATGGGCATTTGCACGTACGAGTCGCCTGCAAATACCAACAAACCTACCTTATCGTTTTTCAATTGGTCAATGAGGCGCGATAGTACTTGTTGCGCACGTTGCATACGATTAGGAGTTAGGTCTTCTGCCAACATAGAGTTAGATACGTCAACCGCTACCATCAATTCGACACCGTTTCGTTTTACCTTTTGCAATTTGGCACCAAACTGAGGTCCCGCCATGGCAAAAATGCCCAAGATCACGGCTGTCAGCAACAAGTAAAACTTAACACGAGGTCGCACGTGCGATACCTCTGGCATCAAATCGACCAATAATTTTTTATCGCCTAATTTTTTGAGGCGTTTCGACTTCTCGAAAATGCTATAGTAAAACAGACCTATTAGGACGGGAACGACCAATAGGGCGTATAAATATTCTGGATGTGCAAAGCGAAACATAATCAACTTCTTTTTTTGAAGGCTACAACATTAAGGAATAGATTTGAATACCGTTTGACGCAACAGCAATTCGCCCAACAAGCAAACAAGCATTGCCATCAAGAACCAATGGTACTGCTGCTCTTTTTTGCTGTATTCGTTTACCTGTATCTTGGTTTTCTCCAACTGATCAATTTCTTCGTAGATGTGATGCAAGGCATCGGTATTGGTAGCACGGAAATACGAACCGCCTGTAATATCTGCAATTTGTTGTAGGGTATTTTCGTCAATATCCACCTCCACATCACGGTATTGCACGCCAAAGGGTGTTTGGAACGGATAAGGAGCAGTACCTCTACTACCTACCCCAATGGTATAAACACGTACGCCAAAACTTTTGGCAATTTCGCCTGCCGTAACAGGAGCAATTTGCCCGCGGTTGTTCGAACCATCGGTTAGCAAAATAACCACTTTCGATTTTGCCTGACTATCTTTGATGCGGTTAACGGCTGTAGCTAAACCAGATCCGATAGCCGTACCATCTTCAATCATGCCGCATTGTACCCCGCGTAACAAATTCACCAATTCGCCATGGTTCATGGTCAAGGGGCATTGCGTAAAACTTTCGCCTGCAAACACCACCAAACCGACGTTATCGTTGGGACGTTGCATTACAAATTGGCTTGCCACTTGTTTGGCGGCATCCAAACGGTTGGGTTTGAGGTCTTCTGCCAACATACTGCTGGAAATATCAACCGCCATCACAATGTCGATGCCTTCGGTGGTTTTATTGCTCCAGCTATCGCTGTTATAAGGACGAGCCAATGCCAATACCAAGGCAACAATTGCCAGTAGGTGCAGTACAAATGGCAAATGGCGCAAATAGTGCTTGTACGATTTTTTGGCAGCTCCAAATGCTTGAAGCGACGAGAATCGAATTTCGGCTGTTAAGGTATGCTGTCTGAAAATATAATACGCCACAAGGGGTATCAAGAGCAGCAATAGTAATAGGTAATATGGATGTTCAAAGGTCATAACTTGCTATAAGAGTTAGGAGTTAGGGGTTGGAGCTGCTAACTTTTCGTTCTCAACTGCTGTTTCCTCTTGCGGTTTGGTGTGTTCTACTACGGCAAAAGCTTGCAGCAAGCTATGCTCGTTTTCATTTTCAAGTGGCACCATCTTGGCAAATTTAACCAAATCTGCCAACGAAAGCAAGGCACGCAATTGCTGACGCACTTCGTCCATTTCAGGAACTTTCTTCACCAATGCCATAATTTCGTCGGAGGTTAACTCCATGGCATTGATATTGAATCTACCTTCCAAATAAACACGCAACACATCGGTTACTTCGGTATAGAATACCTTAATGTCGCCTTTTTGCCAAACTTTTTCTGCTTTGATGCCTGCCAATCGATTCAAAGCCACAATGTGGGGAGGTACAACTGGTTTGGGAGCAACGCTGATGATGGGCACTTTCTTCTTCAATACGTATTTGAGCAGCACAAAAAGTACCAATGCCACCAAAAGCAATGCCAACAACACATAGCCTACCCACAAGAAAAATTCTTGCCACAAGAAAGGTGCGCTCATGATTTCCTTGATGGTATGGATATCATCGGTTTGTGCATCCACCGTTACGGTGGCTACAGACAAACCCAAAGGAGTGGTTTGCAAGGTGTCTTCGCCCAACGCATAGGCATACGACGGAATAAAATAAAAGCCGCTATCGAAGGCTGTAATCAAGTAATCTGCATTGATTTGCAAACGATTATCGCCCAACGAAAGGGTATCGACCGCTAGTCTTTCGACAATTTCTACGCCTTGTGTAATGGTGTCTGACAAAATGGGAGTCACCACCTCATCGCCTTTGTTTTGCGAAAGTGTTAGGCGCAAACGAGCTTGCTCGCCTATCTGAATTTGAGCTGGCTCGATGGTTGCTTGTACAGAAAAATCTTGTGCAAACAAGGTTTGTACGGCCAACAACAGCGCTATTACAATACGAAATTTCATACTATCCTCTCATTCTAAATAGGTTAATCAACGCTTTTACATAGTCTTCATCGGTACGAATCGACACCATATCTACCCTATTTTTGGCCATCTCGGTGCGCAAACGGTGTTGGTGCTCTTTCCAATGGTTATTGTAGCGCAAGCGTGTTTCGATGCTCGAGGTATCCACATACATGGTTTTACCAGTTTCGGCATCCTTCATTTTTACCCAACCCACATCGGGCATATCGGCATCGCGCAAATCATATACCTGCATGGCCACCATGTCGTGTTTTTTAGCAGCAATCATCAACGCTTTGTCGAAATTGGGCGAAATAAAGTCAGATATCATGAATGCGGTACAACGCTTTTTAATCACATTGGTAAAATAACGTAGCACCACCGACACATCGGTTTTGTTGCTTTCGGGCTTAAAATCGATGAGTTCACGAATGATGTACAATACGTGTTTTTTACCTTTCTGTGGCGCAATGAACTTTTCTATTTTATCGGAAAAGAAAATAACGCCAATCTTATCGTTGTTTTGAAGCGACGAAAACGCCAAAGTAGCTGCCGTTTCGGTAATGATGGAACGTTTGGTTTGTCCTTTGGTACCAAAATCGCTACTACCCGACACGTCGATGAGCAGCATAAAGGTAAGCTCGCGCTCTTCTTCAAACACCTTTACGTAGGGGTGATTGAAACGAGCCGTTACGTTCCAGTCGATGCTTCGGATATCGTCGCCCATTTGGTATTCTCTTACCTCTGCAAACGACATACCACGCCCTTTAAAGGCCGAGTGGTACTGCCCTGCAAAGATATTTTGAGACAACCCACGGGTTTTAATCTCAATCTGCCGTACTTTTTTTAATAATTCGGTTGTTTCCATTCCTCATTTCTCATTCCTAATTCCTCATTGATTAAGGAACCTCTACGACATTAAGAATTTCCGTAATCACATCCTCCGTAGTCAAGCTATTTGCTTCGGCTTCGTAGGTAAGACCAATACGGTGGCGCAATACATCATGACAAACGGCACGCACATCTTCTGGAATAACGTAACCACGGTGTTTGATAAAGGCATACGCACGCGCAGCCATGGCCAAGCTGATAGAAGCACGAGGTGAACCACCAAAGGCAATCATGCCTTTAAGGTCTGCAAGGCCGTAAGCTTGTGGATCGCGGGTAGCAAATACAATATCCAAAATGTATTTTTCAATTTTTTCATCCAAGTAGATTTCGCGAACAGTATTGCGTGCTTCGATGATTTCGGCTGCTTTTACCAAAGGTTTGATAGGAGCTGGTTTTTCGCCAATGTTTTGACGGATAATTTGGCGTTCTTCTTCCAAACGAGGATACGAAACTACGACTTTTAGCATGAAACGGTCAACTTGCGCTTCGGGAAGTGGATAGGTACCTTCTTGCTCAATGGGGTTTTGGGTTGCCAACACCAAGAAGGGATCGTCTAGTTTATAGGTAGTATCTGCCAACGTAACTTGACGTTCTTGCATGGCTTCCAACAAAGCACTTTGTACTTTGGCTGGAGCACGGTTAATTTCGTCGGCCAAAATAAAGTTAGCGAAGATAGGACCTTTTTTCACCATAAACTCTTCGGTTTTTTGGCTATAAATCATGGTACCCAACACGTCAGCGGGCAACAAGTCGGGAGTAAACTGAATACGGCTGTATTTGCTATCGATTAGTTGTGCAAGGGTCTTAATCGCCAAAGTTTTTGCAAGACCAGGAACACCTTCCAACAGGATGTGTCCATCCGAAAGCAAACCAATTAGCAACGATTCGATAAGGTGCTTTTGACCTACAATCACTTTGTCCATACCCATGGTAAGTACATCGATAAATGCACTCTTTTGTTCGATGCGTGCATTCAGTTCTCTGATATCAACTACTTGATTCATACGGTTGTGTTTTATGTTTAATGTTTGATCTGTAACGTTTGATGTTGCGAAGATACGCAAATGTTAATTTTTAGACTTCTAATTCATATTAAAAGAGTAAAAACAATTGTTAAAATTGGCTATTTCGACCACTTATCGTACTTTTGTAAGCATGAATCGAGTAGAATTATTAGCCCCTGCCAAAAATTTAGCCTGTGGCATCGAGGCCATTTTGCATGGCGCAGATGCTGTTTACATTGGTGCACCTAAATACAGTGCGCGCAGTGCTGCTGGCAACACCATCGAAGACATTGAAAAGTTGGTGACCTTTGCGCATCAATACCATGCACGTGTATATGTTGCCCTTAATACATTGCTAACGGATGCAGAATTGGCAGAGGCTGAGCAGCTGATTCATGACTTGCATCGCATAGGCGTAGATGCGCTTATTGTGCAAGATACGGGTATTTTTAACCTCAACCTACCCCCTATTGCCATTCACTCCAGCACCCAAGCCGACAACCGAACTGCAGAAAAGGTGCGTTTTTGGCAAGAAGTGGGTTGCGAGCAAGTGGTATTGGCGCGTGAGTTGTCGCTCGAGCAAATTACAGCCATTGCAGAACAAACCAACGTTCGTTTAGAAGCCTTTGTGCACGGCGCTTTGTGTGTAAGCTATAGCGGACAATGTTATGCCAGCCAAGCCCTATGCGGACGTAGCGCCAACCGCGGACAATGCGCACAGGTTTGTCGTCTTCCTTTCGACCTTCAAGATAGCCAAGGACACTCGTTGGGCAAGAAGCATTGGCTATCGCTCAAAGACTTTGACCTTTCTAACCATGTAGGCGATATGTTGGATGCCGGCATCCGCTCATTTAAAATAGAAGGCAGGCTAAAAGAGGTGGAATACGTCAAAAACCTAACGGCATACTACCGCAAAAAAATTGATGACGCGTTACAAACGCGTCCACACTTAACACGCCTATCGGATGGCGAAAGCCGCATTACCTTTACGCCTCATCCACAAAAAACCTTTCATCGTGGGGCTACCACCTACTTTTTTAACGGCAGAAGCAACGATATTTATTCGTTCCAAACGCCTAAATCCATTGGGGAATACATTGGAACGGTAAAACGCATCCTTCCCAAAGGGTTTGTGCTTAGCTACGCTTTGTCTAACACCGACTGCCACAACCAAAATCGGTCCCTGAGCGAAGTCGAAGGGCCTGTAATCCACAATGGCGATGGTCTTTGTTTCTTTACACCCGATGGCGAACTGGTGGGTTGCAAAGTAAATAAGGTAGAAAACGGTGTTATTCTGCCCAATGGACCAGTTGCACTACAAGTGGGCGATGCAGTGTATCGCAATGCAGACGAACAGTTTTTGCATTTGCTACAAAAACCATCGGCCGTACGTAAAATAGGCGTTCAACTTTGCTTGACAGAGCAAACGCTTACTGCTACCGATGGCAAGTTTCAATCATCCGTTACGCTATCGGGTACTTTTGAAAATAGCAAGACTTCGCAAACTGAAAACTACCAACGCATTTTAGGCAAATTGGGAGATACGGTGTTTGATGCTACCGATATTTGCATCGACACGGCCTATTTTATTCCATCATCGGTGCTTACCAATGCTCGCCGCGAGGTGATGGAGCAACTTGCCTTGCTACGCCTACAAGGGCATCCTGCCCCACTCTGTTTGCCCAAGCAGAACAACTATCCGTTCCCTTTGCAGCACGACAGCTACCTCAACAACATTGCCAATGCAAAAGCCAAGGCTTTTTATGCGCAACATGGCGCTCCTACCACCCAAATGGCATTGGAGGTAAAGGACAACGACGATGCTACCCTCATGTTCTGCAAGCACTGCATTAAGTTTGCGCTGGGTGCGTGCCCCAAACAAAAAACAGCCGTCCGCCTTAGCGAACCGCTGTTCCTTATTCATAAAAACTATTACCTCAAACTATCCTTCAACTGCAAAGACTGCATGATGGAGGTTAGGAAGGGGTAAAAGCAGAGACATGTAAATTAAAACATTAATACAAAAATCCAAACAACCAAAGAGGAATTTTATTACCTCTTCCCACTTCCACATTATCTATTGCTAAATAGCTATCAGGCACATCTTTAATCTGCTTGAATGTTTTATCTGCTCCTCCTACTTCAATAATATATTTTTCAGCAACTAGAAAATCACCAATTCTAGTATGATTAACAGGAAGAATTCTGCTAACCTGATTAAAGAAAAATGTTTCTCTTATCGTCCCTATCTCAGGATTTTCATGTAAGGCATATACCAGATTTGTATTATCCAAAAACATTTTTTGCGGAGAAGACATTTGTTTAAGTTTCTTTACTTTTGATTTAAGAAGACCTAACAATGCTCCTCTCTCTAATAGTTCCAACAACCTCAATCCTTGTTCTCTACTTGTTTCCAATTGTGCATACAAATCCTCCATCTTTGGGATAAAAGGAACTTGCTGAGCAATTATCATCAATAATTTCTTTAATTTTAATACCGTAGCATAGGCCACATCTTCTACAGCAGGGATGTCATTTTCTATTATTTGACGACAAACCTCTACCAATCTAGTATTAAAACCATCAATATCCTCTTTATAGAAAGGATAATATCCATATTTACAATAATCCTTGAAATATGGTATCACCTTGATTTTTGATGTTATATCAGTTGCAATTGCAACATGATTTTCTATTAAATCTTCAAATTTTACAGGATTATACGACAAGACACCTTCAAATGAAAGGTATTCTCTAAAAGACATTCCATGCATGGTATACATTACCACCCTACGAGACAAATCACCCTCTTTTTGGTCAATCTGCAGCATTGAGCTACCAGTAAACACCACCTTTAAGGTAGGATAATTATCGTATATATTTTTTATGTATGTTTGCCAATGTGGATATTTATGAACCTCATCTAGAAAAAGATGTGTGCCACCATTAATATAATGATACTCAACTAAATCCATCAGAGAATGAGATACAAACCACATATTATCTAGCGATACATACAACACATTCTCACCTACTAGATTCTCCTTAATATATTGCAATAACAATGTTGACTTCCCTACTCCCTTAGGTCCTTTAATACCTATAAAACGAGCATTCCAGTTTATTTTAGCATACAAATCCCTTTTAAATGAAAGATCTTGCATCGCTACTAAACGCCCAGAATTTCTATATAAAATTTCGTATTCCATACTTTAATTTTTTTAGATATTGCAAATATACAAAACAATATTCTAATATGGAAATATTTATATAAAACAATATTGCAATATGGAAATAAATCTTTAAATCCATATTACAACATGGAAAATCTACTTATTTACACTTTTCCAAGTAAAAAAACAGGGCATTTTCTAGGTAACGGACACTGGAAGGTAAAATACAACTGTGTTACCCCTCTTCTGCCTTCCTTTTTCTATTTTCCTTTTTCAACTGAAGAACATACTTGAGTTCCGATTTTGCAAACTCCACAATATCTTCGTTTTTAATCATATATCTCAAAACCTCTATTGCAGTATCATAGTTTTTTATCTCTATTAGAGAGTACACATATCTACGCATTAGGACCTGACGATAATGTTCTTGAGCAGGAGTTATCTCCTCCGACTTACGCATTTCTTCAATAAGTTTATCCAATTCCTCTTTTATATATGATACCGCATATGGTGCTTTCAAGGCATTTAAACAATTTATATATTCTGCACTATAAGAATAGTTTCCTGCATTTCTAATTGAATATAAATAATAGTGAGCCTTTTCTGGCATAGAAAGCTCCATGTATATAAATCCTATATAGAAAGTAACTTCACAAAATCCATCCACATCACCATTTATAATATGTTCTTTTAAGAAATTATGTACACGCTTAAAATAGAACAAAGACTGATAATAGCATTTATTGTTGTAAAACTTCTTTGCCCAATAAATATCTTCATATAGACTTGTTTGTGTAAAAGATAGAAGCAAACGCTCATCATTTGTTAAATTCTCGTTTTTATTCAATTTCTCTAGAGCTTCGCTAAACATGTATTTTGCCTCTTGAAAATCTTGCTCAGCATCGGCAAAACGCACTTCAAGCAAAGAAAGCTGTTTCATATTATGGCATGTATCATTTGATATTATATTCGCTTCCTCGATACCAACTAAATAGGTTTCAAAGAACAAAGAATTTTTCGTAGAACTTTGATGCTTGTTCATTACAAATGTGATTGTTTTACTTTCAAAACCAAATGAAAATATCATATCATTGATGCTTCTTGCATTTGGTTTTGAGATAATATAATCACGAACATCAAAGTTTATAATTTCATCCTTTTCTATAATGGTTTCCACTCGGTTGTCTAAAATTATGCGTAAAAAGCGTGGATTTCCCAACTCTACCATACCGTAAAGCATTATAGTATTATAGAGAGAAAATGGAGATAGTTCTGGCAATTCTTGCACTTTAGAATGCATAAAGCCTTTCTCTAAAGCAGTGCGAGCATATTCGATTCTACTATGAAAATACATTCCATTAACCAAATTGTCGCTGATTGGAGGCAGTTTTTCTTCAATCAACTTATTCATCTCATCAGAAAAAAATCTAGACATACCAAAAACTTGTTGCAAATGTTCTCTTAACACCATTGCAAGTTCCTGCATACGACCAAGAAGAGAAAAATAAGAAGTCATATCCATTTGCATTTCGTATAGACTTTCCTCGTCACTATCGTCAAACCACCATAAGCAAGACCAATGATAAAACCTCGCATTTGTTGCACTAGTTGCCATTAAAACTTCTCTATACTTGTCTACCGAACTACGATAGAAATTGTTATATCTAATCGCGATAGTATTTTGATCTTCATCGATAAAGAAAACAAAATGTCCCCCTTGATACGTAGCTAATATGATAGAATCAGTTTTCCCTTCTTCCTTTATTTCCTTATCAATAGTAGCCCCTATCACCTTTAAAAGTGTTTTCACTCTTATAAAAGACGAAACCTTTTCCTCTTTCAATTCATTAAGTTCCTTCGTAAGTGCTTTCAAATGCTCTTTATGCTGCTCCTCTTGTTGTTCTTTTACCTGTTTAGATGTACTTCCACTTATTAGTGATATCACATAAACAACTATCACAAAGGCCACAGCCCCGATCACAAATACCATCCAACTTTCCATAATATTTTGTATATTAAATTTTTAATTTTTATCTTACTCCAACAACCACTTCCACGCTGGGACAACCTCAATTGTACAACAATCAACCTTCTACAACTTTATATCCTTTACCCCATACCCTTTTCTAAACCTGCACAAGTCCACTGCTCTAGGTATGCCATTTATTTTGCCATGCATAGCACATCACCGCTGCCGCCACACCCAAAACCACAGTATTTAATATGTACGAAAGTTTTTTCATTGTTTTCATTTATCTATTTAGTTAAAAGTTCTTCATTTTATCTATTTGTATCTTTATTCCCCTAACATCGCTAACGTTATTCCATCAGGTTTGCCGTCATAATACTTGTCCAATACCTTTTTGAAGAGGTCGTCTTCTGACACAGCATAAAACAAAGTCATAGAAGAACGAAGTTTCATTGCATCTGTTCTACCAAAAATCTCCACTGCAGATTTCCCTTCTAACGTAAGAAGCATAGAAGTAATTTCACGCAACCTCGCACCCAAAACTGGATGCTTTAAATATGCCATTGCTTCTTCACGTCCATTTATTCCATAATACTGCGCTGTTGAACTAAATCCCAACTCCTTAAGTTGAGGAAAAATATACCACATCCAGTGCGAACACTTATACCCTGCCCTCACCTCAGCAAGTGCAGTTTGATAATCGTTTTCTTGAGCTTGAATGAATCTTAGCATAAATTTTATTTTATTTAATAAGCATATAACAATATTGGTTTCTTTTCATTGTTTACCAAATTTCCGAGAAGGTCCATCATATCTACATCATTCTGATTCTGCATTTTACTGCTTAATAATAAGTTTAGAGTTAATATTATCTATTGTAATAGTGCCGAATCTCTCTAATACGCTCTGACCGAGGAGAAGCGGAGCTTGCTGGTTGTGCACCACAGAAGCATCTACATTGCGCAGCACCGCATCGCCTACTTTTATTTCCTTTAATCGGATAATGGTACCCTCGCCTATCTCGCCTGTGGCTACGGTAAAGTATTCTTTGCCTTTGATATCTTCCGATTTTAAATAACCGTTTTTTAACATAAACTGCGCTTCTACAGAAGATATGGTGACCGAACTAGCACCCGTATCGAACACAAATTTAAGCGGCAATCCATTCACCTCACAAGCAATTTCGTAAATCCCGCTGTACATTTTTTTCATGGGCACCTCGCTTATAACGGCTATGCTATCGGCTACGGTTTGTTGGTGCTCTTCTACTATGATTTGTATCTTACTCTTGTATTCGTCCAACAGTGCGATAAAAACCGGTAACTGTTTGATGGCATCTAAATCCGTATCTTTTTCTACGTAATTCAAATTACGATAGCCTTTTTCAAAGGCGGTTCTTAAAGCCTCAATGGCTTCGGTGGTTCTGCCCATTAGCGATAGCACACAAGCTTTTTCGTAATAAGAGTCTTCATCGTTTGGATAGGCAGCGACTATACTATCCATCCATTGAATGGCCTCGTCGTTTTTACCTAAAAATAGCAAGGCATATTGCCTACGGCTTTCTGTACTTACTACTGTATCACTTTCCAATACACGATTTAAATCTAACTCTGCCAATTCTTTTTTACCTTGAGAGTGATATAGCCTGCCACGCATGTAGTACAGTTCTGCATTTTCATCGTCAATGGTTAAACCTGTATTGTAATCGGCCAAAGCCGCTGCATAATTGCCCATACACTCAAACAACCAACCGCGCATGCAATAAATCATGGGCAACATAGGATTGTTCTCGATGATGGTAGAAAGATCGACTATGGCCTCTGCATATTGATTATTGCTATCGTAATATTTAGCCCTAAATAGCAATGCCGTAATATCCGTTTCGGAGCCCATTGCTATGTATTTATTCATATCGGCAATAGCCCTATCGTAAAGCCCCAACTCATCGTACGCAAAACTTCTGTAATAGTAAAAATCGGCAATATCGCCATATTGTTCTATCAAATGAGTATATTCCTTAACCACTTGCTGATAATCTTCTTTCCAACCATAAACACCTATACGCAAGTATTTCCATTTCATATTATCAGGGTCACTTTTACACAAAGCGCTCACCTTAAGCATGGTGTAATCGACGTCCTTTTGTAGGATAGGTTCGTACTCATCTCTATCTATATTCTCACACTTTTCTATGTATTTCAACGCATCGTCTATGGCCTTTTTATACTCTTTTAATCCATAATACGCCTCCATGCGTTTACGATAAATCTCTGCGTATTCTGCATTTAACTTTTCCATGCGATTGGCCAAATCTACCGCCTTTTGAAATTCTTTGTTATGAATCATATTACGTGCCAACCCTGCCATGGCCACCACATCTGCTTCATTATGCTTAATCATTAACTGATAGTCGGCATCCGATTTTTCACAATCGCCCATAAAATAATACAACTGCGCCCTATCGTACAATACATCGTGCATCAACTCTGTATTACTAGCCTTTAACGCCATCTTATACACCGAAGAATAATCATCAATGGCCTTAGTGTACATATCCAACAATTCGTACACCTTTGCCCTCAGCAAATAGGCACTATACTTAGGTAATTCACTGTTTTTAGTCCAATACTTTATAGCATTGTTTATATCTACCAGCGCCATTGAATAATTTTCCTTTTTCATATAAGCAGCCGATCGAAGCGCATAAGCCATATCTGACTTTGGGTATTCTTCTAAATGCAGGTTAGCATACCCAATGGCTTCGTCGTAATTGCCCTGATCTATTTTTTCTGTGCCTAATCGCAAATAATAATCCGACTCGGTGGCAGGTTTCGCCACACACACTTGCCCCATCATGCCCCACATGACAAAAGCCAATAGAATTAAAATGTGTTTTTTCATAAGGTGTTGAATGTGTAATGTTGAATATTGAATGTTGATTGTTGATTGTTTAATGATATATGCTGGTTTTGAGGGGAAAGGTAAACTTTTAGTACAAAGAAAAGAATGCCACCGGTAATACTTCTAACTTATCTACTTTTATTGAGAATGTTCTACCTACTAAATCTGGCTTTGCTTCGTATATTTCAACTTCCAACTCTTTTGCTAAGAGAATTAATAATTCTTTCTTAAATATTGTTTTTCTTTACTCTTGCCACAACCCTTATACTCAATTCATACAGCAAGTATAACGGAACAGTTACTAACAACAATGTAAATATATCTGCTGTAGGCGTGATAATTGCAGCTAGAATACACAGTACCACTACCGCATGTTTTCTATACTTAACTAGCAAAGATTTATCTATCAAATCTAATTTAGCAAGAAAATATGCAATTATAGGTATTTCAAAAAGTATTCCTAATAATAACGAAAGTACTAAAAGCGTAGAAATATACGAGTTTAATGCTATTTGGTTTATAACAGCTTCCTGTACCTGATATGTACTCAAAAATCTAAAAGCAAAAGGAAATATTATAAAATAATTCAAGAGTACACCTAACGCAAAAAGCAAAACCCCAAAGAAAATTAATAAAATCGAATAACGTTTTTCTTGCTTATACAACGCAGGCGAGACAAATCCATACAATTGAATTATAAGATATGGAAATGCAACCAATACACCCATTATAGCAGCAACTTGCAAGTGTGTGGTAAACTGAGACGCTAACTCCGTATTTATAAATTCTGCAGAAAACTCTTCTGGACATAACGCAGGTAAAGAAATCAGATTCCCCAAACTACACATCCAACGATACACTATAAAATCCGATGTAGATGGAGCAAATAGTACATTGAAAAGTATATCCTTAAAACAAAATGCACCTACTGCACAGACTAACCAAACTGCTAAACACTTAAAAATAACCTTTCGAAAAACATCTACATGTTCCCAAAAGGTCATCTTATCACTATTGTTTTGAGTCATTATCAGGCTTATTTGTATTTGAATCTTCTTTAGTTACCTCATTCATTCCTTCTTTGAAAGATTTAACACCTTTGCCTAGTCCTTTCATTAGTTCTGGGATTTTCTTTCCTCCAAAAAGAAGTAATACAATAAGTACTATAAAAATAATCTCTGGTGCACCTATCATTAATAATGTAAATTTCATATACTATTTACAATTGCAAGTTGAACAAACTAAATAAATTTCACAAGTCTCAAAGTTGATTTCCCAATTACCACCATCGCAAGATTCCCATTGGTATTTTTCTGACATTTCATTCCACCAATTTTGGAATTTCGTATTGGTTTCACCCATATCTGCAACCAACTTCTCATACAAAGCTGCATTATCAGCTGTTAAAATCTTAGCCATTTCTGCTAATCCATTACGCCGTTCAAATAAAATTTGAATTGCATCTTTTTCTTCTATTGTTACTTTCCCTACTATTTTTTTCATTTTAAAAATCCTCCTTAACATCAAAAGGGTCTAAATAATTAATTTCTTTTATTTCATTCTCTAAGACGAAACCAACTTCTTTTAATTGATTACTTAAATCTCTAGAAGCATTTCTCTCTATATGCGACATCACACATTGTTGACGAGATGGTGTATTATTATCCCATGTCAATTTTTGATTCAACCAAATGCAACGATTACAGTGATATGCATCACATATTCTACAAAGTGGAGCACGTTCTAATTCCAAAAGTTGTTTATTGGGAATATTAATACCCACTTCTAAATCACCTACACTACGAGAAGCATCCTTTGTCTTATGATTCATTCTGGTTGAAACACCCATCTGTTCATCATAATAAAAGGCTGGGCATAAATAGAATTTTCCATTAGGAGCTAATGTAATGTTCTCTACACCAGCTTCACAGTTGTGCATTTCATTCAGTCTCAACCTATCCGTCAAAATATTTATCTCCGGCTGATTACCATCTTTGTAAATATTAAGTAAAACTGAATTTAGCATTTCAAGTGCATTCTTATATTTTTCAATAAGTTCATCACTAAAGTTCTCTATATCTGTAATGCTAATATTTAAACGTGTTACATTAGTTAGGAGCGAAGCAATATCATATTGCTTAGATAGGAAATCTGCAATAGTTAAACGCAAAACTATATTCTTGCCTTTCACCTCAGAAGGCACTGATTCGTAAACTAACACATCCTTACCAATCTTTATATGGTCTATCGTTTCTATCACCTCATTATACTCGTTTGGTAAGTCATAATCTGGATACACAAATTGTATCATTAGATTCTGCTTCATACTGAAAGTTATTGCCTCTCGAAGCGTCTCCAATGGAATTAAATTCTTTTCTTTTATAGGATTATTGGCATGGCAAAATGACACACTTGTATCATCCAATAAGATTACTATATATTGAAGGTACTTTTTCATAACTTAGCAAATAATATCGTTTGACTGAGGTTTTTGTTTTTCAAATTCTTCTCTCGTACCTTCTAATTCTAATTTTCTATATAGTTTATTCCAATAATAATTATTGGCACGAACTCTGGCTTTATGCATTAAACAGATTGCAGTAGCACGTTCAAACACTGTATGAGTTTTTGCAGCATCGTAATTTTCACCTTGACACCATGCACAACCTTCTGCCACCTCACAATCCGCACATTCTGGAGTAGATTGAGTACAGCGGTCTAATGTTAAAAACGGACGAAGTTTGTTATTATCTATACCATCGTGGATATTTCCAATTATCCACGCTTCCTTGTCACGTAAAGAATATTGAGCAAAACGTGTGCAAGGATAGAAATTTCCTTGTGCATCTATAGCAAGCATCTTACCAGCTCCGCACCAGTTTTGGTTTTGTAATTTACAATCTAAAGGCTTACCCATGTTTTCAGTAAAGAAAGAACATGCGTATTCCTTATAATATTCACCATCAATAATTTCATCTGCAAGTTTTATTAACTGTTCCTCAAATAACTTATCATCACCCTCATTCCATACTTTCTCAAATACACAGTTAATATTTACTTGATGAATACCTAGTTTATATAGGTGAATTACAGATTCTGCTATATATGGAATATCTGCTGAGGAAATGGTTACTTTTGTTCCTGCTTCAGGAAATTGTTGTAACCATAAAGGTATTACTTTTACTACATCCTCGTATGAGCCCTTCTCAGGACCATCCCCTTTCCAAATTCTATTTAGGTCATGTTTACGTTTAGTACCATCTATAGTTATACCTATGCTAAGGTGGGTTCTATTCTTTTTAATAAAGTTTTGAACCTTTTCACTAGCATAGTTTATACCATTAGTTGAGAATGAGAAACGATATGAATCAAACCAATGGTGATTGCGACGATACATTTCTTGTTTTATATAATCGCATATCTTATCAATCAAATCTATTTCTAGGAAAGGTTCACCTCCAATAAAGTCCCAAACAACAGATTCTGTATCAAAATTCCTATCGTTTTCTTTTTCCAATACATAGTCAACAACTGATTTGGCAAGTTCAAGGGACATCCTCTCTTTTTCATTTTTACCTACCAAATAACAATATTTACATGCTAGTTGGCAATCCTTAGTTACTATGAAAGTTATGCTCTTAAATGCTCCTGAACTCCAACTCTTACTATTGGATTTTAAAAGTTCCATCGTACAATTCTATAAAGTCTAAATATCTATTAATTAATCCTAAAGACTTAAACACATATTCTTTGTCTATATTATCAGAAGCATTGCTTTCAATATAATCCTTTACATCTGCTAAATCATCACCATTTAAACGAAGCTCCTTTAATATGCTAAACATACGTTTCTCATCATTTACATTTGATGGTTGGCGAACGTACGCAGGGGTTTCTTTTAAAAAAACATCTATTGCTTTAATTGTTGATTCTTTCATATTTGTTAATCTTAAAATATACCACCTACCAACCGACAATTTTAATTGTCACGATAATAAACCTTATTCTTTTTACCAGTACAAAGCAGAAGCATTATTAGATTGACAAGCTGCAGAACAAGAGTGCTTACAAGTACTTGTACAATACTGAGAACACTCATACATACAACTATCCCTGCATCCACCATGACAAGAACCATAACAAGAGTCATTACAATTTCCACTACATGTGTAGCTACAACCATAAGAACAACCATATGCCGCAGCTTCAGCAAAAGGAATACTACTTAAAATTGCTGCTCCTAAAACCGGCAATGCAGTTTTAGCCGCCTTTTTGAAGAATTCACGCCTACTTTGAATTTCTTCGTTTTTGTTTTTTTCGTTCATAATAAAAATAAATAATTGCAATTATCCCTACTCACTTAAAGGCTTTTCGGGTTACTCCTATATAATTTTAGATAGCGATTACTCTTTTATCTCACTCACCCACATTGTTTGTTCTTTGACAAATTTAGAAGCACATTCAATTGATACAACATCATCTATTATGTCTTTTCTTGATTTTATTACAGAACACGAATAACTATCATTATATATACAAATGTAACGCTGATAGATGTTTTCATCTCCGAATGATAATTCAATAATTTCTTTAAATTGTTCAAAATTATGTATTTGAGCTAACTCGTTTTTGCTTAAGACTATATAATTCAATGAATTATACAAGCCAGTTTTATTCTTTATATCACTCATACCATTTTTACTTTTTATTCCTTGTTACTATCAATTCTTTTATAAAGTTCCAAAAAAGATCTACTCTTATACAACCATACATTGTTTCTTTATTATTTCTATTAAAATCGCGTAAAATAAATTTCTTCCCTTTTTTCTGAACTAACCCATGTGCTACAGAATTTCTAATATGACGCAATAAATGATGAGCCTTGTCATTTATTTTATCTCTTTGGAAAGTTTCAAAATAAAATTTATTATCTAATTTGGATTTTCGATTTTTTCGTTCAATTTTATTTTTACTACAAAAGTTTATAAAATCTGAGTGTTCAAAATTATATTGTCCATATTGCTGTTTTATTTCAGTTTCATATAGACATAAATAATTATAAAAAGAATTTACATCCTCTTTTGATAGATTATTTTTATTTTGTGTTTTACCCATAAATTATTTATTTCCTATATTCCCATTCCCATCAAAAGGTAACCTCACTAATGGCAAATAATAAAAAAAATCCCATGAGCATTGTTAACAATTAGCCCACAGGATACAAAAAAAAGCGGGACTCCATTGTTGCAGTTCCGCTACAGAGGCTCTCGCATTGCCCACAAGTCAAGAACTAGCAACACGAAGCCCACGCCGTATGCAGTGGGCGTATTGCATAAATATACAACACACCCATATACACATACCCGTAGACATCTTTGTTGCTTTGTAAGTGACTTGTAATTAGAATTTGCGAGATTCCTGTATGCCAACTACAAAGCGTCACTAAAGACGCCTAATATGTAAAATAGCCCACCCTTCTTATACTCCTATAAATACGGCGTAGGCTCACTGCAAATGTAAGCATTCGTTTGCAATTTACCAACATATTTAAACGGATTTTTAGGATTAAATACATCCTATCAATTAACCTAATCACATGTGCAAATTTTGCACATACCACTCTATATATCGCTAGGGTTAATAATAAAAAGAGTACTGATCTGGTCGCAAATTACGACCAGTTATGATACAACAACTACTTTTTGTTTTAAAATAAATCTGATAATCAAGTAGATAAATTTATAACTTGAGGTCACAAATTGTGATCACAAGTTGATATCATCTTCATGCAAATCTGGGCGATTTTGTAAAAAGAGTACAACCGCAATACAGGCAGGCTCTTCCTACTCAATTCCCAATGCGGACGCACGACCGTGCGTCCCTACTTTCGACCTTCGAGTTTAGTCGTTGAGGCGATTCTACAATTGTGCGATTCAACAACAAGTGACAAGTTCAGTGACCGCTTTGCAATTCTACATTTTTTACGTACCTTTGCTCCACGTTACTAGTTACAAACGACAAGTGACTATCGACAGTTTTTTCATCTTAATTATTAATCGTTATGAACAATCAAATTTCTACAACAAGCAGCGAGGTATCGCAAAAAGAACAAAATCAGATTATTCTTTACCGTCCTAACGACACGATAAGTCTAGAAGTTCGTTTGGAGAATGATACGGTGTGGTTGACGCAAGCACAAATGGCAGAGTTGTTTGATGTGAATAGAACATCAATTGTTAAGCATACAAAAAACATCTATACTACTAAAGAATTAGAAGAATGTTCAACCTGTGCAATTATTTCACAAGTTCGCTTAGAAGGTAACCGTAATATAGTAAGACAAATTCCTTTTTATAACCTTGACGTCATAATTGCAGTTGGATATAGAGTGAATTCTATTCGTGGCACACAATTTCGTCAATGGGCAAACAAAGTGCTAAAAGAATACTTACTTCGCGGTTATGCTATTAATCAGCGAATCAATCTATTAGAAGATAAAATAGACAGAAAATTTTCCGAGCAAGATGCCAAAATTGAAAACCTCAACAAGCAGGTTGATTTCTTTGTTCGCACGTCGCTACCACCTACCGAAGGCATATTCCACAACGGTCAGATTTTTGATGCGTATAAGTTTGCATATGTTATATAAATGTTATACTTTTGTATGTAGAATGTTATATAAAAAAATATGAGCACATTAGTTGTTAGAAAACAAACAGCATTTAGATTAAGTACCGATTTGCTTGAAAAATTAAAAGAAGCTGCTATTAAGAACAATCGCAGCCTAAATAATTTTGTTGAAAGCTTATTGATGGATGTTATGTATAATAAGCCCAACAAACTTACTCATCAAGCTATGGAAGAAGCAAAAACGTCCGATAAATTAGAGGACTTATCAGCCAACAATTTAGAAGAAGTAATAAAATCCTTATAGTATATGTTTATTCTTAAAATGACTAGTCAATTTAAGAAGGACTTGAAAAGGATACAAAATCAACCCATCAAAATTCAGCATCTTAAACAAGTACTACTTAAATTAGAAGAAAACGGAGTTATTCCCAACCAATATCGTCCACACAAGTTAAGCGGCAATTACGCAGGATACATGGAGTGCCACGTTGAAAACGACTTACTACTAATTTGGATTGACGCGCAAGAAAACATCATTAAATTGGTTCGTTTAGGTTCGCACGCGGAGTTATTTTAACACTTCCTACTCTATTTCCATTCCGGACGCACGAACCGTGCGTCCCTACAATTATTTTTCGTTTTTTTGACAGGCTCCGTCCTCAACAGGCTCAAGGACCGCTTTGCGATTCTACCTTTTTTACGTACCTTTGCACCACGTCACCAGTGACTAGTGACTATCAACCATTATTTCATCTTAATTTTTAATCATTATGAACAATCAAATTTCTACAAGCGGGAGCGAACTACCGCAAAAAGAACAAAATCAAATTATTAGAAACGAATTATCTGTAAATCCATTAGAGAGTTCCACTTTTAACGAAAATGAATACAAAAAATTACTTCAGCAGACAGTTGAAGTAATTGAGCATGCACGTATTCAAGTTGCAAAACAAATTAACACCACAGTCACCACTTCTTACTGGGAGATAGGAAAGTTACTTACAGAACTAAAAGTTGACAGCAAGTATGGTGACCGTTATGTAAAAAGACTGTCTATTGACCTAAAGAAATTTTACCCTAACATGGGGGTATCTCCGAGAAATTTATGGAATATGAAACGCGTTTATCTTCTTTATTATCAAGAAGATAAAAAAGTGCAACAAGCTGTTGCACTTTTGCCATGGGGACATAATCTCTTACTTATGAATTATAATCTCACTACTGACCACATAATCTTTTATTCAAATGAAGTTTGCTCTAAAGGTTGGTCTAGAGATATGCTACGTCACGCTATTAAGGCAGAATACCATCTTTCCGCTTTACAAGTGGATAAATCAAATAACTTTTTACAAACCCTATCTCCTAAAAGCGCAGAATATGCAAATGAAGTATTTCGTAGTACCTATAATATTGGTTTTATCGATGCCACTGAACCTCTCAAAGAACTCGATTTAGAAAAACGACTCGTCAATAAAATCACTTCCTTTATAATGGAATTGGGGCATGGTTTTAGTTTTATAGGGAATCAATACACATTAACATATAACCATAAAGAATATAGAGTTGACTTATTATTTTATAATCGCCAACTTCAATCTATGGTTGCCATAGAACTTAAAATAGGTGAATTTAAACCTGAATATGTGGGTAAAATGAACTTTTACTTATCACTACTGGATAAATTAGAAAAACTACCTAGTGAAAATCCATCGATAGGGATTATATTATGTGCTAGCAAAGAACACCTAGAAGTAGAACTCGCCCTACAAGATATTAACAAACCTATTTCTGTTGCAGAATATAAATACCTATTACCAAAAGAGAAATTACAAAACATATTATTGGACGAATTATTGAAATAAGCACATTCTCCTTCTGTATACTATCAATACGCATTTTTTGCGCATTGAACGAAGATTTACAGAACAAGATGGTTAAGATTGATAACCCGAGTAGCTCGTAAAGTTCATCTACCGTGAGCTGTTTAAATGTTTTTATATGTAATGTTGTATTTTGCATAGTTTCAGCACTTTTCCAAGTTAAAAACACCCGATTTCCTACACTTTTCTAAAAAGTTCCCTACATCTCAAACAAAAAGCAGACCCACCTAAGGCCTGCTTTTCGCTATTAAGAGTTAATGAATTAAATCATTTCAACTACGGCTTTTACAGCTTGGTCGATGCCTTCTGGATTTTTACCACCAGCCGATGCCATGAAAGGTTGACCACCGCCACCGCCTTGAATGTATTTAGCAGCTTCGCGCACCATGTTGCCTGCGTGGAAACCTGCATCTACCATAGGTTTGCTTAAGAATACAGTTAGATTAGGTTTGCCTTCGTAAACATTACCTACTACCAACATAAATTTAACATCGGTAAATTTACCTTTAAACAAAGGAAGCAATGCTTTGTGCATATCTGGATTTTCGTTGCTGGTTACGCTAATCACTTTTACACCGTTAATATCTTCGGCACGTTCGATTAACGCATCACGCATTTGAAGCGCACGTTGTTGCATAAAGTTTTCCATCTCTTTCTTAAGAGATTGATTGTCGGCAATGGTGCGTTGTGCAGCAGTAATAATATCAGGAGCGTTATTAAACATTTCTCTAAACGATGACATCATGTTTTGCATGTCGTACACCATCAATTCTGCTTGCTCTGCAGTAACCGCCTCGATACGACGAATGCCTGCGGCAATAGAACTTTCAGAAACAATTTTGAACAAGCCTATATTACCTGTTGATGAAGCGTGTGTACCACCACAAAGCTCTACTGATTTGTCGTAGCAGATAACACGTACTTTATCGCCGTATTTTTCGCCGAACAATGCCATAGCACCTAATTTTTTAGCATCTTCGATTGGCATTTCTCGGTGCTCTACTAGCGCTACATTTTGGCGAATTTTCTTGTTCACAGCCTTTTCTACCGCTACAATTTCTTCACGAGTCAATTTTTGGAAGTGAGAGAAGTCGAAACGAAGCACTTTTGGAGATACGTACGAACCTTTTTGTTCTACGTGCGTGCCAAGAAGTTCGCGCAACGCTTCGTGTAGCAAGTGAGTTGCGGTGTGGTTAGCTTCGCTGGCTGCACGATTTTCGGTATTGATCTTAGCCACAAATGCAGCGGCAGGATTTTCTGGCAATTCGTTTACAATGTGAACAGGCAAGTTGTTTTCTCGCTTGGTATCGGTAACAACAATTTTTTCGTTGGCATTTTCCAATACACCCGAGTCACCTACCTGACCACCCATTTCTGCATAGAAAGGAGTTACAGAAAGTACTACTTGGTAGAACGATTTGTTCTTTTGTGTTACTTTTCTATAACGAAGAATTTGTGTTTCGGCCTCGGTTTTATCATAACCAACAAATGTAGTATCGCCTTCGGCAAGCACTACCCAGTCGCCGGTTTCTACGGCAGCTGCATTACGAGCACGTTCTTTTTGTTTTTGCATTTCTGCATCAAACTCGCTGTTATTTACGGTTAATCCGTTTTCTTTTAGGATAAGTTCGGTTAAGTCTAATGGGAAACCATAGGTATCGTAAAGAACAAAAGCATTTACACCGCTAATTTCTGTTTTTCCCTCTTTTTTAGCATCAGCCATTACTTTATCCAACAAGCGGATACCTGTTTCAAGGGTACGTAGGAATGTATCTTCCTCTTCTTTTATTACTTTTTCGATCAATGTTTTTTGTGCTTGCAATTCTGGATAAGCATCACCCATGTTGTCAATAAGCGCAGGGATAAGTTTATACATAAATGCAGCACGTTGGTTCATAAAGGTGTAACCATAACGCACAGCACGACGCAAAATACGACGAATTACGTAACCAGCTTTGGCATTGCTAGGCAATTGACCATCGGTAATAGCAAAAGCAATGGTACGGATGTGGTCTGAAACTACGCGCATTGCCACGTCGGTTTTAGCATCGGTTCCGTAGGTACAACCACAAATATCGCCTACCGCCTTAATAATGGGTTGGAATACGTCGGTATCGTAGTTGGAAGTTTTGCCTTGTACAGCTACGCACAAACGTTCAAAGCCCATACCGGTATCGATAACCTTGTTAGGAAGCGATTCCAACGAACCGTCTGCCTTGCGGTTGTATTGCATAAACACGTTGTTCCAAATTTCGATCACTTGTGGGTGGTCGCCGTTTACCAACGATTTGCCACTTACTGCAGCACGTTCGCTATCGGGACGTAAGTCGATGTGGATTTCAGAGCAAGGACCGCAAGGACCAGTATCGCCCATTTCCCAGAAATTGTCTTTCTTATTGCCGTTGATGATGCGATCTGGATCGATGTATTTAGCCCAAATTTCGGCAGCTTCGTCGTCACGACCCAATCCTTCGGCCGCTGCACCTTCAAATACGGTTACATACAAACGGTCTTTGTCCAATTTCAACACTTCGGTTAGGTATTCCCATGCCCAAGCAATGGCTTCTGCTTTGAAATAATCGCCAAAACTCCAGTTACCCAACATTTCGAACATGGTGTGGTGGTAGGTATCGTGTCCTACTTCTTCCAAGTCGTTGTGTTTACCGCTAACGCGCAAACATTTTTGCGAGTCGGCCACACGTGGGTTTACAATGGGGTCATTGCCCAAAATAATGTTTTTAAACTGGTTCATACCTGCATTGGTAAACATCAACGTTGGGTCGTCTTTGATTACCATGGGAGCAGAAGGAACAATTTTATGCTCTTTTGATGCAAAAAAGTCCAAAAAAGATTGACGAATTTCTTTAGAAGTCATCATATATTTAGTTGTTGATTTGTTGATGCGTTGATTTGTTGATTATTCGTACTTCGTACTCATCAGTACGTCGTTGCTTGTCGTTTGTTATGAAATTTACAAGTAACTAGCGACTAGCAACTAGCAACGGATATAATAAGGTGCAAAGATAAAAAGTTTATTTGAATTTTGTATTGCAATGGGCAGTTTATCTTCTTTAGAAACTTTACATTATTTATTTTTTTCTACCTTTGTATCCATGCGCATCACATTTTTGATCGATAATTTGCCCCACCCTACGTTGCCCCTGCTTACCGAGCATGGGCTTTCGATGTATATTGAGTGGACTAATCGACGAATCGGTGAATCGACGAATCGAAAAATCGGCATTTTGTGCGACATGGGAGCATCGGGGGCATTTATGAAGAATGCACAGGCGTTAGGCGTTGACCTGGAAGCATGCCATTTGGCGTTTTTATCGCACGGACATGCCGACCACACGGGCGGATTGGGTAAATGGATTGCACAATACGGACATATTCCCGTTTACGCCTCGAACCGCATTGCTACCGATGAGTATTTTTCGTCCCGACCAAAAAAAGTCGCAAGTCAAAAGTCGCAAGTCAAAAGTCAGTGCAAGGTGAGCGCAGAAGCAAGCTTGCTTGATTATGCCGAACCGCAGCCTGACTTCATGAGCGAAGCGAATAAAGATCAGTGCAAGGTGAGCGCAGAAGCATCACCCTCGCAAAGCGAGTTACGGTACATCGGCCCCGACCTCAACCTATTCCGCGGTCACACCCCTTGGTTTAAACCCATCGAGCAAAGCCAATGGTTTACACCCACCATCGCCATGGTATTCCCAACGTGTAGCAATTATCCTACTCCACTGGGAAACAAGTACCTTTATACTGACGAATCGACGAATCGACGAATCGGTGACTTTTTAGGCCCTTCGACAAGCTCAGGGACCGTAAAAGACGATTTTTCGCACGAAATTGCCCTTGCTTTTGTTACTGAAAAAGGATTGGTAGTAGTATCTAGTTGTTCGCACAAAGGAGCGCTGAACACCATCCAATCGTGCATGGAATTTACAGGTTGTAACGCCTTACACGCTTACGTGGGCGGATTGCATTTTGTCGATAGCGAAGAGGTAATAAAAGAAACCACCGATTTTATAAACGAATGGCTTCGATTATACCCCAACGCACAGCTATACACAGGCCACTGCACCTGCCCCCATGCCGCATCGCTACTGCAACAGCACCTACCCTTGTGCGAAATTTTTCACACGGGTTATCAAGTCGATATTACCTAAAATTACACCTATATAAACAAAAAAGTAGAGACCGATTCTTACCAAATCAGCCTCCACCTTTTATCGAGCATACATATTATTGAACGTCTTTTACTAGCCTTACCGAACCACCTAAATTTCGAGGAGCGATACCGATGCTAACATTTCCTGCCTCCATGTGCAGATATTCTTTGCTAGTACCATCGAATCCGTCGTTATAAAAGCCTCGATACAATCCATATTGCCCCACTAAGTTCACATTGACACCCGCTCTATTGCCTGCGGCTGGAAGAAATACAGCTCCCGAACCAGCCAACAAAATCCATTCATCGCCTGTGAACGATTGGAACGATGCATAGGTTATTACCTCCGAAGCTTCATAGCCACCTGCCTTAAACGTAACACCCATTGGAGCTTCCCAATTATCGGGCAATAAGATAAGACCATTCACACCACAAACTTGCGCTATACCCAATTTATCTTTCGCATTGGCACGCAAAGCCAACAAATAATACCATTCTTCCATACTTAACGATCTCCATGTATAGGGAGCATCATCGCCAATCCAATTAACACCCCAATCTACCAAGGTATTGTAATCATTTTGGTCATCCATGCTTGCATTGGTAGGATTGGCACCCGTACCGTCGCCAAATAAATCAATCCAGCCTTGATATGTAGAGGCAATATTGGCATTATCGGCTCCTACAAAACAAAGTTGAGTTGAAGCAAAACGCCACTCATCATTGGCGGGGTGATATTGCAAATTACCCGACGAAAAGACAACTTTATTTTCTGCAGACACCGAAAATGGTTTGGGCACAAACACTGCTATATCTATACCGCAAGGGTCATTGGATGGATCCAGTACATTATTTTCGCCATCATCATTGGGTTCATCAGGATTTACAGGTGTTTCGGGCGTATTAGGGTTATCGGTTGGGCCATTGGGACCTGCATTCATACCTTCGCACCCTGCCATTAGCATAGCTAGGCAAAACAAAGTAAAGTAAAGTAGTTTTTTCATACGTTATTCATTAAATACAAAACAAAGATAAGCAAATATACCGAGATCATAAATAAAATTTCTCCATTCATCTTTTTTTCATTACCTTTGCTGTCCACTTCAAAAAACCGCTCAAAAGTATGATTACAGTTTCTAACTTGGCCATTCAATTTGGCAAACGTGTTTTATTTCAAGATGTAAACCTAAAATTTACCGCTGGTAACTGCTACGGCATTATTGGTGCTAACGGTGCAGGCAAATCTACTTTCTTGCGCATGCTTAGCGGCGAATTAGAGCCTACTCGTGGTACCGTAATTTTTGGACCTAATGAACGTCTTTCGGTATTAAAACAAGACCACTTTGAGTTTGACGAATTTACCGTTATCGACACCGTTATGATGGGTCACGATAAACTTTGGGCGGTTAAAACCGAAAAAGACGAAATCTACCTAAAAGAAGATTTCTCTGAAGAGGACGGTATCCGTGCATCAGAATTGGAAGAACAATTTGCTGAGATGGACGGTTGGAACGCCGAAAGCAACGCCGCATCGCTTTTGAGCAGCTTGGGTATCAAAGAACAATACCACTACACCCTCATGAAAGACATGAGCGGTAAAGAAAAGGTACGTATCCTTTTGGCACGTGCGTTGTTTGGTAACCCCGACAACTTG
>JAZQZN010000005.1:0-26410 GCA_045634045.1 Candidatus Enterocola sp. | reverse complement strand
AAAAAGAAAGAAGAAAAAGATTCTCTATTCTAAATGTAACCAATGTAACCGAGTGTAACTATGTATTACTAGTAGTTAAATATTTGATTACTAATATAATATATAATTGTAACTATGTAACCTAATATATAAAAAATATTTTATTTTAATTAATAGATATAATAGAATATAAGAAATATAGGTTACATTAGTTACAAGGTTACAAACACTAAAACTGATATAATTTATTATTACATACAAGGATTAGTTATGTTAATTACTAAATAAATATATTAAATATTACAATGAACACAATGACAATTAGTACAAAAGAGATAGAAGATATAAAGATAGGTGTATATAGAAACGTAAAAGATAAAACTAAACATTGTACTATAACATTAAAAGATTTTCTATACACTATACAAAATAATAACAAAGAATTAATATTAAAATTAAGAAGTATTGAAGATGAAAAATTACAAAAGGAATATAAAACCAATAATATTATAGGAGTAACATTATCAGGTGTATTCGGAGATTCTAGGACAAAAGAAAATGTTTTATTATATAACAATATAATGTGTATTGATGTAGATGAAGAAGATAATAAAGAATTATTCTCTCAATATAACGTTGATTTCATTAAGGAGAAAATATTTGAATTAGATTTTGTTTATTCTGTATGTTTAAGTTGTAGAGGTAAAGGTTTTTATTTTATAGTTCCAATTCCTGACTCAAAAGACATTGATATTTATTATACTTCAATGTATTACAAATTAAGAAAATTTGGTATAAATATAGATAAACATTGTAAGGATATAAGTAGATTACGTTTTTGTAGTTATGATGATAAAATGTTAGTTAAAAAGGATTGTAGTATCACTATTTTTGAAGAGGTAAGTGAAGAACAAATAGAAGAGAAAAGACGTGAACTAGAAAATATACAGAAACAAACTTTTAGTAAAAGAACTGTTAAATATAATGACAAATATGAATATCTTAAAAGAACTGTTAATTACTTAATATTAAAAGGTTTTGATACGGGTGAACATTGGTCAGAATGGGCAACTGTTGGAAAATATCTTAAAACATTTGGAGATTTTGGAAAAGAATTATTCCATAAAATTTCACAAAATTCTAGTGGTTATAAAGGATATAATGATGTTGAAAAGAATTGGTTGAGGTTTAAACAATGTAAAAGTGAAGATGAGGGTTATGGAAAATTTTATACAATGGTAAAGAATATATATGGCGATGATTGGAGAACTGAAATGAACAATCTTAATATTTAATTTTTTATTATTATATAAAAAATATAATATTCTCCTATGAAAAAATATATAGAAAACCTTATATCTAATAAACCTGAAGAATTTAAGGAAATTTATAATGCAAGTTATAAAATCATATCATCACTTTTAGAACCTATAAATAACGAAGACGTAATATCAACAATGTCATTTAATTTTGTTTTATACTGGATTCGGGAGATTGATGATAACATTAATTATCATATGAAATTTTTGACGAATACTCCAGATGAAATTAAACAACTAAGACGAAATACAAATGATTTAATTCCATGTGATTACTCAGATTTTGATGATATAGACTTTGGATATTTTTATGGTTCGAGTCGTTTAGAAGAAATTGATGATTATATATATCAATATATTGTTGACCTTAGAATAAATAATAAATGTAAATGATATAAGAAGTAGTAAAACACCCACTTGGGTGTTTTTTTATATATTTTTTTATACAGGGGTATATATGAACCATTGTAAAATAAGGTTCAAATCTTTATGATATTATGTCCACCGGCTGCAGCAACCTCCATGGCGCGTTTGACGTTCTCTTGTCCCTTTACTTCTGCGAAATCCAGGTCTATTCCTTCAGCTAATGCCATAAATTGAGCCTGTGTACATACCTGCGTAGGAAAAATCTCTTTTTTTCCTTCCAGGAAAAGTACAACGTCCACGATACTTTCAACGCCAATTACGTCCAGTCCGTCCACCACAGCGGCTTCTTGTGCATTGGATAGGGGAAGTATGATACCTTTAAAACCATCCTCCTTGGCTCGCAGGGCAATGGATAGCGCTCCTTTGATAGGCAGAATACTACCGTCTAACGAAAGTTCACCCATCATCAGGTATTGGCTCAATCGTTCGTCGGTAATTTGCTTGTTGGCCGCCATAATGGCCATCGCTAAAGGTAAATCGTAGGATGCTCCTTCCTTGCGAATGTCGGCAGGCGACATGTTTACGATAACTTGTTGTCGAGGAAATCTGTACCCATTGTAGGTAAAGGCGGATAACATACGTTCGTGGCTCTCTTTGACGGCATTGTCGGGCAGTCCAACCATAAAAAACCTAACACCAATCGAAACGTTTACCTCAATGGTAATGGTGGTAGCATCGATGCCTTGCACCGCTGCTCCGTAGCTTTTGACTAACATAAGAAAGATAAGAATTAAGGGTTTGCCGATGGGTGAAAAATCGACAGGCGCATCGGCAAATTGTACGCCTGTCGTTATAGGATGCTGAGCGTTTATGCTTCGTGTTTTAGTTTGGCGATAATGGTTTCGTTGCCGACTGTCGATTCGCCCATTTCTACCAAAATTTCGGCATCCAAGGGTAAATACAAGTCAACACGAGATCCAAATTTAATGTAGCCCAACTGCTCGTTGATGTTGCATTCTTCACCTTCTTTTGCATAGGTAACAATACGACGTGCCAAAGCACCTGCAATTTGTCGTACTAACACGGTTTGCTTGTTCTTCGCTTCGATTAAAATGGTCGAACGTTCGTTTTCTGTACTTGATTTGGGCAGCCATGCTGCCATATACCTGCCATTTTGGTGCGATACGTGTTTTACTTTACCTGCAATAGGGAACCAGTTGGCGTGGACATCAAATACCGACATAAAGATAGAAACTTGAAGGCGTTTTTCTTTTAGGAACTCATTCTCTACCGTAGGCTCAATGACTACAATTTTGCCGTCCGCAGGGGCTACAATGTAGTTCTCGTCTGCAATTACGATGCGATTGGGAATACGGAAGAAATACGTAAAGAAAATAAAGCAACCCAATGATATAACACCAGTAATGGTGGACAATACAAGCGAATTAGCGATGTAATACAGTAGGCTGTTCATGATAATCAGCCCAAAAAGTAGTATAAGCAGCCAAGTACGGCCTTCTTTGTGAATTTTCATCATAACTGATTGAGTATTTCAAGGTATATATAAACAATAGGAATACAAAGGATTAGACTGTCGAAACGGTCTAATATACCTCCGTGTCCAGGCAAAAGGTGACCCGAATCTTTGATGCCAGCCGAACGTTTTAGCAACGATTCTGATAAATCACCGTAAGTGCCAAAGATAATAATAATAATGGCAAAAACCAACCATTGCCACCATAGAGTAGGAGTTTCAGTGGGGAATACGTCTGTAAATAAGTACCATAGACCCATCGCTCCAGCAATGGCAAAGATGCAACCTCCTACAAATCCTTCCCATGATTTTTTGGGAGAGATACGTTCAAATAATTTATGTTTGCCTAAAGTGCATCCCACTAAGTATGCACCAGAATCAGAGAGCCAAATCAAAATAAAGATGCCAAATACCCAGTGAAGATTACCTGGAGTGGCGATAAAGTTAAGTAACCCAAAAGGCACGGCAACGATGGCTTGTCCTAAGAATGAGAAAGCAAGGTTGTGAATGGGAAGCTCTTGCTTGCGGTACAATTCAGCAATCAACAACCCCACCATACAAAACACGTAGGTAGCAATAAGTACCATGCCGTTGCTGATGGATGAAAGCATGCATCCAAAATACAAAACTAACCCGCAAACGACCATGTAGGCAATGGGGGTTTTTACCTTGTGACCAATGTTTACAAGGCGATAAAACTCATGCAATCCCAATGCTGTAACCAATGCAAAAAGGAAAGATAACGTCTTAAATTCTGCTTGGAAGTAGATGGCAGTCAAGATAAGACTGACAAATACAATTCCTGTAAGTGTGCGGATGATAAAGTTTTTCATAATTCGTTAGTTTTGTCCGTGGGTTGGTCTTCGGTGGTTTCCGATGGAACTTCCGCTTTGAGTTCTGTATTTTTATTTTCGTTCATCAACTCGTCCATTCTGCTTACCCAAGGGCGTTTGCCGTAGATGCGTTCGACGTCCTCTGTAAAGATAACCTCATTTTCAACCAATAAATCGGCAAGAGCCTGGTGTTTATCACGATTAGCAGCAATGAGCGATTTGGCACGTTCGTATTGTTCATTAACAATAGCCTGCATCTCTTCGTCAATGATTTCAGCTGTCTTGTCACTGTATGGTTTGGTAAAAGAGTAATCGGCTTGCGAAGAATCGTAAAAGCTGATGTTTTTTAGCTTGTCGCTCATGCCGTAGTAAACCACCATCGAGTAGGCCATTTTGGTAGCTCGCTCTAAATCGTTCAAAGCGCCTGTTGACACCTTGCCAAAGCAAACATCTTCTGCAGCTCTACCGCCCAATAGCGAACACATCTCGTCCAGCATTTGTTCTTTGGTAGTCAGTTGTCTTTCTTCTGGCAAGTACCAAGCGGCTCCCAATGCTTTCCCACGAGGAACAATGGTAACTTTCACCAAAGGATTGGCAAATTCCAATAGCCAACTTACCGATGCATGGCCAGCTTCGTGTACGGCGATTGATTTCTTTTCCGACAGGGTAGTAATTTTATTTTTCTTTTCTAAACCACCAATAATACGGTCAACTGCATCCAAGAAGTCTTGCTTTTCGATCATCTTTTTGTTTTTACGAGCGGCAATCAATGCAGCTTCGTTGCAAACATTGGCAATATCTGCACCCGAGAAACCAGGTGTTTGTTTGGCCAAGAAGTCAATGTTCAAATCAGGAATGGTTTTGAGCGGACGCAAGTGTACTTGGAAAATTTCGTTTCGTTCATGTACATCGGGCAAATCAACACTGATCTGACGGTCAAAACGGCCCGCACGTAGCAATGCCTTGTCCAAGATATCTGCGCGGTTGGTGGCTGCCAAAATAATAACACCACTATTCGAACCGAATCCGTCCATCTCAGTCAACAATTGGTTGAGCGTATTTTCGCGTTCGTCATTTGAGTTAAAGGCAGGATTTTTACCCCTTGCTCGACCTACAGCGTCAATTTCATCGATGAAAATAATACATGGCGATTTTTCTTTTGCTTGACGGAAAAGATCGCGTACGCGCGACGCTCCTACGCCAACGAACATTTCGACAAAATCAGAACCAGACATCGAAAAGAAAGGAACATTGGCTTCGCCTGCGACAGCTTTAGCCAAGAGGGTTTTCCCTGTTCCAGGAGGGCCTACCAATAGGGCTCCTTTAGGAATTTTACCACCTAAATCGGTATAGCGTTTGGGATTCTTCAAGAAAGCAACGATCTCTTCTACCTCTTGTTTGGCACTCTCCAAACCCGCTACATCCTTAAAGGTTACTTTGTGGGTGGGACTATCCTTGTCAAATAGCTGTGCTTTCGATTTTCCTACATTAAAGATACCAGATTGTGGACCTCCACCTCCCATGCGACGCATCAAAATGATCCAAAGGAACACGAAGAAAACAAGAGGACCAAACGACCAAAGCAACGAATCGATGTAATCTTTTCTTTCTTCGTATGTAACCTCAATATTGGGTTTAGAACTAATGAATACGTCGAAGCGATCGCTGGATGGAATACTCACAGTTAGCTGTGGACCTTTGGTGTGCTTGGCAGCATTGGTAGCACCAAATATCTCAATAAGGGCAGTGGTGTCGTTGGGGGCAACAGACACTTCTGCTGTTTTTTCATTGACAATGACAACCTTTTTTACATACCCTTTTTCTACATACTGTTGAAATTGTGAATACGGAATATCTTTCATCTCGATTTCTTCTCCCGAGAAATTCAAGAAAATCAATACCGCAGCAATGGCTCCGTATAACCAATACAGGTTGAAGCGCATTTTAGGTAGTTTGTTGGGTTGTTTTTTATTGCGTTTGTTGTTGCTCATAGTAAATCTTCAATTTCAGTCAACTTTGCGTCTTCCCACAAATGCTCCAAATCATAGAAGGCGCGAGGCTCACGTTGCATAATGTGTACCATAACATCGGCATAATCCACAACAATCCATTCGCAGTTTTCGAACCCTTCCATTGCCATGGGTTTTTCGTGCGCATTTTCGCGCACGTACTCTCTTAAGTTGGTTGCAATAGAGTTGACGTGCGTGTTAGAATTACCCTCGCAAATAATCATGTAGTTGCAGATGGTGTTTTCAATTTTGGTTAAATCGGCCACTACGATGCGGCTTCCTTTACTATCTTGGATACCATCAACGATGGTGTTAACTAATGCTTTTTCAAATTTCATAACGGTTGCTTAAATTGATGCAAAGATACTATTTTTTGCTACATTCTCAAATGCCTGTGTAATAATCTCATTGTCACTCAGCGCAATGGGAGTGCCTTGATCACCCGATTCGCAGATGCTTTGTACGATAGGAATTTGTCCCAAAAGCGTAAGTCCTTTTTCTTCTGCCAATCGCTTAACCCCATCCTTGCCAAATAGGTAGTACTTGTTATTGGGAAGTTCGGCAGGGGTAAACCATGCCATGTTTTCGACCAATCCCAAGATAGGCACGTTGACTTTGTCGTTTTGGAACATATCAATGCCTTTGATAGCATCGGCAAGTGCTACCTGTTGTGGTGTGCTCACTACAATAGCACCATCCAATTGCAGGCTGCCAACAATGGTCAAATGAATATCGCTTGTGCCAGGAGGAAGGTCAATTAAGAAGAAATCTAATTCACCCCATGCGGCATCGTTAATGAGCTGTTTGATGGCATTGCTGGCCATTGCTCCGCGCCATACAATGGCGCTTTCTGGGTTAACGAAGAATCCAATGGATAGGATTTTTACTCCGTACTTTTCAATGGGAACAATTTTACCGTTGTCATCCGCAACGGGTCTTTCTTGCTCGATACCAAACATTTTTGGAATGGATGGCCCGAAAATATCCGCATCCAACAATCCTACTTTGTAACCTTGTTTTGCCAAGGCGACAGCCAAGTTGGCCGATACGGTCGATTTGCCAACACCGCCTTTGCCCGACGAAATGGCAATTTTCTTTTTCACTTCAGCCAGCGGTTTTTCTGTTACCACAGGTTGAGGTTGTACGCTAATTACATCAATGTGTCCTTTAATGTCAATATCTGGACCAATGTACGTTAAAATAGCCTGTTCACATGCTTTTACCAACGATTTGGCAAAAGGGTCGTTGGGGCGAAGCATAAGCGAGAACCACACGCTGTTACCGTCAATGCGAATATTGTCTGCAATAAGATTGAGGCTAACGACATTCCCTTCTTTGCCAGGATACTTAACGTGCGATAGGGCTTCTATGATTAAATTTGGATACAAAGTCATTGTTTTCTGATTAGGTGATTAACATTCCTTCTGCTCTGCTTCTGCACAGCTTCTTCTGCTTCGGTTAAAACTACGATAGCTATCTTCCTCTATGTCTTCGGTGGGTTCAACCCATGTTTGGCGAGGCGTTAGTTCAAATTGGATGTACTTGATCGACAAGCCCCTTTCTAACCATTGCTTTTCGTAGTAGGTTTTGATCGACAAAATTTCATTTACCCAGTCCGAATGGTATAAATCGTCTGTTTGGAATACAACAGGATATTGGTTGTGTTGCACCATCAACGAAGTGTAGGTATATAAAAATGGGCTATCTGTTTTTAGGTGAATCAAGCCGCTTTCCTTCATGATGTTTTGGTAGCGTTGCATAAACGATGTAGAGGTAAGGCGTTTGCGCACTTTCTTCATTTGTGGATCGGGGAATGTAATCCAAATTTCGGCCACCTCTCCTGTTGCAAAAAAGTACTCAATCAACTCAATATTGGTGCGCAAAAAAGCAACGTTGCTCATGCCTGCTTCCAACGACATTTTGGCACCTGTCCACATGCGCGCTCCTTTGATGTCGATGCCAATAAAGTTCTTATTGGGGAATAGTTTTGCCAATTCAACGGTGTATTCTCCTTTGCCACATCCCAATTCTAATACGATGGGGTTGTCGTTCTTAAAGAATTCGTTCCATTTTCCTTTTAGGCTAAATTCGCCCGCTTCTTTCAATTTGCCAAAGGGAAATTGGAAAACGTGTGGATACGTTTCCATGTCGGCAAACTTTGCTAATTTATTCTTCGACATAGTTGGGTGTACTAATGGGTTCTATGGTTAATCCGATGTGCGAAATACCAGCCAATAGGCTGTCTCGCATACCATGAGTAATCGAAAAAGTATAGGTTCCTGCTTTGGGGAATCGGATGTTTTGCATGTATAGCAAAGGCATTTCGTAGGTCGATAAAGACGATTCTCCTAACCATTTTCCTGTGTTATCCGCCAAAAAGCAGTCCAAGGTATCGCATGCTACGGTGCTATCTGGTGCTACAGAATGTGTAAACAGCCACAAGTTCTGGTAGGGATACGCTGATGTGTGTCGAATGTGCAACAAAACATTGTAGTGTCCTGTCGTGTCTTGCATATTGACTGCAAATGTAGCGCTGTCCTGCCAATTCCATGCTGTGGGATGGGTGGCAACATAGCGATCATATACCGTTGCTGGTTGGCATGCTGTGAGCAAAAACGCACAAATGGCAACCATTCCCAAAATCTTTTTCATCATTTCTTTTGATCTTTTTGTTGGTTACGGTCGCCTCCTTTAAATCTGGGCTTTTTCTTCTTTTTCTTTTTGCTCTTGTTGTCAAAACGAGTAAGGCTACCTTCTCCTACCGAAACGGCAAAGTCAATAACAGGATCGCTTTTTCCCATGCTGTCTCCTGCTAATGTTTCAGGCTTTTTGCCTTGCTCGTTCATCTCGATCACCTCTTTTGCACGCTCTAACGAAATTTCCACTAGGTTTTGTGGAGCGTGTGGCGCTGTCGAATAGGTCATTTTGCGTGCAAAGGTATCCAGCTTAAAGAAATAGTAGGTTTCGTGTTGGGTCTCTAATTGAATCGACTTGTCGGGGAATTCCTTCAATGCCTCTACGTAGTTATCTAACTCAAAGTTTAGGCAGCATTTTAATTTGGCACATTGACCCGCCAATTTTTGTGGATTCATTGACAAATCTTGAATACGGGCAGCATTGGTGCCAACCGACGAAAATCTACTCAAAAAGGTCGAACAGCACAATTCTCTGCCGCATGGACCTGTTCCTCCGATGCGTCCAGCTTCCTGGCGTGCACCAATCTGCTTCATTTCGATGCGAACTTGGAAAACTTCTGCTAACACCTTGATGAGCTGTCTGAAGTCAACACGTTCGTCAGCGATGTAGTAGAAAATAGCTTTATTGCCGTCGCCTTGGTATTCCACATCGCCAATTTTCATATCCAAATTGAGGTCTTTGGCAATCTGACGAGTGCGAAGCATGGCATCGTGTTCCTTGGCTTTGGATTCCTCCCATTTTTCAATATCGGCAGGTCGAGCTTTTCTGTACACCCTTCTTACCTCGTTTTTTTGTGGATCGTAGCCGTTTTTACGCATCTGCAAAGCTACTAAATAGCCTTGCATGGTAACGGTACCAATGTCATGGCCAGGATTCGATTCGACTGCTACAATATCGCCTTTTTCTAACGATAGGTTATTGGAGTTGAGGTAGTATCCCTTGCGGGTATTTTTGAATTGCACCTCCACGTATTGGCAACTTTCTCGGTTAATTTCAATATCCGAGAGCCAATCGTGTATGCTCAGCATCTGCTCAGAACTCTTACGGCATCCAGCAGCGGTGAGTCGGCAATTTCCTTTATCTAATGTGTAATCCATACTATTGTTTGATTTTGGTTTTTAATTGTAGTCCCATGTCAAAGAGTACAATTTTGCCATTGCCATTTTGTTCAATGTCTTGGTAGGCTTTGGTAAAGGTTTCTATGATAAATTCGATATTCTCAACATTCAAAAATTTGACAAATTTGGGAGCGAAATCTTGTTCGTGTACCTCCAAATAGTTCAAATCGGGTTGCCCGATATGCATAATAAAACATTCGCGGGTCAAATGTTGGGCATAGGTTAAAAAGTTTTTGATCTCCTCTCTGCCCATGTCATTTAGCTGTTCTGCCCATCGTTTTAGGTCCAATACAGCAGCAGGGCGTACCACCGACAGCATTAAATTGCGGTATAGCTCAAAGTATTCTTTGCTGCTGTTGGATTCTTGCTGCATTTGTAATGCCTTGCAATAATTTCCGTTGGCAATACGTGCAATGCCAGCACCAACACTTGCTGCCATATCGCTGGTGGCGATACCGGGCACATGGATCATCTGGGTGCGCGAGGTGATGGTAGTGAGGAGCTGTTCGGGTTGCTCACTCACCAAGATAAAATAGGTTTGCGCTGGTGGTTCTTCAATAATTTTTAATAGTTTATTGGCACAAATGGCATTCATCTTTTCTGGCAACCAAATGATCATTACCTTGTATTCGCTTTGGAAACTTTTGTAATTCAGTTTACGCAAAATTTCTTCGCTTTCTTTGGCATAGATTTGTCCTTGCTTACCTTCTCCAATTTTATTGATCCATTGTTGGTACGAAAAATAGGGCGATTCCAAAAGCGTTTCGCGCCATTCTTCCATATAGTCATCGCATTTTGGTTCGGTGGTATTCTTTACAATAGGGAAAACGAAGTGCAAGTCAGGATGAATAAATTTTTGTATTTGTTTGCACGACAAACATTCGCCACAAGCATCGTGTTCGTTTCTGTTTGTGCAAAGCAGGTATTGGGCCAAAGCAATCGCCAGCCCCAATTTTCCGCATCCTTCGTTGCCCCATAGCATCAAGGCATGTGGCAATCGGCTTTCTTTCACCAAAGAAAACAACCGATTTTTGATATTCTCTTGCCCTATAATGTCTCGAAAAAGCATACTACGCGAAACTACCTACAAAGATAGTATAAGCGAATGGTATGTGCAAGGTGCAACGAGCAAAAAAAAATATAAAAAAAATAGACCGAGTTTCTGTCATTTTTTTCAAAAATACTATATTTGTCACAGAAAATTTTAGCATTAAATCTATGAGATTGATCATTCAGCCCGATTACGACAAGATGTCGAAATGGGCAGCAAATTATGTGGCCAGCAAAATTAATGCAGCTAATCCAACTGCCGAAAAACCATTTGTGTTGGGGCTGCCTACTGGCTCTTCTCCTTTGGGTATGTACAAAGAGTTGGTTCGTCTAAACCAACAAAACAAGGTCTCTTTTGCCCATGTTATTACCTTCAACATGGACGAATACGTTAACCTTCCCAAAGAACACCCCGAAAGCTACTATTCTTTCATGTGGAACAACTTCTTTAGCCACATCGATATCAAAAAAGAAAATGTAAACATCCTTAATGGCAATGCTCCTGATTTACAAGCAGAATGTGCCGACTACGAAGCTCGTATTGCTAAAGCAGGGGGTATTGATTTGTTCTTAGGTGGTATTGGACCAGATGGTCATACCGCATTCAACGAACCTGGTTCTTCGCTATCGTCTCGTACACGCATCAAAACCCTAACTACCGATACCATCATCGCTAACTCTCGTTTCTTCGATAACGATGTGAACAAAGTTCCTAAAACTGCGCTTACCGTGGGTGTGGGTACAGTGATGGATGCTAAAGAAGTGTTGATTATGGTCAACGGACATAACAAAGCTCGTGCTTTGGCAGCGGCTGTAGAAGGTAGTGTCAATCACATGTGGACCATCAGTGCTTTGCAAATGCATCCCAAAGGCATCATTGTTTGTGATGAGGCTGCAACCATCGAGTTAAAAGTTGGTACCTACAAATATTTCTTGGACATCGAAAAGGATAACCTTGATACCACCCTGTAATCATCTTACAGTGGTGACACAAAACAGCAAGAGGATAACCATGGGGTTATCCTCTTTTATTATTTGTAAACGACTCTCGATGAATGATTAGAATGGAAGACCGTCGTCGCCACCTTCGTTGGCAAATGGATCCTCATTTTTAGCAGCAGGGGCTGCAGTTGGAGCAGGCGCTGCATTGGGTGCTGCACTTTCTGCGCGACGACCCAATAGTTGTAGGTCGTTGGCAATAATTTCAGTGGTATAGTGTTTTACACCATCTTTTTCCCAACTACGGGTTTGTAGTTCACCCTCAATGTACAATTGGGTGCCTTTTTTTACGTATTGTTCAGCAACTTTTGCCAAACCACGCCATACTACGATATTGTGCCATTCTGTTTTTTCAGGCACTTCTTTACCATCATTGGTTTTGTAGCCTCTTTTGGTGGTAGCCAATGTAAACGATGCTACAGGTACATTGTCAGAGATATAACGAACTTCAGGATCACGTCCTACATTTCCAATTAAAATAACTTTGTTTAATGACATAATGCTTTTGTTTTAAATAAAAAAATTAAGAATAAGAAGGGTCGTTACAAATACTTCATAGAGCAAAAATACTAAATAATCTGCAAAAACCAATAGTTCATATTATTTTTTATGGTATATTTACAAAATCAACTTTTAACTATGCGATTCTCACTTTACTCCATTCTTGTTGCATGCATCTTATCGTTGGCATCATGCAGTATGTCTGAAAGCGATAAGCATACCAGTGTCCGTGATTTGCCCCAGATAGAGGAAGCAGATACTCTTCGTGTTATTACGATGTATGGTCCTACCTCCTACTTTCTTTACCGCGACAACCAAATGGGTTATGAGTACGAAATTGCGCAACAGCTTTGCAAAGATATGGGGGTTGAAATGCAGCTGTTGGTAGCACATGACATTGAGACCATGGTGCGCTATTTGTTAGAGGGAAAAGGTGATCTGATTGCCTATCGTGTCCCTTATACCCATCAGTATAAACCTTTGTTGCAATATACGCAGCGACAATACATTAGCAATCAGGTGCTAGTACAATGCCATTCGGATAGCCTTCTCAAAACAGTATTGGACTTGCCTGGTAAAACCATTACTGTTCCAGCCAATAGCATCTATCATCAACGATTGCGTGATTTAAACGACGAAATAGGCGGTGGTATGCTCATCAATTTGGTCGAAGATACGACCAGTACCGACCATCTCATTGCTCAGGTTGCCCATCAGCAATTGCCCTATACGGTATCGGATGACCTCTCTGCGCGTGTCAACAAAACTTATTTTGGCAATATTGATTATTCCCTCAATATCAGTTTCCCGCAGCGTTCAGCATGGGTGGTATCACCTGCATCTCCTCAGCTGTTGGCATACATCAATGCATGGGTCGAAAATCTCAACAAAAGGGCATCTGTCAATGCCATCTACTACAAATACTTTGAAAAAAGTAAGTATTTTGAGGCAGAAGGATTGGTGCGTATCCCGCAGCCTGGTCGCATTTCTTCGTTCGATTACCTATTTAAACAATATGCTCCTAAATTGGGGTGGGATTGGCGTTTGTTGGCAGCTGTGGCCTATAAAGAGTCGAAATTCAATCCAGATGTTACGTCTTGGGCTGGAGCCTGCGGTTTGATGCAGCTGATGCCCAATACTGCACTTTCGTTGGGCGTTACCATAGAAGAAATCTTTGTGCCCGAGAAAAATGTTCAGGCAGCGGTGTCATACCTGCGATCGCTCGAACGCTTGTTCCCTGGAGTGAGCGATGAAGAACGTACGAAGTTTGTGTTGGCTTCCTACAACGCGGGCCCTGGACATATCTTTGATGCGCGTGCGTTGGCTGCTAAATACGGTCAGGATCCAGATATCTGGACCAATGTACGTGAATTCTTACTCAAAAAATCAGATCCCGATTTCTACAACGACGAGGTTTGTCGCTTTGGTTATTGCCGAGGAGGAGAACCCGTGGCATACGTCGATATCATCATGGGCAAGTATGCCGAATACCAACTATGGGCACGTTAAAAATAAAAAAGGAGTAATCAGTTGATTACTCCTTTTTTCAATATAGCGAATAACGTGTTTACGATTATTCTTCGTTGATGGCTTCGCCTTCTTTGTTCGCTACGTTTACGTCAGTTACGTTGCGTTTAGCACCCATAATCTTTTCGTATTCTTCGCGAGAAGCTACTACGATCTTTTCAAACTCAGCTTGACCAGTACCAGCAGGAATCAAGTGACCGCAAATAACGTTCTCTTTCATACCTTCCAAGTTGTCAACTTTGCCGTTGATAGCAGCGTCGTTCAATACTTTGGTGGTTTCTTGGAACGATGCAGCCGACATAAAGCTGGTAGTTTGAAGAGCAGCACGTGTAATACCTTGCAAAATTTGGCTCGAAGTAGCAGGCACTGCATCGCGAGTTTCAACAGGACGCAAGTCTTTACGTTTCAACATACTGTTTTCATCACGCAATTTGCGTGCAGTGATGATCATACCACGTTGGAAAGTTTGCGAGTCACCAGCGTCAGTAACCACTTTCTTGCCCCAAATTTTGTCGTTTTCAGCCATAAAGCTTTGTTTATCGACAATTTGTTTTTCCAAGAAACGTGTATCACCTGGGTCGTCAATTTCCACTTTACGCATCATTTGACGTACAATTACTTCAAAGTGTTTGTCATTGATTTTTACACCTTGCGAACGGTAAACGTCTTGTACTTCGTTTACAATGTATTCTTGTACAGCTGTAGGACCTTTGATAGCCAAAATGTCAGAAGGAGTGATAGCACCATCAGACAATGCGCCGCCAGCACGTACAAAGTCATTTTCTTGTACCAAAATTTGTTTTGAAAGTGGTACCAAGTAGCGTCTTTCTTCACCCGATTTAGAGGTAATGATGATTTCACGTTGACCACGTTTAATCTTACCGAAGCTTACCTCACCATCAATTTCAGATACAATAGCTGGGTTAGATGGGTTACGTGCTTCAAACAATTCGGTAACACGAGGAAGACCACCGGTGATGTCACCAGCTTTGCTTACAGCACGAGGTATTTTGAATAGTGTTTGACCTACTTCAATAGCAGCACCTTCTTCAAGCGAAACGTGCGCGCCTACAGGTAGCGCGTAGTTCTTAACAACATTACCCTCTTTGTCCAACACATGAGCTGCAGGAACTTTGTTTTTGTCCCTTGATTCGATGATGATTTTTTCTTTCAAACCGGTTTGTTCGTCCGATTCGGTTTTATAGGTTACGTTTTCAATCAAACTTTCGAATTGGATTTTACCAGTAACCTCAGAAATAACCACAGCGTTGAATGGGTCCCATTCGCAAATTACGTCGCCTTTTTTCAAGACAGTACCCGATTTCAAGAACAAGGTAGAAGCGTAAGGGATATTTTGTTGTGTCAAAACTACTTTGGTGGTAGGTTCAACGATACGCATTTCAGTCAAACGGCTTACAACAATTTCTTTGCCATCAGCAGTTGTAACTGTGCGTAACTCGTCAATTTCCAACACACCTTCGTAGCGCGAAATCATCTTGTTTTCAGTTGCAACGTTCGATGCAACACCACCCACGTGGAATGTACGAAGAGTAAGCTGTGTGCCGGGCTCACCAATAGATTGAGCTGCAATAACACCCACTGCTTCACCTTTGTGTACCATTCTGCCGGTAGCCAAGTTACGTCCGTAACATTTAGCACATACACCTTTTTTCGATTCGCAGGTAAGTACCGAACGGATTTCCACTTGTTCGATAGGCGATTTTTGGATGATTTTAGCTGCTTCTTCGGTAATTTCTTCACCAGCACCAACAATCACTTTGCCAGTAACAGGGTGAATCACGTCATGCACCGAAACGCGACCCAAGATGCGTTCTTCCAAGGTAGAAATAACATCTTCGTTGTTTTTCAATTCGGTAGCAATCAAACCACGCAAAGTACCGCAGTCTTCTTCTTGGATAATAACGTCGTGCGATACGTCCACCAAACGACGGGTCAAGTAACCAGCGTCCGCAGTTTTCAACGCGGTATCCGCCAAACCTTTACGAGCACCGTGGGTAGAAATAAAGTATTCCAACACTGACAAACCTTCTTTAAAGTTCGACAAGATGGGGTTTTCAATAATTTGACCACCTTCCGAACCTGCTTTTTGAGGTTTAGCCATCAGACCACGCATACCGCACAACTGGCTAATTTGAGTTTCAGAACCACGGGCACCAGAGTCCAACATCATGTAAACTGAGTTAAAGCCTTGTTCATCTTCTTTTAGCTGTTTGATAAGGATGCGCGACAAGTTGTTGTTGACGTGTGTCCAAGTATCAATAATTTGGTTGTAACGTTCGTTGTAGGTAATAAGACCCATGTTATAGTTCATCAAGATGCCTTCTACCTTTTCGTAACCTTCAGCTACCAATTTTTCTTTTTCAGCAGGAATAATTACGTTTTCCAAGTTAAACGACAAACAACCTTTGAATGCCATGTAGTAACCCAAGTTCTTGATATCATCCAAGAAATCGGCTGTACGAGCTACACCGCATACGCTAATTACCTTGCTAATGATGTTACGCAACGATTTTTTGGTAATCAATTCGTTGATGTAACCCACTTCGTTAGGAACACATTCGTTCACCAATACACGACCTACAGTTGTTTCGATCAATTTGGTAACCACCAAGCTGTTTTCAACGTCTTTAGTCTTAACGGTAATTTTTGCGTTCAACGAAACTTTGCGTTCGTTGTAAGCGATGGTAACTTCTTCTGGCGAATAGAATTTCAAACCTTCACCCAATGCTCCAGGACGTTCTTTGGTCATGTAATACAAGCCCAAAATCATATCTTGCGAAGGAACGGTAATAGGAGCACCGTTGGCAGGGTTCAAGATGTTGTGCGATGCTAACATCAAGATTTGTGCTTCCAAAATTGCTTCGTTACCCAAAGGCAAGTGAACAGCCATTTGGTCACCGTCGAAGTCCGCGTTGAACGCGGTACAAGCAAGTGGGTGCAATTGGATAGCTTTGCCCTCAATCATTTTAGGTTGGAATGCTTGAATACCCAAGCGGTGCAAGGTAGGAGCACGGTTCAATAGAACTGGGTGTCCTTTCATTACATGTTCCAAAATTTCCCAAACGATAGGGTCTTTTCTGAAATCCACCATTTTTTTAGCGGCTTTAACTGTTTTCACAGTGCCACGTTCAATCAATTTGCGGATAACAAAAGGTTTGTATAGTTCGATGGCCATGTCTTTTGGCAGACCGCATTCGTGCATGCGCAATTCTGGACCAACGACGATAACCGAACGAGCAGAGTAGTCAACACGTTTACCCAACAAGTTTTGACGGAAACGACCTTGTTTACCTTTCAAGCTGTCCGACAAAGATTTAAGCGGACGGTTTGCGTCTGCCTTAACAGCGGTCGATTTACGGGTGTTGTCAAATAGCGAGTCAACCGCTTCTTGCAACATACGTTTTTCGTTACGCAAAATCACATCAGGCGCTTTGATCTCGATGAGTTTTTTCAAACGGTTGTTACGGATAATTACGCGACGATACAAGTCATTCAAGTCCGATGTAGCAAAACGGCCACCATCCAATGGAACCAAAGGACGCAATTCGGGTGGAATAACAGGAACTACGTTCACAATCATCCATTCTGGTTTGTTGCGTGTTTTAGAAGCACGGAACGATTCAATAACTTGCAAGCGTTTCAATGCTTCGGTTTTACGTTGTTGAGCTGAATCGCTGTTAGCTTTGTCGCGCAATTCGTACGACAAACTGTCCAAGTCTAAGCGCATAAGCATATCTTGTACAGCCTCAGCACCCATCTTCGCAATGAATTTATTGGGGTCAGAATCTTCCAATAAATAGTTTTCGCGTGGAAGCGAATCCATGATATCCAAGTATTCTTCTTCGGTTAGCAAATCGCCAGCCGCCAAGTCAGTGCGGATACCAGGTTGGATAATGATGTAGCGTTCGTAGTAGATAATAGAATCCAATTTCTTGGTAGGCAAGCCCAACAAGTAACCGATTTTATTAGGTAGCGAACGGAAATACCAGATATGAGCAACAGGAACTACCAATTTAATGTGTCCCATGCGTTCACGACGAACTTTCTTTTCGGTAACTTCCACACCACAACGGTCGCAGGTAATACCTTTGTAACGAATACTTCTGTATTTACCGCAATGACATTCGTAGTCTTTGGTAGGACCAAAAATACGTTCGCAGAACAAACCATCGCGTTCGGGTTTATACGTACGATAGTTGATGGTTTCTGGTTTTAGCACTTCACCGCTTGATTGCTCCAAAATTTCTTCGGGCGATGCCAAGCTAATGGTAATTTTGCTAAAATTATTTTTTTGTTTATTATCAGTTCTAAATGCCATAATTCCTGTCTTTTACTCTAAGTTGATGCTAAGAACTAAACCACGTAATTCGTGTAGTAATACATTCAGTGATTCAGGGATACCTGCTTGTGGCATAGGTTCACCTTTCACCAATGCTTCGTATGCTTTGGCACGACCCATTACGTCGTCTGATTTGATGGTTAGGATTTCTTGCAAAATGTGCGAAGCACCGAATGCTTCCAATGCCCAAACCTCCATCTCACCGAAACGTTGACCACCAAAGTTGGCTTTACCACCCAAAGGTTGTTGTGTAATAAGTGAGTAAGGTCCAATCGAACGAGCGTGCATTTTATCTTCAACCATGTGACCCAATTTCAACATATAAATCACACCTACAGTTGCAGGTTGGTCAAAGCGTTCGCCAGTACCACCATCGTATAGGTAAGTTTTACCATAGCGAGGAATACCTGCTTTGTCGGTCCATTGGTTCAAATCATCCAATGTGGCGCCGTCGAAGATAGGAGTAGCGAACTTAACGCCCAACTCTTTACCTGCCCAGCCCAATACGGTTTCGAAGATTTGTCCCAAGTTCATACGCGAAGGCACACCCAATGGGTTCAATACGATATCTACAGGAGTACCATCTGCCAAGAAAGGCATATCTTCTTGACGAACAATACGCGATACGATACCTTTGTTACCGTGGCGACCTGCCATCTTATCACCTACGCGGATTTTACGTTTTTTAGCCACATATACTTTCGCCAATTGAACGATACCAGTTGGCAATTCGTCACCAATCGACAAGTTGTAGCGTTTACGTTGCAATTGAGCAAACATTTCTTTGTACTTGCGCAAGTAGTTCATAATCACATCACGAATCATATCGTTTTTGTGGTTATCAGTAGTCCATTTGCTAGCTTGTACAGTAGTATAGTCAATTTCCGATAGTTGTTTTTGGGTAAACTTGTTACCTTTAGCGATCAAATCAGCACCTAAGAAATCCTTAACGCCTTGCGAAGTCTTACCATTGGTAAGTTCCATCAATTTGTTCACCAAAACAGCTTTAAGTTTTGCTGCTTCGTCTTCAAATTGAGCGTCCATGGCTTGCATTTGTGCTTTTTCTTCGTTTTTCTCTTTTTTGGTTTTTTGAGTTTTCGAGAACAAGCGTTTGCCAATAACCACACCGCGCAATGAAGGATTAGCTTTCAACGATGCATCTTTTACGTCGCCAGCTTTGTCACCAAAGATAGCGCGCAATAATTTTTCTTCAGGAGTAGGATCAGATTCACCTTTAGGGGTGATTTTACCAATCAAGATGTCTCCTGGTTCAATCAACGCACCAACACGAACAATACCGTTTTCGTCCAAGTCTTTGGTAGCTTCTTCGTTAACGTTAGGAATGTCAGCGGTCAATTCTTCCATGCCACGTTTGGTTTCACGAACTTCCAAGGTGTACTCGTCCACGTGTACAGAAGTCAACAAGTCTTCGCGTACGACGCGTTCGTTAATAACGATAGCATCCTCGTAGTTGTAACCTTTCCAAGGCATGAAGGCAACTTTCAAGTTTCTACCAATGGCCAATTCACCATTTTGAGTCGAGTAACCTTCGGTCAAGATTTGTCCTTTGGTAACACGATCACCTTTGCGGATAATAGGACGAAGGTCGATGGTGGTACTTTGGTTGGTTTTTTGGAACTTGGGCAAGTGATATTCTTTTACGGCATCATCGAAGCGAACAAACAATTCATCTTCGGTATAGTCGTAACGAATCTTAATGGTAGTAGCATCTACGTATTCAACGACACCATCACGTTCAGCAGTAATTTGTGTACGTGAATCGTGTACCAATTGACGTTCGATACCTGTACCTACGATGGGCGATTCGGTGCGCAACAATGGAACTGCTTGGCGCATCATGTTCGAACCCATCAATGCACGGTTAGCGTCGTCGTGTTCCAAGAAAGGAATCAAGGCAGCCGCAATAGAGGCAATTTGTTGAGGAGCAACGTCCATCAATTGTACTTCTTCAGGAGCTACAACAGGGAAGTCACTGTCTTGACGTGCTTTAACACGAGTTCTAATGAACGAACCATCGTCGTTCAAAGGAGCATTGCGTTGTGCAATAATTTTATTTTCTTCTTCTTCAGCTGTCAAATAAACAACTTCGTCGCCTTTTAGGTTAACTACTTTGTTGTCAACCTTACGATAAGGAGTTTCAATGAAGCCTAAGTCGTTGATTTTTGCAAATACGCAAAGCGACGAAATAAGACAAATGTTTGGACCTTCAGGGGTTTCGATAGGACACAAACGACCATAGTGGGTATAGTGTACGTCACGCACCTCGAAACCAGCTCTATCACGTGACAAACCGCCAGGACCAAGAGCAGACAAACGACGTTTGTGAGTGATTTCTGCCAATGGGTTGGTTTGGTCCATAAATTGCGACAAAGCATTGGTACCAAAGAATGAGTTGATAACCGACGAAATGGTTTTTGCGTTGATTAGGTCGATAGGAGTAAATACTTCGTTGTCACGAACCTTCATTCTTTCACGAATGGTACGTGCCATACGAGCCAAACCTACGCCAAATTGTCCGTACAATTGTTCGCCAACGGTACGTACGCGACGGTTGCTCAAGTGGTCAATATCGTCAACATCAGCTTTTGAATTGATAAGTTCAATCAAATACTTGATGATTTCGATGATGTCTTCTTGTGTCAAGACTTTGATTTCAGGAGCGATGTTCAAATTCAACTTACGGTTGATTCTGTAACGACCTACATCACCCAAGTCATAACGTTTTTCCGAGAAGAACAAGCTGTTGATTACTTCGCGTGCATTGGCATCATCAGAAGGTTCTGCGTTGCGCAATTGACGATAGATGTAATAGATAGCTTCTTTCTCAGAGTTACAAGTGTCTTTTTGAAGGGTATTATAAATGATAGAATAATCCGACATGTTAGCATCTTCGCGGTGCAACAAAATGGTCGGAGTATTGGTCTCTAAAATACGATCAATGTGATCGGCTTCCAAAATAGTTTCGCGGTCAACTACTACTTCGTGACGTTCAATCGAAACTACCTCGCCGGTATCTTCGTCAGCAAAATCTTCTACCCATGTTTTCAATACACGAGCAGCAATTTTACGACCTACTGCTTTTTTCAAGTTGGCTTTGTTAACTTTGATTTCTTCTGCCAAGTTGAAAATTTCCAAAATATCTTTGTCGCTTTCAAAACCGATAGCACGCAACAAGGTTGTTACGGGTAATTTTTTCTTACGGTCAATGTAAGCGTACATGATGTTACTGATATCCGTCGTAAACTCAATCCACGAACCGCGGAAAGGAATGATACGTGCAGAATACAATTTTGTACCGTTAGTGTGCATGCTTTGTCCGAAGAACACACCAGGTGAACGGTGAAGTTGCGACACGACAACACGTTCAGCACCATTGATCACAAATGTACCTTTGTCGGTCATGTAAGGGATAGGACCTAGGTAAACATCCTGGATAACAGTAGCAAAATCTTCGTGTTCGTCATCGGTACACGACAATTTTAATTTTGCTTTCAAAGGTACACTATAGGTCAAGCCTCTATCGATACATTCTTCGATGGTATAACGAGGAGGATCTATGTAGTAATCTAGAAATTCAAGATTAAAGTTGTTGCGGGTATCTGTGATAGGAAAGTTTTCGGCAAATACCTTGTACAATCCTTCATTTTTACGTTTTTCCGGTGGGGTATCAAGTTGGAAAAAGTCCCTGAAAGATTTCAATTGTACTTCAAGGAAATCCGGATATTCCAACGGATTTTTTATGGAGGAGAAATTAATTCTTTGGTTACTCATACGAGACGTCTATCAGCAAGGTTAACTAAACTCGTGATTGCCTTATTCGTTGTCGAATAGTACACCACACTTTTTTAAGCATAAAAAGGTTTAGAACCTTAAAATGCTAAGGTTCTAAACCGAAGTTCCTGATTAACAGGATTTTTTCTTATTTCAATTCAACTTCAGCGCCAGCTTCGGTCAATTGTTTTTTCAAAGCTTCAGCTTCGTCTTTGCTAACGCCTTCTTTGATTACTGAAGGAGCTGCGTCAACCATATCTTTTGCTTCTTTCAAGCCAAGACCGGTCAATTCTTTCACCAATTTAACGATAGCTAGTTTGTTAGCACCAGCGCTTTTCAATTCTACGTCGAAAGAAGTTTTTTCTTCAGCAGCAGGAGCAGCAGCGCCAGCAGCAGGAGCAGCAACAGCTACAGCAGCAGCTGCGGGTTCGATACCATATTCTTCTTTCAAAATTTGAGCTAGTTCGTTTACGTCTTTAACGGTCAAGTTTACTAGTTCTTCTGCAAGTTTTTTCAAATCTGCCATTTTTGTTGAGTTTTAAAATTGTTACTAATTTATTTTTTTTGTTGTTATTATCTCTCGCCTAATGTTTTCAACACGCCATGGATAGTGTTGCCACCCGATTGCAATGCAGATAGTACATTTTGCATAGGCGATTGCAACAATCCGATGATTTCGGCAAGAAGTTCTTCTTTCGATTTAAGTGCGGTAAGTGCTTCCAATTGGCTGCCATCGTAGTAGCTTTCATAAACGTAAGCTGCTTTCAATACTGGTTTGCCATTGTTTGCTTTGTCTTTTTGCAATTCTTTGATAAGACGAGCAGGTGCATTACCATTGTCCGAGAACATAATAGAGGTAGAACCTTTAAGCGAGGTAAAGATTTGGCTGTAATCAGCATCTAAACCTTCAAGGGCTTTTTGGAACAAGGTGTTTTTAACAACTACTAGCTTAACGCCTTTTTCAAAGCAAGCTTTACGCAATTGATGAGTTTTTTCTGCGTCAAGACCCGATGTGTCGGTAACGTAGAAGTGAGCGTATTGGCCTACAGTTTCTTTTAGTTGTTGAATCAATATTGCTTTATCTTCCTTTTTCATAATCACATTTTTAAGGGTTATTCAGCCGATTTAGGGTCAACTTTGACACCTTGGCTCATGGTACTCGAAAGATAAACACTCTTAATATAAACACCTTTAGCTGCAGTAGGTTTCAATTTGTTCAAGGTAGCAATAAATTCTTTTGCATTTTCTGCGATCTTTTCAGCTTCGAATGAAACTTTACCGATAGCAGCGTGTACAATACCGTTTTTGTCTACTTTGAAGTCAATTTTACCTTGTTTTACTTCTTTTACAGCTTTGCCAATTTCATTGGTAACAGTACCACTTTTGGGGTTAGGCATCAACCCACGAGGACCCAATACACGACCCAAGGCACCCATTTTACGCATGATCGAAGGCATAGTGATGATCACGTGGATGTCGGTCCAACCACCTTTGATCTTTTCGATGTATTCGTCAAGACCTACAAAGTCAGCACCAGCAGCTTTTGCTTCAGCTTCTTTGTCAGGGGTACACAAGGCCAACACACGCACAGTTTTACCAGTACCGTTAGGCAATGAAACTACGCCACGAACCATTTGGTTGCTTTTGCGAGGGTCAACACCTAAACGAACGTCGATATCAACAGATGCGTCAAATTTGGTAAAGGTAATTTCTTTTACCAATTGAGCGGCTTCTACAAGCGAATAGTTTTTACCTACTTCAACTTTACCAGCAGCCAACTTTTGATTTTTTGTTAGTTTACTCATTTCTTAAAATTGAAGGGTTATTAATTTTCACTGGGAAATTCTCCTTTAACAGAGATACCCATACTTCTTGCAGTACCAGCTACCATACGCATCGCAGCTTCTACGGTAAAGCAGTTCAAATCAGGCATTTTGTCAGTTGCAATAGCTTTTACTTGTTCCCAAGTAACTTCTGCAATTTTTTTGCGATTTGGTTGTGCAGAACCACTTTTTTGCTTGGTAATTTCAAGCAATTGAATGGCTACCGGAGGAGTTTTGATAATAAAATCGAACGATTTGTCCGAGTAGTAGGTAATGACTACTGGCAATACTTTTCCTGCTTTGTCTTGGGTTCTGGCGTTAAATTGTTTGCAAAACTCCATGATATTGATACCCTTGGAACCCAAGGCAGGACCAATTGGAGGAGATGGGTTAGCAGCGCCACCTTTTACTTGCAATTTGATTTGTCCAGCAATTTCTTTTGCCATGTTATCAAATACTTTTAATTAATAAATAAATAAATAGTGAAATAGGACAAGCGAAGCGTAACCTTTATTGTCCTTTTTCAACTTGCATAAAGCTTAATTCGAGCGGAGTTTTCCGTCCGAAAATCATGACCCTAACTTTTAGTTTTTTCTGAGATTCGTTCACTTCTTCGATCGTGCCAGTAAAGTCATTGAAAGGACCAGCAATGATCTTAACAGTCTCACCAACGCAGAATGGAACCAACAATTCCTCTTCAGCTTCTTGCAATTGGTCAACTGTACCTAAAATACGGTTAACCTCTGATTGGCGTAGAGGAGTGATGTTCGCGCTGTTGCTACCACCCAAGAAACCAATTACGTTAGGTACATTGCGTAACTCGTGCATGATGTCACCAGAAAGAACGGTTTCAACCAACACGTATCCAGGAAGATAACTTCTTTCCTTTACGACACGTTTGTTACCGCGCATTTGGTACACTTTTTCAGTGGGGATCAACACTTGTGAAACGCGACCTTGATACAAAGGATTGTTTTTAATCTCTGCATCAATGTATTCTTTCACTTTTGCTTCTTTACCACTGATAGCACGAAGAACATACCATTTTTTTTCTGTAACTGACATAACTCTTCGTGTTAGCTAATAAGATTGTAAATGAACTCCATCATGTTTTCAAAACCTAAGTCAACTAAGCCAATAATGAGCGACATAATAATGGAAGCAATGAGAACGATCACTGCACTATTGGTAAGTTCCTTTGAGGTAGGCCAAGAAACTTTATGTATAAGTTCGTTATAAGATTCTTTAATGTAGTTGACAAACTTCATGGTTTGCTATCTTTTAATTGGCACGGGTCGAGAGACTCGAACTCCCGACACTCGGTTTTGGAGACCGATGCTCTACCAACTGAGCTAGACCCGTGTGTACAAAGGTCCACCTTGCGGTGAACCTTTGGTTATATAATCATGTTGGATTATTCGAAGATTTCGGTGATTTGACCAGAACCTACGGTGCGGCCACCTTCGCGGATAGCGAAACGCAAACCTACGTTGCAAGCTACTGGGTAGATCAATTCAACCGAGATTTCCAAGTTGTCGCCTGGCATTACCATTTCACGACCTTCTGGCAAGGTGATTTCACCAGTTACGTCCAAGGTACGGATATAGAATTGAGGACGATATTTGTTGTGGAAAGGAGTGTGACGACCACCTTCTTCTTTTTTCAAGATATACACAGAAGCTTTGAACTTGCTGTGAGGAGTAACTTGACCTGGGTGAGCGATAACCATACCACGTTTGATTTCGTTTTTGTCGATACCACGAAGCAACAAACCTACGTTGTCACCAGCTTCGCCTTGATCCAACAATTTACGGAACATTTCAACACCGGTAACAACAGATTTCATACCTTCAGCACCAAGACCGATGATTTGAACTTCGTCACCAACTTTGATGATACCAGTTTCGATACGACCAGTAGCAACAGTACCACGACCAGTGATCGAGAATACGTCTTCGATAGGCATCAAGAAAGGTTTGTCAACTGCACGAGGAGGCAATTCGATCCATTGGTCAACAGCATCCATCAATTCCATAACTTTTTCTTCCCATTCAGGTAGACCGTTCAATGCACCAAGTGCAGAACCTTGGATGATAGGAGTGTTGTCGCCGTCGAATTCGTAGAACGAAAGCAATTCACGCATTTCCATTTCTACCAATTCCAACATTTCAGCGTCGTCAACCATGTCGCATTTGTTCATGAAAACAACCAAGCGAGGAACGTTTACTTGGCGAGCCAAAAGGATGTGTTCGCGAGTTTGAGGCATAGGACCATCAGTAGCAGCTACTACGATGATAGCACCGTCCATTTGAGCAGCACCAGTAACCATGTTTTTAACGTAGTCGGCGTGTCCAGGGCAGTCTACGTGTGCATAGTGGCGGTTTGCTGTTTGATATTCAACGTGCGAAGTGTTGATAGTGATACCACGTTCTTTTTCTTCGGGAGCGTTGTCGATTTGATCAAAAGATCTCATTTCAGAAAGACCTTTTTTGCCCAACACGGT
>JAZQZN010000004.1:0-101290 GCA_045634045.1 Candidatus Enterocola sp. | reverse complement strand
ATGTTTACTAATATATTTAACACTATATCCAGCTTCTAACATATGCATATACTTTAAGCGTTCTGCATATCCATGTTTGTTTCGCTTTTTTGACATAAAAAACCCCGAAAGTTTTTTGTCTAACTTTCGGGGTTCATATCAGTTGGGTGCTTTTTAAAAGGCATAAAAAAAACGACCAATCGGTCGTTTTTTTTGATTAGATAAGGTTTACGAAAACTTCTTTGCCTTCTTCTACCATATTGATTTTGTTTTCGCGCAACAACCAGCCGAATGCTGCGTACAAATCTTTGTCGGTCAATTTAGTTGCTTTTTTTACTTCTTTAGCTTCAAGTGCTTTTTCAGCGTTGTTCAATGCATTCCAGATAAGACCTGCATTTTTACCTACTTTTTCTACCATTTTTCTTAATGTTTAATGTCTGTTTTGTTTTAAATCGATGCAAAAGTAATGATTCTATTTTATTTATCACCTTGTCTATTAGGGTATTTACAAAAAACTTGGGCAATCCATGCGTTTTTGTTGTAAACTGCGAAAAAAATGACTATTTTTGCAACCGTTTTGTAATAAATGCCTCTTTAGCTCAGTTGGTAGAGCAACTCATTCGTAATGAGTAGGTCGTGGGTTCGAGTCCCATGAGAGGCTCGAGAAAAGGGCAACCAATAGGTTGCCCTTTTCTCGTACATTTGCGGTTTTTAATAAAGGTAAAAATCCCTGCTTTTTTCTTGGAAAGCTTGCTCTCCTTCCCTCCAATAGGGCAAGATATCGTCTGCACGATAAGCTGTTGAAAATTCTTTGCGAATAAAGTCGGTTCCGCACACCTTATCGAACATGCTGTTACGTTTTTCGGTATCGGCCGAAAATAATACCTTGTCTGGATACAGCTGATACATCGCCTCTATTACGTGGAATTGAATTTCGGAAATACGTGCAAGATCGTAGTTAGTAATGTGAATTTGCACACCCTGTAGCGACTGACCCTGCATCGCGCCAAATAAAGGCTTGAACACAATGGGTCGAAAGGCTACTCCTGGCAATTGTTTCTCACTTAACGCATCGGTCAACTGAACAGCATTGATCCAAGGTGCTGCCATTACCTGAAAAGGCAAGGTATAGCCCACACCTATGTTCATAAAGCCCATTTCACCAATGATTCCTGTTGCAGGATACAAAATGGCAGCCGTTGTAGATGGAATTTGAGGCGATGTAGGCACCCATGGCAAACCTGTATCCTCAAAACGCATGCTTCTCTCCCACCCTTGCATCGGGATGACGGTTAATTGACAACCAATTTCTTGGTTCAAGTACTTGGCCAATTCGCCGCAAGTCAGGCCGTAGATATAAGGAATATCGAACTGGCTAACGAACGAAAAATAACCTTCGCTCACGCCACTACCCTCTACCTTATTGCCGCCCAGTGGATTGGGACGATCCAACACCACTACTTCGATTTTGTTTTCTGCAGCAGCCTGCATCACTTTACCCATCGTACTAATAAAGGTATAGGAACGGCAACCGATGTCTTGAATATCATACACCAATACGTCAATGCCTTGTAGCATTTCTGGCGTTGGTTTGCGTGTTTTTCCATAGAGCGACAATACGGGCAAGCCTGTTTTGGCATCGGTTTGATTGGCCACCTTTTCGCCTGCCAAGATGTCGCCCCTCACGCCATGTTCAGGGCCATAGAGCGCCACTAATTGTACATCGGGTGCTTCGAACAAAATATCGACGGTCGATTTCAATTGGCTATCAACGCCAGTTGGGTTGGTGACCAATCCTACTCGTTTGCCCTTTAAGCACTCAAATCCACCCTCACGCAACACTTCAATGCCTGTCTTTACTTGCGCAAATGCAAGCATCGGAAAGATAAAAAGAAAGAATATAATTCTCTGTTTCATTGATTCTTTTATTACCCCCGCGTTGCGTTCGCAAACTCACGTAACACGGGGTTACAATTGGGAGTACCCCTTCGGGGTAATCGCCCTATAAAATCGCTTTCAACTATTCGACGTATAAAACCAACCCCTTTAGATACTCCCCTTCTGGGTGATAAATATTGATGGGATGGTCAACGGGTTGGGTTACTTGGTGGAGGATGCGCACTCTGCGCTTACTCATGGCAGCTGCCGAAAATACGGCCAAACGGAATTGGTCTTTATCGACTGCTTGCGAGCAAGAGAACGTAAATAAGATACCGCCCGATTTTATTTTCTCGAATGCTTTGGCATTGAGTCGCTTGTAGCCTTGTAGGGCATTGCGAAGCGCATCGCGGTGTTTTGCAAATGCTGGAGGATCGAGTATAATAAGGTCGTAATCGTTGTCCATGTTGTCTAAAAACTTAAACGCATCTTGCGCAAACGCCTCGTGACGGGTATCTCCTGGGAAATTCATTTCCATGTTTTTGTTGACCAAATCGATGGCTTTGGCAGAACTATCAACAGAATGTACAGCTTTGGCACCTCCGCGCATGGCATAGCACGAAAAACCACCGGTATAGCAGAACATATTGAGCACCTTACGGTCTTTGGCGTATTGTTCCAACAGCTGGCGGTTGCTGCGTTGGTCAATAAAGAACCCTGTTTTTTGGCCTCGTTCCCAGTCGATGCAGAATTTAATGCCATTTTCGAGCGCAATGGCATCGCTGTCAGCACCAATCAGGTAACCATTTTCGGCACCAGTATCGGCTTTGTAGGGCAAGGTGGTTTCTGACTTGTAGTAAACGTTTTTGATTTTGCCTTCGCTAATGGCTACTAAGCAATCGGCAATTTCGTGGCGATGCATGTGCATGCCTACCGAATGGGCTTGCATCACGGCTGTAGATCCATAAAAATCGACAATCAAGCCAGGCAAGAAATCTCCCTCACCGTGCACCAATCGGAACGACGAATGGGAAGGCGTATAATCCAATCCCATGTCTTTGCGCATCTGATAGGCTTTGGTGAGGCGTTTGATCCAAAAATTACGATCAATCAGCTGGCGATGGAACGAAAGAACGCGTACTGCGATACTACCTATTTGAAAATGACCTACTGCAATAAATTCTTTATCGGCAGTAAACACCTCTACAATTTCGCCTTCTTGTATATTTTTATCGGCATGCGCCACTGCACCCGAAAACACCCAGGGATGAAAACGTTGCAAAGACGACTCTTTGCCTTTTTTAAGAAAAATCTTTTTATAGCTCATCTTTTATCTTTTCATAAATTTCAACACAAGCCCATGCATCAATGGCTGCATACATTTGCTGCGAGGGCGTTAATTCATCGGCTTCCCAATTGGAAAGTTGTTGCGACTTGGATATCTTTTTGCCAAACAAAATGGCATACATTTTTTGCAATCCCAACTCCTCAATGCCTACTTGCTTAATGATCTTTTGTAGATCCACAAAGCCTACAGGCTTAAATTTGCACGAGCGCAACAACATACGGTAATCATCGTGCAACGACAATCCTATTTTTAGCGGTTGAGGAGCTGCCAAAAATGCCGACAAGGCGGCAGGCATCCCCATTTTACAAATACGTATCAGATAGCAGGTGGTCGGCGTTGACAGCTGTACCAATGCCACCTTATTTTTGACACCTTTTTTAAAGGACGGTTTAGTTTCGGTATCGAATCCAACCCACTGTTGCGTTGCCAAATCGGCAAGGGCTTCGTCCAATTGTGCCAATGACGTAATTACCTTTATTTGCTTGTCGGGGTACGACAAAACAGGCAATGTATTGATCGCTTCTTTGGTAATGGTGGGTGGATAATTACTCATAATCGTCTGCTGTTTCTTCTGGTTCGATATAGGCCAACTTGTGCAACAACGACAAGGCTTGCAGCAAACGTTTACCCCAGTATAGTTCAAAATTTTCGACCACCGTAAAGATGGCATCGTTCATCACTTCTTCGTTGCCACTTTTGTAGTTCATCAAAAAGTCCTTCATATCCTGATATACATCGGTGAGACATTCCGAGATGGATACCACTTCTTCGCCCGTAAATTCTTCGTCATATTGTCCTAAAACACCCGCAGATGCGCTACGAACAGATTCGTAGGCTACTTCGGTAACAAACACCTCCAAATTACTATCGCACAACGATACAGGTTTGCTTACCATCGCAGCCTTTAGGTACAAGAAAGGCAACAATTTTTGCAGTACAGGCACAAATGAAATAAAATTCTTTTCGCCCGCACGCTCCATAAATGCGCAATACTCCACTCCTACGGTCACAAATTCAACCACATTTTTTGCGTAAACTTCCATTTTTTATAAAAATTTCTATTATTCACCGAAAAATACTAAATTCGCAGGCACATTCAACGAACATGAAAGAAACAATAGACAAAAAAGAACTGTGTGCCCTTTTTGCCGATGAATCGACCCGACAGGTGACCTTTTCGAAGCTGGTCAAATCTTACCAACAACGCTTGTATTGGCACATTCGGAAAATGGTCATGGTGCACGATGACGCCAACGATATTTTGCAAAATACCTTTATCAAGGCATGGACCAACTTGTTGAGCTATCGAGGCGATGCCAGCTTTACTACCTGGATCTACCGCATTGCTACCAACGAGACGTTGGACTTTTTGCAATCGTCGTATGCTAAACATGCAGGCGAAAGCACCGATTTTGAAACTTCTTTGGCAGGCACCATTGACAACGATCCTTATTTCGATGGCGATGCAGCCGAAAAACTGCTCTATAAAGCCATTGCAACCCTACCCGACAAACAACGTTTGGTATTCAACATGCGGTACTTTGACGAGATGCCCTACGCCCAGATGTCTGAGATAGTAGGAACTTCGGAAGGAGCCTTAAAAGCATCCTACCATTTAGCCGTAAAAAAAGTTGAACAATATGTACTAAATAATCGTTAAACCTTTTTACACTTGCATCGTCAAGCATATAGACACGCCAAAATTAGTGAAAATGGAAGAACAAAACAAAATAATTGAACAGATTGGAAAGAAAAATCCATTCAAAGTACCCGAAAATTACTTCGATGATTTTTCTGCACAATTGGAAGCTAAATTGCAGCAAATTCCAGTTGCTCCTGCCCCTGCGCCCGTTATCAAAAAATCATTGTTTAGGGCACACATTCAACCTTTGCTATACGTTGCAGCTGTTGTTACCTTGCTTACAGGCATCTCGTACGTTGCCGTACAACCTATGTTGCAAAATATCAACAACGAAACTCAAATGGCAAACAATGCATACGAACTATCGGAAGATGACTACTATGATTTAATGGCAGAATACGATAGCGACGAAATTTATGAACTTTTATCGATGAACTACTAATATGAAAAAATTACTATTCTTCGCCTTCGGCTTAATGCTATCGGCTGGTTGCTTTGCACAAGACCAACAAGAAAACCATTGTCCTCGTCATCCCAAAAATGATTTGACCCAATTGGTCATTACCCATATTAGCGAACACGGTATTTTGACCCAACAAGAATTGAGCGACTTTACCGAAATTTATTGTACGCTAAATGCCAGCAAACGCAAGCTTAACCAAGAGAATCGTCAGCTCAAAAAACAGCTAAAAGATTGCACCGACAGCCAACAAATCATGGCTTTGATGCAACAAATTGCCGACAATGATTTGAAGCGAGCACAATTGGACAAAGAGGCTTTGGAAGCATACATGCAAAAAATTGATGCCACCCGCTTGGTACAAGTATTGCAATGCAGCGAGAACTACAAGAACGAAATTTTCAAAAATATGCGCATTAAGCGCCAAGAAAAACAAGAAAACAAGGGTAAATAAAAAAATGTACGCTTTTTTAGCAAAAAACACACTCAAAAATTTGCACAGTAATAAAATTTAATCTACCTTTGCATCGCGTTTGAGAAATAACGCAAATATGATGATTCGCTAGCTCAGCTGGTAGAGCACAACACTTTTAATGTTGGGGTCCTGGGTTCGAGCCCCAGGCGGATCACAAAAAAAGCATTCCAAATTTGGAATGCTTTTTTTGTGATCTTTTCCGTTGTTTATAACGTGCCGTTGGCACCACGCCCTGAAGGGCGCTTGTTACCCTGCGGGTAACGTTAACAGGCAATTCCGATTTTGGAATGCTTTTTTTGTGTTCTTTTTCGTTATCCAAATAAATTCTACTATTTTTGTTTACATATAATCAACTGCTATGCAAATCAACATCATCGTTAATCCGATTTCGGGTACTAAAAGTGCTCGCCAAAGAGCAAGGCGTATCGTACACCAGTTAGAAGAGCATTTCAACTGCAAGGCTCTTTATACCGAGTACGCCGGACACGCTACCCTGCTTACCCAACAGGCGGTTAGTCAACAAACAGACATTCTAATAGCAGTAGGAGGCGACGGAACGGTCAACGAAGTTGCATCGGCACTCAAACACAGCAACACAGCATTAATGATTGTTCCCACAGGCAGCGGCAATGGATTGGCACGCGATTTAGACATGCATGGATTATCGGCAAAACAAATTATCGAGCGTATCGAGAATAACAAAATTTACAGCATCGATTCGGGAATGGCCGATGAAAAGGCGTTTTTTTGCACTTGCGGCACTGGATTTGATGCCTACATTGGGCACCTTTTTGCACAAACCAAAGTAAGGGGATTTTTTACCTACGTAAAATTGAGTTTACGGGCATACAAAAACTACAAACCCCTAACCTACCAATTAGCATACAACAACCACACCGAAAAAACCGAGGCATTTGTCATCAACATAGCCAACAACAAGCAGTTTGGCAACCATGCCTACATAGCCCCCATGGCCAATATGCAAGACGGATTGTTTACCGTTACCATCATTAAACCGTTTAAATGGTATCATGTTCCCTACATGGCATATAGTTTATTCTTTAAAGGTATGCACAAAAACAAGTTTGCACTTACTTTCGATTGCAAGGATTGTACACTCTCCTTGCCCCAAGATGCCTACTTACATGTAGATGGAGAGCCTATTAGCACCCCAAACAAAAGGGTTTCCCTAAAAATAGAACCTAAATCATTGCACGTTTTGTAACGCTTCAGGTCCTGTTTAATTGAAATTTTATGCTACCATGAAATACCTTTTCACACTAATTTGCTTTTGCATAAGCCTTTTGGCTATCGCAAACAATAGAATAAACAACTACTCGTTTGAGCAAGGCGAGGCGTACTGGGCTACCTGGGGCAACGCTGTTGACAACAGCAAGGCGCACAGCGGAAACAAATCGCTTCACAGCAAAGGACGTGGTTTTTGCACGTTAGTGGCAAATTATACATCCACCCTGTCTGTAGAGAAGAATACCTACTACCAATACAGCGGATATATTTTTAGAGCAGACGATAGCTCGTGGGCATACATTGATATGAACGATGCCGCTGGCGAATTGCAACTGCGCAGCACCGAATACGGCAAATGGGAATACGTAAGTGGCATTTGGAATAGCGGGAACAACACTTCGGTGCAGATTAGGGCTGTAGTAGAACGAAATTGGACCAATCCAGGCAGTGGTGTTACGGGCGATATTTGGTTTGACGACATCACCTTTTCGCCCTTGCAAGCAGATGCTTATAGCGAAACAGATGCCATATTGAGCAACAACGCCATTTATACTGCATTAGAAAACAGCGATATAAAGGTACAAATAAGCATTGATAACAATAAGGTTTACATCTCAGCGTTGCAAAACAAAGCAAACAACCAAAGTTGGATAAATGGCGCTACTCCAATCCCACTTTTACCTAAAGTAAACAATCAACCAATTAGTTGGACTTATCAAGAACATACAACAGAAGAAGGACATTTTATTGCCACATTTACCTCTGGCAATTATTTACTAAAATGGCATGCACAGCTGCAAGAAAGTGGTCCACTGCATATTTGGCAAGAATTGGTAAACAATAGTAACAGCAACGTTACCATTTCGACAAAAGACACACAAGGCATTGACTTTCAGGTTGATACACCAAGCAAAACTACTCTTTGGCGATTTAACCGTTCGCGTTTTAACAATGGATTGGACGGTAATTTTACCACTGGGGTACTGAAACAACCTATTGGCACTAAGTTTTATCAACTCTCACAGGTAGAAAACTCGTGGTTGGTATCTACGGGCGAGTTGCCTTTGGTTGTATTGGAGGTAGGAGGAGAAGGGCTATACCTTGCCCACGATTGGAACTTTGGGCTAATGGAGGTGCAAACCCAAAGCAATGCCAAGCGCATCAGATTACGTTCAAATTTAGGTTTATCGACCGAAGAAATTACTTGCGAGCAAAAGACCAGTTGGCATTTACCTGGCGTATTTATTGGACTTTACACAGGCAGTACAGACGATGGTTGCAACCAACTTAAACAATGGTTTTGGCAATACCACGCCCCTGCTTCGCTACGAGAGAACACCAACGAACCGCTTATTGAAATACATTACAACGCCTTTAGTGAAAACGACTTTACGTATTACCTAAACCGCTACAACCTACCAGAACTGGGCGTTGGGCTGATAAAAATGGACTACTGGTGGACAGTGCCAACAACGGGAGCAGATGCCAACAGTGGTTTTGACCCTGTATTAGAAACACAATGGAATCCCTACGCAGGCAAATGGCCCAATGGCATGACTTTTGGCACACTTACCAAAGCCAAATACCCTACCATTAAAAATTCGCTATACATGTGCGACACCTATCTTGGGCAAGACATTGCCAAAAAAGAAGCACAAAGGGCACAGATAGATGCGCTGGCACATCGCATTGAAAACTGGAAAATAGATTATTGGCGAAGCGATTTCGACCTTGAAAAGGCAAACTCTTACGCATCGCATCAAGGATTATTAAACATTTTGGATGCCCTTATTGCTCGCTATCCACAGTTTAGATACGAACATTGCAGTGCTGGCGGTTCGCTAAAAGACTTTACCACCTTGCGTCGCATGACATTTATGACCATGGAAGACTCGGGCGGTCCGCTCAACCATCGTATGGCGTTTTACAGCAACAGCTACATGATAAATCCTGTGCAACTCAAATTTGATGTAGGCTACGATTGGACATCGGCACAAGATGCTGCCAACATAAATAGTAACCCTGAAAATTGGGCTAAATACGTGCTTAGAAGCAGTATGATGGGTGCTATGATGGCTTGCGCTGTAGGTAGAGATATGAGTACGATAGAATTTAATCAGGCTAAAATTCATTGGAAGCTATACAACGAAAAACAACGTGCCATACTACGTGGAGGCCATGTTTACCATATTTTACCCATGCCCGACGGCAAACATTGGGACGGCATGCAATTTTACAATCCAGCAATAGAGAAAGGTTCTGTCTTCTTGTTTTCGCACCTAAACGGTGGTGGCGCCGATGGCAGTAGCAAGCGCATTTACTTGCAAGGTTTGGAAGAAAATGCCAACTATCAAATCACATTCCAAGACCGCACCAATCTGTCTTGTACCAAATCGGGTAAGGAACTGATGAACGATGGTTTGCTGGTCACTGGTATGACCAAATATTTTGACACCGAAATTATTTGGATAGAAAAGCAAAAAAGCACCGACATTGCAGAAAATACAGCAACTACCTACCGTATCTACCCCAACCCAACTCGCACAGGCGAGAACGCCACCATACAAGATATAAACGAAGATGAAGAGTGGACACTCTACGACCTACAAGGCAGATGCCTACAAAAAAACAGCGGTAGTGCCACCAAGGCGCCTACCACTGCTGGTATATACTTTATTCAGTACAAAAATCAAGTGATTAAATGGGTGGTTGAGTAAAATGACCCACTAAGTTTACTTACTCACTCCCACCTGCACTACTTCTTTTAAATTAGGGCTGTTTAACAAGGTTTTGGCGGCTTTTTGAATGTCTTTTGCTGTAATCTTTTCTAAATCGCGCAAATAATTAGTTTGGCTATCTTTTCCGTAGAATTGAGCATCTACCAAGCGGTTTAACCAATAACCATTGGCTATTTGTTGGTCAGCATATACTTTTTTAGCATGTTCTTTTACTTTTTGCAGATCTTCTGCTCGTGGACCTTGTGCGGCAATTTTAGCCAATTCATCGTAAACAATGGGCGTTAAGTTAGCTATTTTTGCCGAATCGGTTCGGAATAGAATCGTCATATAAACCGCTGGTTGAGGCAATTGTTTCACCGCTATGTCGGCAGAGACAGAATAAGTACCTCCTTGCTCTTCGCGCAATTTCTCGGTATAAACAATATCCAAAATATCACTTAATAGTTTGTACGCCAAGGTTTGTTTGTTAGAGAAATGGCCTTTTATGTGATTACATGCATAAAACGTTGTTACGGGGTGCACCATATCTGTAGTAAAATGCACCGTCTTTTTTCCAGGGATTGCTAAAATAGGACATGTGAGTTTCTCGCGCCCTTTTTGTGTAGGCAAACTTGCCACGTATTGTTCCAACAAAGGTTCTATCACTTGCAAACTAACATTACCCACCACCGCAAAAGAAAAATCGGCTGCATTGGCAAAGCGTTGTTGGTAAATTTGCAAGGCCTTGGCATAATCTAATTGTTTAATATCGTCGGTGGTTAATCGCTTTTTGATGGGATGTGCCTGAAACATCGCCATACAAGCGCTATCCAATAAAGCTGTTATAGGATTATTTTCCTCGCTTTGCATAAGCATTTGCATCCTTTGTACGTATGCCTGAAACGCCAATGTATCAGTTTTTACCTGAGTAAACGACAGGTATAACAGTTGAAACAAGGTTTCTAAATCTACTACAGATGACATACCCGTAATTTGTTCGGTATCATCATCAATCGTACAGTTTATTTCGGCTTTTTTATCGACCATAAATTTATCAAACTGAGCAGACGAGAAAGGTCCTATACCCGCCTCTGACACCATATCGGTAGCAAATCTACCAGTGATTACGTCAGATAAGGGCAGTTGCATTAACCCTCCTCTACTTATACCTTTTAGTGCTACTTGGTCTTCTTTAAAAGTAGTGGGCTTTACTTGCACCTTAACACCGTTCGACAAGGTATATTGGGTAACACCATCTTTTAGGCTTTGTTTTTTGACGATGCTGCCTTTTTTAGGAAGATCCTGAGGAGCTATTAGCGCATCGGCTATGGCTTCTTCGGCATAGGGTTCTAAAGACATAGAATCGATAGCGGCCATTTGCTGCAAAACAGCCTCTTTAGTAGGAAACTGAGTATCATTTGTTCCTGCTACCCACAACGACTTATTGGTAGGATGATGGGTACTTAACCATTCATTCATTTGCGCTACGGTTGCTTGCTCTACCAGTAAATGCCATTGCTCATACCCCCATTCATCGGGTAATATAGGCTGATTATCTAGAAAGTTTTTGATACATTGCTGAACATACACATCGTTTTTACGTTGGTTACGATTATTATAGTTCTGCTCTAAATTAGCCAAAAATTCTGCCTTAGCACGTTTAATGTACATCAATTTCACCCAAAGGCGAATTAGGTTGCTTAACCAGCTGATTGAAACGTTCGTTAAGCATGTAGGTAGTTGCATAACGAAAAAACGATTGCTGCATACCTTCTACCGTTTGTTTGATGGGTAACGGAATATCAGGTATTCGTTGCGACAAATGAAGCAATACATAAAGTGTTTCATCGTCTTTGCTAAAGGTAATAACAGGCTGTTCATAATCTGAGACAGGATAGTAAACACGCTCTGGCGCACCTTCGGGCACTTTTGCATCGGCAAATAATTCCTTAATGTTCGCTTCGGTACGTTTTACATCTATATCTCCAACCACCACAATGCCTTGTAAATCGGGACGATACCAAGCATGGTAGTAATCTCTTAACGTTTGGTGTGAAAAATTTCTGATTACGTCAATATGACCAATGGGCATGCAATCGACGTATTTATCCCGACCATATATATCGGGAAAAATTTGTTCTGCTTGACGCTTAAACGCGCTTTGAGTGACACGCCACTCTTCTTCTATCACATCGCGCTCTTTATCAATAGCCTCGGCTTCTAATAATATACCGTCCGACCAATCGCGCAAAATAAGCAAGCAAGAGTCGATTGTACTGGTACGCTGCGTAGGCACATCGGATACCATATACACCGTTTGATCCACACCGGTATAAGCATTTATGTGTGCACCAAATTTCACTCCTATCGTTTCAAGATAGTTGATAAGTGTCTTATCGGGATAATGTTTGGTGCCATTAAATGCCATGTGCTCTAAAAAGTGCGCCAAACCACGTTGAGCAAGCTCTTCTTGAATAGCTCCTACCTTTTGAACGATATAAAAATCTGCCCTTTGGGGAATATAATCGTTGTGTTTAATGTAATAAGTTAATCCGTTTGGCAACTTTCCAATTACAACCGATGTATCGGCAGGAATGGGTTGCGATAGACATACAGCAGTTTGCGCAAATAGCCCCAAGCTACCCAATAGGCATCAACAGGCTAACAACATTTTTTTCATAAACGTTGAATAATGATTGGTTCTACATTCATACAAGGTTTTTAAGCGTCTTTTTTGTGCTTATCGTGGTTCTTAACGTATCGCATTTGATAGATAAAGAACACAGCCGAGAATAAGAACAATCCCGCTAGAATGTAGCTGGTGATATCGCCTAATACCACGCACAAGTATATAGAAGCTACTAGTCCTAAAATACTGAATACTTGAAATAAAATAAGTCTTGTTTTGTTCATATTATTGTTTATTTATTGAATCGTTTTTTTGTTCGCTGCGCTCACGTGTAATTGACTAATCGACTAATCGGTGAATTTTGCGAGTAAGTGAGAGCAATGATAAGCTTGCTTAATCATTGCCGAGCGGGAGCAAAATCATGAAGGCGAAGCCTGAATAATCGACTAATCGGAGAATACATAAGTCGTCCAGCGGGGCGGGGCTACTGTCCATGGGACAATATTAGCACCAAAGATATTGATAGTTGCATTGCCGTCTTTGTAAGGTTCGTACAACGTACCACCCACTACGATTTCGGTTTTACCATCACCATTTACATCTGCTACAACCGGATACTCGCTTTTGGTTACGCTCGACACCTGAAAGGTGGCTAAATTATATACCACCCGCCTACCAGCTTGTATGGTATCATTACCAGTTATGTGATTTTTACCACTGCCGTTAATGATACGCAGCGAAGTTTCGTCGCGATATACAATTTCAGAACAGCCATCTGCATTAAAATCAAATAACGTCATCGAGGTTTGCGCTGACACATCGGTGTGGTGTATCGTCCAAAATTGGCGCAAACTTCCGCGCGACGGCACGTATTTATACGCTGCCAAAGTATGATTGTCTTTTAAACCCACAATCTCTGGCAAGCTATCGCCATCGATATCGCCCACAGCCGGATAGGCTTTCATGGGCAAATAATCTTTGTGGAACAGGCACTGATTGGCGGCAGGGTCGTATAATGACAATTGACCATTTATATCGCGTACCAAAATATCGAGTCTATTATCGCGTGTAAAATCGGCAACCAATGCCGATCCATCCTGGGCATCGCCACCTACAGTTTGCACCAAACGCACACCTGTGGGCGAGCCATGTGGATGCACACTGTAAATCTGATTACCACAAATCAGTTCTATACCAGGCAACTCGGGCAATACATCTGCCGCTACCGAAAGCGAGAAATTAGCCCCATCGTGTTGCATGTGTCTGCCCACATTGCCACCTGTACCACACCCTATGGTGTTTAGTTTATAAGCATCGAACACTTCGTTGCCTACATATACTTCGTCGCGTCCGTCGCCGTCAAAATCGACAACAGCAGGGTTTCCGTATAGATTTTGTTGCAATGGGACGGATGCAATCTCCTCTATCTGTTCGTAGCCATAATAGGCATAAGCATATAGTAATTTTTGCTGCGCTGTTCCTGCTACGACATAAATAGTACCTCGTTTACTGCCATTGGGCAGTTGGGTTCGTGCAAGCGCAATCGCACCGCAAGCATAGCCAAACGAAACCCCAGGCGTACCATACGACGCTCCAAAGTGAATGCGAGTTTGCTTATACGAAGCCGCACCCGACACTATCACCAAAGTTGCCGCATTATCTCGAAAATCGGATTGTACAGTGACCAATTCGGGCAAATTATCGCCATCTAAATCGGCTACAAAAATAGGATTTACCCCTTGATATACCCCTACCGATATGGTTTTAAGCAGTTTCATATCAAAATAACGACTTACTTGTGCCCCCAAAGGAAGGCATAAGCACATGCTTAGTAGCACGAGAAGCCGTATTTTACTGCCGCTAGTCAATTATCGATAGTCGCTTGTCAATGGTAAAGATAGTAAAAAGATGCAAGAGTGCAATTTTTAAGGCGGGTTATTTTGCGGGAGCACAAACAAACAAACAAACAAACGAACAAATCAACGCATCATCGCCATTTGGGGGTAATGCCTAAAAATAATTGAAAGTTGATACCAGGCATGGGACGAGAAAGAACGGATAAGTACTCTTCGTTAAAAAGGTTGTTGATGTTAAACTTAATGGAGAAATCGGCAAAAGAAAAGAGCAAGTTTTTTTCGATGGCTATGTTGCTCATAAAATAGGTGGGTAGTTTGCCTGTAAGGGTAATGTCGTTGCTCGACATGGTGTATCGTTCGCTGTAATAACACCATTTATACAAGAAAGAAAAAGTTTTGTACGATATCCTTCCCGTCACATTGGCTGAATACTCGGGCACGTAAGGTAGCTGTTTACCAACTGATTGATCGGCAGGCGAAAGCGGGTCACCGTTGTTGATAGATGGAGTCCAAGAGAACGAACCGTCTAACGTTAGGGTCCAATTTTTAGCGAGGCAAAAAGAGGCATTGGCCTTCAATTCGACCCCGTAGGCATGTACATCTTTTATGTTGCGTGGCGAAAAGAATCCTTTGGTTGTGGGTAGCCAAATAATCCAATCGTTGATGTACGAATCAAACCAAGTGGCACTACCCGATAGGGTGTATAAATTTTCTCTTCCCACGGCAAAACTAAGTCCTGCATCGTAGGTCCAACCGTTTTCTTTTTTCAAATTGGGATTACCGCCAGGCAAAAAGTACATATCGTTTAAGGTCGGGAAACGGTAGTTGCGCGATACCGATGCTTTTGCCATAAGGTTGATGCGCTCCCACAGCACCCCGTCTATAAAAAAAGCGGGAATAATGGGTGACCATTCGCTACCGTACATTTCTTCGCGCACTACGACGGACATTCCAAAACGGTCGATAGGTTGCCATTTAACCGAAACAGACCCCGTTAATTCGGGGCGTGCTTTTTTGTAACCCACAATGGCATTACCGCCCTCTATTTTGATAATGTTTTTATCTTTGGTTTCTACAAAATGTTGGTAAAAAGCCAAATTAGCCGAAAAAAGCCACTCTTTGCCCAAATAATATTCGCCCTCGGCTTGGGCATAAGCAGTATTTACTTTACTACGTGATTCCGTCATGTTAGCCATGATTCCGTTGCCCACATCGCGCTTGTAATCGTAAGCCATGTAAGTGTAAATATAGCCCGCCTTAGCAGCCACCTTGTACTGCGATCGCAAAAAGTCCCAAGACAGTACGCCTCTAAAGGTTTGTTCGCGCTGCACATTTTCGAATGCTGTGTTATCAGCATAATCGGTGGTAAGCATGGGAAGCTCACGTTTTGACTGAATATACCATGCATTAAGGCCCAAACGATGCCCCGTACCCGTATTGTAGTATGCTTCTTGCAAAAAATGGAAATCTTGGTAGGCTCCGCTTTTATTTTCTTCGATGGGGTAATATTGGTCGATGATGTTCATGTTTTCATCGTAAATATTCTCTTTTTTGTCGTGGTTGCGGTAGGTGTAGTTGTTGGGTGAGGTGGATAACACGGCACGTGTTGAAACCTGCCAATGCCGATTGCCGTAGGTAAGGCGCAAAAACTCATCAAAACTGTTAAACGAACCCACACCCTGGATGTACTGCAAGCCAAAGCCATCGGCATTGGCAGGTTTCGTGGTCATTTTGACCAATCCACCTAACCCACCACCCGTTTCATTTACCGACGATGTGCCATGTAGTAGCGAGGCATCGTCTATAAAATACGATGGAATCATGGAAAAATCGGTCATACCCAACATGGGATTGTTAATGCGCATACCATTCCACGTTACTTGCGTGTGCGAGGGTGATGTTCCCCTAAACGATACTGTTGATAGCGTTGCTCGGCCATAATTCTTGACAAAAATAGAGGAGTTATAGGTAAGCACATCTGCCATAGAAAGCGAAATATTTTCTTTTAGCTGCGTAGAATCAAAAGCCGTTTTTTGAGCACCTATTTCTTTTAAAGGGCGTTTGCCGTAAATAATAACATCGTGCAAAGCTACACCCCTACCCAACTTGCCTCTGGTAGCGGTTTCTTGTGCCATTGCTCCTGCAAACAGCGCAAACAGCAACCCTATCATTACTAATCTCTTACTCATACCTATTTGCAACAAAAAGCACCTGGAATGATGCCTGCATAAAATTCATCTAAAAGTTTTCCATCACTGCTATAGCGGTATATTTTGCCTTGCTGCACATAATCAATAGCATCGGCTATATAGACATCGCCCGATGTAGGGCAAACCGTTAGCCCGTAGTAAATGGTATTTTGAGCGGGCAAAAACGGATCTACAGGTATGGTTTCTGCCGTTACGGGCATACTCCAAATGGCATCATTTATCCAATATAGTTTGGTTTTATCGCCATTTAGTTGTACCTCCGACGGCGAATCGCCCATGGCAAACATAAATTTCTTTTCGATAGTAAAAGTTTCGGGATCAATGCGATACAACGAAGGCGCTTCGTAACCATAAGGTGATCCCTCGTAACCACCATCTGTTACTGTCCACAATTTACCGTACGCATCTAACGCTAGTGAGGTGGGCTGAATACCCACTTGCAACTCGCCAACTATTTGGTCTGTTTCGGTATCTATTTTTAAAATCCTATTCTGGTACGACCAGCAGTTTACATACACGTACTTGCCTTTTTGCACCATCTGCTCGGTAGATCCACTCTCCATCGTCATGTTGGGGCATTGAATGTAGCCCGTTATTTGGTAAGTCTTGGGATTGACTATAAAAATACGGTTATCCCACAATTGTGTAATGTAGGCCTTAGTATCTGACACAAAGTGCATATAACGGGGCGAAGTAAGGTTGGTGATGCGCCCTACTTCTTTAAAGGTGGTGGTATTTATGGCAAACACCACGTGCGAATTATTTACCACTAACCAAGCGATGTTATTATGGATGGTCATTGACTGCGCCACATCGCCCAACTTCATGGCGTTGGCACGAAAAAACACTTCGTTTTCTACTTGGTGGGTTAATGGGTCGTAAAACGAAAGCGTGGCATTCCCGTACTGAAAATTACCTTCGTTTATCACAAACAAACCCGCATCGGGAGCCGAAAAATCTTCTTGATAACCATAATCCCACTCCATGCAAGAAGCACAGAGCAGGGTTAGTATGAGGAGGTATAGATGTTTCATTATATTCATTTAGGCGTTTAGGCGATTCAAATGCTCCGACAGACACTCTCAGTCGGAGCATTGAATCCCTATACATTGCAACATGTAAGCGGAGGTTATTTCATGGAGCAGTCGTAAAAGCCTACTACTTCGGTAGAAACTTCGCCTAACCAACCGCTTTTGCTATTAACACCCGTTTGCACTTTTACAAAATCGATATAGTCCAGCGAAACTGCCTTGCCATTGCTATCCATGGCATCGGATATTTTAAAACGATTATCTACCGATTTTTCGGTAGGACGATCGATGCTGCTAAAGTTATCGACGTACCCCCAATCAAAGGTGGGCAATACCCAATACGTACCTTTGCCCGATTGGTCGTAGTTTTTAGGCTCCAAACGTGTGCCTACCAGGGTATAAGTATCGCTTTCTACCCAAAGCGGATAGTAGTAATCCTGATTGTGATAGGCTTTTAAGTAATCTATTTCGCCACTGACTCCCTCACTATCAGTCCATTTTACAGGACTTTGTACAGTTTCGGGTCGATAGTAAGTAACGGCATAGTTTTGAATGGTTGTTTCCTTGCCTGTTTCGCTACCGCGTAGTTCGTACCACGTATCGTTGGGCAAGCCATCGCCATTTTTGTCTTGCATCACCCAAACAATACCGGGCTCGGACGAATTGTTAAACGAATTGCCCACGATGGCAAAATCGTAGCCGCCCATGTTGTCGATACTATGGTCAAAGCCCAACACAATGTAGCCACCAAATCCACCCAACGACACCCATATATTTTTTTCCAAACGGTCTTGGGCGTACATATTAGCCGCAGCTTGCGTGGTATGCGTACTATCAAAACCGCCCGTTTTTAGCTCGTTGATAAACTGGCCTGGTGCGGGCATATACTCATACACTTGGCTAAAGTTAGCTTTTGATTCGCTAGTTTTGGGTCGATAATACGACACAGGCGTAGAGGGGTTAGATGGATTAGAAGGACCCGATGGCGTATCTGCCCCAGGTCCAAACACATCTTGATCGCTGTTACAGGCAGCTAAGCCACCCATAAACAGCGTTACAAGCCATATTTTTATTATACTTTTATAGTTGTACTTCCACATCATCAATAGCAAAATACAAAGGAGATTTATAATAAATGGTCTCACCACCATCGTAGCTAATTTGTTGCGCTTCGTCCATGTGGAAAGCAAGTTTGGTGACTTTGCCCAATGAAGACAAGTCTACTTCTGTCCAATCTACCACCCATGTGTCGGGGTTTTGACCATCTGCCAACATTACTTCTATTTCTTGGGTACTGCCATCTTCGGCATAACCAGTAATGATTAGTTTTAGGTAATCGTCATCGTCGTACGCTTCGCTAAAATCGCTACCGTATAGAAGGCTGTAAATAGGCAATGCAGACATCACCACCGACATTTTGTTAATTTGGTGCGCTACGCCATCTTCAAATGCCAATTCGACTTTAATATCGGTTCCCACTTTTGAATCGCAATAGGCAATGGCAAAGGCATTATCGGTTTTTTCGCCCAATACACTTAGCTGATAATTGTACATACCGGCTGTACCAACATTTTCTAACTCTTCTAAGGTTACGTAGTGGTGAGAGATAACAAAACCACCGCCTGCTAAACCATAGGTATCATAATTGTATGGGAAGGTGTGCGATAGTTGGGTATTGCCTTGGTCTGTCCAAGTATAGGGAGCTCCATCTGGATTGCCCCAATCGCCATAAATGAGGGTACTGCCACCGTAATATTGTTCATCTTCGGCAGGAATAAGGTCTGACCAGGTAGCTACATCTACCCCACAATAATCTAGGGTATAGGCAGGGAATTTAGCATCTGCATCCTCAAAGGTAAGCACCGCTACAGCTGGTTCTTCTGGAACTATTGGGGTATCAGGACTATCTGGTGTATCGGGAGTATCAGGATTTTCTGGTTCATCGGGCTCTACCACTTGTGGAGCGGTAAAGCTGATGCTATCTACATCAGCGATTACATATTCTACGGCTGTACCATCGGTTTTGTAAATATAAAAGGTGGTTTGCGCCATAACGGTTACAGCTACTAATAGGGCGGAAATAAGGGTGTAAATACGTTTCATAATGTTGTTGATTTGTTGATGCGTTGATTTGTTGCTAGTAAAATCAAGTGACAAGCGACAAGTGACTAGCGACAGCTTATTATCGTTTTATAAATTTAATAACTTGATTGTTGATTTGTAATAGGTAGGTGCCTTGGGTAAGGGATGCTACGTTGAGCTCGGTACCAGTGGCTTGCAGAACGCGTGTGCCACCTAAAGTAAACACGTTGAGTTGGGCATCGTCGTTTACACCTTGTATGTAAAGGGTATTGACTACTGGGTTGGGATAAGCAAAGACCCAAGCTTGCTGCGTAGCATCGACCGAAGTAGGCACTTCTTGCCACACGCCAAATAGAATGGTACGAACATCGGCTACAGTAGAGCCATCCTTGTTAATTACTTGCATGGTGCTAACATCGTTTTGCGAGGCAAAAACAATCTGCTGCACAGCTGATAACTGATAGGAAGCCTCTGCCCCATCTGCCGAAAGGGTTATGAGCGAGGCCTCTTGCGCAACCCCGTACGAGAACAACCCAACGAGTGCGACTAAAAGAGTAAATCGTTTCATAGTGTATAATTTGAACATAAAAAAATCCGCTATCCACCAACGGGAAACGGATACTGAATGATCAAAAAATACACCTAACCTAACATACAAATGGCCTCACACGGATGGACACAAAAGAAAAAATAGAGGCAATAAAAAAGGTACAGGTAACTGTTTTTTTTGGTCGATTCGTTACCCGTAATCCTGCAGGTGTAAATCTAATTATTGCATTGGTAGGTCTTCTGACTTATTCCGTTTTTTACGCCTTCCCAGCCCTTATTGGCCAGTGGCAAAGTGTGTAAAAAACTTTCCTAGAAAGGATGGAACTTACAGCAACAGGCATTGTTTTGGATTTGCACCAAATTCCCTTTTCACTCATCTGCCGAACGACAGATTAAGCGCCTAATGCAGGGGCAAAGGTACACCCTTTTTGCAGGACAACAAAAAAATAACGTAAAAAATTGCGCCTCAAATTTTGTTTTTAAGAAATTTATTCATTTCTTTGTATTAACAATTTTGTTAAACACTTTTGTTAACGCTCAAAAATTATCCACCTTATTATTCATTATATATGAGCACAGAAAGCAACACCAATAGCGAAGAACGCATACTGAAGGCAGCCGAAGAGTTGTTTCTTACCAAAGGGTACGATGGTACTAAAACCACCCAAATTGCCGAAAAAGCGGGGGTGACACACGCCATGTTGCATTACTATTTTAGAACCAAAGACAAGCTTTTTGAACGCATTGTAAACGAAAAAATGGAGTTTGTGCTCACCCTAGTAGCATTGCCGTTGGCCAATGGCGGAAAATCGTTTACCGAGCGTATCCAGCATTGCGTCGAAACGCATTTTGATTTTTTGGCAGCGAACCCTACCCTACCTAGGTTTATTATGAACGAGGTGATTACCAACCAAGAGCGTTGCCAAATGATGGTGCAAAAAATAAAACCCATGATTGGTATAATGGCCAGCAATTTGCAAAACGAAGCCAATCGTGCTGCCGAGATGGGCGAAATTGAACCCATCGATGTAAAAATGTTGATGCTCAATATTTTATCGATCAACGTAATGACCTTTGTGGCCTACCCTATTTTTGACAGCCTTTTCCCCGAATCGTCGGACGAAATTAAAAACACCTTTTTACAAGCGCGCAAAGCAGAAAACGTGCAACTCATTCTAAAACGAATACAAAAAATATAAACCATGAAAGCGAAAGTTTTAACCGTATTTTGGCTGTTAGCTAGCCTTACTGCATGGGGGCAAAACCTAGAACAGTGCCGAGAGCTAGCGCGCAACCACTACCCCGAAATGAAACAGTACGACTTGATTGCCCAAACCGAGGCGTATTCGGTAAGCAACGCCAAGCGTGCCTGGATTCCGCAATTGGTACTATCGGCCCAAGCCACCTACCAATCGGCTACCGTAACCTACCCCGAAGCATTGAGCAAAATGCTAACGGCCTACGGAATGGAGAACGTAGGCATTCAAAAAGACCAATATAAAATTGCGCTCGATTTGTACCAAAACATTTGGGATGGTGGGGCGGCTAAAGCAGGCGAAAAGATAGCCAAGGCCGAAGCCGAGGTACAACGCAACAGCGTAGATGTAAATTTGTACGATTTGTACCAACGCGTGGACAATTTGTATTTTGGCATTTTGCTGTTGAACGAGAAAAAAGAAATTACCAGCCTACGCATGGATTTGCTGCGTAGCAATTGGCAAAAAATACAGTCGTACGTAAAAAATGGCGTGGCCTTACAAGCCGATGCCGATGCACTAGAGGCCGAACTATTGGTAGCTACCCAACAACTGGAGCAACTAAAAAGTTCCGAAGAAGCCTATAGGCTGATGTTGGGCTTGTTTATTGGCCAACCATTAGCCGACGGCCCACTAGAACGCCCAGCAGCTATTAGCATAGAGTCTAAGAACAACAACCGACCCGAATGGCAGCTTTTTGAAGCCAAACACCAACAATTACAAGCGCAAAAAGAGGCCATCACTGCCACGGTGATGCCCCGCTTTAACCTGTTTGCTCAAGGTTTTTACGGTTACCCCGGGTTGGATATGTTTAAGGCCATGAGCTCTACCGATTGGCATTTAGACGGCATTGTGGGTGTAAAAATGCAATGGAACATTGGCTCGCTGTATACCTATAAAAATAACATCGACAAACTAAATACCGCCCAACAAACCCTAGCGATACAAAAAGAGCTGTTTGCGTTTAATACATCGCTTAAAACCACGGGCGAGGACAAGGAAATTAGCCGCCTGAGCAAGGCCATTGAATCGGACCAAGCCATTGTAAAACTGCGCCAGTCCATTCGCAAAGCAGCCGAATCGAGGCTAGAGAACGGCGACATCAACACCACCGATTTGTTGCAAAAAATTACCGACGAAAACGTGGCCATTCAAAACAAAGCAGCTCACGAAATAGAGCTACTACAAGCACAATACAGACTAAAACATACGTTAAACCAATAAACCACCCAATATGAACAAGACATTTATTAGCATGTTACTTTTAGCAGGGCTTTGTGCATGCTCTTCAGAACAAAACTACGATGCTACTGGCACTTTTGAGGCCACAGAGGTAACCATTTCGGCCGAAAGCATGGGAAAAATTATTTCGCTTACCGCCGACGAAGGAAAACTAGTAAAAGAAGGCGAAATTTTAGGCGAAATAGACAGCACCCAATACTGCTTGCAACGCAAACAACTGCAAGCACAGCAAAATGCTATTTTGAGTAGCAAACCCAACGTTCAAAAACAACTATCGGCTACCCAAGAGCAAATCAACAAGTTTAAAACCGAACAACAACGCGTAGAAAACATGCTAAAAGATGGTGCGGCTACACGCAAACAACTGGACGACATTCAGGCGCAAATTCGCATTGCCGAAAGCCAAAAAGAAGCATTGCTTTCTACCCTAAGTAGCAACACCAGCACCATTAACAGCAATGCCGTTGCCTTGCAAGCGCAAATTGATTTACTATCGGACAACATTCGTAAATGCAAAATTACATCGCCCATAAACGGCACCATTTTATCTAAATACAGCCAAAAAGGCGAATTTACGGCTACGGCTCGTCCGCTGTATAAAGTGGCCGATTTAGACAACATGTACCTACGTGCTTACTTTACATCGGAACAATTGGCCCACATAAAATTAGGGCAAGAAGTAAGCGTTATAGCCGACTTTGGGGCCGATGAGCAAAAAGAATACAAGGGTACGGTGTGCTGGATAGCCAGCAAAAGCGAATTTACCCCCAAAGGCATTCAAACCAAAGACTCTAGAGCCAACTTGGTGTATGCCGTTAAAATTGCTGTTAAAAACGACGGCTTGCTAAAAATTGGTTTTGCAGGAAGTGTGGTATTATGAAACACGCCATTAACATAGAGCACATTAGCAAAACCTACGGCAAGGTAACTGCCCTAAACGATGTTTCGCTACAAGTAAACCCTGGCGAGCTGTTTGGTTTAATTGGGCCCGATGGTGCGGGTAAAACTACCCTGTTTCGCATTTTAACCACCCTGATTGAGCCCACAGAGGGCCGTGCCAGCGTATTGGGTTTTGATACGGTAAAAAACCTACAAGACATTAGAAATTGTGTGGGGTATATGCCGGGCAGGTTCTCGTTGTACCAAGACCTTAGCGTAGAAGAAAACCTGAGTTTTTTTGCCGCCCTTTTTGGCAAAACGATCCAAGAAAGTTACGAGCTCATCGAACCTATATACAAGCAGATAGAACCGTTTAAAACGCGCCGAGCCGGCAAACTATCGGGCGGTATGAAACAAAAATTGGCCCTTTCTTGCGCCCTTATTCATCGCCCCAAGGTATTGTTTTTAGACGAGCCTACCACGGGGGTAGATGCGGTATCTAGAAGCGAGTTTTGGGACATGCTCAGCCTGCTTAAACAAAAAGGCATTACCATTTTGGTATCGACTCCGTACATGGACGAGGCATCGCGTTGCGACCGCATTGCCTTGTGTAACGAGGGCAAAATTTTGCAAATTGACACGCCCCAAAACATGGTAAAGGAGTTTAAGCAGCCACTGTATGCCATTAGCAGCCCGCAACTATTTGATTTATTAGCCCACACCCGAAGCTATGCCCACACACGCTTGTGCTACCCTTTTGGCGGCGAACATCACCTTATTGGCGACGAGCAATTTAACGCAGAAGAGTTAAAAGCACACTTGCTTCAAGCAGGCATCCAGCAGGTTAGCATCCAAAAAATTACCCCTTGTATTGAAGATATTTTTATTGATCTAATGCAACAATGAAACCTATTATATCGGTACATCAATTAACCAAAAAGTTTGGCACATTTGCCGCTGTTAACCAAATAAGCTTTAAGGTGTTTCCGGGCGAAATTTTTGGTTTTTTAGGGGCCAACGGTGCCGGAAAAACTACCGCCATGCGCATGCTATGCGGCCTGAGCTACCCTACCGATGGCGGGGGCACCGTCGCCGGCTTTGACATCAACACCCAAGGAGAGGCCATTAAAAAGCGCATTGGGTACATGAGCCAACGTTTTTCGCTTTACAACGACCTTACGGTGTGGGAAAACATGCGTCTGTTTGCCGGCATTTACGGCATGAGCCAAATAGAAACCGAAGAGCGAGCCGCCGAATTGCTTAACCGTTTTAGTTTTGCCAGCGAAAGGGATACCCTGGTAAGTGCGCTTCCGTTGGGTTGGAAACAAAAACTATCGTTTATAGTAGCCACCATTCATCAACCCGAAATTATTTTTTTAGACGAGCCTACAGGGGGTGTAGACCCCATTACCCGCCGTCAATTTTGGGAGATGATATACGAGGTAGCCGCCGAGGGTACCACCATTTTTGTTACCACCCACTACATGGACGAGGCCGAGTACTGTCACCGCGTTTCTATTATGGTGGATGGCGAAATTAAAGCATTGGACACGCCTCAAAATTTAAAGCAAACCTACGCTGCAACTAGCATCGACGAAGTGTTTAGAACCCTAGCAAGGGGTGCAAAAAGAGGAGATTAATAGCATGAGAAAGAACAGTTTTTTGGCTTTTATCAAAAAAGAATCGCTGCATATTTTGCGCGATAAACGCACCATGCTCATTGTGTTGCTTATTCCGGTTATTTTAATGGTATTGTTTGGCTTTGCCATATCGACCGAAATAAACAACCTAAACATTGCCGTAGTGGCACCCCACCCAACGGTAGAAGTAGAAAAAAAGGTGCAAAAGATAGCCCACAACCCCTCGCTTACCTTTGTAGGCTACATTGACAGAGCAGATATAGATGCCACCCTGCGCACAGCAAAGGCCGATGCGGTGGTGGTTTTTGCCGCTAATTTTGACCGCATTATGGCCGATATGGCACAAGGCATTGCCACCGAAAAGGCCTACGAGTTTGTATTTGACGCCTCTAACAGCAACGTTTCGGCCGCCGGTGCTGCTTACCTACAAGGCGTACTCTTAGATATGGCAGACAACAACCTATTTACCCTAAAACTGCTGTACAACCCTCAGATGAAATCGTCGTACAATTTTGTTCCAGGCATTATGGGGCTTATTTTTATTCTTATTTGTGCCATGATGACATCGGTTTCTATTGTGCGCGAAAAAGAAATGGGGTCGATGGAGGTACTGCTAGTATCGCCCGTAAAACCCCTGTACATCATCATAGCCAAAATGATTCCTTACTTGGTGCTATCGTGCATCAATTTGGTTACCATTTTGCTGATTGCCTATTTTTTGCTCGATGTGCCCATGAGTGGCGGCGTTGGCAATATCATTTTGCTGTCGTTGGTTTATTTGCTGTTGTCACTGGCACTGGGGCTGCTTATTTCTAACATCTCGTCGTCGCAAGTAATGGCCTTGCTTATATCGGCCATGGTGCTTATGATGCCCATGATGATGCTATCGGGCATGGTGTTTCCGCTAGAGAACCTGCCCTTTGTTATAAAACCCCTTAGCTACATTGTGCCTGCGCGTTGGTACATTGAAGCCATGCGCAAACTCATGATTATGGGTGTTCCGCTATCTGGCGTAGCTACAGAACTAGCCATTTTATCGGCAATGGCCATTGGCTTAATGGCGGTTTCTATCAAGAAGTTTAACAACAAATTAGAATAATCATGCGCCAATTATACGTTTTGCTTCAAAAAGAGTTTATTCAAATTGCTCGACATGCTTTTTTGCCCAAACTAATTTTGGCATTTCCCATTATGATGATGCTGGTGTTGCCTTGGGTTACCACCATGGACGTAAAAAATGTGGGCGTAAGCATTATTAACAGCGATGGGCAAAGCCTATCTAGACAAATTGTTGCCGACATTAAGGCCAGCGAATATTTTAAGGTTAACGAGGAGGCTACCACCTACCAACAAGCCTTATCGTTGCTAGAAGATAGCAAAATTGACGTCATTGTGAGCATTCCGTCGCATTTTGAAAAGAATTTGGTAACGCAAATTCCTACGCCTATAGACATTGCGGCCAATGCGGTAAACGGCACCAAGGGTTCGTTGGGCAGCCAATACATGGTGCAAACCATTGCCTCGTCGTTGCAAAACTACCAAGCAGAAAAAGGCATGAGTAGCCCCACCGAAGTGGCATCGGTGCTAAATTGGTACAACCCTACCCTCAACTACAAGTTTTTGATGATTCCTGCCTTGATGATTATGCTACTGGTGCTAATTTGCGGGTTTTTGCCAGCTATTAACATTGTAAGCGAAAAAGAATGCGGCAGCATAGAGCAAATAAACGTAACCCCTGTGAGCAAACTTACCTTTACGCTGGCCAAGCTAATTCCGTATTGGATAATTGGTATTTTTGTGCTAAGTGTAGCCATGCTCATTGCCTACTGGGTGTACGGGCTAAAACCCATAGGGTCGGTGGCGAGCATTTATGTAGGGGCGGTTTTATTTGTGCTAGCCTTTTCGGGCCTGGGCGTTACCATTGCCAACAAATCGGACAACATTCAGCAAACCATGTTTGTGATGTTCTTTTTTATTATGAACTTTATTTTGCTAAGTGGCTTGTTTACCCCCATATCGTCTATGCCCCAGTGGGCACAATACATTACCTACGTATTGCCACCCCGCTACTTTATAGAAATTATGCGCAGTGTTTACCTAAAAGGCACCACCCTTGTAGAACTTTGGCCCAACCTGGCTGCTTTGGGCGGTTTTGCCCTAGTTCTTAACCTACTCGCTTGGGTTACCTACAAAAAACAACAGTAAAACATTGCCATTATTCCCTCAAAAAATCATAAATAACCAACCTAAAACCAATAGGTTGGTATTTTTTTACTAAATTTGCGACGCTAAATAGTTTTATTATGAAAAAGAAAATCAACACCATTTGCGTACAATCGGGCTGGCAACCTAAAAAAGGTGAGCCACGCGTGTTGCCCATTTATCAAAGTACAACCTTTAAGTACGAAACCAGCGAGCAAATGGCCGACTTGTTTGACCTTAAAGCCAATGGCTATTTTTATACTCGCTTGCAAAACCCAACCAACGATGCGGTTGCGGCTAAAATTACCGAATTGGAAGGCGGTGTAGCAGGTATGCTTACTTCGTCTGGTCAAGCTGCGTCGTTCTACTCTATTTTTAATATTTGCGAAGCGGGCGACCACTTTGTAAGTGCATCGGCTATTTACGGTGGCACTTTCAACTTGTTTGCCGTTACGATGAAAAAATTGGGCATTGAGTGCACTTTTGTAGATGCCGATGCATCGGAAGAAGAAATTCAAAAAGCGTTTCGCCCCAATACCAAGGCTTTGTTTGGCGAAACCATTGCCAACCCTGCATTGGGCGTGTTGGACATTGAAAAATTTGCTCGCATTGCGCATAAGAACGGTGTGCCTTTGATTGTAGATAACACCTTCCCTACTCCTATTAACTGCCGTCCTATTGAATGGGGTGCTGATATTGTTATCCACTCTACCACCAAATACATGGACGGACACGCTACTGCTGTAGGCGGTTGCATTGTAGATAGCGGTAATTTTGACTGGGAAGCGCATGCCGATAAATTCCCTGGCCTTACCCAACCAGATCCATCGTACCACGGTTTGGCATATAGCAAAGCGTTTGGCAAAGGTGCTTACATTACCAAAGCTACCGCTCAATTGATGCGCGACTTGGGTTCGATTCAAGCGCCCGAAAATGCGTTCCTATTGAACCTTGGCTTGGAAACCTTGCACTTGCGCGTGCCTCGTCATTGCGAAAATGCTCAAAAAGTAGCCGAATATTTGCAAAACAACCCCAAAGTAGCTTGGGTTAATTACAGCGGACTAAAAGATAGCCCTTACTACGAGTTGGCACAAAAACAATTTGACGGCGGACGCTCTTGTGGTGTGGTTACCTTTGGTTTAAAAGGTGGCAGAGAAGAATCGATCAAATTCATGGACAACTTGAAGCTGGCTTGCATTGTTACCCACGTGGCCGATGCTCGTACTTGCGTATTGCACCCAGCTAGCCACACTCACCGTCAGCTATCAGACCAACAACTCATTGAAGCCGGTGTTCAACCCGACCTTATCCGTTTCTCGGTAGGTATCGAAGATGCCGAAGATATTATTGCCGACATCGAACAAGCGTTAAATGTTGACTAATTGACTAATCGGTTAATCGACTAATCGACAAGCTATTATGCCAGTTAATATTCCAAAAAAATTACCAGCAATAGAGGTTCTTAAGAAAGAGAATATCTTTGTTATGGACGACGAGAGGGCGTTATCGCAAGAAATACGCCCCCTTAAAATTGCTATCCTTAATTTAATGCCCATTAAGATAACCACCGAAACCGATTTGATTAGGTTGTTATCCAACTCGCCTTTGCAAATAGAGATTGACTTTATTAAGCTAAAAAGTCATACCTCTAAAAACACGCCGATAGAACACCTAACCATGTTCTATAAGGACTTTGATGCCATCAAAAACACCAACTACGACGGCATGATTATTACAGGGGCGCCCGTTGAAAAATTTGAGTACGAAGAGGTAACCTATTGGGACGAAATTACCACCATTTTTGATTGGGCAAAACACCACGTAACCTCTACCCTATACATTTGTTGGGCTGCACAAGCGGGCTTGTACCATTACTACGGCGTGCCCAAATACCAATTGGATCACAAAATGTTTGGGGTATTTAAGCATACCGTATCGGACAAACAAAATCCTATTTTTAGGGGTTTTGACGATGAGTTTTACGTACCACACAGCCGTCATACTGAGGTGCGTGCCGAAGACATCGAAAAGGTAAAAGATTTGCAAATTATTTCGCAATCGGACGATGCTGGGGTGTACATTGTTATGGCACGCGGTGGCAGGGAGTTTTTTATTACCGGTCACTCGGAGTATGCCCCTTTTACGCTCGATGAGGAATACAAACGCGACTTGGGCAAAGGGCTAGACATCTTGATGCCCAAAGGTTACTACCGCAACGACAATCCCGAAGAGGGCCCTGTGGTGCGCTGGAAGAGCCACGCCAACCTACTGTTTACCAACTGGCTCAACTACTTTGTGTACCAAGAAACTCCGTACGATATTAGTAGGATTAAATAGTTGCTTGTCGCTCGTCGCTTGTTGATAGTTAGGAGTGAGGAGTTTAGCGACAATCGACAATATTATCATGAAATTCAGATACAGTCTTATTGAGGAACGTTGGAATGCCTACACGCACATTGTGGGTGCATTGGGCTCGGGGGTTGTGTGTCTTATCTTTTTAATTCAAAGCATCCAACACGGCAATGCCTTGGATATTTTAAGCATTGTTTTGCTTTTATTGGGAGTTGTAAGTTCGTACGTTTTTTCGGCCATGTACCACGGGCTACCCGCACGTTGGCCTTGGAAAGAAAAATCGCGCAAGTTTGACCATGCTTCCATTTTTTGGCACATTGCCGCCTGCTACTCGCCCATGACATTGATAGCCTTTTTGCGTGGTGGCGAACTTGCCTGGGGTTGGGGTATTTTTGCTTTCTGCTGGTTATTTGCTACTATAGGTACCATTAGACTACTCAACAAAGTAAACGAGCATAGCAACATCGAAACCATTTGCTACGTGCTAATGGGGCTTACCATTTTGGTGGCTATCAAACCTTTTTACGACATTGTTGGCATGAGTACCTTAATTTGGGTCATTTTAGAAGGCATTGCCTACCTAACTGGTGCCCTTTTATACAGCCTGCACAAGGTAAAATACATGCACACCGTCTTTCACATCTTCATCATGATAGGCGACGCCTTCCACTTTGTCGCCGTCGGACGAATCATTGAACAGATGTTACCATAATAAAAAAGGTTTCCTTGAGAAAAAGGAAACCTTTTTTGGTTATTAATCGTTTTTAGAGTCGTTTAGTACGTTATATGCCATAGGTATTTACAGAAAGTGGAATTTCTATGTTGATGCGAGCTTTCGCCACCTCAAAAAGTAGGGTGAAAAACGCAGCATTACCGTTCACTCAAAGTAGCCGACAATGCTCCAGAAATTTATCCGTTATAATTTATTTTAGCATCGCTAAAGTTCTGTCATCAGCGTTGCCATCGTAATACTTATCCAATACCTTTTGGAATAAGTCATCATCCGCTACGGCATTAAACAATATCATAGAAGAGCGAAGTTTCATGGCATCGGTGTGACCAAAAATCTCTACCGCAGATTTCCCTTCAAGAGTAAGCAATACAGATGTTATATTAGCTTTTAGATTTTTGGTATACTTCCAAATAATACTTCACTCAAGACCTTACCTCTTCGCTCTTTATCTCCATAGGATACCATTAGGGTTGTATTATACTCTACCTATTTTTCTGGGTGCTGCATATAGTCCATATTTTCTGTTAAGTAGCACAAACCTATAACGCAACATAAGATTACAAGAAAGTTGTAAAGTCTACACTTAATCTATGTTATTACCATATTTACCTCCTTTCTGGTCTTTTAAGTTTAATAATTCAATGATTTTACGGAAGAAAATACCTGTTGACCACACAAGCAGAATAACCGAAAATCAATTTTTATACAACAAAGATACCCAATCCATTATATAAAAAAAATACTATTTTGATGATTTCTAAAAAAATTAAGCCATTGTCAATTTAGGCTTATTTTTCAGTTCTTCACCCAAGTTAAATACCATTTAAAGCAATTAAAGTATACTTTATGCACAATTTCTTACAAAACAACAAATTCAATATAACCCTTCGACTCCGCTCAGGGAGCGTGTGGGGAGTGCTCAAAAACCGTGCGCGGAAACAACATTTTGCATTCCCTATAATTTATACTACCTTTGTATAACCAAACAAACGGGCGCTCATCGTCCGAAGTTATAACATCTTAATTTTATAATCTTATGCAAAATTCCAATCAAATTATTTTGTATCGTCCTAACGATACCATTAGCCTTGAAGTTCGTCTTGAGAATGAGACGGTGTGGCTTAGTCAGGCACAAATGGCAGAGCTTTTTCAAAAAGACCAATCTGTTATTGCAAGACACATTAAAAACATATTTATTGAAAAAGAATTAGAAACTGAAAGTAATATGCAAATTTTGCATAATACTATTTCTAAATTTAAACCTACAACACTATATAGTTTGGATGTAGTAATTTCAGTAGGTTATCGCGTTAAAAGTATCCGTGGTACTGAATTTAGACGATGGGCAAACAAAGTATTAAAAGAATATCTACTTAAAGGATATGCTGTAAATCAGCGTTTTGAAATCCTTGAAAATAAAATAGATAAAAAATTTTCTGAGCAAGATGCAAAAATAGAGCACTTGAATAAACAAGTAGATTTTTTTGTGCGCACTTCCCTACCACCTACCGAAGGCGTATTCCATAATGGTAAGATTTTTGATGCGTATAAATTTGCGACAGACTTGATTAAGTCTGCAAAGAAGAGTTTGGTTTTGATTGATAATTATGTAGATGAATCTGTGCTTCTTATGCTTAGCAAACGAAATGCTGGAGTATCGGCTAAGATATACACATCACATCTATCGGATGCATTGAAATTGGATTTGCAGAAACACAACAATCAATATTCGCCCATTGAGATAGAAAAATACACCAAGGCGCACGATAGGTTCCTGATCATTGACGATACCGATGTATACCACATTGGCGCATCGCTTAAAGATTTGGGCAAGAAACTCTTTGCTTTCTCAAAACTAAATATTTCACCAAAGGCTATAATGTAAAGTGAAATCAAACTATGCAAATTCGTACAGGTTGAATTGTTATGAAATAGGTGGTCGCAAATTGCGACCACCTCAAAAGTAGGGAGAAAAATACCCAATTTTGCAAAAAAGTAGGGTAAAAACCATTATTTTTGCAAAAAAGTAGGAAAAAAATTATTGCACTTTTATCTGAAGACGGCAAATTAAGCGCAGCCAAAGGCGGATTTTGGAGGGTAAAATAATTTAGGGAGATAAAAATACACCATGAAAAAGCTAACGTTACTTTTTTGCTTTGCTGCGATTTTATCATCGTGCAAAAACGACCCATCGCTAAAAAACACAGCGTATATACCGCCTGCACCCGACTACAGCCAAGAGAACATGTGGTTCACTATTTTGGACAATGATCAAAGCGGTGTGGACGTATTTTACATTCCTTCTACCTGGGAGTTTGATTGGTTTACAAAGGATAGCGTGGTGTGCCATTATGCCGACATCACCAACCAACAGCACCTGGATAACATGAGCATTGAGATGCGAAAAGTAGCGGATTACATGGCCGATGGCAACCGTTTCTACTCGCCTTTCTATCGACACATTACACTCGATACATGGGCCACCTTGAACGAAGATACCATCCAAGCACGCTACATCAAGGTATCGTTTAATGATGTTCAACAGGCGTTTAATTACTTCCTGAATAACTTTAACCAGCAACGTCCTTTTATTTTGGCAGGCTTTAGCCAAGGGGGCAAATCGGTGGTAGAGTTGATGAAAACCATGCCCGATGAGGCTACAAACAGAATGGTAGCGGCGTATGTGTTGGGTTATAAGGTTACGGCCGATGACATTGCCGCAGCGCCCTGGATTTGTGCTGCTAAAGACTCTATCGACACGGGTGTAACCATTTGCTACAACTCGGTATCGGATGTAAAATACACAAAAGACATACTTTGCAAGGATAATGTTATGTGCATTAACCCAGTTAATTGGCGTACCGATGGCACTCCCGCTACCCTACAAGACACCATTACCGTTACGTTAGATACGCAGTACAAGGTTTTGGTTTTGGAAGGTTTTGACGGTAGTTATCTGCCTAATATCTTAGACATTATAAACGTGGGCGATTATCACGGTATTGAGCCTTGGGTTTACAGCGAGTGCTTGCGTAAAAATATAAAACAAAGAATTGCAGCGTTTGGGAGATAGCCCTTATTCCCTATCGGTCATCAACACGTCGACAAGCTCAGGGACCGATTAGGACAGGGTCAGGGAGCGATTTGGAGAGGTAAAAAAAGGAGGTGATTATTCACCTCCTTTAATATTTACAAATAAACGTTGTTACTTCACTTCCCAAGTATCGTTTGTCAATAACAACTCTTGGAAATTGTGGTATTTAGCTTTTTCGCTTACTTCGGCAATTTGTTGGTGAACAGAGTCGTTGTAAGTAGGAGCATCCACGTCGCGAATTACGCCCAATGCAATGGGGAAATCAGGACCTTCCATAAGGGCTAATTTTAGTTGCAAGGTGTTGTCTTCGCAATGTGCGTCGTGTACCAAAATATCTTTTTCGGTAATGCCGTTTTCGCCCAATTTTACCACTTTCAAGCCAAAGCCTTCTTGTACCAAACCAAACTCTTTGTTTTCGCCAAATAGCATGGGTTTGCCATGTTCTAGGTAAATAGCGTTTTTAGCACGACCTTCGCTGGTAGCCACTGAATCGTGGGTACCGTTGTTAAAGATAACGCAGTTTTGCAATACTTCTACCACCGATGCGCCTTTGTGTTTAGCAGCGGCTACCAATACAGGTTCTGCACCTTTAGCATCTACTGCTACGCAGCGAGCAAAGAAACGACCACGTGCACCAAAACACAATTCTGCAGGGCGGAATGGATCTTCTACAGTGCCGTAAGGAGACGATTTACTTACAAAACCACGGTCTGATGTAGGTGAATATTGACCTTTTGTCAAACCGTAAATACGGTTGTTTAACAAAATCATATTTAGGTCGATGTTACGACGCATAGCATGAATAAAGTGGTTACCACCAATAGCCAAACCGTCGCCGTCGCCACTAATTTGCCAAATGGTCAAATTAGGATTGGCTACTTTAGCACCGGTAGCGATAGCAGCAGCACGACCGTGAATGGTGTGCATACCGTAGGTATTCATGTAATAAGGTAAACGCGACGAACAACCAATACCCGAAATAACGGCTGTTTCGTGAGGAGCTACGCCCAAGGTTGCCATGGCTTTGTGTAGCACAGCAAGCAAAGCGTGGTCGCCACAACCAGGGCACCAACGGGGTTGTCCTGCTTTAAAATCTTTTGCGGTATATACTGTTTCGTTCATTTTTTAAGCCTCCATCATTTTAGTAAACGCTTCGATCAACTCTTCTACAACAAATGGTTGACCTTTTACTTGATTGTATTGCATAGGACAGAATCCGTCAATTTTCATGCGCAAGTAGCCTGCAAATTGACCCATATTTTGTTCTGCCACCACCACTTTTTTGTACTTTTTAAGTACCTCTTCGGTATTAGCAGGAAGTGGGTTGATGTATGTGAAGTGAGCCAAAGCCACTTTTTTGCCAGCTTTGTTCATTTCTTCGACAGCCGAGCAAAGGTGACCGTAAGTACCACCAAAACCAACTACCAACAAATCGGCATCTTCTGCGCCTTCTACCTCAACGTTAGGTACAGGTATTTTATCTACTTTAGCCTGACGAAGCAAGGTCATTTTGTGGTGATTTTCGGGTTCGGTAGAAATTGCACCCGTTTCGTTGCTCTTTTCCAAACCACCAATGCGGTGCATAAATCCTTCTTGACCAGGAACAGCCCAGTAACGAACACCAGTTGCTTCGTTGCGTTGGAATGGAGTCCAAGAACCAGCCATATCGGGTGTTACGTAAGGAGGATTGATAGCAGGATAATCGGCCAAGTTAGGCAATTTCCATGCAGCCGAACCGTTGGCAATAAAGGCATCGGTCAACAACACAACAGGAGTCATGTGTTCCAAGGCAATTTTACAAGCCATGTAAGCTGAATCGAAGCAATCGCCGGGCGATTTAGCTGCAATAACAGGCATTGGGCTTTCGCCGTTACGTCCGTAAAGCGCTTGCAAAAGGTCGGTTTGTTCTGATTTTGTAGGAAGACCAGTAGATGGACCACCACGTTGTACGTTCAACACTACCAAAGGAAGCTCGGCAATAACAGCCAAGTTCATGGCTTCGCTCTTCAAGCAAACACCAGGACCCGAGGTAGAAGTAATGGCCAATGCACCTGCATAAGAAGCACCCACTGCCGATGCACAGCCTGCAATTTCGTCTTCGCATTGAACGGTCATTACACCCAACGATTTGTGTTTAGAAAGTTCGTGCAATACGTCGGTTGCAGGAGTAATAGGATAAGAACCCAAGTACAAAGGCAAGCCCGATTTTTCAGCCGCAGCCATAAAACCATAAGCGGTTGCTTTGTTACCGTTAATATCCATGTACAAGCCAGGAGCTTTCTTTTCTTTGGTTTCGATGCTGTAAGTAGTACTTACCGATGCATGAATGTTATGACCGTAGTTATAACCATCGTTCAACACTTTGATATTTGCTTCTGCAATGGCAGGTTTTTTAGCAAATTTTTCGCGCAACATGGCTTCTGCAGCAGGAAGGTCGCGGTTAAACAACCAGCAAACCAAGCCCAAAGCAAACATGTTTTTGCAACGCATCGCTGCTTTAAAGTCCAAGCCAGAATCTTTCAACGATTCTTTGCACATGCTAGAAATAGGTGCTTCTACCACTTGGTTTTTGATGCCCAATTCTTCAAATGGGTTATCGGTGGTAAACAATGCTTTTTTCAAATCTGCCTCTTGGAACGAATCTGTATCGATGATGATGATAGAACGCGATGTACAGAATTTATATTGGGTTTTAAGCGCAGCAGGGTTCATAGCAATCAACACGTCGCATTTGTCGCCAGGTGTCAATACTTTGGTAGAACCGATGTGCACTTGAAAGCCCGACACACCTGTCAACGAGCCTTGTGGGGCGCGAATATCGGCAGGATAATCGGGAAATGTACTAATGTCATTACCTGCGGTAGCCGAAATGGTCGAGAAAATATTACCCGCCAATTGCATACCGTCTCCGGAGTCGCCACTAAAGCGTACCGTTACGTCTTCCAATGCTTCAATTTTCATATCCTTAAAAATATATTATTTTATAATTTTCCGTGAAAGGTACAAAAATACAAAAAAAATTGATTTATGCACTATTTAGGGCGGATTTATTCAAGGTTTATTCATTAAAAATACTTTTTATGTATATTTATACATTATTTATGCGCTTAATGTGACGATTTTATAACAATTTTGAGTTATCTACCCACATTATCAATTTAATAATAAATATTATTACCTTTGCAATATGAAAAAAATCACAACCCTACTACTCTGCCTGCTCGTAACTTGTGCATGTATGGCACAGCTAAAAAAGAGCCGCATCGGCAGCAACAGCAACCAGCACATTAGCATGGGCATCGGAGCTTCGTATCCTGTTTTTGATTGTGCAGGAACCTTTGGCGGAGCTGCCAACCTATCGTACACCTACTATTTTATGCCCCGATTAGGCTTAAGAGGCGAAGCGCACTATGCATATTTGCGCTATGAGCCTACCGGATTACCTCAACCCACCCAAGAAAACCATACAGATGGTTTACATGCAGGCGACATTAGTGCGCAAGTGGTATTCAACTACTTTATCGACAAAGGCAGTAGGGCTGAAAACAATAGAGAAAGTGCAGTACCCGAGAGGGCTTACCTCTTTGGCGGTGTGGGTTGTTTCTTGTACGACGCCCACCCAACAGGTAACAACATTGGCATTAGCGCCAGCTTCCCTATCGGAACGGGTGTAGCATGGAGTGTCGGTGCCAACTGGGCGATAGGCTTGGATGCAACCTGGCGATTCACCTTAACGGACGATATGGACGCCGTTGTTCCCGAACAATTTATGCCAGACTGCTATGCTACGGTATGCCTATCGGTTACCTATAAACTACCCAAACAACGCATTGGCGGCAAAGAAAACCACATCCGTACCAAAAAGAACAAAGCCTGCGATCCCCGAAAAGGCTGCGATTATACGTTCTTTTAAGCACAATTTCTAAGTAGGTTCTAAAACAACAAAAGGAGGGGAATTTTTTCGCTTCGCTCAAAGATCCCCTCGCTCCCGCGGGGATCCTTGCAAACTTAAATAAGAATTGTTATGACAAGTCATGTCTATTTTTTATTTCTAAACCTCACTTTAAAAGTAAACTTTTAGTGACCCTTAGAAATAAAAAAAGAGCAACCATTCGGTTGGTGTTCAATTCTTATTAAACTTTGCGCAAGGAGGGGGATTCGAACCCCCGGTACGGTGACCCGTACGTCAGTTTAGCAAACTGGTGGTTTCAGCCACTCACCCATGCTTCCGAATGCGAGTGCAAATATAGTATAAGAATTTGATATAAGAAAATCTTTTTTGCAAAAAAATCACTTCTTCGCTTTCTGTTCCCTTAATCGTTTATTCAGGGCTTTTTGGTAGGCACGGGCATTACGAGAATGCTCCACATAGTTGGTTGCATAGTTGTGCGTGCCAGAAAAATCGGGTTTAGCACAGAAATACAAATACTTATGCGGAATAAAATCCAATACCGCATCGATAGCAGCACCGCTGGGAATCCGAATAGGTCCGGGAGGCAGTCCTGCGTATTTGTAAGTATTGTAAGGCGAATCGATTTGTGTATGCTTTTTCAACACCCTGTTTAAGGTAAAATCGCCGGTAGCATAGCGCGCGGTAGGACAAGCCTGCAAAGGCATGCGTTTTTTTAGACGATTCAAATACACCCCCGCCACCATTTTGCGGTCCTCGGCATTATTGGTTTCTTCTTCTACGATCGATGCCAAAATATGAATATCCTTTAAACTCAAACCTGTTCGACGCGCTTTTTCCATGCGCACAGGATTCCAAAAACGACGTCGTGCATCCAACACCACCGCTTCTACCTCCTTGGCACTCATGCACCATTGTACGGCAGTATCCATACGCACAAACAATGCCAACGAGCTCTGCTTATCCAATCCGTATTTACGTAGCAAAGTATCCGCCAAAAACACATCGGCTAACGAGGCCGAGTCTATAGCCAACTGACGCGACAAGTTACGAGCCACCCAAGGGGTGTATCGAGTCATCTTTAACTGCAATTTCGATTTATTGGTTAACCCATACGCCAATCGGTTTACAAAATTGCGGTTGCCCAAATTGGGTTCAAGGTCGTATTTACCACACTCTGGCGCTTCTTTCTCCAAATACTCGATGCAAGTTTCCAAATGCTTAACCGACTTAACCCAACCCGCCGAGTCAAGTTTTGCCACTACATCTGCCCATGTATCATTAGGCTCAACGTACAGGTATTTATAGGTCGCCGATGCTGGATCGGCATTGATATTGGCACCCAAAAACACTTGGTAGATGTAGTAACCTACCACACCGCCTGCCGCTAACAGCACTAATAGTATACTAAAAATTATTTTTTTCATACGCTGCTGTTTACTACTCGCCCATATTCATTTGCAACCTTGCAGACATCTCGATGGTACGCAATTTATCTTTGTAAAAGTTGTTGGCGTTTACTTTGTCGATGGCCAAAGCGGCATCAGAGTTTCCTTCCCAACGACGGCATAGGTACAATGAGTTATACAATCGACCAATTTGGTATTCGCGGCTAAAGCGAAGCCCCAAAGCATAGTCTTCACCATAGCTTACATTGGGTACACCATACTCGCGCAACAGCGGAGTAAAGAAAGCACGTGGAGCGCCTAATCCATTTATGCGAAGAGCATTATTTCTTCCATTATCGGGTGTCCATTCGGCGTGGTCAATTAACCCAGGAGGCAGCACTTCCAAGTCAAAGTTGGTCATGGTATAAGAACCAATCAACATGGCGCAGTTTTGCGCATAAAAGGCTTCTACAATTTGAGTTAAAACGGTTTCGTCTTGGTACAAATCATCGCTATCTAGTTGCACAGCAAACTTGCCACAAGCAACGTTGTTCACTCCTTCCATCCAGCAACCGCCAATGCCCAACTGGGTAGATGCGGGAATGATGTGCACCAATCTACTATCCTTGGCAGCCATCTCTTGCAACAACTCAGTGGTACCATCGGTAGAATGATTATCAATAACAATTACATTAAAAGGGAACGATGTTTTTTGCGACAAGGCAGAATTTACGGCATCGGCCACGGTTTTAACTCGGTTGCGCACTGGAATAATAACCGATGCCTCGTTGGCAAAGGTTTGTCCCGAAAAATCGACATCTTTGAATTGAGGTGCCAAATACACGCCCATTTCTTTAAGGTAAGCGGTGCAAGCTTGCTCCATTTCTATTTGCACCGCACGGTTGCGTGGGTTGACATAGTCAAATTGTTTTTCGCCGCTTTTGCGAGTATCTTCTTCCATCTCGGTATAAAGCACCTCGTCGATGTGGCAAAAATCGGCAATACCCGACAACGCCAAACGAATGGCATACCACGTAGCATACTGGTAATTGTCAATCTGCACCTCTTGTACATCGTCGATGCGTAGCAACACCAACGATCCAAAGTTAAAATCATCGCGCACGCTACCCAACTGGTATTCGATAGTAGGCACCACACTGGTTTGACCGTTCATAACCTGGTAGTAGTTGGAATACACCATAGAAGCACCCGTGTCGTCTGCCACCGAAACAAAACGTTTCAACGAGGTTTTAGACAACTCCAAGGGCGATGTTTTTAGGTACAACAGCGCATAGTCAGTATCCAAACCTTTTAGCAAAGGCAACAGCGATGCATCGCCTACATTTTTGCCCAACACTACACAGCCATCTACACCTGCGTTTAAAAAAGTTTGTTGCAACGCTTCATCTTGTTGCAAAAGTACAGCGGTTACAGTTGAATTCATATAATTTATTTTTGACAAATCTGTTTTACTTCTGTGCATCTAAGAATAATTTCATAACATAGCGGCGTTGTTCATCACCTATGATGCACTCAAAGGGAAAGCCTGCTACCACAATATTGGACCTACGTCCCGTTACAATGGCTGCAGACAGTTCTGTGTCGGCATACTGCAAAATCATTTTCCCTTTTTTATCGATGGGCGACAACGCCTGTATATTCTGCACAAAATATTGTTTGTTATTAGGTAAGGTCTGTAGCGGGTAAAAAGCACGTTGCGTTGGCGCATACACTACTCCATTTTTCGATGCTGAATCGGCTGCTAACTGATAGCGCAAGCCTTTATGGGTAAACACTTCCGATTTTTTAGACGAGGCCACGTAAGCACCCGTTATCAACAGTTTATGATTTTTATTTTTAACGTAATCAAACAAAGCTTGCTGCAAATCGAGCGGATAAAGTTCAAACAAATCGTCGTCGCATTGTTCGCCCAAAATAAGGTCTATTAAGTCGTAACGATTTAGCCCTTCGACAAGCTCAGGGACCGTGTGGCAATTGGGGCCTATAGTAGTTAGGGATTTTTTACTGCACGACGAGAACGAATAGCCATTATCGCGCAACGCCTTGCCATGTACGTACGGATAGTTAAAGGAGTTGCCCTGAATAACCATAGCCGTATCGCGCATCGAGGCACCAGAGCCTGGATGCATGTCGTTTCTATATAGCTGTTGTTGGCGGTATTCGTACTGATGTCCTACAAACGACAAGTCGTAATGGTATGGCACGCCGTAATCCAACTGATGCACAAAACCAGCCTCTGTTTCGGTTACGTAGTAATGAGGCGACGCAACTCGGTCAAAAGCATTAACAATCAGAGCCTCGCCTTTTGCATTGGACACCTTACAAACTGACAATTCTTCGGATGGGAAGCCTTCGCCACCAGGATTCAACGCTGCCACTTTGTAGCGATACAGCACATCGGCAGTCACAGGTAGCTTACAGGAAGTTCCCGTTACCACCACCCCATTGTCGAAACTGCCATCCTCCCTACAAGTGTATATTTTGTAGCGCGTTGGGAAAGCAGAAGGCTCTAATTTATCGATAGTAGGCTCCCAGCTAAGCAATACAGAATCTTGCTCCAACACCGCCGAAAATTGTCGAACAGGCAAAGGCTGCACCACGTAACCCGTTTGGTACATTTCTGACAAATAACGCAAAGAGGCTTTGTAAATGGCCCTTGCCACCGTAAACTGAAAGGCAGGATGATGCGCATAGCGCATATCGGCAAAGTTTTGGTGCGACAACAGCTCCACAATTAAGGCAGGCATGGCAGGGATGCGCGTTTCTACATAGCTCCGATGCCAAATGCCCCTTGATGGCCATTCTATTTTAAAAGTTGTACGTAAATCGGAGACCAGCTGTTTTAGTGCATAGTTGGCAAAATCGTTATTGGTAAGCTGGTTGTAACCCGTAGGCGAAAGCGAATCGGACGTACAAACCACCAATGTACCAATGATGCTATCGGGTGTACCCACTCCTGCATCGGTATGCAAGGCCAACGACAAATCAAGCGGGATCCCCACACCGGGGTAATCAGGATTCACTTCAGAGCCTCCACACAAATAGTTGGTCCACTTGGATCGGCTGTAAAGGTCGTCGTAATAGTCGTTGTCTTTTTCTGGTTTTTGATGATACAAGATGCTATCAGGGGCTCCAAATTGGCGCAAGTAGTACACCGCTGCATCGGCAAAAGCAGGTAAATTGTCGTTCAGTACACTGCAACCACCGCCCACATAGACCGAAGTTATGCTCCAGGGCTTTTTATCGACTGCATTGTAAAATTTCACTTGGATGCTGTCTTTGATGTACAAAGGGTCTAAGTACAGCCAAGTATCGCCACCAAAAGTGGTATTGATTTGATATCTGGTAGTAATGCCTCCGTGCAATACCTCGCATTGCACTTGCTTAGCCTTGCAACCTGTAGGGTATGCCACACGCACCCAATAGGTATCGGGACTTGTGATGTTTCCTTTAAAAATGATAGTATCCGAAATTTGTTGAGGCGTTGAGTCGTTGAGCCGTTGAGATGTGGATAACTCCACCCCTTCAGTGTGCCAATCGCGCTCGCGAGGCATGTACACCTCTGCCCCTGCATTGCGCAACATAGGAAGCAAATAGTTCAGCACAATTTGCGTACTCAGCATATCTTCTACCGTACCAAAAAGTGCAGGACGTTGCCAACGAATTTTATCGTTGTTTTTGTCGTAGTAAAGCCCATGACTATTCCACAAAGCAATGTTTCTGCCAAGCAAGCCTTGCGATGGCTGCCATGGATTAGACAAATGCGTCAGGGCAACTTTTCCCGTTTTATAGGGCAAATACCTGCTTTTATCCACATCGCTTTTTTTACGAAGATAGTTGGGTACAAATGCCTCAATAGGATGTTTTCGGCTAACAATAGAAAGGTGGTACTTTTGATACGTATCGGGCAGTTGCACACGCATCGAATCGTAGATATCCGCCACAATGCTATCGTTCATGGGAATATTAGAAAGATGTTCATTCACCTCTACGGTGCATTTTTTGCCGTCGATGGTAATGGATTCCACCTTATATTCGTTAATTACATTGTTGATGGAAGTGGTACGGTAAGAGAATTTCTTTATGGGCAAACGACGCACTTTTGTAGGCTTGGCATAGGCCTCAAAGCCCACCAAACACAGCAACATCGTTAGTATAAAAAATCGCCTAATCATCGACTAAAAATCAAAGACCAAATGTACAATTTTTTTTACAAACAACCTAAATAACTTTACTTATGCCCTGGTCCTTTGGGGAACCAGCCTTTTTCTACCCTTTTGTATTGTTGAAAAATCTCTAAAATGCTCCAAAAAGACGAAAACGCCACTACACCTAACACAATAGAAATCAGCAAATCGGTTACACATACAGACCCCGCCATAAAAGCAATGCCCATGAGCAAAAACAGCCACCAGCTTTTTACGCCCCAATAATACTCCGCCTTAATGACTAGCGGATGAAAAAGACCTATCACTAAAAATGTAACTAATCCTATAATCAAACCTGTAAAATTCATGGTAAATTCTTTTTGTTAAACACGATGCAAAGATACAAATATTTCAAACCAAGAACAATGTATCACCTTTTCAAGGACAACAAACGGCAACGGTTTAATGTCATCCAACACAATAATCCTCAATCTCTTACGTTATTATAAGTGAATTTCCTTGGGATAACCATGCAATCTCCATAACAAATAACAAAAATACAATTAAATCATCATACTATGAAAAAAGCCTTTTTTGCTACGCTACTATGCATTAGCACACTGTTAGTTTCGTGTACAAACAAACAAGACAATGCTAACTACACCCATCAAATACCTAAGTCGCTTATTAAAGAAGTTCAAACCTCTCAAACTATACCTGCCTTTACAAAAAAGATAGCCGACACTGAGCTTATTTGCTATTTAGTAGATACTTGTGCTGGCAAAATGGATGGTTACGATGCAGAAATCAACTTACACGAAGCAGGGAACCCCATCGCTACAGCCAATGCCGTTTTTACCACCCAAAAATGCCGTATCGAGAACAATCAATTTTCGTGCCATTTCCCCGATATGGTAGGAACAACACAGGTTATGTGCGTCATTATGACCGATTCGGTGTGGCATTCATTTTACTTCTTTATAGAACCAGGTAAAACCAACAAGATTTGGGTCGATTTAACCCAAACAAAAGATGACTTGCACATTCTCTACTCCAACAACGCATACAATGCCCTAAATTACACCCTTAACAGCATAAGAAATCCTTATTTCAGGGGGTATTTTAGCAAAGAAACATACTTAACGACAAATCAGCAAGACTTTATCGACTTGGTTATGCATCAGCACGATTCTATTATGAATTGCATTACAAGAGACACCGTATCAGACCTGGTTCGTTCCTACTTTATAGAAAGCGTAAAACACGATAGCTATACCCAGATATGGACCTATAACGATGGCAAGGCATATTACAGCGGTAAAGAAGTTGCTGCCGATGAACGCATTACGGCAGAGCAATTGGCAAAATCGTTTTCAGATTTACAGTTTGATGCAAAATGGCTACAGTACCTTGATGCGCCCGATTATTCTATCATCAAGTTAGATGCTTTGGATTTCAAAAACTATCCATCGGACGTGTATTCGCTAACACAGCTTATCAAACTTTGCAACAAGTTTGAGCAAGAGCTATGGAAAGATGCACCCGAGGATGCTGCCAACTTTATCGACGACGATTTCTGCATTGCCGCCTATAAACACTATCGCGAGCAAAGCCTACAGGCGCATAATCGTGCCAAAGGTGTTTATACAGAAGCAACTCCCAATGTAGCCATAGAAAAATTATTGGCTACCATTGTAGAAAAACACCAAGGCAAAGCATTGGTAGTTGATTTTTGGGGAACGTATTGCGGTCCCTGCATGTTGGATCTTCGCCAAAACGAGCATAAGAAAGACGACCAAACAACCTACGTGTACATTACTTGCCCCAGATGGTCGCCTACTGCAGAGTGGAATAAAACCATCAACAACGTAAAAGGACACCACTATTACGTATCTAACGAAGCCTTTGAATACATGAAGGAGCAAGGAGGCAATCAAGAGGGGATACCTTTTAAAATATACTACGACAAAAACGGAAACGTAGAAAAAACAATAACTGGCTATTACCCATCGGAGGATTAACCTTAAAAACAAACTATGCAAGTTGTAGCATTTTTCGCAAATAAACCGTATCTTCGCATAGACGAATAAAAAGCCTATGATTCTTATTGCAGACAGCGGCTCTACCAAAACAGCATGGGCTGTGGTAGAAAATCCTAACCACGTAATAAAAACCGATGGCATCAATCCTATTTTTATGGATAGCGATGCCATCGAAAATACCTTGCGCACCCAGTTAGTACCTCATCTTACCGAAGCCATAACCGAAGTTTATTTTTACGGTGCTGGCTGCGCCAACCAAGAAAAAAACAACGTGGTAAAACAAGCCCTGCAAGCCGTATTTGGGGATATTAAAATAGAAATTGCGTCCGATTTATTGGGTGCTGCACGCGGTCTTTGCAGACACCAAAGCGGCATTGCCTGCATCATGGGAACAGGCTCAAACTCATGCCTTTATGAAAACGGCAACATCCGTTGGAACGTTCCTGCCTTAGGCTTTATTTTGGGCGACGAAGGTAGCGGAGCTGTTTTAGGCAAACTACTTATGGGCAACCTGTTTAAAAATCAATTGCCCGATGTGGTGAAGCAAGATTTTGAGCAGACATACGGACTAACTATGATGGATGTTATCGAAAAGGTGTATCGCACACCCCTACCCAACCGTTTTTTAGCCTCGTTCGGACCTTTCATTGCCAAGCATATTGACCAGCCTGCCATATATAATATGGTGTACGGTGCCTTAGAAAGTTTCATTGTGCGAAACGTAAAACAATACCCCTACACAGAGTTACCAGTTTATTTTACCGGGTCGATAGCCTTTTATTTTGCCGATATTTTGCACCAATTAGCAGACAAGCATGGCTTTACTATTGGAAGGATTGAGAAAGATCCGCTAATGGGCTTGGTGGCATTTCATCAATAATGCCTCCGCCTAGAAGCATATCTCCTCGGTAGAATGCGGCAGCTTGGCCGGGTGCTATGGCTGTTAGAGGCTCATGAAGGCGAACAAGCAAGGTATTATCGGGCAGAAGCGTAACGGTACAGCGGTTTTCCTGTTTTCGGTAGCGAATTTTAACGACAACATCCTCTTTGCCTAAAAGTTGCGATGGGTTGATGATGTTCCAATCCTTCAAGCGCATCTCGGTACGCTCTAACGACTTCAAATCGCCAAGTACTACTTTATTTTCTGCTGGCACAATCTCCTTTACAAAAACTACCTTATTGAGGTTGATTCCCAAACCTCGCCTTTGCCCAATGGTATAAAACGGATAACCTTGGTGCCAACCTATAAAACTCCCCATCGTATCAACAAACTTACCCTTCTGAATAGCCTCTAATGGAACATTATCACTCAGAAAAGAACGATAATCCATCGGACAGAAACATACGCCAATACTATCTTTCTTGTGCGCAGCTTTTATAAAACCTCGTTCCTGGGCAATTGCACGAACGCGTTGTTTGGTTAGTCCACCCAATGGTAAAATCATTCTATCTAAAATAGCTTGCGGTAAGCCCCACAAGAAAAAGGATTGGTTTTTATCTTCGTCAACACCATTGATGATGTGCCAAAAACCATCCACTTTTTGTTTTTGAACATAATGACCTGTAGCCAGGTAAAAAATGCCCATTTCGTCGGCAATTTGACGGAGCAAAGGCCACTTTAAGTAGTTGTTACAAAGGGTACAAGGCACAGGAGTATGCCCTGCTATATATTCGCGTATAAAGTAGTTGATGATAGTGGATTGAAAGCGTTCGCGCTGATCAGAAACGATATGCTGCATACCCAGGCGATGACACAACTGGCGCGCATCGTCAAGATACTCGGTACAACCATCTTTCTCGTAGAAACGGAAGGTTACACCAACCACCTCGTACCCCGCATCTTGCAGTAGCAGTGCCGCCACAGAACTATCTGTACCGCCACTCATCCCTAACAAAACCCTCTTGTTTACTTTCATAGAACAAATATAGCAAGAAAAAATAGAGAATTGTTTATTTTTTTCCTAACTCCTTTCTCAATTCTCATTTTTTTATCTATTTTTGCAGTGCTTTTGGAAAGATGCCAGAGTGGTCGAATGGGCCGCACTCGAAATGCGGTGTACGGGCAACTGTACCGGGGGTTCGAATCCCTCTCTTTCCGCAATCCAATTATTAAAACGAAACAGTAACCTTGTGGTTGCTGTTTTTTTATTTATGCCAATCACTGCAAGTTTACTTGCAAGTGTTAGGCATAAATAGAAAATAATACCCATAGGTATAGCATTTCGTTTTAATAATTGAATTTTGCAAGGAACCCTGCGGGAGCAAAGGGATCACGGAGCAAAACGACGTAATCCCTTTTACAAGACCGCGCAGCGGGCGAGGGATCTTTGAGCAACTTTAGTTGCGAAAAAATCCCTGAAAGAGATGCGAAGCGGGGATCTTTGAACGAAGTGAAAAAATCCCTGAAAGAGATGCGAAGCATGAAATGTTTGCCTTGACCGAAGAAAATGTTTTGCAAGGATGCCCGTGGCAAAGGAAGCGATCTGCGAGCAATTTATTGCGAGCAAATTCCTCTCTCTCATTTTAATTTACTTGCATGGACGCCTCCAGCAGGATAGGGATCTTTGAGCAACTTTGGTTGCGAAAAAATCCCCAAAAGAGATGCGAAGCGGGGATCTTTGAGCAACTTTAGTTGCGAAAGAATCCCTGAAAGAGATGCGAAGTATGAATGTTTGTTCTGAGCGAAGTTGATTCTAATGAACCCTGCGGGAGCAAAGGGATCACGGAGCTGAGCAACGTAATCCCTCCTTCCAAGACACCCGTGGCAGAGAAAGGGTTCTTTGCACACAAACAAAGCCTACGCAAGATGCGTAGGAAAGCACCCTTCTGGGTGCCGTGCCGAATGGCACGTAAAGGCTCCGCAGGAGCCATAAAAGAAGGATAAGCACAAGTAAAGCCTACGCAAATGCGTAGGCTTTACTTGTGCACAGGATGAGACTCGAACTCACACGCCGGAACCGGCACTACCCCCTCAAAGTAGCGTGTATACCAATTTCACCACCTGTGCAGAGATTTTTTCAAAAAAAATGGGTGACTCGAGTCACCCTTTGAGCGAAAAACGGGATTCGAACCCGCGACCCTAACCTTGGCAAGGTTATGCTCTACCAACTGAGCTATTTTCGCATTATTTCAAGTTTGCAACCGCTTTGTTTCTCAATTGCGATGCAAAGATAGAGCGTTTTTTTGAACTGTGCAAATATTTCCGAGAAAAAAATTGCAAAAAGTTGATTTTTTTCTACGAATTTCTGGTTTTATAGTCCTCGTAACCGAATTTACGCACCAATTTAAAGGTATTATCGCTTTGCCAAATACCGATAGAAGGATGCGAAACACCGTTAAAGAAAGTAGTTTTTACCATGGTGTAATGAATCATATCTTCAAAAACAATGGTATCACCCACTTTCAAGGGTTGTTCAAACGACCAATCTCCACAAAAATCGCCAGATAAGCAACTATTGCCACCCATACGGTACGTATAAGGTGTAGTTCCTGGTTCTAAAGCACCTTCGATGGCAGGTTTATAGGGCATTTCCAAGCAATCGGGCATGTGGCAAGCAAACGAAACATTGAGCATCGCGGTTTTTACACCTGCATTATCGACAATATCCAACACCTTAGAAACTAATACACCCGTTCGCCAAGCAAACGCACTGCCAGGTTCTAAAATTACTTGCAAATGCGGATGACGACTTTTAAACGACTGCAATACACTTATTAAGTGTTCAACATTATAATCAGCACGGGTCATCAAATGTCCACCACCGCAGTTTAACCATTTGATTTGTGGTAGCAGATGCCCAAATTTTTGCTCGATAACAGCTAATAATTTTTCTAAATCGTACGAGGTCGATTCGCACAAGGCATGAAAATGTAATCCTTCGATTCCTTCTGGCAGAACTACCAAATCTTCGGCACGTACACCCAAACGAGAACCAGGAACGCAAGGATTGTACAAATCTGTTTCCACCACCGAACATTCTGGATTAACACGCAATCCGCACGACACCCCTGCTACCCTGTCGGCAAAATGTTGATAGTGCGACAACGAGTTAAAGGTAATATGACTACTGCATGCTTTAATTTCGTCAAATTCTTCGTCAGCATACACAGGAGCATACGTATGTGCCTTACTTCCCATCTCTTCAAAAGCCAAACGCGCTTCCGAAAGCGAACTTGCTGTTGAATAAGGAATATACTCGCGCACAATAGGGAATGCCGACCACATGGCAAATGCCTTAAAAGCCAGGATAATTTCTACCCCGGCTTTTTCTTTGACATTTTTTATTAGCTCCAAGTTATTGCGCAACAACTGCTCGTCAAGCACATAACATGGTGATGGAATCTTAGCGTAATCCATGATTATAGTTCCAAATCGCCATCAATTACTTCGTGCCAAGGCAAACCGCTCTCAGCCACTTTTTTCATGAATGGATCGGGATCAAATTCTTCTACGTTAAACACACCTGCACCACTCCATTGACCTGTCATGAACATGTAAGCACCTGTCATGGCAGGAACACCTGTGGTGTAGCTAACACCTTGCATACCTGTTTCTTCGTAGGCTGCTTGGTGGCTGCAGTTATTGTAAATGTAGTAGGTTTTAACTTTACCGTCGCGCATACCTTTGATGCGACAACCAATCGATGTCCAGCCTGTATAGTTTTCGCCCAAGTCTTGTGGATTAGGCAATACAGCTTTTAGGAATTGGATAGGAACGATTTTTTGACCGTTGTAGTCAATTTCGTCGATGCGTGCCATACCAATGTTTTGAATCACACGCAAGTGGGTCAAATATTCTTGACCGAAAGTCATCCAGAAACGAGCACGTTTGATGGTTGGGAAGTTCTTCACCAACGATTCCAACTCTTCGTGGTACAATAGGTACGATTCACGAGGACCAATTTCAGGATAGTTGATGGGTTGGTGAATTTCGAGCGAACCCGTTTCTACCCATTTACCATCTTGGTAGTAGCGACCTTTTTGGGTAATTTCACGAATATTGATTTCTGGGTTAAAGTTGGTCGCAAAAGCATGATGGTGATCGCCTGCATTGCAATCGACAATATCCAAGTAATGAATTTCATCGAAGTGATGTTTAGCGGCATACGCTGTATAAACACCTGTTTGACCAGGGTCAAAACCACAACCCAGAATAGCGGTCAAGCCAGCTTCTTTAAAGCGGTCATGATATGCCCATTGCCAAGAATATTCGAATTTAGCTTCATCTTTAGGCTCGTAATTTGCAGTATCCAAGTAGTTGCATCCTGCTTGCAAGCAAGCTTCCATAATGGTCAAATCTTGGTATGGAAGTGCCACATTGATCACCAATTTAGGACCAAATGCCTTGAACAAAGCCACCAATTCTTCAACATTATCAGCATCTACTTGTGCTGTTTGAATTTGCACGCCATAACGTTTTTGTACATCTGCAGCAATAGCATCGCACTTCGATTTAGTACGGCTTGCCAACATAATTTCGGTAAATACTTCGGTGTTTTGCGCCACTTTGTGAACCACAACAGTGCCTACACCGCCTGCTCCAATAATTAAAACTTTACCCATAACTATTTATCAAAATATTATACAATGTTTCTTACTCAGGCATTAGTCATCCCATTCTGAAGTTTTTTTCTTGGTAGGAATGCTGAACGACAACATTACTTCGTGCGAAGTCCAAGCCACATCGCTCAACTCTCCTGCGTTCAAGTCGCACGAATAACCTACACGCAACCATTCCCATTCAATACCAATGTTCAAATAGGTTGTTGCCAAGGTACGATAACCCAAACCTGCCCAGAAATATTTACAGAAGAATGCTGTTACGTTAACATCCGCAACGTGTGTTTGACCTGTATAATAATAACCTGCAGAAGGAGAAATTTTTAGCTGATCGGTGCAAGGAATGGTACCACGTGCATACAAGTGATAGGTAGGCATAATGGTAAGGTTATTCATCTCTTCCTCGCTTACAAAATAACCAGGAATGTGGTTGATTGAGAAACCTGCCATGATGTAAGGGTTGCTATACTCGATACCAACGCTGGCATCAAACATGGTTAGGCTTTGGTATTGATCAGGGAAACCTTCGCCACGTTCAGCTTCGTCCACCAAAATGTGACGATTGGGGTCAAAGTTTTTGTGAGCGATACCCAAACCCACACCAAACGAGAATAGGTTTTGTTTGCCAAAGTTCAAATGATAAGCATACACAGCCTTGGCTTGGAATTGACGATAGGCAATACCAGAACCGTCGTATGAAAAGGTAATACCTACACCCGAGTTTGCTTTGTCAAAGTACGAGTGTACGTTCAACAAGGTTGAAAATGGAGCACCTTGCGCACCTGCGTATTGAAAACGGTTTAAAGAGAAAATATTCACATTTTCGTCGTTACCTGTACCTGCAGGGTTCACGGCAATACGAGAAAACAATTGCTCGGTAAGCACAAAGTCGTTTTGTGCAAAAGCTACGGTAGCACTCACCGCCATAGCTGCCAATAATAAAACAATCTTTTTCATAATCTGCTATTTTCTCTTATTGTTGTGTTTTCTTTAAATATTCTTGTTTTTTAGCTTCGTTACGAGCATCGATAGCGGCATCTTCTTCTTTAGCAGCCTTGCCTTCTTCGGTAGATTCGTCGTATTGTTCAATGTCTTGGTTTTCGTCCAAAATAATACGAACTTCTACACGACGGTTTTGTGCGTGTTCTTCTTCGGTTTGAGCGTTAGGCACTTGCAAACGACGTTCGCCATAACCAACAGCTTCTAACACGGATGGATCAAAGTTTTCGCGGTCGATAAGCATTTGTTTGATGGTTTCTGCACGACGTTGTGACAATTTATCGTTGTATGCATCCGAGCCACGCGAGTCGGTATAACCCGAAATTTCGAAACGGCAATCGGGGAAGTTACGCATTTCGTTTGCCAAACGAGACAAGTCTTGGAAGAATGCTTCGTCCAAAATATCACGGTCAAAGTCGAACAAGAAGAATACCCAATAGAAACGACGTTTCTTTTCTTCGTAGGTAGGTTCTGGCTCTGGTTCTGGAGGAACTGGATGGAACAAGAAAATATCTTCGTTGCCACCACGATTCGAAATCAACATAGGCACAGAATCCCATACCAACATATTGTAGCTGTCACCACCTTCGTTGTAAGGAGCATCGAATTTAATCGGTTTTTGCCAAGAAGAATCTTGAGCAGCAGCCATGTAAACAGCCATTTCGCCATCGCGTTTGCTCGACAAATACATGATGCTGTCGCCTTCCAACACCGCCCAGTCGTCGTCTGCATCGCTGTTCAATGCAGTTACATTTACTGGATACGACCAGATGCGTTGCTCTTCATTCTCAATTTCTACGTAGTAGATATCTCTACCGCCCATACCACCTTCCATGGTCGAGCTAAAATAAACACGAGAGCAATCTTGGTTCATGGTTGGGTTGTAGAATCCTTCGATGTAAGGCAAACGGTAATTCCAACCTGCACTTTGCACAAACGACACACCTGTACGCGATTTTACGGTACCTTGGATGCGCATGCGTTTACCAGGTTGCCATTTACCATTGATATCGCTGATACTTTCGTACAAGTAATCCGCTTTGTATTCGCTGTGGTATTGGCTATAGTACAAGCGATTGCGTTTTTTGTCGAAAGCCACGGTTCCACTCACTTTAATTAGATCAAAATCGGCGCATTTTTGAGGATTATCCAATTCGCCAGCCGAATCCAATTTAGTAACAAACACTTCGGTACCACGTACAAACACAAAAGTACTGTCTTTGTAGGGCGACAAGGCATATTCTTTCTCTTCGGTGCTACTGGTAGTAGGATCGAAAGTGTAGCCTTCGCTGTATTTAGGGCTAATGGTAGCCATCAACACAGCAGGTACAAGTGCCATTAAGGAAAAAAACATTTTTTTCATACTATCTGATCTTGGTTATTTTTTATAGATTTCAATGGTTCCTTTTTTGTAATTACCATCAGGCAAGGTAACTACGTAATAGTAAACACCCGGCATTGCCATTCTTCCGTCCGACAAACGTCCATCCCAACCATTTTGAGTTTCAACAACAGGTGCGCCGAAACGGTTATAAATAGCGGTTGGCAAGTTGGGTTCCATATCTTGTACAAAGTTATCGTTCAATCCGTCTACTTTATAAGGTGTAAATACGGTTGGCCATTCTACGGTAGTAGACGATGTAGCTTCCTTGCTATTACATTCGCCTGTTACTACTACTTTGTATTCAGTATCCACGTATGGACGAGTAGTTGGAGCAGCAACCTGTTCTCCATTAACATACCAAGTTACGGTATAGTTAGAGCCTTCTACTTCCAATGTTTTTACATCATCAGCACCAACAATAATTTTAGAAACTTCGGGTGTTAATGTAACACTGCTAATCGAATCTTTTACCGTTACAGTCACCTCTGCATAGGCTTCACAGTTATTATTGTCTGCCGATTTTATTTCGTCCAATGACGCGGTAACCAGATAAGTAGAAGTTCCTACTTTGGTTGGATCGGCTGTGGTAACTTCATTGCCATCCTCATCGGTAAAGATCAGGTATTTATACGCATCGTATTTACCTCCCAAATCTTTAAGCGAAGCTTCAATATCTACCAAATCTTTCAGCTGAATCAGTTCAGCATCAGCATCCAATCCGCAAAGAACAGAATCGCGTACTACAGGTGTAGGAGTTTGCTGTTTAACACGGTACCTTACTTGAAGTGTATCGCTAACACAAAGGCCACCTTCTGTATAATTATTATACACATACAAAGTTGAGTCTTGAGGAACATTGCTATCGAAAGCATCATTTATAGCAGGAATTGAATCTGCATCCAACCATACTAAATATTTCTTATCTGCTGGTGCAGTTAATAAGCTGTTATAGTACACCGTTCCTTCTACGGGGCAAAGATTGTATGAATATACATCATTAGGTTTCAATTTTTCGGGAGATTCCGCTCTATCTTTAATTTCAACTTCCACGAAAGAAGCCCATTCTTCCTTGGTTTGTGCTTCATACGATCCATAATTTTCACCACTAATGGTAGAAATATACGCTCTAATCACCACAGATTCATAGGCTTTTAGGGTTTTAAACTTCAAACCAATGGATGCAGAGCTTGATGCAGTTACTATCCCAACCGACCATTTACCTGTTTCAGGATTAAATTCACGGCAAATTTGTTCTTTTGTCAGCTCTAAATATTCTTCATCCCACTCTACCATAACAGCTGCATCCCAAATGGTAGCTGGCAAGTCACTATCTCCACTAATGCCTACGAAGCAGATAAATTCTTCACCAGCACAGAAAGAGGTTTCATCGCCATCCATTCTAACATTTAACTTAACATCACCGCAAGTTTTCACTTCGATGACTACCGAACCGTCAGCCCAACGTTGGCAATATTCCTTACTATTAAGGGTTTCTGTTACTTGAACTTTAATGGTATTGGCACCAATTGTCCAACTATAGGCTGCACCTGCATTTGCATCCGCATATAGTTTATTCAAATCCAAGGTCATGTAATTTTTACCTTCATCATTTTTAAAGGCAATATCTTCCACAAATAGAGCATCATTGACATAAATGGCTACAGAAGCTGCATCACCCACATTGTTAGAGGTAAGCTGAAGCGCAGGAACGGATGCTGTATTTTTTCCATCCTTATCAACAATCACACACACCGATGTTTCATTCGATGGGTTGACCAAAGTAGATGTACCACAGTCAAGTGTATAGGTCAAAACATTTTTCGAAAAGACAGCTTCTGTTTGCTTACCTGGTTTATAGTTTCCTCTTTCTACTTCAGTTTTAATAACAGGATTACAAGCGCCAGCATCTAAGGCAGAAGCCACACAGGTAATTTGCACTAAATCGGGGATAGAATCAAAGAGATCTTTTGCTATTGCTTTACCTACATAATAACCACTTTCTTCATCCAAAGTCATATCTGTTAGGTAGGTGTAGGTTGTATCGGTTCCATCAATATGCACTTGATACGCCTGCATACAAACGTCTTGTCCTAACGAGCCAAAGTCAATTTTAGGGACACGCATTAGGGCGGCGTCGTTAATGGCAGGTGCCAGCATGGTTTCTGTCATTTCGTCATTTTCGACATCGTAAAAATGCATTGCAAAGGCTGGCGTACACAAATCTAAACTAATATCATCCACCAACAAGTCGTTACCGCTACCAGTACCAGCGCCTTTATTATCAATAACCACACGGAATTTACCGCCATCGTCTTCTACGGTCCATGACACCTGGCTACGTTGCCAACCTTCTCTTTCGGTAACCTCTGACTTGATGGTTGCAACATTCTCCCACTCCGATTCACTTTTGCCATCTTTTAAGAATTGGATGATCATTTCCATTTTAATAGGATTAAACCCACCTTCTAGATCTGCTCTTTCTCTGGCAGCAGAAGCAAAATAAGCCGAGAATGTTAAAATGGAGTTTTTACGTATGTTTTTTGCTTCGTCAGTGGTTAATTCACGTTGATAAGCAATACCAGGAGCCTTAAAGTTGATCAACAACATACCACCATAAGGGCCTGTTTCGGTATCGTTATACAAACTATGGTCTGGCAAATCACGGAACCACTGAAGTCTTGCCAAACAAGCTGCGTCTACTTTGTTATTATTATCACCACCTTCGCCACAACCGCTATAATAAGGGTTGGCTACTACCGCATAGTAACCATCGTTTACTTTATAGGGAGCTTCTTGGTAAGTGTATCCACTAACAATGCCATCGTACGTTGCTTTTGCTCCACGGGCATCTTCGGTTGCTAATGTACCAAAGTCTTCGTGAAAAATATTAGACCCTTTTGTATTAACACCGCAAGACTGAATGGTATAAATAACACAAAATGCTTCTTTATACAAGTCATTGCCTACCAACTTGCGTGCTACTTTAAAATCCCATCTATCTTCGGCTGGAATTTTACCGTCTGCCAATTCTAAGGTATTGGTAGCTGTTTCGCCTAATTTTTTATAAGTTGTTCCTTTATCCGACGAGAAATACCAAATGTAGTTGCCTTCTGTTTTATCGTCTGCAGTAGCGGTAAGTGTAATCGTTGCAGGGGGATCCGACAAATCAAACTCCCTAACACTACTTTTAAGAGTCAAACTTGCAGGTGATTCGGAGCAATGAATCTCAGGATAATAGTTATTTGCTTCACCATGAGGAGCACCCGACTCCTGTAAAGCATAAATTTTAACCTTAAAGGTACCTGTTTCGCATGCAGTCACATATTTTGATAGTTGCTGATTTGCAGACTGACCTTCTTTCCATTTATCATTTTCGCCCACCCAAAACATGTAGTCAACTGGATTACCAGTATAACCATCAATGGTAAAGGTTGTTTCGTATTCGTAGTTTTTAGAGCCAGCAACAGGAGTAAGTTCAAATTTCTCGTGATAGCCAATATCATTATTATATACATCTATCACATAAGGTTCGTTAACAGTACCCGCAGCACTTCCACCGCCTTCGCCGCAAGTTCCGTTGTGTGGGTAGTAGTTTTTATCACCAGAGTCTGTATAAATGTATATAGTCATTGTACCCGAAGTACAGGACGGGATATATTGACTCAAATATACATTATCAGATTTGCCATCCCAGCTACCATTACCAACCCAAAATTTATAATCATTGGTATTCCCTGTATAATTATCAATGGTAAAGGTCGCTTTCATTTGAGTACCATTACCCGTTGACACGAAGGATGTTTTTTTAGAGCCAGATCCATCTGCTGCCTTGTACACATCAATCACGTAATCCGCATACGCGTTTGCAGTAACACAAAACAAGGCACTTAATAGGACTACCAATCGAATTAGCATGATTTTTGCCTTACTCATTTTCATAATATTGATTTTAAGTATTTTATTTTGATTCTAAATTTTGACAAACTACTTGAATGTATAGTAAGCATCGTACAAATATAATTGAAATCTAAAAAAATACAAAAAAAAATCCCCGTTTCATGATTAGAAACGGGGATTTGCCTATCCTTTGTTAACAAATTTCAAAAATCTTGCACATAATTTTAAAATATGCGCATTTTTGTCGGTTTTTAGAACTTCACAATTTCTATAGTACCTTTCTTCACGTTGCCATCAGGTAGCGGAACTGCGTAGTAGTAAACACCGGGCAATGCCATTTCGTTAGCACCCATATTTTTGTTCATTACGCCATCCCAACCGTCAGCACCTTCGTACACTTGTATGCCAAAACGGTTAAAGATGCTTACAGGCAAACCTTTGGCAAAGGTTTCGTTCAAACCATTGTTATTGTAAGGTGTAAAGGCTGTTGGCCATAGCACTTCAACATCCACCTCTTTGCTTACTGAGTTACAACGGCCCGAAGCTGCTACTTCAAATTTCGTATCGACATATAGGTTAACTTCGTATTCTTCGCCTTCCACTTGCAATTCTTTGCCGTTTGCCATCCAACGATAAGTATCGGGATCTACACCTACAGAAGTTACGGTAATTACTACAGGATCACCACCCACCATCAAGCTGGTTTCTGATGCATCCAATTCAATATCTACCAATCCTGCGATCGCCACCTCAAATGCTACGCGTTCACTTTCGCAAGCACCTTGGTTGGTATTGGTTACGTAGTAGGTAGCAGTTGTATTGGCTTTAGAGGCATCAAATGCATCTGCAATAGGCGTACCACCCTGTGCAACATCATAGAAAGTTAACTTGTACGACTCGGATGTTACCAATGGGCTAAAGGTTCCCGATTCTGCTTTGACACATTCATCGTAATCTTTTACGGTGGGTGCAGGAGTTGCAGGTTTCAAATTAACGGCAATTGGTGTTGCCACACCTATACAACCATTACCATTCACTTCAATACCTTGTGCATAGTACACCTTGTAGGTATCCATATCAATTTGGGTATTCGTTACAGGTTTGGTTAGCTCTTCATCTTCAAAGAATAGAACCTTATCAGCAGTGGTCTTTGTTGCATCAATGGCATCCTCTAAATTGATGGTTGCAGGCAAACAAACAGGAGCCCAAGCAGCATCTTGCACTACCAATGGTGTCTCTTTCTTCACGCTTACGCTATATGTCTTTTCTCCTTGACAGAAATTGTCTTTATCGGTTACCACCACCTTATAGGTCTTGCCATCTGCTACAGACAAGGTATTTTTCGAACTTTGTACCGCAGTTTCGTTATTGATGGTCCATTGGTAAGCATACGTATGTTCGTTGATTGCATTGCTTACCGAAGCTGTAAAGGTTACGTTCTCGTTCGTACAAGTAATCACCGAAGGATTGCTTTCGACTTTTACCACTGGTATCACTTTACCATCTGTCAACACCAAGGTAGTATCTTTTTTACATCCATACTCATTGGTGCCTGTCACGCTATAGGTTCCTGCTTCGCTCACTTCGATGCTTGCGCCTGTAGCACCTGTGCTCCACAAGTAAGTGGTAGCTCCGCTTGCTGTTAGGGTATTAACGCGGCACAATTGAACGGCATCGGTTGGGGTAATTTCTACCTTAGGAAGATCCGTTTTTTGATCCAATTCCAATTCAGCTTTGCTTTCACAACCGTTAGGCGCTGTAGCGGTAACGCTATATGTGCCACCCTCTTTCACTTGAATGGTTGCAGTTTTTTCACCAGTGCTCCATAGCAACGACACATCTTTAAGGTCTGTAAGGGTCGTTTCAAGAACGCTAACTGGATGAGCACAGGTTATGGTAGCTTCCGTAGCTGTAAGGTCCATGGCCAACGTATCGGTATCTGCGGTGATATTCAACGAAACTTCGTTAGAACATCCATTTTTACCTACGGCAACCACCTTGTAAAGACCTGCTTCGGTGGCTTCTGTTTCTGTAAACACCACATCTTCTTTGTACCAAGTGTACGATACATCACCACCAACGGCGGCCTCATTGCTAACAGAAGGAGTCATTTCAATGGATGTGCGGCTACAGTTAATAATGGTGCTATTATCGGTGGTTGCTACCGATAGCGTAGGTTTGGTTTTATTGATGCCAATGGATTGTACGGCAGTGCTGCTACAGCCGTTATCTGCACTTACAGCTGTAACTTGATATTCGCCCTTATCACCTACTTTAAGGGTACTTCCCTCGGTTTCTTTCGCATCGTTCCATGTGTATGTTACATTTTTAGAGCTTGATGCAGTCAACAGAATCGAATCAATATGACAAGTAAGCGTCTTGTTATCGATGAAAGGTTCATCGGCATCACCCAACGTTGGCAAAGTAATAGCAACATCGGGTGCTACAAAATCTTCGGTAATGGTGAAGGTTAAAGCTGCTGATGTACAGTTTTGTGCCGTTACACCAGTAACTTGATACGTGGTTGTTTGACCTTTTTGGCCCAATACACGTGGATTTGCTGTACTACCATCTTTCCATGTATATGATGTTGCTCCACTTAAGGTAGCTGTTAAATAAGGTATTGCACAGCTAATTTGGGTTGCAGTTACCTCATTTCCTTTAGGATCAGTATATTTAACCGACAATTGAGGAGTTGCATATACAGTAACATCCACAGCAGGAGTGGTAGTAATATCACGTACATTGCCGTTACAAGAACTAGTAATTTGATAGTACAATTCTTTGCCGTTATGTTGTGCGTTATTTACCGTTGTAGCGGGATCAAACTCATTACCATCCAAGAACCATTTTGGGTTAGTTACTACGGCACCTTTGTTATTAGTAACCGTAGGGGCTGTTAAAGCCAATACACTACCCTCGCAAACACCCTCTGGTGCAGTAAGCACGCCTAACGAAGCATGGGTTTGAGTGGTTACTTGGTGGGTTTGACCCGTTATAGCACTGGTACAACCATTGGCATCTGTAACCGATTTAAGTGTATACGATTCATCTCCATCCAATGCTTGATTTAACAATACAGCTGATGCTGGCAGGTTGTTTTCTACATACGTACTACCGGCTGCATCTTGATAGGTCAACTCGAAAGGAGCTGCACCGGCAAAATTAACCTTGATATTAGTTAATTCGTTGTCTTGTTCGTCGATACAAATGGTAGAAGAGGTGATATCAAATGCAGCCGTTGGCAAGGCATTAACTGTAGCTGTAACAGAGGCTTGCACATTATTTACCGACACCTCTGATGCTTTATCAACTTTTACAGTAGCAGTAGCACCTGTAGTGGTAGCATTGGCTTTGATGGTAAGTTCTGCCACGTCGCCCGGTTCCATAGAAGGAACTACCCAAGTATTGCCTGCAAGGGGTTGACCATTATAGGTAATCACAGCATTGGATAGTCCGCTACCCAAGGTAATGGTAGAGGTTACATCGGTTGTTTTAACACCAGAACCATTGGTAAGGGTAAAAGTAAAGGTTGCTTCGTTGCCATCGCACACCACAGGAGCAGTACCAGCAGTTAGGTTCAAGTTGGTGCAATCGTTGTTGGTCAAAACAACTGTACTATTGTTAGCTTCACAAACACCATTGCTAACGGTCCATTTCAAGGTAGCCGAACCGCTTACAGGAACATTGGTTACTTGGCTAGTAGCAGACGATGCATCGGCGATGCTACCGCTACCGCTGGTAAGCGTCCATGTACCCTCGCCCACTTCTGGAGTAGTTGCCGCCAAGGTAAAGGTACCGTTGTTGCATTGGGTTTGAGCTGCACCGGCAACTGCGGCAGATGGTTTAGCATCTACTGTTATATTTACAACATTGCTAGAAACGGTTTTGCTTGTTTGACGACCGCAAGTATACGCTACTGCGTATTTTAATTCCTGATTATTTTGAGTAGCCGACAAAGTGCTGCTTGAATTGAATGTAGCACCGTTCAACACCCAATTAGCGGTACCCAAGGTAGAGCCATTGGCCTCAACAGTTGGAACGGTCAAGCTTAACGCATTGCCTTCGCAAATGGTAGCAGGCTTAGTAATATCTTGGATGGTAGGATAATAATCGGCTGTTACGCTATGAGTTTGACCCGTAATAGTTCCCACACAACCGTTGGCATCTTTTACCGACACCAATTGAAGCGTACCATTAGCCGACAATTGTTCTTCTATAATATAAGGTGATGTCAAACCAGTTTTGGTAATGTTTGCACCACTGTTTACTTGATAGGTTAAATCGAAAGTAGAAGCACCAGTAAAGGTTACTTGCGCATTGGTAAGTTCATTTGCATCGGCACAAACCTCAGAACTTATTGCACTGAATGCTGCTGTTGGCAAGGCATTAACGGTGACCATAGCTGTAGCGCTAACACCTGTTACAGGCGTTGCAAGGGCTTCCACAATAGCGGCATTTACAGTATGCGTAGATACCACTATTGCTTCTACTACAATAGAAAGTGTTGCCACACCACTTCCTTGGGTATTTTCATCGACAATACCCAACGACGAAATAGTCCACTTACCTGTATCATTATCGTATACACCATCACCAGTATGGCTTACATACTTCAATCCGCTTGGTAATGTAACTTTCGCAATAATATTAGAAGAAGGAGCCTCCGAATTGTTCGTTATGCTTAACTTCAAGGTTGCTTGACCGTTCAAACAAACAGCCGTTGGAGTAATTTGACTGGTCAACGCAAAATTATTGCAAATCAAATTAGTGAGCGATATCTCGTTACTAGATACAGAGGCACAAACTCCGTTGGTTGCTGTATATTTTACCTTAACGGTTGCACCCGCTGCAACACCTGTAATTTCGGTTTCTTTAGTATTAGGCGATGCAATTCCAGCGGCACCGCTTACCAAACTCCATATTCCTGAAGATGCATCGGTATCGACTGCTACGGTAAAATCACTTGTTGCACAAAGACTTTGGCTTCCTTTTTGGTCTGCAATTTCTACCGTAGGTAGTTTGTCGATTGTTATGGTAGAAGAAGCTTTCATAGTTGCTTCTTGATATGAATTCCATGTACCAGAAGCTAACTTACTTACGTACGATTCCAATGCTACTGTTTTTGACAATTCATCTAGATTGGCATTCGTTTTCAAAGTCAATTTCAAGGTTTTTGTCTCTCCGTGGGCAATTGCACCAATTGTCCACTTACCATTAGAAAAACCTGTACCCGAAGCCACAGTTATTTGGTTGATGTATGCGGCAGGAATTCCCACCATCACTTCAGCATTTGTCAAATCCGTTCCACACGTATTGGTAACGGCAAGCGTTAACATATTAGCATCGGTTGCATCAGCACAAATACTACCATCATCAATAGACGATGTCAAAGTAACGTATGCAGAATACAAAGTTACATTATTGGTGATAGCGTACATACCACAAGCAGAAGGGTTACCTTCGGCTGCAATGTTCAATGCTTCTTGCGCGGTATTAGCAAGAATAACACGATAATAGGTAGGAGAAGCTTCGGGAGTAACGGTTAAAGTAGATATTCCTTGTGTAGGGCCCGTCAACGTCATCCAATTGGCTCTGTTGGTTTGGTATTGCCACAAATAAAAAGGATTCGACATAACACCCGATAAGATTTCGGCTGTCAATTCTTCAGAATTACCCAACGTAAGGATTTTTTCGACCGATTTACCATCGCTACAAACCAAGTCAGCGTCTGGAGTACATACGCTCAATGTCATATCGTCAAACAAAAGGTCGTTACCTTGTCCTGCATCAGCCTTGTTGATGAGTTGAATTTTTACACGAGTAGCATCTGCCGAGTTGAACATAGCCGAAATTTCTTTCCATTCTTCGTTCAATCCAATATTGGTTACAGGAGAGGTAGACAATTCAGCACCCGTATCGGCATTAAATAACTTAAATTCGGCTTCGATAGGAATATTACCACTACGACCCGTATTGGCACAAGTTACAAAAGCAGAGAAATTAATGTAGGTATTAGCACAAATGCCGTTAATGGTACATTCGTACAACACGTCTGTTTTAGATGTGCCATCGTCGCAGTTATATATCAACATACCACCGTTCACATCGTCTGGGGTATGGTCTTCTGTAACGCGATACCATCTTTCGGAGCTATTGTAGCAGTTGCAATTGGCAACCCCTTGCGCTACACCAGTTCCGCAACCTGCGTTGCGAGGATTGGCCAAAACGGCATAATAGCCTGCATCGGTCATCGCAGCACAACTTTCTGTCTCTGCGGTATAAGGTACAGACGCGCTATAGGTAATGGTTGTCCCTTCTACGGGAACGTTTACTTTGCTATAGCTGGTTCTGGCATCCACACTAGGAAGCGTACCAAAATCTTCTTTAAATACAACAATGGTATTTGCAGGGTCGCACTTAATAGAAGGCGCAATTTCTACCACTTTGGTAATTTTACCATCGGCATCCACCACTCTTATAAAGGTTTTATCTACCACCTTGTGCGCATAAGTGGTTCCCGACGCTCCACTCAAGGTGCTCCAAGAAACCTCATCGTCCGATTGTTGCCACGTGTAAGGAGCTGTACCACCGCTCACCGTTAGGTTGACCACATCGCCTACGTATGCGGGGCCTTGTAAATCGGTTGTCAAGTCAAACTCATTGATGGTATAGTTAATGGTAATAGTACGTACCATGGCCTTTTCTTTGCCATCTGCCTTCAATTCAAATACCAAGTAAAAAGAATAGGTGCCGTTATCGTAGCCCAAGAACTTGTTTTTACGATCGGTTACGTGCCATACTTCATCTGTTCCACCATGTGTGCCCGATTGTGAACCATTGGAACTCCATATACCATAGTTAGCACCTTCTATAGCATCGTGCTCGTCAGTAAGGTTTTTCCAAATTACATTGGCGCCATCTACCGAGCTGCCGTTTTCGTTGGTGTAAAAGCGAAAACCTATAAACCTTGTTCCTCTTTTTACTACCCCCATATCGTACACCTCGTTATCGCCACTGGTCGAGATAAAGTTACCATCCCAAGCTTCTGCACTTCCTTTGGTAGATGCCCACTTTTGGGTATCGCCTTCTTGGTATAGAATATCAAAACCCCATAGCGAATAGGCTTGTGGACAATCGTTGTGCTTAGTGATGTACAATTCGCCGTTGTTTTTAAAAAATAGTCCATAACATCCTGTTGCTTTAAATTGGATGTTTTTATTATCTCCATCGGCAGAAGAAACTAAATCGGTTCCATTTTTAACAGCATCGTATCCATACCATCCGCCGTTATAGACAATCTTAAACTGCGTACCTGCGTCAAATGTTTTAAACAATTCGTACTGACTACCATTTTGAGTCATTTGGGTAGCGGTAGCATTCCATCCATTAAATGAGCCCGCAATGTAACAATCAGCAGCAACAACCGATATGGGTGCGACAAATCCTAATATCGCAAACCACAAAAACAATTGCAATGATTTGTGTAATAATTTTTTCATAGTATGTGTATTTGTTATTCTTTTCATTTTTGTGCAATCTACAAAATTAAGCTTTTTTTAGATAAAACAAAAAAAAATGCCCATTTCTATAAAAAGAAACAGGCAATTTAGGACAATTGTTAAATACTAGTATTTACTATTTCGATTTCATATACAATCTTGTAAAAGCTTGCTTGGTGGTTAAAGGGAAATCGGCTTGCATAATCCAACCGTAGTAACCAGGATCGTTTTGCAAAACATCTGCCACCGGCTGACCTTTGTATTTACCAAAATTGATTACCTCTACCCCCTTTTCATTATAAACAATACGTCCCGAAAAGTCCACATTCTTCGATGTACAGGTATATTCTGCCAAGAATGCGACATCGTTCTGCAAATCGGCATAATGATCCAACTGCGCTTTGAGGATTTCGTAGGTTGCTTTGGTATCTGCCATCGCTGCGTGTGCATCGGTTAAATCAGCATTGCAATAAAATTTATAGGCAGCCGAAAGTGTACGTTGCTCTTTTTTATGGAAGATGGTTTGTACATCCACCATTTTACGTGTAGATAAGTCTATATCCACATCGGCACGCAAAAATTCTTCTGCCAACATGGGCAAATCGAAACGAGCTGAATTATAGCCTGCCAAATCTGCTCCTTTAAAGTCTGCAGCAATCTTTTTTGCCACTTGTTTAAAGGTAGGGCAATCTTTGACATCCTCATCCGTAATTCCATGCACTGCGGTAGCAGTTGCAGGGATTGGACACTCTGGATGAATACGATAGGTTACCGATTCTTCATTGCCGTTGGGATATACCTTGATGTAGGCTATTTCAACAATGCGATCGGTAGCAACATCCAACCCTGTTGTCTCTAAATCGAAAAATATAATGGGATTTTTTAGATTCAGCAACATAGCTTATAGGGTCATAGGAGTTAGCAACATGACGGTTTGGGTATTTTCCTCTTGCGTAACTGGCACCAATAAGATCGGACGAGTAGCATCAATCAACTTGATTTCTACTTGATCAGAAGGCAAGTTTTGTAGAATACCGCTCATGTATTTGGCTTTTACACCAATTTCCAATGGAGAACCACTGAACTGACAAGGCAACGATTCTTCACCCGATAGCGAGAAGTCGATATCTTGGCTCAACAAGGATACTTTGCCATCTTCAAAGCGCATACGCACCAAGTTGTTATCAGAAGCACAAAGCGAAACACGGTCAAATGCCATTTTCAAACCTGCTGTATCCAAAATAGCCGAAACAATGGTTTCTTTGGGGAATACAGCCTTGTAGTTAGGATAGCGACCTTCGATCAAACGCGACACCATGCGATAGTTGGCAGTTTGAATCAACAAAGCAGCACCGTCGAAGTAAACACGCACATCACCTTGCTCTTTGGTCAATAAGGTTTTGAGGGTATTGGCTGTTTTGCCTGGCAAAATAAAGTTAGCAGGTTCTGCAAAGGTTTTGTTGGTAAGCTGATACATAGCCAACTGACGTGCATCGGTAGCTACAAAATTTAGTCCCTCTTGGGTCATATCAAAATAGATACCTTGCAATACAGGACGCAATTCATCGTCGCAAGTAGCAAACGAAGTGTGTGCCAAACCTTTTTGCAAAGTAGGCACATCCAACACCAATTCAGCAGTGCGCTCTTCCACCAAACTTTTAGCTTGTGGGTATTCATCTGCAGACTGACCAATGTAGTTGTATTTGCCACCCATGGTTGTAATTTCTACCGAATAGCTACGTTCATCAATGGTAAAAGTAAGAGGTTGATCGCCCAATTTAGGCAAAATTGCACCAATTTGGTTGCCCAATAGCAAAATATTTACGTTTCCTTCTACTTCATCCACCAACATAGAACCCGACAAGGTGGTATCGCCATCAGATCCAGTAATGGTAAGTACGTTATCAGTGACCGAAAAATACAAGAAATTAAAAACGGGATTGGTATTTTTTCCGCCTAATACACGCGAAATCACTTGTACGCGTTCGGCCAATTGAGAGGATGAGCAAACAAATTTCATATTTTTGATTTTTTGAGGTTATCGATTTTTACATTGCAAAAATAATAAAAAAAATGACGAGAACAACAGCCACCGCTATTTGGCATAACGTTTACGTCGAACCAACTGATACACAAGCGAAAAAGTTATCAACAATGCCAGTGGCAAAACCATATTTACCACTTGCCAGTAGGTGCGATGCACAGTAATGGTCTGCTTATCCAATAAGCGCAATGTCAGCTGGCGATTACGTAGCTGCAACCAACCATCATCATCTGCCAAATAGTTAACGGCATTGAGGATAAAATTTGCGTTGCCAAATTGCTGTTTCATGTACGAATCATAGCCCAATGGGAGGGGTTCGTAACCATCACCAAATCCTTGTAATTCATTGGCAATGAGCGAGCCATCTGCCACCACTACCATTTTAGTTGGTTGGCTTTGTTTCACAATGGATCGTCCCTTGGTATCGACACCAACAGGTGCCATTCTATTGGCATACACCGAAGCAAATTCACCTTCAAACAAGGCTGCTACAGGCATATTTGCATAGGCAAAATAGGGAGATTGGGGCGACAAATTCACGACCGAAGCCAGCAAGGGCATGGGCGCCTTTTCGATGGCTGTATGCGCCGATGTCGCCAATAGCACCGTTTTTTGAATGTGTGCATTTTGTTCTTTTCCCACCAGCTCTATGAACGATGCAAACGATGCTTTTACAGGCGACAGATTGCGTGTAATGACATGATTAGGAGCAGGCATTAGCAGTGGGCTATAGTACCATGGTGCAGGTTGAAACTCATCCATATTACTACTATCGTCTATTTTTATCGGTACCAATGCACATTGCACATCCAACAACAACATAGGAGCAATACGAATACCGTAAGTAAATAGTTGATCGGTTAGGTTCACTTCGTTAGGTTTGCCTACTTCTCCGTTGGTAGCCACGCCGTCCACCAACCACAACACCCTACCCCCACGCATAATGTATTGGTCAATGATGAATTTATCCGACTCCGAGAATTCTGTTTCGGGCTGTGCAATAATCAGCACTTTGTAGTCATCCAGCATCGACACATCATTTCCCAACACGCCTCTATCCACTTGGTAGTAGCGTGCCAACTGGCCCGTAATGTCATAAACATAAGGTTCTGTCAGCTCATTATGCCCCTCCAAAAATGCTACTTTTTCGACTTTCTTGGTGGACAAAATTCGAATGGCATCCGTCAGTTCATATTCCAAATTTTCGATCGAAATATTCAAATTTTCTTCACCCGATTTGCCTGCCAAATTTTTCAGCAAGCTAACAGGAACAGTATCGCCATATGCCGAGAATACAGCCCAAGGGAAGATAATTTTTTGCTGTACTTGCCCCTCTGCATCCCTGTCATGTACCATAATAGGCTTGAGTCCTTTGCGCTCCAAATCAGCGTATTTTTGCTGCCTTTCTTTTTGTGACGCTGCCTGCGAAGGATTTTCAAAAGTAATATCAATGCCACTCGTCGCATATACATCCATATCGTTTAGCATATCGCGCACAGATTTCTTCAATCGTAAAAATCCCATGTTCAAATCTCCGTCTAAATAGACCGTTACGGAAATAGGATTTGTTTGCGAACGCAGCAGTTGACGAGTTTGTGGCGACAAGGTATAACGCTTTTCGGTAGTCAAGTCAATGCGCACCACCATCAAGTGGCTCAACAGCAAAATCAGCACGCCTGCTACCATTACGGTAGCATCTACTGGCTTCCAAGTTTTTTTGAACGTATAACCCAAAACCACTGCCGTCACCACCAAAAAGTAGCAAACATCGCGCAAGTCCAAAACACCACGACTAATGGCATCGTAATGAGCCGAAATACCCACTTGGCAAATGGCATCCTGCAAGGTAGCAACTGCAAACAGCGCAGCCAAAAAATCAAAGCCTGCATACAGCACAAAACAAGCAAATGCAGACAGCACGAAAGCCACTACCGAATTGTCGGTATAGGAAGAAACGCACACCCCCACTGCCACGTACACCATGGACAAAAACACCAAACCCAGAAACGATCCCCAAAATGCGCCCATGTCAAGGTTAGCGAACGAAGTGCCCAAATAGCACACCGACACAAAATACACCAACGTTGGCAACAACGACAGCAACACCAATATCCAACATGCCAAATATTTGGCTGCCACTATTTTGATGCGCGACAAGGGTTTGGTTTGTAACCACTCTATGGTACCTGTTTTGTATTCGTCGGCAAAGCAACGCATGGTAACAGCAGGTATCAAGAAAAGAAAGAGCCAGGGAGCCAAGGCAAACAAGCCGTCTAATTGCGCATAACCGCTATCAAGCACGTTATTTTCGCCAGGAATCAACCATAGCAAAGCACCCGTTAGCAGCAAGAAAACACCTATCACCAACGCACCTATGGCGGAAGAAAAAAATCCTGCTATTTCTTTTTTGAGCAATGCGTACATACTAATTAAAATTTTTAGGTTATTTTTGTGCATCACAAAACCTCACAAAGATAAGATTTTTTTTTGATTGACGAATCGATGAATCGACGATTCGATAAATCGAATGTAATCAATTCAACAACTAAACAATTAAACAACAAAATATCGCCTCAACAATGAAAAAAACATACCTACTCACGCTATACCTACTCATTACCCTATTGGCATGGGGAAATGATTCCACCTACGCTGCCTACAAAATTAAAGCACAATTTATCGGCGGTTACTTGTACCCACACGACAAAAACATCATTGCTCCCCTTACCGATGGTCCTATGCTAGGTGGCGAAATTGCGTTTGAATGGGCAAGCGACGGCAGCAAAGACTGGCACAAGGATTTCAACAATCCCGACGTAGGCTTGGCGCTACAAGTCATTGATTTGGGCAATCCAGAGGTAGCAGGCCAAATGATTGGATTGTATCCCTACGTAAATCTACCCCTGTATAAAAATAACATTGTATCGTTCAACACTAAAATTGGCGGCGGTTTGGGTTTTGCCACCAAGCCTTGCGACGTAGCAGGTGCCATTGCTGACCCACGTAGCATCAAAGACAAAGCAGGCGATTTTAACTTTGCCATTGGCGGACCTGTTAACTTTGCCATATCTGCTGGCCTCAACTTAGAAGTTAAGGTACACCCAAACGTAGCACTCACTGCCGATGTTATGTACAACCACTACTCCAGCGCCAGCTTATTTCAACCCAATGGCGGATTGAATATGTTCAATGGATACTTGGGGTTGAAGTACTTAATAAATAAAGGAGAAAAAACTCCAAACTCCCAACTCCAAACTCCCAACTCTACAGACCCTTCAACAAGCGAAGCAAGCCACAACTCACCCATAAAAAGATGGGGCGGCGAAATCATCCTATCGGGCAGTGCCAAAAAGCTCTACTACCAAGACGACTTGTATTTCGGCTGTGCCAGCTTAAACATAGAGGGTTACTACCGCACCTGCAAGCAACACCGCATCGGATTAGGTTTTGACCTATTTTTTGACGATGCCTACCAGCAAACCGTTGCACTCAACAGCAATGGGAAATACGAATGGACCAACGAATACACCAAATTTAAAAGGACTTGTACGCCCGATAACAAATTTTCCAACAAATTGCGTTTGGGGATCAATATCGCCAATGAGCTAACCATCGGGAAAGTAGGTATATTTGCCCATGTCGGCATTTACCTCTACGACCCCATCAAGAACATGGAACCTGGTGATGAAAGCCTCAAAGCCCTCAATGGTCAAGGCGAGCCCATTAAAAAGGGCCTATTCTATGCTTACGACATCAACGATGAAGACGGATGGAACTACTTTAGAGTTGGTGTAAAATACCACGTTACTCCACATTTCTTGGTCAATGTAAGTTTCAAAACCCACCTACAAAAAGTTGAATTTGCCGAATTTGGCGTAGGTTATGCTTTTTAACAACCCATACGTATGAAAAAATACCTTATTATACTCATCGCCGCCATTGCGCTAGTGTTTTCTATTTGGGGCTATATGGGACTTCGTTCTTCTGCTGTCTCCAAACAAGTGGATGTATTTACAGCATTGCCCGAAGTACCCTACAGTTTGCTACGCATCAACAACCTATCTTCGTTGAGCAATGCACTGCTGTACGACAACAGCTACTGGCAAGACGTAAGCAAGTTGGCTTCTTTTCAGCAAGTTAACCAGTTTATCGTACAGTTGGATTCTATCAAAGAGGCACAACCCACCGTACAATCCTTTTTAAACAACCGAACCCTCTACTACGCTAGTTTTGCCCTTGCAAACGACACGGTATCGCACCTTTGGTTTGCACAAGTAGCAGCCAACGAATGGACAACCCTCGAAAAAATGTTGCTCCAACACACACGACAAGGCTATTTCTTTGCCTACGAAAACGGCATTTTTCTCATTAGTCCCGACAAAGATCTACTCCATCGAAGCATTCAACAAATACAATCCGAAAATGCCATCATCGGACAGGATGCAGGCTTTGCTTCCATGCTCAAAACGGCAGGCAAACAAGCTGTATTCAATTGGCTATTTAACATTGATACACTTCTACAACTATCGCTCAGTGACTTGACCGAACAAGGCAACCGCATGCTACAAAACATGCGCCATTATGCACGCTGGTGCTGTTTTGATGGCATTATAGAAGGCGACAAACTCATCCTGAACGGTTTTGCCGACAAGCAAGGAAAACGCCACTACACTGCCCTCATGGAAGGTCAAGAAGGCACACGCAACACATTGGTGGAGCAAATGCCCTACAATACGTACTTTTTTCAGCACCTTTCGCTATCGGATATTGATACATTCCACCAACAATTGGAAGGCTATGCCCTTAACGATAGCAGCGAAGTAATCAGCAATGGCGACGCCCTCGAAACACCTACTGGCGAGAGTCCTTTGGTCTTTTTTAGGGAGTTCTTTGGTGGCGAAATCGCCTATGGATGGTCGCCTCTTGGTCCTTTTGTCATGGTAAAACTCATTGAGCCACGACGCGCCATTGATAAGCTACAATACATGATTGAGGACATTGGCTATGGTGCTTCGTGCAAAAAAGAAGGCGGCATGCAAGTTTATACCTTCCCCAACAACGGATTTGCAGGTTGCGTTTTTGGTGCTTACTACACCCTACCAGAAGAATACATAGTGGTAGCAGGCAACAAGCTCATCATTGCGCCCACTTCGCATTTCGCGCGCTACATTGCATCGCGCAAATCCAATACGCAAACCCTGCAATGCGCTCCCAATTTTCAGGATGCCAACCGCACTTTGCTAACAGAATCGAACCTATCCATGTACATCAATTTGCCCTACATGGTGCGCAATGCTGAACGTTTTGTAGATGGCGAAACGTTGCTTTGGGTGCGTCAAACACAGAGCCTTTGGAAAAACTTTTCAACCTTCTGTTTGCAAGGCGAAAACGATTTTTCGGGCAACACCTTCCAACACCTTTTCTTGCAATACAACAAGGTCATGGACATTGATGAAAATGCCCTATTAGCAGCTACCGAGCAAGAAGATACCACTCCAGAAGACAACAGCGAGGAAGAAGACTCGGAAGTGGAACCCACTCCATCTGCATCACAAATACCTACTGCATCCGCAGAAGCTACGGAAGAACCAACCGTATCGGAAAATACACCCACAAAACGTACCATCAGCCAGGAACAGCCCCTCTGCACTGCGACCCTCGATTACCCTGCTATTATGGCACCTCAGGTGGTCAAGAACCACTATACTGGCGAAAATGAGATCGCCATTCAAGACAGCCGTAACCAGCTGTATTTGATTAGCGCATCGGGCCATATTTTATGGAAAATTGTTTTGCCACAACGCATATTAGGCAGCATCAGCCAAATTGATTTGTACAAAAACAACAAATTGCAAATGGTGTTTGTTACCGAAAAACAGCTATGGGTGGTTGACCGCAATGGAAAAATGGTGAGCGGATTCCCCAAAGACTTGAATACGGAAGCCACACAAGGACTCACCGTTTGCGACTACGATGGCAACAAAAACTACCGCTTCTTTGTTACGGGCGAAGACGGCAGCATCAGTCTTCTCAAAACAGACGGCACTTCACCTGCTGATTGGCAGTTTAGCGCCACCAAAACCGACCTACAAGCGGCTGTACAATACCTAAAAGTGCAAAGTAAGGACTTTTTGATTGCCTACGACAAGGAGCGTTGCTACCTGCTAAATCGTCAAGGCAAAGAGCGCATACACACGCAAAACAACCTCAAAAAAGCAACCTACGGACAATTCTACAGCGATGCCGTTGGTTCCAATGCACGCATAGTTGCGACAACCCCCAAAGGCGAAATTATGTACATCTACGACAAAGAGGTAAAAACCAGCGCCATGAAGGACTATAGCCCCAATCACTTGTTTACGTTGTTCAAGGGCAATTACGGTAACTACTACCTCTTCTTGGACGAAAAAGGTTTGGACGTGTACGACCGCGATATGAACCTCTACATGAACGACGAAAATGTAGTTGCTGGCAAACAGCCTACGCTACTCATGCACGGCAGCAAGCTGGCTGTGTACGACACAGAGCAAGATTGTTGGATCATCAACAACTTGGTTAGCAAGCGTAAAGCCTACCAAATTTTTGCATCCGACACACCGCTCGCTTATTTCGGCAATTTAAAACCCTACGCATCCCCCTGTTTGGTAGTAACCGAAGGAAAAGAATTGAAATTTTATAAGGTTAGGGAAAAATAGTTTTCTCAACTCTCCTTTTTTTACTATCTTTGCGTACTTTAAAATAAAAAGACATGATAGTATTCTTTAGAACACAGAGTAACAACATTTTAGCAGTACAAAGCGCTGCTGCTTTATCTACCGAAACCACCGACAAATTGGTTTGGTTGTTCGACAACGCTACTTTATTGGCCGAAAATACCCTAGCGGGCAGCTATATCGGTCCTCGTCGAGAAATGATTACCCCTTGGAGTACCAATGCTGTAGAAATTACCCAAAACATGGGCATCAGTGGCATCGAACGCATCGAAGAATACTATCCCAATACGGGCGATGCTTCTTTTGACCCCATGCTACAACGTAAATACGAAGGCTTGGATCAAGAGCTATTTACCATCGAAAAGCAACCCGATCCTATTGTGTATATCGACGACATCGAAGCTTACAACCAACAAGAAGGTTTGGCGCTTAATGCCGATGAGATGGCATACCTAAACGGAATTGCTGAAAAATTGGGTCGCAAGCTAACCGACAGCGAAGTGTTTGGTTTCTCACAAGTAAACTCGGAACACTGCCGTCACAAAATCTTCAACGGCTTGTACATCATCGACGGCGAAGAAAAAGAATTATCGTTGTTCAAGCTCATCAAAAAAACCTCAGAAACCAATCCTAACACCTTGGTATCGGCCTACAAAGACAACGTTGCTTTCAATGCTGGTCCTGAAATTGAACAATTTGCGCCCAAAAGTGGTGACAAACCCGATTTCTTTGAAATCAAAAAAGTACAATCGGTTATTTCACTAAAAGCAGAAACCCACAACTTCCCCACTACCGTAGAACCTTTCAACGGTGCTGCAACAGGTACTGGTGGCGAAATCCGTGACCGTTTGGGCGGAGGTAAAGCAAGTTTGCCTATCGCTGGTACTGCGGTTTATATGACCTCGTATCCTCGTTTGGAAGCTGGCAAATCGTGGGAAGAAAGCATCAAAGAACGCAACTGGTTGTACCAAACTCCCGAACAAATTTTGATCAAAGCATCGAATGGTGCTTCTGACTTTGGTAACAAATTCGGTCAACCACTTATCTGCGGTTCGCTATTGTGCTTCGAACACGAAGAAGAAGGCAAACAATATGGTTTCGACAAAGTAATCATGTTGGCAGGTGGTGTAGGTTTCGGCACCCAACGCGATGCCCTTAAGGGCGAACCTGAAGTTGGCGAAAAAGTAGTTGTATTGGGTGGTGACAACTACCGCATCGGTATGGGCGGTGGTGCTGTGTCGTCTGTAGATACAGGTCAATATGCCAACGCCATTGAGCTGAATGCCGTACAACGTGCCAACCCTGAAATGCAAAAACGTGCTGCCAACGTTATTCGTACCTTGGCAGAAAGCGATAACAACCCCATTGTTTCTATCCACGACCACGGTGCAGGCGGTCACTTGAACTGCTTGTCGGAGTTGGTAGAAAGCACTGGCGGTAAAATTGACATGAGCAAGCTTCCTATTGGCGACCCTACCCTTTCTGCCAAAGAAATTATTGGTAACGAAAGCCAAGAACGTATGGGCTTGCTTGTAAAAGAACAAGATTTAGACCTTATCAAACGCATCGCCGATCGCGAACGTTCTCCTATGTACGTTGTAGGCGAAACTACTGGCGACATGAACTTCGTGTTCGAACAAGCAGATGGTGAAAAACCCATCAACTTGCGTTTGGACTACATGATTGGCAAACCACCAAGAACCATCATCAAAGACAACACTGTTGAGGCGAACTTTACCAATGCTGCTACTGATGCTGCTCAAATCAACGACTACGTTAAACAAGTGTTGAGCATGGAGCACGTAGCTTGTAAAGACTGGTTAACCAACAAGGTGGACCGTTCGGTTACTGGTAAAATTGCCCGTCAACAATGTGCTGGCGAATTGCAATTGCCATTGAACGACTTGGGTGTTGTTGCATTGGACTACCGTGGCAAAGAAGGTATTGCCACATCCATTGGCCACGCGCCCTTGGCAGCCCTTGCCGACCCAGAAGCCGGTTCTGTTTTGGCCATCTCTGAAGCGCTTACTAACATTGTTTGGGCGCGTCTTGCCAACGGCATCGAAAGCGTTTCGCTTTCTGCCAACTGGATGTGGCCTTGCAAAAACGAAGGCGAGGATGCTCGCTTGTACAAAGCAGTAGAAGCATGTAGCGACTTTGCTTGCTCGTTGGGCATCAACATCCCAACTGGTAAAGACAGCTTGTCAATGACTCAAAAATATGGCGACAAAAAAGTATTCTCGCCTGGTACTGTAATCATTTCGGCTGGTGCAGAAGTAGCAGACATCAAACAAGTTGTTAGCCCAGTTGTTAAAAACGACAAAAACAGCTCGATCTACTACATCGACTTCTCGTTCGACAACCTTAAATTAGGTGGTTCTGTGCTATACCAATGCTTGGGCAAAATCGGTAACGAAGTACCTACCGTACAAAACCCCGAATACTTTGCAGATGCCTTCAACAGCATCCAAGCGTTGATTGAAAAAGATTACATCATGGCTGGTCATGATATTTCGGAAGGTGGTTTAATCACCGCATTGCTCGAAATGACCTTCGCCAACACCCAAGGCGGTTTGTGCATCAACCTATCGTCGCTTGCCGAAAAAGACACCGTTAAGTTGCTGTTCTCGGAAAACCCTGGTGTATTCATCCAAACCAAAAACAACGTAGAAGTTGAAAAATTGTTGACCGAAAACGGCATCGGCTTTGCTAAAATCGGTTACCCCATTGCAGAACGCAGCCTAATCGTTGTAAAAGACGAAGAAAAATACACCTTCGACATTGATGAATTGCGCGACGTATGGTATCGTCCTTCATACTTGCTAGACCGCAAACAAAGCGGCGAAGCATGTGCAAAAGAACGTTTCGAAAATTACAAAAACCAACCACTTGACTTGGCTATCTTGTCGAGCTTCACAGGTCAACTATCGCAATTTGGTTTGCAAACTCCACACGCAGAAAGTGGTATCAAAGCAGCCATCATCCGCGAAAAAGGTACCAACGGCGAACGTGAAATGGCATACGCACTATACCTTGCTGGTTTCGACGTAAAAGACGTACACATGACCGACTTGGCAACAGGCCGCGAAACCCTAGAAGACATCAATATGATTGTATTCTGCGGTGGTTTCTCTAACTCTGACGTATTAGGCAGTGCCAAAGGTTGGGCTGGCGGTTTCTTGTACAACGAGAAAGCGAAAAAAGCATTGGATAACTTCTACGCACGCAAAGACACCTTGAGTTTGGGTATTTGCAACGGTTGCCAATTGATGGTTGAGTTGAACCTTGTTAACCCAGAACACGAAAAACGCACCAGAATGCTACACAACAACTCGCACAAGTTTGAATCGAACTTTGTGGGTCTAACCATTCCTGAAAATAATTCAGTTATGTTTGGTAGCCTATCAGGTAGCCGTTTGGGTATTTGGGTAGCTCACGGTGAAGGTAAATTCTCACTTCCTATGGGCGAAGAAAACTACAACATCATTGCAAAATACACACACGCTGGTTATCCTGCTAACCCTAATGGTTCAGATTACAACGTGGCAGGTATTTGCTCGGCTGACGGTCGCCACTTGGCGATGATGCCTCACTTGGAACGTGCTATTTTCCCATGGCAATGGGCGCACTACCCTGCAGGTCGCCAAGATGAGATTACTCCTTGGGTGGAAGCATTTGTGAATGCCTTCAACTGGATTAAGAATAATTTTAAAGGGTAATTTTCACGTTGCGATTGTCCTCGAAATCCTCATTTACTTTAGTAAACTGCGGTTTCTCGGACTTCTCGACGCCTCAAAATTCCACCTTTAAAACGTGTTTTTAGAAAATAGAATATGTTATTGGACTTATTCATAGCATTCTTTAAGATAGGAGCCTTCACCTTTGGTGGAGGCTACGCTATGATATCGGTCATAGAGCAAGAAGTCGTTACCAAGAAAAAATGGCTATCGGAGCAAGATTTTGTTGACATGCTTGCAACCGTTCAAAGTTTGCCTGGACCAATCTCTATCAACTCATCCGTTTATGTAGGATACAAACAAAAGGGGGTTCTCGGAGCTATTGCCGCCGCAATAGGCACCGCACTACCCTCTTTTATTATTATCTTGCTACTTGCCATTGTTTTTACCGATGTACAAGAGCATCCCACCATCGAAAAAATATTCAAAGGCATCCGCCCCGCTGTGGTAGCGCTCATTGTAGCTCCACTGATTCGATTGGGCAAAAAAACAGGCATCACCTACAAAACCATTATTATTCCCATTGCTGCAGCATTGGCAGTATGGCAAGCCAACATCTCGCCCATCGCCATCATTATTATTGCAGCCATCGGTGGCATTGTGTATAACTTGATTAAAAAGAAACAATCATGAGCCTATACCTAATGCTGTTTTGGACATTCTTTAAGATTGGACTCTTTGGTTTTGGAGGAGGCTACGCCATTGCTGCCCTTATTCAAGATGAAGTAGTTTTTAAGCACGCATGGTTAACGGTGTCGGAATTTACCGATATCATGGCTATTTCGCAGGTAACACCAGGACCTATCGCCATTAACTGCGCCACCTATGTAGGTTATAGTGCAACCAACAGCATTTTAGGTGCTGCTATTGCCACGCTTGCCTCTTGCTTGGGTCCTTTCCTATTGGTTTGTTTGGTAGTAGTGGGCTTACAGAAAATCAAGAACAATCCGTACGTAGCCTATGCTTTTCAGGGCATACGTCCTGCAGTGATCGGACTCATTGCATCGGCAGCATTGCTACTTGCCAATGCAGACAACTTTATCGACTACAGTAGCTTCATTATTTTTGGCATTGTTGCCATTGCATCGCTCTACAAAGCCAATCCAATTATGCTGTTAGTGCTCAGCGGCATCGCAGGGTACTTTCTGTACTAACGCACCACGTATTGCTCAAAAGAAGTATTGCTACGGGCTTCGATGCTATCGCCAGCCGCATACAACAAGTAAACTGCCAAACGTTGCGCATCGGCAATGGTAAAAATGCTATCCGCATCACCCAACACCATAAAAGCAGTTGCATAAGCATCTGCCTGCATCGCATCTGGTGCCAACACGGTTACGCTCAACAAGGAATGCTGGCAAGGATAGCCAGTGCGAGGATCGATGGTATGGCTTATCTTTTGTCCGTCTTGGTAGTAATATTGGCGGTAGTTGCCAGAAGTGGCAATGCCGACATCGGTTGCTTGTAGAATACTTGCCACTTCGTTCGATACCAACACGCTATCCTCACGAGGTTGCTGCACCCCTACTCGCCAGGTACGTCCCGAAGGATTAAGACCACTCAACACCATTTCGCCACCAATATCAACCAAAAAGTTGCTAACTCCTTGCGATTCCAAATAGGTAGCCACAACATCACAGCCCAATCCTTTGGCAATGGCGCTGGCATCCAATTGGATGCACGGATTTTCTTTCACCACGCAACCATTTTGTAGGCTCAATTGCTGATAGCCCACACAAGCCTTCAGGCTATCAATGGTAGCTTGCGAACGTGTACGAGTGGGATCAAAACCAAATCCCCATGCATTTACCAATGGGGCGACTGTCATATCAAAGGCGCCACCAGTCTGTTGCGATACGTGCTGGGCTGTCGTAAATACTTCCGTAAACAGCGAGTCCACGACCACTGCCTCTTCATTGCGATTGATGCGCGATATAATAGAGGTAGAATCAAAAGTCGATAGCGAAGCATTGACACGTTGCAACGATGCTTTGATGCCTTCGTGTAGCTGCTCTGGAGCTTGATAAATGATTTTATAGTAGGTACCAAACACCCTTCCACTATCGTTGCGATAGGTGCTGGGACGTGTACAGGCCACTAACAATAGGGCTGCGATTATGTATAGAATTCTTTTCATACTAATTATGCAGTAATGCTGTGATTATTCGTTTAGTCGTTGAGGCGTTTAGGCGACTTTATTCGCTTCGCTCATAAAGTCAGGCTGCGGTTAGTTTCGCTCACCTTGCACTGACTTTTGACATTTGACTTTATACTTTTAACTAAAAAATAGTATCTTTGCGCAAAGATACTATTTTTATGACAAAACAAGAACAACTCGATAAGCGCTACATGCGTATGGCATACGTATGGGCTGAAAATTCCTACTGCGAACGTCGCCAAGTAGGCGCTATTTTGGTCAAAAACCGCATGATTATTTCGGATGGCTACAACGGTACACCTTGTGGCTTTGAGAACATTTGCGAAGACGACAACTTCAAAACCAAACCTTACGTGCTACACGCTGAGGCCAACGCCATTACCAAAATTGCGCGTTCACACAACAGCAGCGAGGGTGCAACCATGTACGTTACCACCTCTCCTTGCATCGAATGTGCCAAACTCATCATTCAAGCAGGCATCGTACGTGTAGTATATGCAGACGAATACCACGTAACAGACGGGTTGGACCTATTAAGACGTGCAGGCATCGAAGTTTGTAGAATAGACATGACTCAACATGAAAAATAACAACTTCACCCCCATTTGGCTCTTCCTTTTTATGGCCATTGGTGTTTTTTTAGGCTTTTACCTGACCAACAATGCCTATCAGAATACCAGTAGCGTGGTACTACCCAACCAAGACACTGGTTCGTATGCCAAACTGAACGAAGTTTTGAGCATCATCGACGATGCCTACGTCGACACGCTCAACAAAGAAAAAATGGTCGAAGACCTATTGCCCGTTGTTCTCAAAGAACTTGACCCTCATTCCATCTATATTCCCCAAGACGAGGTCGAGAGCATGAACGAAGACTTAGAAGGCAGTTTTAGTGGCATTGGCGTACAGTTTAACATCCAAAACGACACCGTAATGATTGTGGACGTAATTGCAGGCGGTCCTTCGGAAAGGCAAGGTTTACGCGCAGGCGACCGCATTGTTATGGTAAACGACAGCAACTTTACAGGCAAAGGCATTACCAACAACAAGGTAGTAAAAACGCTTCGTGGAGAAAAAGGAAGCCAGGTTAAATTAGGCGTTAAACACACTGGAACCGAAAGAATCTGGGATTACGTAATTACACGCGACGATATTCCTGTTAATAGCGTTGACATTGCCTACCCCGTTAGCGAAGGCATCGGCTACATCAAGGTCAGTCGCTTTGGCGCCAATACCTACCACGAATTTTTGACCCAACTCATGCTGCTACGCGAGAAGCAAGGCTGTCAAAAATTCATCATTGACTTGCGCAACAATTCGGGCGGCTACTTGCACGCAGCCATTTTAATGGTCAACGAATTTTTACCAGCAGGAAGACTCATTGTTTATACGGAAGGAAAATCGTCAAAACGTGAGGATGCAGTAGCAGATGGCACAGGACGCTTCAAAAACAACGATGTTTGTATTTTGATTAACGAATGGTCTGCATCTGCCAGCGAAATCTTTGCGGGTGCTATTCAAGATCAAGACCGAGGCTGGGTAATTGGCAGACGTTCGTTTGGCAAAGGATTGGTACAGCAGCAAATAGATCTTTCGGACCAATCGCAGCTACGTCTAACCATTGCACGCTACTATACTCCATCGGGCAGGTGCATCCAAAAACCCTACGAGCAAGGCAAAACAGACGACTACGATGCCGAAATTAACCAACGCTACGAACACGGCGAGTTTTTTGCGCAAGACAGCATTGTACAAAACGACTCGGTGGTTTATTACACCAGTTTGGGACGTAAAGTGTACGGTGGCGGTGGCATTATGCCCGATTACTTCGTAGGACAAGACACCACCCAATACACACCCTACTACCGTCAAGTGTACAATTCGATGACGCTCTACAATTTCTGCTTCCAATACAGCGATCAGCATCGCATCCAACTCAAGGAATTCAAAACCTGGCAAGACTTGCAAGCACACTTGGCTACTACTGCCTATGTAGAAGAATTTTTGCAGTATGCCCAACAAAAAGGCATCGCACGCAATGCCAAAGAGTTTAAACAATCGGAATCATTGATTGTCAATATATTGCAGGCCTATATATCACGCAACATATTGGGAGATGCTGGATTCTACCCAATTCTCAACCTCAACGACGCAACCGTTCAAAAAGCCATAGAGGTACTAAATAGTGATGAGCACTCACCTGAAAGCAAGGATAATAAATTCATATACAGCCTGCATAAATGACCCCTGTAAGAGAAATATTACAACAACATTGCCAAGGTAATCAACCCTTGTTTGATATCCTTTGGAGTCATGGCAACAGCGTCGCCAACAAAGCGCTTGAGATTGCCTGTCTGCACCCCGAATGGGAGTTGGACAAATCGTTTATTTACGAAGCTGCTATGCTGCACGATATTGGTGTGACACAATGCGATGCAGCTGGCATTCATTGCTACGGCACACACCCCTACATCTGCCACGGCTATTTGGGCGCAGACATCTTGCGCCAATTAGGGTTAGAACAACACGCCTTGGTAGCAGAAAGACACACGGGTACTGGGCTTACTGCCGACTACATTGCCGCCAAAGGTTTGCCACTCCCCACAGACCGCATCTATGCGCCTCAAAGCATCACCGAACAGCTCATTTGCTACGCCGACAAATTCTTCTCGAAAACCAAATTAAACCAAGAAAAGAGCATAGAAAAAGTAGAGGCGTCGCTCGCCAAATGGGAGGACGCCTCTCTCGAACGCTTTAAAGCGTGGACAATTACATTTTATCCGGAACACCAATTCCCAACAATGCCATCGCTTGTTTGATGACTTTTGCCACGTTACGCGACAAAACAATACGCATCGCACGTACAGTTTGGTCTTCTTCTTTCAAAATAGAGTAATCGTGGTAGAATTGGTTGTATTCTTTCACCAAATCATAGGTATAGTTCGCAATTAACGATGGGCTGTACTCTTTTCCAGCTTGTTTTACCACTTCAGGGAACGATAGCAAACTGCTGATAAGCGCAATTTCTTTTTCGTTAAGGCTTACACCTTCAAACGAATCTGTTGCTGCACCCATTTCAGCCGCCTTGCGAAGTACCGATTGAATACGAGCATGGGTATATTGGATAAACGAACCTGTATTGCCGTTAAAGTCAATGGATTCTTTAGGGTTGAAGGTCATGTTCTTGCGTGGGTCCACTTTCAAGATAAAGTATTTCAAGCTACCCAAACCAATCATGGTACAGATGCTATCAATTTCTTCTTGCGATAGACCATCCAATTTACCCAATTCTTTCGAAATTTCGGTGGCAGTTCCTACCATTTCGTCCATCAAGTCGTCGGCATCCACGACTGTACCCTCGCGGCTCTTCATTTTTCCTTCGGGAAGTTCCACCATACCGTACGAGAAGTGTACCAAGTCTTTACCCCACTCAAAGCCCAAACGGTCCAACAAAATAGACAGCACTTGGAAGTGGTAGTTTTGTTCGTTACCTACCACATAAATCATTTTGTTGATAGGATAATCGTTGAAACGCAAAGCTGCAGTACCAATATCTTGGGTCATGTACACCGAAGTTCCATCGGCACGCAACAACAGTTTTTGGTCCAAACCTTGATCGGTCATATCCGCCCAAACCGAGCCATCTTCTTTGGTAAAGAACAGGCCTTTCGACAACCCTTCGTTTACTTTTTCTTTTCCTACCAAATAGGTATCCGATTCGTAGTAGATTTTATCGAAATCAACGCCCATACGTTTGTAGGTTTCGTCAAAACCATCATATACCCATTGGTTCATGGTTTGCCACAAAGCACGTACCTCAGCATCACCAGCTTCCCATTTGCGCAACATTTCTTGGGCCTCGAGCATCAAAGGTGCATTCTTTTTGGCATCGTCTTCGCTCATACCACCCTCCATAAGGGTTTTAATTTCCGCTTTGTATGCTTTGTCAAAAGCAACATAATAGTCGCCTACCAAGTGGTCGCCTTTTTTGCCAGCCGATGCAGGAGTTGCACCACCGCCAAATTTTTGCCATGCCAACATGGATTTACAAATGTGAATACCACGGTCGTTTACAATGTTGGTTTTGATCACCTTATAACCATTGGCTTTCATGATTTCAGCCAAACTGTAACCCAATAGGTTGTTACGAATGTGACCCAAGTGCAAAGGTTTATTGGTGTTGGGCGACGAATATTCGATCATCACCACAGGAGAGGCTTCTGTAGCTGCGGTAATGCCAAATTGCGCGTCGGCATCGATGCGCGACAACGCATCGAGCCAAGAACCTTGTTTCAAAACAAGGTTCAAAAATCCGTTAATCACGTTATAATCGGCCACCACCGGTGCATGCTCCTTCAAATATGCCCCAATTTCTTCGGCGGTTTGTGCCGGATTTTTGCGCGACAATTTGAGCAGCGGAAAGGTCACCAAGGTCCAATCGCCAGTATATTCTTTTTTGGTTTTTTGCAAGGTAATTTGCGACTCGGCAGGAGCACTGCCGTATAGTTGCTCAACCCCCGCAACAATAGCGTCTTTCAGTTGTTTTTCCATGATTATTTTAGCTCTATTTTAATAGGCTGCAAAGATAATAAAAATTTGACGAATCGACTAAAGTTGCGATTAAGCGAGAGCAGAACAAATTTATTTGCTATGCCGAGCGTGAGCAACTTCATGAGCAAAGCGAACTAAACGACTAAAACAAGCGACCAACAACAGCTTATTATCGATTGATTTTATCACTAAGCTCAGCACCTGCTTTGAATTTAACCACTTTTTTCGCCTCAATGGTCATTTTTTCTTGGGTAGAAGGGTTAATTCCCTCGCGTGCAGCACGCTCAGACACTTGGAAAGCTCCAAAACCTACCAACGCCACCTTATCTCCTTTCTTCAAAGCAGACGATACTGATTTAATAAAACCATCAAGGGCTTTTCTTGCCATTACTTTGCTAATGCCAGCATTGGTTGCCATGGCATCAATTAATTCTGTTTTGTTCATTGTAGTATGATTTTAAAGTTATTTTTACTCTTTGTGTACCCCATGCAACATGGCCAATCTTTCTTCGCGATCAGTTACTTCTTTAGCTTTTTTAGCATAGACAATCAAACGCAATGACTGACCATAACTAAAATAGTTAATCATCCAGTTAAAGAATACAATAAATTTGTTCTTTACACCCAATATAGAGCGTAGATGCACTACCAACCACATCAACCAGGCCATAAAACCACCCATTTTCATACCTGCAAACTCGGCAACAGCTTTGTTACGACCCACAGTAGCCATGGTACCTAAGTTTTTGTATCGGAAAGGTTTCATAGGTTTACCTTTTTCCAATCTTTTTAAATTGGCTGCCAATAAATTACCTTGTTGAATAGCTACTTGTGCCAATTGAGGATGTCCTCCATTCCAGGCAGCATCACCTTCGGGCATAATACATTGGTCACCGATGCTATACACTCCATCCATGCCTTCTACCTGATTGTATGCATTCACCACAATACGGTTACCACGACCCATTTTATCGGATGGCATATTGGCTATTGATTGTGCCGACACTCCTGTTACCCATATAAAGGTACGAGTAGCAATGGTACTTCCATCGTTAATATAAACAACATGGTCTTTGTAATCGGTTACACGCTGATTCAACAACACGTTTACCCCCATTGAGCGCAAATATTTCAGCACATTGGCCGATGATTTCTCGCTCATAGCCGCCAATAACCTGGGTTGCGATTCAATCAGGTAAATGTTCATCAAACTATTGGACAAATCGGGATAATCTTTGGGCAATACAAAGTTTTTCATCTCCGACAAAGCCCCCGCAATCTCAACCCCAGTTGCACCACCTCCGACAATCACCACATTGAGTAATTCTTGTCTTTCTTGTGGATTCGAACAAGTAAGTGCACGCTCAAAATTATCAAGCAATGCATTGCGCAAACCCATCGATTCAGATAGGGTTTTCATGGGCATAGAAGCCTCTTCTATCTCTTTGTTGCCAAAAAAGTTAGTAGTTGTACCAGCTGCCAACACCAAATAATCGTACGATAATTTACCAATAGAGGTCTGAATCATTTTTTTGTCTGCAAAAATGCCAGTTACCTCGGCCATTCTGTAGTAGAAATATTTGCGACGCTGAAACAAACGTCTAAACGGGAAGGCAATGCTACTAGGTTCGATACCAGACGATGCCACTTGGTAGATAAGTGGTGGAAACTGGTGATAGTTGTTCTTATCGACTAACACCACTTGAAAGTTGGATTTCTTTAATTTTTGTGCCAGTTTTAGACCACCAAAACCACCGCCAACAATGACAACTCTTTTCTTGTCTGATTTAGGAACATTACAACTCATATTGCATGTATTTTAATGCGCTAACAAAGATAGTAAATAAAAAAGAGAGTTGATAAAATTTCTGTAAAAAGTAGTATATTTGCACTTCAAACCACGTTATTATGAATAACTACCAACCAATCAACCCAAACTTTCCACCTGTTGTTAAGAACCTTATCATTATCAACGTATTGGCTTGGGTTGCGAGTATTACACTTCATCGTTTCAACATCGACCTGGTCGATTGGTGCGGCCTACATTACTGGGAATCAGAAAAATTCAACGTCGCCCAATTGTTTACCTATATGTTCTTGCACGACACCAGCACTATTTACCACCTACTATTCAACATGTTCGGTATCTGGATGTTTGGCAAAAATATTGAAATGCTTTGGGGACCTAAAAAGTTCCTGATTTTCTATTTCGTCAGCGGCATTGGTGCTGGAATCATCCAACAATTGGCATGGATGTATAGCCTATCGCCAGCCATTGAAGCTTTTAACCAATACGCCAACACCAAAGACATTCAGCTGCTAATGCCCTACCTCAACAACCTGACGGAACATACGTACATACCGCTCAGCCAACTTTGGGCACTCAAAGAGCAGCTACTCAATGCCCCAGTTACCGTGGGCGCATCGGGCGCATTATTTGGCATCTTGTTGGGATTCGCTGTCCTCTTTCCACAAGCACGTATGGTACTGCTATTTTTCCCTGTTCCCATCCGTGCTCCCTATTTTGTTGGGATGTACGCCATTGCCGAACTATTTATGGGCGTATCTTCGCACGGCGATGGCATTGCACACTTTGCCCACTTAGGCGGGATGATATTTGCCGCCATCCTACTTTTCTTTTGGAAAAAGAAAGGCAACCTTTACTAACGGATTTAGCATTCTACATTGGTGAAACAATTTATTGAGCATATCAAATCGAGCTTTCGTGCTGGCGATTTTCTAACCCGCCTCATCTACATCAACGCAGGTGTATTTGTGGTGGTGAAATTAAGCATCCTAATCGGCAGTTTCTTCGGCATCGATGATTTTTGGGTACAATACCTGCAAATGCCTGCATGGCTACCCTCCTTGATGCGACAACCCTGGAGCATCCTGACCTACATGGTGCTACACACCCATTTTGTACATGCCATTTTCAACCTCATTGCCTTGTACTATTTTGGCAGGTTGTTTATGTCGTTCTTTCACCAAAAACAATTAGTTGCCACCTATATTTGGGGCGGATTGGCAGGCGCTGCTTTCTACCTATTGAGCGTTAACCTGTTACCTATTTTTGAACCACTCAAATATTCTTCCTACCTAGTAGGTGCTTCGGCTTCGGTCATGGCTGTTTTATTTGCGGCTGTTGGTTGCGCTCCCGACAACGAGATCAATGTAACATTGATTGGTCGCGTAAAGCTCAAATACATCGGGTTGGCATTTTTAGCATTGGATGTCTTTAGTTTAGGGGGCATCAACTCGGGTGGTTCACTCGCACACATAGGTGGAGCCATCATGGGTTACCTATTCGCCTACCTTTATACCAGAGGTACCGACATCAGCCGCCCCATTACAGCAGTCATTGATGCATTGGCCAATGCATGGCCCAAACAATCACCATTTAAAAAGCAAAAAATCAGGGTAACCACCAACAATACACGCAAGATGAGCGATGCTGAATGGAATCAACAGCACAAGCAACAAGAAAAAGCACGCCAAGAACGCATCGACCTATTGTTGGAAAAGATCAAAAAATCAGGCTACCAAAACCTTACCGAAGAAGAAAAGAAATCACTCTTCGACTTAAGCAAACCCAAAGCATGAAGCTATTAGGCAATATACTATGGATACTTATCAGCGCCTTTGCCATTCTCACCTTGGCAATCACGTTGATCATTCCTTATATTGCCCCTGATTCCGCACTTAACCTATTAAGTGGCGCCAACATTCTATTCCCTTACGCCTTAGTATTTGCCCTTATCTGCATAGTCGTATGCTTGGTACGCCGCCAATTCTATACTGTGTTGTGCGTAACAGGCATCATTCTGCTTTCCATTCCCAACATTCAAAAAAGCATTGGGACCAAAGAACCTCAACCCGTTCCATCCCATGCGCTAAAGGTTGTCAGCTACAACGTACACTATTTCAACTTTTACCACCCCAAGCAAACCAATGCCATGGAATGGTTAGCTACGTGCGATGCAGATATTTTGTGCCTACAAGAAGTCCTTATCGGCAAGCAGGAACACACCCTTACGCAACTCATGAACAAACTCCACCAATACCCCTACAAGCACGTGAGCATCACCTCACGTACTAAAAATTGGGACAAAGGCATCGTTACCCTATCAAAATACCCTATTATTAAGCGCGAAAAGGCAGACATCGCATCCAACAACCATGCCGCCATTTCATCGTGGGTAAAAATCAACCAAGATACGCTGCAAGTAATCAACTGCTACTTGGAATCGAATCGACTTACCTCAGAAGAAAAAGAAATTTACAAGAGCCAAGAAAAAGCCAATATTGCCAAACGCATTTACAACAAGCTTGCCAGTGCTGCACAAAAAAGAGGCAAGCAAGCGCAAACAGTTGTACAGCTAAAAGATACGATGCATCCCACCCTTTTGTGCGGAGACATCAACGACTTACCCACCTCTTGGGTGTACCAGGCCATCAAGGGCGATTATACCGATACCTTTTTAGCATGCTGCAAAGGCATTGGCAATACCTTTCACGAAGGATTTTACCGTTTTAGAATTGATTATATTTTGGCAGATAAGAACATACAACCCTACCGTTTTAGCGTGGACAAACAACCCTACTCTGACCATTATCCCATTGCATTACAATTTACCATTCAATAATCTATGAAACCTATTGTTAGTATTATCATGGGCAGCACCAGCGATTTGCCCATCATGGAAAAAGCAGCCAAAGTTTTGGACGAATTTGCGATTCCATTCGAAATGCATGCACTTTCGGCGCACCGCACTCCCGACGAAGTTGCCGAATTTGCTACACAAGCAGAAGAAAGAGGCATCAAAGTAATCATTGCAGCAGCAGGTATGGCTGCTCACCTAGCAGGTGTAATTGCTTCTATGACTACTTTGCCCGTTATTGGTGTGCCCATCAAATCGAGCATCGAAGGCATGGACGCACTATTGGCCATGGTACAAATGCCTCCCGGTATTCCTGTAGCCACTGTAGCCATCAACGGAGCTATGAACGCAGGCTTATTGGCAGTACAAATGCTTGCCTTGTCGGATGCTGCTATCTGCGAACAATTCCGCACCTACAAAAACGACTTAAAAAAGAAAATTGTAAAAGCGAACGAAGAATTAAAAGAAGTAAAATTCGCTTACAAAACCAATTGATACAAAACCACATCTTCAAAACCTTGTTCGGTTTTAAGGTAGTCTGCATACATGCCGCATTGCACAAAACCCACGCGTTGGAACAGCTGGTGCGATGCGGCATTGCTTTTTGCCACCATGGCTGTCAACTGATGCCAACCCATTTTCTGTTGGGCATACACCGCCAATAGCTGCAACGCTTGTAGTGCATAGCCCTGTTGACGATAACTTTTTTCAATAAAGACACCTACTTCTGCACGTCCATGAAAATGGTCTATTTGATTCAATTCCAGGGTACCAACGCAAGTTCCATCCAGCAATGTAATCATCCATTTTAGCTGATTGGTCGCATAAATATCCACCGCCATTTGCTCGATGTATTGGCGCAATACATACCTCGACAACGGCATACAAACCGTCCCCGTATTCCAATTTTCTGCATCATTCTCGCAACGATACAGAAAATCCAAATCCTCAGGTTCTAACGCCCTGATGCGCAGGTTACTATTTTGCAAATACACACTCATGGTTGTACACTACACTGAAAGATGGGATGTTCTATTACTACGCGTTTTTCGCCTTTATTTTGTTCTATATAGTCAATAATAGCCGCATACGTGTACTTATCGGTCGAAAGAACAACCGTTTCGCGCTCATCGGGCAATGCAGTTTTAATCCCTCGCCACTTGCTCAAGCCTACCATTACACGGGTCAAAAGTTGCAGCAAGCCACTTATTAAGCCCCTACCATGGTACTTTTGATAAAACAGCTGCATCGCACCGTAAAAATTACGCATGTATTTGGCATCGTACACCGTACTTTCGCCCTTATAGTGCAAAATAGTGGTTGGGAAATAGTAATTTTTATAACCTGCTAGCGTAACGGCATACGACAAATCAATGTCTTCGCCATACATAAAATACCGCTCATCCAACAAAGTGGCATCGCCCAAGGCTTGCTTGTTGAGCAGCATAAAAGCGCCAGCCAGCACAGGCACAGCACCTACCTGGTGCTCGTTTACCTGGGTATAGTAGTAATCATTCTTACCCCGATAGGGCAAATGTAACATTTTGCACAAAGCGTTGGCAATGGTAGGCAACCCTCGCTTCGACTCGGGTAAGAAACGCCCATTAGGGTCTATCATACGCACACCCAACGCCCCAAAATCAGGAGCATGCTCGGCAAAATGGCAAACTTGTTGCAACGTATCCTCCGCAATGATGGTGTCTGGATTGAGTAGCAACACGTATTTACCTTTTGCCCTTGCAATGGCTTTGTTATTGGCTTTGGCAAAGCCTTCATTTTGTTCGTTAGCAATGTAGGTAACAGACGGGAAATAGCGTGCTACCAGCTGTTCCGATCCATCCTGCGAATCGTTATCCACTACCATGACCTCACAATCCAAGCCCACAGCAGCACGCTGCACCGCATCCAAGCATTGTAGCAAAAAATACGGTACTTTGTAGTTAACAATTACAACAGACAGCTGACACATAAGTTAGAAGAGTTCTCTTAGCTTTTGCCAAAATCCTTTGGGTTTTGGTAGAGAATATTGTGCATTGTACGTTGGCACACAAGTACCTTTAATAATTTGGTAAATAACTCCCCAATCAGGCAAACCGCCCACATTGCGGTCGTCTATGTAGATATTGGCATTGAGCTTACGGCTATCGTTTTCTGTAAGCACCTCGTCAGGATAGTTGGCATTCACAGCATAAAACTCCAAACCGTTATCTCGACAATACGCCACTGCCTCATCCAATAATTTTCCAGCACGCACCGTCCAAAGTACCAAACGATACCCTTCACGTTGCAAGCGCAACAAAGTCTCGATGGCAAAAGGAATGGGCGCTCCAATGCGTGGATAAGCATGTTCTACGATAGTGCCATCAAAATCAACGGCAATGATATCATTCTTCATTTTGTACCTCCTTTTCGTAATATTCCCATTTTTGACGGGTAGGTTTACAAAATACCAACGATACAAACGCTATCAAATAGCAATATAGCGCAGTTGTATCGCGCAATAAGGCATACACGGCTATCGAAGTCAAGGCAGGGAAAGCAATGGCATACATTTGCACCAAAGCCCAAGTAGCATAGGTTTGTATCGATGTTAAATGTTTTACTTTGATCGAGAATAATTTGAATACCAATGGAATAGCCAGTAAGAACAAAATATTAACCGTACTTGTCATCATGGTTAGACTTTCTGACAAAGACCAAAGAGGCATGCCATCGTTCGAAAAATGCACCAATACCAGCAAAGCCAACAGCAAGGCATACAAGCAATAGTAGTGCAATTGTAATTGTTGATTGGTTTTCATACTAATTTTTATAAGGGACACGATTGACAATTGATTTTCCTAAAGTTAATTCATCGGCATATTGCAATTCATCACCCACCGAAACGCCTCGAGCAATGGTGGTTAAGGTAATATCAAATGCAGCCAACTTACGAGCAATGTAATAAGATGTGGTATCGCCTTCCATGGTGGTACTCAATGCCAATACCACTTCTTTTACGCTACCATTTTTAACACGTTCCACCAAGCTTTCGATTTCCAAGTCGGAAGGATGTACCCCGTCAATGGGCGATATAACTCCTCCCAACACATGGTACAACCCCTTGAATTGACCCGTATTTTCGATCAGCATTACCTCTTTGATAGTTTCTACCACGCACACCACCTCTGTTTGGCGGGTAGCATCCGAACAAATTTGGCACACGTCGGTATCGGCAATGTTTTTGCAAACTTTGCAGTATTTTACCTCATTTTTGAGCAATAAAATGGCTTGCGCAAAATTGGCAACATCTTGCTGTTCTTGTTTTAGCAAGTACAAGGCCAAGCGCAAAGCTGATTTTTTACCAATACCAGGCAATTTAGCCAATTGATTTACTGCATTTTCTAACAAAAAAGAAGGATACGATTGCATCTAAATTTTATTACAACTAATCAGACAAATATACGCAGTTTTTTTTATATAACCCTACCGACATCACAAAATCCACCATTTTTTTCTACCTTTGTAAGGTTATTCTCAACAAAATGAGCCCAATCGCACTACTCATATTCATTGCAGCTTACTTTCTGCTACTCATCGGCATCGGCAAATGGGGCAACAAACACCAGGACAACGCCTCGTTTTACTTGGGTGCGCGCAAATCACCATGGTACTTGGTGGCATTTGGTATGCTGGGTGCATCGCTATCGGGCATTACGTTTGTATCCGTGCCTGGCATGGTACTGCAATCGGGCTACAGCTACCTGCAAATGGTCGTTGGCTTTTCGTTGGGCTACCTCGTGGTAGCACACGTATTGCTACCTGTGTACTACCGCCTACAGGTTACCAGCATCTACCAATATTTAGGCATCCGATTGGGCAAATACAGCCACCAAACAGGCAGCTTCTTTTTCTTGCTTTCTCGCTTGCTAGGTGCTACCGTTCGACTATACGCAGCCACACTGCTCATTTGGCACCTCGTTTTTGCACCACTTGGATTTTCTTTTTACGTAACCGCCAGCCTTTTTCTTGGCATTATATTCCTCTACACCCACAGCGGCGGCATACGCACGTTGGTATGGACGGACGCCCTACAAACCCTCTTTATACTGCTGGCATTGTGCGGTTTGCTCTACGAAAGCAGCAGCCAAATCAGCCATTTCCCATGGAACGATTATCCATACTTTGAATGGGATTGGAGCAGCAAAAATAACTTCTTCAAATGGTTGATTAGCGGCATTTTCATCACCTTGTCGATGACAGGTCTTGACCAAGACATGATGCAAAAGAACCTTTCCTGCAAAAACCTATCCGATGCCCAAAAGAACATGCGCTGCTATGGTTTTTCGTTTATACCTGTTAATTTGGCATTCCTGTTCTTGGGCGCATGCCTGGTTGCCTTGTTGAGCCAACACGGAATAACCATTCCGCAGCAAGGCGATTTATTGGTCAGCACCGCCATTGAAAACGGACTATTTTCATCGGGTGCCATCCTGCTGTTGGTATTGGGTATTGTTGCTGCCACTTGTTCGAGCAGCGACTCTGCCATTGTTTCGCTAACCACCGCTATTAGCATCGACTTTCTATCACCTACAGCACAAAACAGCAAGACAACTCGCCACCTCATCCATGGTTGCGTATGCGTATGCATCCTACTCCTACTCTGTTTATTTTACCTACTATCCGACACACCCATTTTAGACCTTTTGTACCAATTAGCTTCCTACACCTATGGTCCTTTGTTAGGATTATTTGCTTTTGGATTATTCACCAGCTACCACCTCCACGACCGCTGGGTACCTGTCGTATGCATCGCAAGCCCCCTTCTATGCCTCTTACTACAACAGCTAATGCACAACTCTTTGGGCTACGAATTGCTTATTTTAAACGGATTGATTACTTTTGTAGGATTATTGCTTATTCGTAAACGATGAAAATACAAGCTGCCACCTTTGTACAAAGTAGCCCCAGCGTGGGCAAATGCCCCAACAGTTCATTGCCTGAATTTGCTTTCATAGGCAGATCCAATGTAGGCAAATCGTCGCTCATCAATATGCTTACGGGCGTAAAAGGGTTGGCCATGACCAGTTCTAAACCAGGCAAAACACTCCTTATCAACTACTTTGTTATCAATGAGCAATGGCATTTGGTGGACCTTCCTGGCTACGGTTATGCACAAGTGGGCAAAAAAAAGCGCGACACGTTGGAAGGTATGATAAAAGGCTACATCGACAAGCGCGAACAGCTCACCAACCTTTTTGTGCTCATCGATAGCCGACACGAACCCCAAAAAATCGACACCGAATTTATCAATTGGTTGGGCGAAATTGGTGTACCTTTTTCTATAGTCTTTACCAAAGTAGATAAATTATCCAAAACGGCTTGTAACCGAAATATAGATGCTTATAAGAAGCATCTGCTACAGAGTTGGGAAGAGTTACCCCCTATTTTTATCACCTCGTCCGAGAACAAAACAGGTCGCGAAGAATTACTTGCGTATATAGAGGGAATTAACGAGCAAATCAAAAATTCCTAATTCCTAATTCCTAATTCTTAATTAATTTTATTACCTTTGTGAGATAATCAGCATTTATTCACTAAATTTAAATACTATGTTAGAAGCACAAAAAAAGATGAAGACATGGTTCTATGCTCTTCTTTCGCTTCCTGCTACAGCTATGGGATTTGGCCTATCGGTTCAAATTTCGGCGTTGAGCTGGATTCTTTCGACCAAGTATGGTCTTGATATTCACGAAATTGGTATCGTATGGGCAGCTGGTCCTATCGCAGGTATCATTGCACAACCCATTGTAGGTGCTGTATCAGACAACCTTTGGTTCTTAGGTGGTCGTCGTCGTCCTTGGGTAATCTTGGGCGGTATTTTAACAGGCTTGATGTTACTTGCCCTTCCTAACCTTGAAATTGTACAAAAAGTATTTGGCATGGGCGGTTCTGAAGGTCTTTTGGCTATTGCAGTAGCCGTTGCACTTACCTTGGACCTTGCCATTAACGTAAGCTTCAACCCTACCCGTTCGTTGGTTGCAGACTGTACTACCAATGAGCAACGCAGTACTGGCTTCACCTGGATGCAAACCGTTTCTGGTACATTCGGTGTATTGGCATACTTGATTGCTGTTATTTGGGGTAACGAATTGCTTATTTACGTAGGTGCTATCATTGCTGTACTATTTACCGTTCTTCCTATTTTCTTCATCGAAGAACCACGCGAATTGAACACAGAAGCTGACAACGCTGAAAAAGTACAACAAAAATCATCGATCAAAGACATGGCTGAAACCATTCTTCCTTTGGCTGGTTTCTTGATCTATGGTATCTACGTTATCTGTGGCAAACTAATGGGCTTGACCGTTGGTGGTAATATTTTCGGTTTGGACTATGTAGAATTTGCCTGCGTAATCATCGAAATCTTGGCCATCATCGCTGTATTGCTTAACCTTCCCAAAAGCACCGAAGATAACAACCAATTCCAAAGAATTTTGTTGGCACACTCTTTCACATGGTGGGGCGTACAAACCATGAACATCTACATGTTCTTCTACGTATCAAACATCATTGCCGACATCAATCCAGAATCGTTTGCTTCTATCAACTCATGGGCATTCTTGGTACGTGACTTGATTGGTGCTATTCTACCTGTATTGGTATTGAACGTTTTGGCCCGCAAAACTGGTATGGCTAAAACCCACACTGGTTCTATCTTACTAATGGCTTTGGGTTATGGCCTTATCTACTTCTTTGGTGCTAACATCATCGTATTCTTTGCATCGTTGTGCATCGTTGGTATTGGTTGGGCATCGTTGGTATCGCTACCTTTCGCTATCATGAGCGAACGTGTTGACCAAAGCAAAATGGGTCTTTACATGGGTATCTTCAACCTATCAGTAGTGTTGCCTCAGTTGGTAGCATCTTTCAAAATGGGTGAAGTTGTTAACGCTGCTGCAGACAAATCAATCATCTTCGCTATCTGCGCTGTCTGCTTGTTGATTTCTGGCATCCTTTGGATTTCTGTAAAAGACAAAAAATAAAGAAATACCCTTTTTATACGAATAGTAAAAGCCGTCAGTTTTGACGGCTTTTATTGTTGAAAATCATTTTTTTTTATACCTTTGCACCTAATCAAATAAGATACATGGCGCTATTTTTGTCCGACAATCCACACTACCGATACAATCGTAAAACCCTGAAATACGAGCGTATAGACAACACGGTAAGCTACCAAATTAAACGTTTGCTAAAGGTGGCTACCTTGGGGATTATTCTTGGCGCAGGTACTTTTATTTTGCTCATCACCTTTATTCCTTCACCTGCTCAAAAACGCTTAGCAGAAGAAAATGACCGCATCAACAGCCAATACCAGCTTTTGGACAGACAGCTGGACGAAGCGCTTGCCATTATGAACATCATTCAAGAGCGCGACGATAATTTTTACCGTGTGATGCTACAAGCAGACTCCATTCCTACCGCCCTACGCACAGGAAATTTGAGCAACACTGCCCGCTACGACCAATGGGACAACCTACGCACAGGTACCATTGTGAAGCAAACATCCTACAAAATGGACCAGCTGAACAAAATGCTCTATACACAATCCAACTCATTCGACGAATTGGTACAGCTGGCAAAAACAAGGGAAGACAGGCTGCTACACCTTCCAGCCATCCAACCAGTACCTAACAAAGACCTTAAACGCACGGCATCAGGCTATGGTCGTCGTGTTGACCCTATTTACAAAACCATTCGATTCCACAAAGGGATGGACTTTTCCGCTCCCATTGGCACGGATATTTTTGCCACTGCAGATGGTGTAATTACCTCCATTGGATGGAAGCAAGGGTATGGCAACTGCATCGTCATTGACCACGGATACGATTACGTTACTTTGTATGCCCACATTCATAAATTCAAAAAAGGATTGCGCAAAGGCAGCAAAGTGTCACGTGGCGATGTTATTGCTTACGTAGGCAATACAGGCAAATCAACAGGTCCTCACTTGCACTACGAAGTAAAATACAAGGGAGTACACCAAAATCCACAAAACTACTATTTCTTGGATTTGTCACCCGAAGAGTACGACGAAATGGTACGCATTTCATCCAACAGTTCGCAAACCTTTGACTAATGCCCATGGAAAACCTTACCAAACAATACTATTCCATTGGCGAGGTGGCAGATATGCTGCAAATTGCACCCTCTAAGCTGCGTTTTTGGGAAAGCAAGTTTGATTTTTTACAACCCAAGACCAACAGCAAAGGCACACGTTTTTACTCACAAGACGACATCAAGTTGCTACAGCTCATCACCTATTACGTAGAAGAAAAGGGCATGACATTGGAAGGTGCTGCCACACAAATTAAAAAGAACAAAAACAAAGCGCAAAACCAATACAATGTAATTGAAGAGTTAGCCCACCTACGCGAAGAGCTTTATGCCATCCGCGCCGAAATGAACAAACTTAAAGAAAAATAACCATGTACGACTCAATGAACAAAGGACAGAAATTTTCATACGCCTTACTTAGCATAGGCATCCTATTGCTTGGTATTGGTATGTTACACGACAAATTAGCACATCCTGATGAAACATCAGAACCTGTAAAAAACATCATCTTTATTATAGGTGACGGCATGGGCCCCAACCAAATCAACTTGGTAGGCGACAGTGCCAACAACTTTGAACGTGCGCACAGCATCGGTTTCTCCAAAACCTACTCTGCCAGCCATCGTGTTACAGACTCGGCGGCGGGGGGAACCGCGTTGGCTTGCGGCGTCAAAACTCAAAACGGTATGTTGGGCATGAATGCCGACAGCATTCCCGTCAACTCCATTATGTACGAGTTAAGCCAACGCGGCTTAGCAACTGGCGAGGTCGCCAGTTGCCGCATCACCCATGCCACCCCCGCCGCCTTCTATGCGCATCGACCCAACCGTGGTATGGACGCTGAGATCCTTCAAGACCTTTACAAAAACGGCCCTGACGTATTTGTAGCAGGCGGCAACAAACTTTTAGTTACCGACTCACTTGTGCAAGCAGGCTACCAAATCACCTATAACCTCGATTCTATGGCAAACATCGCCAGCGGCAAAGTAGCCTGTATGTTGGCAGAAGAAGACATGCCAACCTCACCCATGCGCGGCGATACCATTGCTCAGGGCACCCTACAAGCGCTACGCCTATTAGAGCAAAACGAAAAAGGATTCTTCCTTTTCATCGAAGGTTCGCAAATTGATTGGGCGGGTCACGGCAACGAAGGTGAACGCTTGCGCGCCGAAATGAAAGACATCAACCGCGTAATTGGCGTTTGTATGGACTACGCCGATCAACACCCAGGCACCCTTGTTTTCATCACTGCTGACCACGAGACTGGCGGGCTAAGCCTCCCCAACGAAGAGCTAACCCCCACTTTCTCAACAGGCAGCCACAGCGGTGTTATGGTTCCCTTCTTTGCCTACGGCACTGGCGCCAACCAGCTAACCGGCATCCACGAAAATACCGACTTTAAAGCATTATTACTATCGCTAATGGCTAAATAAGATACATTTGTAATAACAAATTATTTTGCAATTTCAAAAAAGCTTTGTATCTTTGCATCCGTTTTTGGCGTAGTCGCTGGCAAGGCATAGAGGAACTTGTTATGCTGCGTAGTATTAACTTAATTTACAAAACACAATGGATTTTTTAAAAATTGCTGAAGAAGCATTTGCCACTGGTAAAGAAATGCCTGCATTCAAAAGCGGCGACACCGTTACTGTATCGTACAAAATCATCGAAGGTAACAAAGAACGTATCCAACAATACCGTGGCGTAGTTATCAAAATTGCCGGTCATGGCAACAAAAAACGTTTCACCGTTCGTAAAATTTCTGAAAACGTTGGTGTAGAAAGAATCTTCCCATTTGATTCTCCTTTCATCGAAAAAGTAGAAGTTAACAAAATTGGTCGCGTTCGTCGTGCTAAATTGTACTACTTGCGCGCTCTTACTGGCAAAAAAGCACGCATCAAAGAACAAAAGAAAGCGTAATCCTACCAGTTCGTTAACAGCGAAAATAAGAAAAAGAGAAAATCATTTTGGTTTTCTCTTTTTTTGTTGCATATTTTTTTATTCCATTGTTTTTTGTTACATTTGTACAATTTTATACCAGTGTATAAGTGACCAACACGGATTTCTTACAGCAATTAGACGCCCAGATCAATGCCTTATTGCAAGACAGAGAAGCACATAAGGCCACTATCCGACAACTAAAAACGGATATAGAGGTAATCAAACGCCAGTTGACAGAAGCCCATGTTGACCTTGCAGAATTGCAAAAAAAATACGACAACTTGCTCATTGCTCAATCCATGATACAAGCAGAAAACGGAGAGATTAAACGAGCAAAAGCCAAGTTGACACGAATGTTAGAAACCATAGATCGTTGTATCGGACAATTAAACGTTTAGGTTAGTATGAAAGAGCCCCTCAACCAACAATTAAGCCAATTGAGGAATCGCATAAACAACCCCTTTACCATCAACTTACACATATTGGGGCAAACGATGAACCTAACCATCGAACGTGAAGAAGAAGCGCTATACCGCAATGCCGAACGCCTCATCAATCACCGTTACAACATGTATGCCAGCCTATACGCAGACGCACGAGACGAAAGCCGTTTCGTTAACATGACCTTGTTAGACATTGCGTTAATGGCACTAAAAGGCGAATTTAACAAACAAAATACCGTTTCTACACTCAACGATATAACCAACAAAATTGCACAATCATTGTTGGAAGAAAAAGAAGTCTAAGGACATTCTGCACGCGTATCGTACGTTATTGCTATGCATTCTTCAAGGACACTACACTGCCCGAAGAGTGCTTATTTTTTTATTCACTTATAAATTGATACTATGAACATATTATTTTATGTATTGGCATTTCTTGTAGGCGCGATCCTTGCGATTTCGCTGCTGCTACTTAGCCAGCACCTACGAGGAAAAAGCATGATTAAAACGGCAAAAGCCGAAGGAGAGGCGATTAAGAAAGCTAAGTTAGTTGAAGTAAAAGAAAAGTATTTACAACTAAAAACTGAATTTGACAAGCAAGCAACCGCACGCAACGCCAAGTTGCAATCAATGGAAGCCAAATTAGGTCAAAAAGAAAAACAGCTACAAAACCAAGAAGACTTTTTGGTAAAAAAAGAAACTGAGATTGACCAATTGCGTACAAACTACGAAAACCAAAAAGACATCGTAGAAAAGAAAGAGCAAGAATTGGACCGCTTGCACCACCAAGCCATCGAGAAATTGGAAACCATCGCTGGTTTGTCGGCAGAAGAAGCAAAAAACCAAATGATTGAATCGTTGAAAGACGAAGCTAAAACAGCTGCCATGTCGTACGTCAACGAAATCATGGAAGAAGCACGTATGAACGCCAACAAAGAGGCGAAAAAGATTGTAATCAACTCGATTCAACGCGTTGCCAGCGAAGCTGCCATCGAAAATGCCGTAACCGTATTCCACATCGAATCGGACGAAATGAAAGGCCGCATCATTGGTCGTGAAGGACGTAATATCCGCGCATTGGAAGCCGCTACTGGTGTCGAAATTGTTGTAGATGACACTCCTGAAGCCATCGTACTTTCAGCATTCGACCCTGTTCGTCGCGAAATTGCTCGACTATCACTTCACCAATTGGTTCAAGATGGCCGCATCCACCCAGCTCGCATCGAAGAGGTGGTAGCCAAAGTAACCAAACAAATTGAAGAAGAAATTGTCGAAATCGGCAAACGCACCACCATCGACTTGGGCATCCACGGATTGCACCCCGAATTGGTTCGCTTGGTAGGTAAAATGAAATACCGTTCTTCATACGGACAAAACCTATTGCAACACGCTCGCGAAACTGCCAACCTTTGTGCTGTTATGGCATCAGAGCTAGGCTTGAATCCTAAAAAAGCACGCCGCGCTGGTCTGTTACACGACATTGGTAAAGTTGCCGATGAAGAACCAGAACTACCACACGCACTATTGGGTATGAAAATAGCACAACGTTGTGGCGAAAAACCCGATATTTGCAATGCCATTGGTTCGCACCACGAAGAAACCGAAATGCAATCGCTTATTGCTCCTATTGTACAAGCTTGTGATGCCATTTCTGGTGCTCGTCCAGGTGCACGCCGCGAAATTGTAGAAGCATACATCAAACGTCTCAACGACCTTGAAAACTTGGCTATGAGTTTCCCTGGTGTGCAAAAAACCTTTGCTATCCAAGCGGGCCGTGAGTTGCGCGTCATTGTAGGTGCCGACAAGATTAGCGATAAAGATACCGAACTATTATCTGGAAAAATTGCACAAAAAATCCAAGACGAAATGACCTACCCAGGACAGGTTAAAATTACCGTTATCCGCGAAGTTCGTTCCGTTGCGGTTGCAAAATAAATTTAATTAGGAATTAGGAATGTGGAATGAGGAATTAAAAACATATTGAAAATTACCACAATCCACAAAACTTTATTCCTAATTTCTAATTCCAAATTCCTAATTATTACTGGGGCTGACTGGCTTTGACAGCGAGATGAACTGGTATGTAAGCATGCAGAGCGTTGTAAGGGGGCTCTATAATCTGAACTTTCGAACTATAACTGGCAATAACAATTTTGCTCTTGCTGCTTAATCGAATAATAGTAGATTAGCTTTATCTTGGCACAAGGTGCTAAGACAAGACATCTCCCAAACGCCCTTGTTCTGAGGCTGTTTGAACCGGAGGTGCTGATAAATCAGAACTGGTTTGTTTTGGCCCTGCAAGACAAATAAGATTTTAGGGGATAAGCCGATTGGTTGGTGGCCTTGGTCTTGCCGTCGGACGAAAATCAAAGGCAAGGATAAGCATGTAGAAAGCGTATTATTTCCTCGTTTGGACGAGGGTTCAATCCCCTCCAGCTCCACAAAAAAAGCGTTACCCGAAGGTAACGCTTTTTTTGTGAAGCTCTTACATTTTAGGGTAATGTTGCCAAAAACGGTTGGTGGCATTCTTAAAAAAGAGAGTAAAATAGATTGATTATTTATTGAGCAAATCAACTATTTTGCTCTCTTTTTA
>JAZQZN010000003.1:0-73297 GCA_045634045.1 Candidatus Enterocola sp. | reverse complement strand
ATGTTTACTAATATATTTAACACTATATCCAGCTTCTAACATATGCATATACTTTAAGCGTTCTGCATATCCATGTTTGTTTCGCTTTTTTGACATAAAAAACCCCGAAAGTTTTTTGTCTAACTTTCGGGGTTCATATCACTTTCGTGATGTCTTTTTTATTATAGGTAATGTTGCCAACTATCGGCCAAATATGCTTTTTAATTTGGGCGCTTTTTTATCGAACACACGTCCAAGATTGAACTGCGCCACCACTTGCTGCTGACAATTAAAAGTACCCTCTTCTGTAACATCAATGGTAAAGGTTCCGTGTAGGTTGATAAAACGGTTGTTATAGAAAAACACCGTAAAATCGGTTCGGTTATACACCGAAGCTCTGTACCATGGATCGCCTTGGTTAAGCACGGCACCGTATCGGCTGTAAAGCGGGAACATATTGTCGCCAAAATAGGTGGTATTTTTTACGCCTACGTATTTCCAGCGCAGGTTGAACTCGATACAACCACCATGGGTAAGGTAGTTTTCGTTTCTATTGCGGTCGCGCTGCACACCAAATAGGTAACCTGCCCTGAGCGAAAGGGTATCGAGCGGAACCAAATGGCTTACATCTACGCCCAGATACGGATTGAGCAAATAGTCGTCGCAAACGCCATAATTTTTACTTTTGCTATTTGCCAGGTGGTTGAGCATCGCCATACCACCACCAAAGAACCAACCATATTGACCGCGGCCATTCACCACTACCCGAAATGCTTCACGCGTTTCTTCGCTATACATGCCACGCCAATCGAGCATAGCCGAAACAAATCCCTTGCTGCTTTGGTACTGAAACAATGCCCCTTGAATATTGGCATTTTGGTACGCCAACGAATCGTACCAAAGATAGGTAGGCATGGCTTCGATGAGGTGGGTATAGGGCACAAAACCCACATTTACGTCCCAACCTTTGGTTTGCATGCGGTAGTAGGCTGTTGGGCGAAATTGTGCTTCCTTGTAGTTGGTGCCAATGGGTTGATTATAGGCCACCCCAGCCATTATGCGGTGGGTAAATTCACCTTCTTTAATTTCCACACCTACTTCGGGCGCCAAACGCACACCAAAGTGCGTAAAATCTCGTTGGTACTTGGTTTCCGCAAACTCGCGGTTGTCGAAGTAGAACAGAAAATCGACATCGTAGGCAAACTTAACGCGCGTAGAATCGCTCGCTGCATATGCGCACAAGCATAGCAGCCACAACAAACAAGCTACAATTTTTCTTTGCATCAGCCTATGTGGGTTTGATTAGCGAATAAACAACATTTCGCGGTACTTAGGAAGGGTCCAAAGTTTGTCGTCCACAATCAACTCCAATTCATCTGCATGGTAGCGGATGGTATCGAAATAGGGCAACACAGTGCTTTCGTACGCCAACGCCTTTTCGCGTTCCGACTCAATTTTATTGGCTTTTTTGCGCGCCTCAACCATGTTACACACCGCTTCAGAAATTTGAGCAATGTGTTTTGCCAACTTCGCAATCAGCTCGTTGTTGTGCTTCGACAGCTCGTTGGCCAACTCTTTGCTATACACTTGTTGCATCTTATAGACATTGTCCAACAGCATCGATTGGTAGCAGGTCGCCACTGGGATGATGTGGTTGAGCGACAAGTCACCCAAGATACGCGCCTCAATTTGGATCTTTTTGGTATAGGTATCCCATTTCACTTCGTTACGGGCTTCCAGCTCTTTTTCGTTGAAAACGCCTGTTGCGGCAAACATGGCAACACTTTGTGCGCTGGTGTAAGCGTCGTAAATCTGTGGCACGCTATTGATGCAGTCCAAACCACGTTGTTGCGCCTCTTGCTTCCAGGCTTCGCTATAACCATTTCCGTCAAAACGAATCACCTTAGAGGCTTTGATGTAAGATTTCAACACCTCGAAAATGGCACTTTGCGTACTTTGGCCGCTCGCTACCTTGGTATCGACCGATGCCTTAAATTCGTTCAATTGGTCTGCCATTACTGCATTGAGCACAATCATGGCTGATGCACAGTTGGCAGAAGAACCCAACGCACGGAACTCGAAGCGGTTACCAGTAAAGGCAAATGGCGACGTACGGTTGCGGTCGGTATTATCAAGCAACACTTCAGGGATGTGTGCCACGCCCAAGTGCATTTTTTTCTTATCGTCCAACAAAATGGCCTCTTCGCTGCTGCTGTTCTCCAATTTATCCAACACCGCCGACAATTGAGTGCCCAAGAAAGCCGAAATAATGGCAGGAGGTGCCTCATTTGCACCCAAACGATGCGCATTTTGCGCCGTCATGATGGATGCTTTTAGCAAACTATTGTGCTTGTACACCGCCATCAATGCATTCACCAAAAAGGTGATGAACTGCAAGTTTTCGGCAGCTGTTTTGCCAGGAGTAAATAGGCCTACGCCCGTATCGGTACCCAACGACCAGTTGCAGTGCTTGCCCGAACCATTGATGCCTGCAAACGGTTTTTCGTGCAACAACACACGGAAACCATGCTTACGCGCAATGCGGTTCATCAGCGACATCATCAGCAAGTTTTGATCAATAGCCAAGTTGGTTTCGCCAAAAATAGGCGCAATTTCAAATTGGTTAGGTGCGACCTCGTTGTGACGAGTTTTACAAGGAATGGCGTATTTGTAGGCTTCAAATTCCAACTCTTTCATGAATGCTTGCACACGAGCAGGAATAGCACCAAAATAGTGGTCTTCTAATTGTTGGTTTTTGGCCGATTCGTGCCCCAACAAGGTACGACCAGTTAGCAACAAGTCAGGACGAGCTGCATACAAGCCCTCATCCACCAAGAAATATTCTTGCTCCCAACCCAAAAACGAGGTTACTTTTTTGACCGATGCATCGAAATATTGACACACCGCAGTAGCAGCCTTATTGACTGCAGTAATTGATTTTAGCAAAGGCGTTTTATAGTCCAATGCCTCACCGGTATAGGCAACAAACACCGTTGGGATACACAAGGTGTCGTCCACCACAAAGGCAGGCGAAGAGGGATCCCATGCGGTATAGCCACGTGCCTCGAAGGTATTACGAATACCCCCATTAGGGAAACTGGAGGCATCAGGCTCTTGTTGAATCAAGATTTTGCCCGAAAATTTTTCGATAATTTCGCCACCAGGAGCTGCTTTGTACTCGATAAACGCATCGTGTTTTTCGGCAGTACCCTCAGTAAGCGGTTGAAACCAGTGGGTATAATGGGTAGCACCCATATCCATAGCCCAACGTTTCATGGCCTCTGCCACTTCGTCGGCAATTTCGCGACCTAAAGGTTCTCCGTTATCGATCGATGCACAAATCTTCTGCATGGTCTGCTCCGACAAATATTGCGCCATTTGCTCACGACCAAATACATTTTTACCATAGTAGGTAGAGGTTTGTGGATCTTCAGGAACTACGGGTAGCGGCTTTTTCTTAAATGCCTCGCTTACGACTTGGAATCTTAGGTTGCTCATAAAAGTCAGTTGATTTAGTTGCAAAGATAGTATTTTTTTTGACTAATCGGTTAATCGACTAATCGAAAAAAGTGAGGAGTTACTCCGCAGGGGTATTCCTTATTTGTAACCCCGTGTTAAGGGAGCGAAGCGACCGCAACGCGGGGAACCAAGAAAGAGCGAAGCGACCGCAACGCAGGGAGATAGACATAAAAAAAGCAACCCGATTGGGTTGCTAAGGTTGCGGAGAGCGGGATCGAACCACTGACCTCTGGGTTATGAGCCCAGCGAGCTACCACTGCTCCACTCCGCGATGTGTTGCCTCACGAGGATTCGAACCTCGACAGGCAGAACCAAAATCTGTAGTGCTACCATTACACCATGAGGCAATCGCTTGGTTTGCGACTGCAAAGGTAATGCGTTTTTTTGAATTACCAAAGGTTTTATAAAAAAAATCTCGCAATTGCGAGATTTTTTTTGACGAATTTTATTATGCAAAGGTTAACAAGAAATAATTCTTCTTACCCTTTTGCACCAACAAATACTTGCCATCTAGCAGCATATCGGCCGATAGAATGGCTTCGGTATCGGTACATTTTTCTTTGTTAACAGCAAAGCCACCGTTTTGGATAAGTTTACGCATTTCGCCTTTAGAAGCAAATACAGCTGCTTTTTCGGTCAAAAGATCCATTAGTTTACAGCCAACAGCTTCTTTGCTCACTTCAAATTGAGGCACACCATCGAATACCGCCAACAAGGTAGCTTCGTCCAATTTCTTCAACGATTCAGAGGTAGCGTTACCAAACAAGATGTTCGATGCTTCTACTGCCATTTCGTAGTCTTGCTCAGAGTGTACCATAATGGTGATTTCTTTGGCCAAACGTTTTTGCAATAGGCGCAAGTGTGGGGCTTGTGCATGTTCAGCAACAAGGTTTTCTACCTCTTCCTTGCTCAAGAAGGTAAATATTTTGATGTATTTTTCGGCATCGGCATCGCTTACATTCAACCAGAATTGGTAGAATTTGTAAGGAGTGGTATAGTTGCGCGACAACCATACGTTACCGCTTTCGGTTTTGCCAAATTTACCACCATCGGCTTTGGTAATCAATGGACAGGTAAGTGCAAACGCTTCGCCACCTAGTTTACGACGAATAAGTTCTGAACCGGTTGTAATGTTACCCCATTGATCTGAGCCACCCAATTGCAAACGGCAGTTTTTGGTTTCGTATAGGTGCATAAAGTCGTAACCTTGCACCAATTGATAGGTAAACTCGGTAAACGACATACCTACGCTCGATTCGGCAGAAAGACGTTTTTTAACCGAATCTTTGGCCATCATATAGTTAACAGTGATGTGTTTGCCAATATCGCGGATAAACGCCAAGAAAGAGAATTCTTTCATCCAGTCGTAGTTGTTCACCATTTCGGCTGCGTTGGGCGCATCGCTATCAAAGTCCAAAAATTTAGACAGCTGTTCTTTGATGCAAGCCTGATTGTGGCGAAGAGTAGCTTCGTCTAACAAGTTACGTTCAGCACTTTTGCCCGATGGGTCGCCAATCATACCCGTAGCACCACCTACCAAAGCCAATGGTTTGTGGCCGCAACGTTGAAAATGGCGCAACATCATTACGCCTACCAAGTGTCCTATGTGCAATGAATCGGCAGTAGGGTCGATACCCAAGTATGCCGTGGTCATTTCTTTGGCTAATTGTTCTTCTGTACCAGGCATCATCGAGTGAATCATGCCCCTCCAAGTAAGTTCTTCAATAAAATCCATTATCGTTTTGCTTTAAAAAAATCTTTCATTAGTTGAGCGCATTCTTCTTGCATTACGCCCGATACCACTTCGGTTTTAGGATGGAGCGAAGTAGGTGCCTTTACAGTAAAGCCGTATTTCTCTTCGCTTGCTCCGTACACCAATTTGGCTATTTTTGCCCAATACATAGCCCCTGCACACATCACACAAGGTTCAACGGTTACGTACACCGTACAATCGGGCAGGTATTTAGCCCCCAACTCGTTCATCGCCGCCGTCATGGCAATAATTTCTGCATGCGCGGTGGCATCCTGCAAGGTTTCGGTGAGGTTATGGCCGCGACCAATGATGCGTCCACCAGCCACCACCACTGCCCCAACGGGCACTTCATCTGCCTCAAAAGCTTTTTTTGCCTCCAGCAGGGCTTGCTTCATATAGTGTGCATCGTCTTGCATATCAAAACAGGGTTGGAGCGTCCTCGTCAAATTGTTTTAAAATAGCCCTAATAAGGGTTTCGCGGTAAAAACGCGATTTATTTTGCACGCGATAGCGTTTTACATAGCGGTTTACGGCATCCATTTCCTTGTCGTTCAGCAAGAAACTGATGCGATGGGTACGCACCATTTTATCGCGAACGGGTAATTTTATTTTGGACGATTTTTTTGCCATAAGCCTAGAATGTGGTTGCAAAAGTACACAAATTTTTATAGAAATACAAGGAATCGCTTCGCGTTGCGAAGCGACAAGCGACAAGCAACGGATGACTAGTGACAGGTGAAACGGGAATAAAGAAAACGCATTGTCTCTACCATTTCAGGCACATCAACCTTTTGATCAAAAACTAGGAATCGTTGCGTTTCTTGCAAAGCTTGTTTTACTGGCAACAGATTTAATACACTTTCGGGTGTTTGAAACAAAGGAGTACAATAAAAAGGTTTATTAAAATTGGTTTTCTTAAACTGACTATCCTCCTTAATAACTTTGTCAATATGTTGAACAAAGTCATCCGACTGAACATAAAAGCGAAATCTATCTTGCTTTAACATCGCATTTATATCATATAAATCACGATTGTATTTTGCTATCAAATTGACTGCATCCGCATGAAATGATATTCGGGCCAAACGACAAATCTTGTCGCACAACGTTTTTTTCAGGTTGAACGGTAAGCACCTCTATAGGAAACATATCAAATTGCTGAATTAAATCTATTCTGCCAACATACAGCAAATATTGGTAAATGAATGTTGAGATCTTTGTAACTTCGGCAGGAAGATACATTTGCTCCTTTTCGTTATGATCGATGCATGTTATTTCAACCTCTACTTGATCCTTTAACCCCATCGTGCTACTGTATTGTGGATAGTCAAATAGGAGTTTCTTATAAATGCCACCTATCGTCGATAACGATTTTTGATACTGCAATGATGGAACCTGATACAACAAATATGCCAACTCTTTAGCGATATTCTTTTCGGTTTGTTTTGATGCAAAAGGGTTATTGCTATACACTAATAAATCAATGTCTTCAGAGAAACGATTAATTAAACCATAGGCTTTAGAAAGAGAAGTGCCGCCTTTAAAGTAGGTATAGTTCCTTAAATCAGTAATATATACCTGCTTAAGAAGATAAGTTACCCAATAATCTTTTTCAACAAGAGAGGTATTAATTTGATGATGCTTTGCAGCGAGTTCCAACAACTCACCCAACAAGATTCCATTAAGATGTAGATTCATACTGTAAGTTTTTAAGAATTAAAATGTGATACAAAGATACAAAATATACCTTGATAATTTGTATAAATTGGGGTAGACGATGTTAACGATTCAAAAAAACGAAACCTATTAGGAAAGTGAATAGGCGTGAAATTTTGTTGTAGGATTAAGACTCTGTTTAAGGGTACGACATTGCTCTTCGTAACCTATTTTTTGTAGTATAAGACACAACCTGTGCATTGTTCGGGGTGGATAAAACGTAACTAGTTTAGATATAGAGGTTATTTCTTTTAAACTGAACCCCATAATAATTTGAGCAATCTTTTGCAAAGCCTCTACTGCCGTCAAACCAGGCATTTTATCTGCATCCTTTATAGCATCCAATAGAATTAACATATAGCTGTTAGTTGCTGTTGGTTTTACATAGGCCTTGGTATATTTTAATGCTGTTCCATTTAGCTGATTGATGCGCAAAGGATGAAGGCATGCTATGGTAATAAAATTGGGTACTTGATTGGTAATATGCAACTTATTATAGGCGTATGCACCCGTAATATACCCATTGTATTTTTGCAAAATGAAGTTTATCTTTTCCTCCTCAAACAAAGGCAATTCACCTAATCCCATAAGCGATTTACGTGGTTTATAATAAGATCCTTTTCTAAACCTTTTTAGTATCCCCTTTTTAGTTAATTCGCTTAATAGCACACAAACATTAGGCATTTTATCAACTGCAAACGACAAATCGGATATTGAGAAGATAATTCCTTTATCTATCTTCTCAATTTGTTGTATCATATTTGCTCTGAATGATTCCATACTGATGCAAATATAGTATTATGTTTTTACATATAAAAACTTAATACATGAAATGTAAAAGAATCGATGAATCTGTCATGTACTAGTGAGAATGAAGTACAAATAATCGATTCAACTCTAACGACATCTGGTTGGAGAGAGGAAAGTGCTTTTTAAAGACAAAAACGTTAAGCGAGAGGTGCTGTTTGAGCGAAGGGAGTTCAGCTCTCGTAGTTTTTGGATTGAAAAAGCCCGAACGAAAACCGAGTCGGAAGATTGAATCGACGAACAGATCGCAAAGCAATAAACTACATTACTCTACGGGTGGGACGAAAGCGTCGGGGATGTGGTTGAGAGAGAATCCATTGGATGTAGAAACAACCTCAATGATATCAAAGCGCACTTCCTTGTGAATGCCATAGTGTAGCACATAAGCATGAGCCGCATTGACCAAACGGCGCATCTTGGTATAATTTACCGCTTTGTATGGGTCTGTAAATAAGGTATTACGTCTACTCTTTACTTCTACTATAACAAGGAATTGTGAAGTTTCGGCTATAATATCAACTTCGATACGCCGATAGCGCCAGTTAGTGACTCTAATATTATAGCCGTTATCTATAAGGTATTGCACAGCGGCGTGCTCGCCACTGTGCCCTAGATGATGCGCTAAATTCATGTAAGTACTATTAGTTTTATTCTAAAAGAAGATGAGGCTAAATTCGCTTAAAAACTAAAAGTCACACCTGCCATGGCGTTGATGCCAAAGCTACGGTAGCCGTAGAATACGTCCGATTGGATGTTGGCCAAGTTTTTGCCCTCAACAAACACGCTCAACCAATCCAATGCTTTGTAGGATGCCCATACGTTCACATCGTGCAAATCGTTGATGCTCTTGGCCTCGCCTTGCACTTTTGCCATGCGACCACCCAAATAGGTATAGGATGCACCCACCTGCCATTTTTCCAAGAAGTTGTAGGTTCCCTTGAAACCAATTTCCCAAGTAGGTTTGTGCCATGCATACGCCTCTTGCGTAACACTCCACATGTTGTAACGTGCATTGACCGACATATCCAACCCTTTTACGTAATCGAAATACAAGCCCGCCCCTACTGACAAGTGATGGGTAGTAGGTTCGTACACCACATCAAACGTATTGGTATAGTAAGCTTCGGTCTCGCCCGTAATTTGGTTGACCGATTCGTCGGTATGGTTGACAAAATAGTATTGATCCAAAATTAGCTGATAGCGTGCATCCACATCGAACAGCAACCCTTTCATGATGCGCACTTTTAGTCCCAAATTGGCATCAAAGGGAGTATAGGTAGGTGCTACCGACAAGGTAGGCGTAATGTATTTATTTTCGCGCAAGATGCTGTAGTAATCGTTGCTGCTGTAATCGCCTGTGATGCCAACGTACAAGTAGAACAATTCAGGAACGATGCCTGCGTGTGCCTTGATGTTGGCAGAACCACTTACGGGCCATGGATTTTCGCCCTCTGCTATGTGAGCAAAAAGGTTCGCACCCAATTCCAACTCCCAATCCCTGCCGTGCCAACCATAGTAAGGAGCAATTTTAAGCACACCTACGTTGTGCATAGGATGTTCTTGCATAGCTAGTAGGTGCACATCCACCTCTACCTCTGCACCCATACGACCTGTACCTGCTTTGCCGCTAAAATCACCCTCAAAACCTACCTCGTGCATCGAAATATCAAAGTTTCTACCAAAGTATAGGTAGTCCAATGCCACGTTGTATTGGAATGATTTTTTAGGATTGGTCGATTGCAACGATGCTTCAAAATTAAACGCCGAGTTCGTTCCAATGGTATCCTTATAGAAAGGAGTAATGGGCTCGGTGCTCATGCCATAGTAGTCATAGCCCGTATAGGCATAATCCGCCTGCATCGACAAGCTGGCATTGTCGAATTGGTGTTCGTAGGTCAATGCCACATCGGTATAGTTGCTCATACCACGAGGTGTTGTACCATCTTCCAAAGCAATCTTGCTCCAGTTGGAGTGGTGCTTCACATCCACGTCCAACAGGTAGCTATCGCCCTGCAACAAAGGATAGTAAAACTCACCCAACACCTGCCAATAAAAGCCTAAACCTGCCTTAAAAGTACCCTTTTTGTAGTCGTACTTACGGTTTACATCGGCATCGATTGCTCGTTGCTTATTCACAGGCAATTCCACCTCTTCTACTTTCGACCAGGTAGCGTATTTTACCTGTGGCGTATCTGCCTTAAATTCTTCCTTCTCGGGCGTAAGCACTTGCTTGGTTACTTGCCCTATGGTGGGATTGTAGTCCAATTCGACGGTTACATCACGGCTCACCTCATCGGCAGCCATGAGCGGCGCTCCACATAGCAAAGCGCCCATCAACAATAACACAGTACGTTTCATATACTAATTATCTGATACAGATTCGTTTTCGTATTTACTAATGGTCTCTAAACGATGGCTGATGCCCGTTGCCACTTCGTCGTCGTTGGTGGCATCGTAGTTGTCGCGCAAGCTCAACAAGTATTGTTTTGCCTCAAAATAGTTTTCTTGTGCAACATAAACATCTGCCAATACCAAGAACGTTTTGGCCAACCAATGCTGGTGCTGCGTACCTTTTTCGATGTAGTCGAACACCTCTGCCTCGGCTTTGGCATAATCTTTTTTGTATAGGTAGTAGTAAGCCAACAAGTACTTAGCTTCAGCACCCCATGCATTGCGGGTATCCTTTGCCAACGCCTTGGTGTCTGGCAACGATTCTTCTACCTTATTGAGTGCCAAATAGGCTTTCATTCTGTTGTAGCGCGCCTCTGCCACCATATCGGCATTGCCACCATAGGTCGAAATAACGTCCGATGCTACCTCAATGGTTTTGTCGTACTGACGCAATAGGTAGTAGCAGCGCAACAATCCCAATGCCGCTGCCTGCTTGTTTTCTTTGCTGCCCACACCTTCCAACTGCACAAAATAGCCCACTGCATCGGCATATTTGCCAGCATCGTAGCTCAACGAAGCTGCACGCACCAACGTAAGTTCGAAGTTGGGGTTTTGCGCATCATCCACCAATTTTTTGTACAATGCCAACGATGCCGCATTGTTGTTTTGGCGGTAGTAGCAGTTGGCCAAATAGTAGGTTGCCAACGAATGATACTTGCCATTGGGATAGGTGGACAAGTATTTTTCAAAGCCAGTTACAGCACCCGCCACATCGTCGCGGAAATACACTTTTTCGACTGCTTTGTACTGCAACGAGTCTTCCTTGGTGGTTGATGATTGCCCCATTTGCTGTGCCAACTGGGTAAATTCGTCCACACGGTTTTGGTCCACCATCATACTCTCCAAGGTCGAAAGCGAAGTGCTCGCTTCCTCGCTGTTGGGGTATTGGGCAATGATTTGTTTGTACATCGAAATGGACGCATCCACATTACCCTCGTTGTACTGCAACATGGCAATTTGCAATTTCGATTTGCGCACCACGTCGCTGTTTTTCGCAAACTTGCCACAGATGCTTTCGAACACCTCAATCGCTTTGCGGTTGTTGTTGAGCGAAGTGTAGCTACGCGCTGTTTCGTACATGGCATCGTCCACCCATTCTGATTTGGGGAAACGTTGCTGCAAAGCATCCATTGTTGCAATTTTGTCGGTATATGCTCCCTGCAAACCTTGCAAGAAACCTTTTTGGTACATGGCATAATCGACCCCAGCAATGGTATTACCCATGTTGATGTTCTGGTCGTATGCCTGCATCGCTCTTTCGTACTGACGTTGCTGGAAGTAAGCATCACCGATGCGGTTGTTGGCATCTATGAGCAACACGGTGTTTTCTTTCTCCATTTGCACGTACTGCCTAAACCACTCGTTGGATTTGGCATAATTTTTCTGCATAAAGTAGGTGTATGCCATGTTGTAGTACGCCAAATTGTATTCGCTTTGGGTACGAGAAGTGGTGTTTTTGAGGTATTTTTGAAAATACTCTTGTGCTTCGGTGTATTTTTCGCTACGGAACAAACATTCGCCGTACCAGAAGTAAGCACGTGCAGTAATGTCTGGGTTGTACGATTTATTCTTGAGCAACAAGTCCAGGTACTCCATAGCAGGAGCATATTTACGGGTTGCAATGGCGTTGGTTGCCATGCCAAATAGCACACGTTCTTCTGCCTCTTTTACCGTTTTGTTGGTCGTATTGAGGTTCTGAATCGACTTGTAGGCATCCGCATAGTTGTTGGTGGTAAGGTAGGCATTTACCAAGTATTCGTACACCTTGTCGTTGTATTTCGAATTGGGGAATTCTTTTAAGAAACGTTCAAAAGCCACCACCGATTCGTTGAAAGGTTGGTACGAAATTTCGTAGGTCACCAACGCATAATTGTACAACGCATCTTCCTGAATGTCTTTGTCGAAATTGCTGTTCGCTGCTTGCTCAAATGCCATGCGTGCCTTCTTCTTGTCTTGCAGCTGCAAGTACGACATACCAATGTGGAAGTAGGCATTTTGGGTCATCTTATCGCTTTTTGTCGTCACCTTCGACAAGGCTTTGGCTGCTTTGTCGTAGCTACCCAACTGGTAGTATGCCATACCGATGGTGTACCAATCTTCGCGCGCGATACGTTTGGTTACTTTTTGGTAGCGTTCCAAGTAGTCAACCGCTTCGGCATGTGCAGACGAACGGAAAGCACACGCCCCCATGATGCGCAACACTTCTGCCAGTTTTTTGTCCTTCTTCTCGGATGCCATGATCTTTTTACCGATCTCGGTCGCCTTTTCACAGTTGCCTTGCAAGAAATACAATTGACAAATTAGGTAAGCCGCATTTTCTTTGAAATCAGGATGATTTTCAACTTTCTGAATCGCCGACAAGGCTTCGCGGTAGTTGCCCAACTGGTATTGCGCATAGCCGTAGTAGTAGTTGGCATTGGCTTCGTACACCCCTGCCCCACTTTTGAGCAAATCACCAAAATAGTGCGCTGCTTTGTCGTATTTTTTTTGCTTCACATGCGCATACGCACGGTAGTATTGCAATGCCTGCGCATCGTCGGCAGATAGCTGTTTGGAACGAACACCGTCCAATCTGTCTAACGCCAACTTGTACTTGCCACCTTCAATTTCCAAGATACCGATGTACAGCTGCACTTGATCCATGTTGGATGCATAAGGATAATCATTAGCGTATGCCTCCAACTGCTTTTGCGCATCGTTCTTTTTTTGGTAGTAAGCAGACAATGCCAAGTAATTTTTTGCCAAACGCTCTTCTTCCGAGCCATCAAAATAGCCCGATTGCAAGGCATTGGTCAAATACCTACTGGCTGCAGGATAGTTCTTTTCAGCAAACATGCTAACACCAGTTTCCAACAAGTGTTTAGGATGCGTATCAAGCACCGATTGTTGCGCCCAAAGCCCTCCTGATAGCAAGCAAAGGGTTAATGTGAGAAGTGTGTATTTCATAATTTTCTGATAAACGTGATTCCGTCGCGCAAAGGTAGAATAAAGTATTCTATCCCCGACACTGTTTTTAGGTAATCGTTAAAGCGAAGCAAGCCTTGTGTTTGGTAGTCGTTCGATGCCACTTTTTCTACCACCTTGCCACCCCAAAGGGTGTTGTCGGCGAGCAAAAAGCCACCAGGGCGTACCTTGTCGAACACGGCTTCGAAGTATTCGATGTAGTGACGTTTGTTGGCATCAATAAACACCAAATCGAAGGTTTCCTGGCAGGATGCTAACCATTGCAAAGCATCACACACCACCATTTCGATCTTGTCGGCATAGGGCGATTGCTGGATGTAGTTACGGGCAATGTCTTCTATTTCGTCGTCAATATCGAGGGTGATGATTTTACCATCTTCGGGCAAACCCTCTGCCATACACATGGCAGAATAACCCACGTATGTACCCAATTCAAGGATGCGTTTGGGCTGTAGCATGTGTACCAACATCGATAGCAAGCGGCCTTGTATATGCCCCGACAGCATGTGCGGATGCAACATACCGATGTTTACCTCGCGGGTAAGGCGTTGCAACAACTCCGATTCGGGTTGCGAATGTTCTAGTATGTATTTCTCTAACATGGTTTCTTATTCTCTGCGTTGCGGTCGCTTTGCTCCCTTAACACAGGGTTACAATTAGGTAAACCCCTGCGGGGTAATGGTTTTTTTATTGGAAAACCAGCTGCGATTGGTTTTCGGGTGCAAAATATTGTTGTGCCAATGCCATGAGCTGTGGAGCCGTAATGGCATTGATCTTCTCTTCTATTTCGGCATAGGTGGCAATGCTTCCCTTTAGGAAATAGTTTTTTGCAGCATTGAGCACCCACGATTCCTTGTTATCGGAGGAGATGATTTGTTGCGCCAAAAGCTGACGTTTAGCCGCCAATAGCTGCCTGTCAGACAGCGGATGCTGGCACAACTTATCCAATTCGGCACGCACCAATCGCAAAGCACGTTTTAGGTCGGCATGATCGGTGCCCAAATAAATGCTCCATACCCCTGTGTCGGTATAGGATACCACCTGCGATTCTACCTGATACACCAAAGCATGACGTTCGCGCAGGCTCATGTTCAAACGGCTATTGGCAGACGTGCCACCCAAAATATTATTGAGCAAAGCCGACACGTAGCGAAGCGAGCTATGGGCATCAATGGCCCTACCACCCAACAAGCAATGCGCCTGCGAGGTATTTTTCTGCACTTCCAAGCTACAAGGGTGATACAACGCTGGTTGCTGCCTGGTATAGCTTCGCACCCCCTTGGGATGCACCAAGTAACGATATACCCATTTTTCTACCTGTGCCACCGACACATCGCCCATGATAAAAAACAGCTGGTTGTCGGGGGTATAGGTGCGGTCGTAAAAAGCCTGCAGCCGAGGCACGGTTACTTCCTGCAACGAGGTTTTGGTTCCCAAAATATTGCGGCCGATGGCATAGCCCGAAAAAACAGCATCCTCAAAGTCGTCGATGATGGATTCGGCAGGACTGTCCAAGTAGCTGTCGATTTCGTCCATTACCACCTCTTTCTCCTTGTCCAAATTGTCGGGCAAGAATTGCACATTGAGGCAAACATCTGCCACCAACTCAACGGCCCGCGCCAAATCGCGCTTCAGCGAAACGGCATACACCACCGTTTCTTCCTTGGTCGTATAAGCATTAAGCTCGCCACCCACAGCCTCCAAACGATTGATGATTTGTGCAGCGCTACGCTTTTTTGTCCCCTTAAAGAACATGTGCTCGGTTAAGTGCGCATAACCATGTTCGTTGGGCAACTCGTCGCGTGTACCCGTAGCCGTTAGCAAGCCACAAAACGCCACCTCACCCTTGTCGGGCAAGAGCAACACACGCAAGCCATTGGGCAGCACAAATGTATGTTCAGTAGCAATCATCCTTCTTATTTTACACAACAAGAGGCGGAGCATAAAGTCCGCCTCTTGCTATATGATAAAGGTATTACACACGAATGTGATACTACGATTACTCTTTGTTATTGTTACCTTTGTCAGAGCCAACGCGGTCCATTGCGCAACGGAAACCGATGTCGTTAGCGCTCTTAGCTTGTTCTTTGTAACGACGAGTAGCAGGACTCAACCAGTACGAACGGTCTTTCCAAGAACCACCTTTGTAAACACGAGTAGTGTTCGAAATTTGGGTAGCCAAGTATTTTTCCATATCGTTGTTAGCGTGGTCAGCATCGTACACACGACGAGTAGCTACGTCTGGATCAATAACTTCGGTCCATTTGTTGATGCTACTTTGTGCGTCACCGTCTTTCCAGTTACGAACGTCCAATTTGTTGTAAGCAGCCAAGCTATCTTTCGAAACAGGCACTGCATATTCCAAGCGACCCAAGCTATCCAATTGGAAGGTACCCAACGAATCTTTTACAGGAGCAACATAAACGTTACCACGGAAAGGATTGTATTCTGAATATTCGTCGCTACTTGCAGGACGATATACGTCCATTACCCATTCGTTTACGTTACCAGCCATATTGTACAAACCGAAGTCGTTAGGCCAGAACGAGTTTACAGGAGCGGTAATGTTCGCCTTGTCGTTTAGATCACCAGAAACACCCATCATGTCACCACGACCACGAGAGAAGTTCGCCATAATTTTGCCACGGTGTTTGCGGCTTGGGTTACGGGTTTGCGAACCATCCCAAGGATAGATGCGACGTTTGTCGTAGTTTTCCATGTCTTTGTCAGAAGTCAAACCATAAGCAGCAAATTCCCATTCAGCTTCGGTTGGGAGACGATAGTTAGGCATCAACAAACCGTCCGACATGGTAGATTTGCGAGGATCGCCAAACTCGTTGCGCGAAGTGGTTTTTTCTGAAGCAGGGTCATATTCAGTTGCCAAGTATTTGCCAGTGTTGAACACTTTGGTTTTGGCAATCGAGTCATTTTCGAAACGAGTAGAATCACGATAAATGGCTTCGAAGTCAGGGAAATCAATTACACCATTTTCTTTCAACATCAACTCGTTTACACGGTCAGAACGCCATGAGCAGAAATCGGTAGCTTGTTCCCAGCTAACACCAACAACTGGATACATGTCGTATGCCACGTGGGTGAAATAGTAGTTTAGGTAAGGTTCGTTGTACGCCAACTCTTCGCGCCATACGGTAGAGTCAGGACGGCATTTAGCCGATACTTCAGGACCATACATAAAGTTCATCCAATATACATACTCACGCCAGTTACGGTTAGAGATTTCGTATTGGTCCATGTAGAATGTGTTTACAGTAACACGACGAGGATTGTTGTTCCATTCGCTATAGGTATCTTCGTTTACACGACCCATAGTAAATGTACCACCACCAATCAACACCATTCCAATAGGAGTGGGTTGTTCGTATCCTTCGGTTACTTGAAAACCGCCGTATTCGGCGTCGTTGTATGCCCAACCTGTGGTGTTAGAAGTGCTTTTGTTACAAGCCACCAACGCCATCAAGCCTAAACCTAAAAGAAGCGTCTTGTTTAAGAAGTTTAATTTCATGGTATAAATTAAGGTTATTTTATTAGCCGACTACAAAGATAACTGATTTTTTCTTGTTATATTGTGTAAATCAATATTTTTTTTCAGTTTTTCCCGAAAATGACTGCAAAGATGCAGATAATTTTTAATTTTGCAAAAAAAAAGGGTAATTATTGAATAAAGTTGCGATTAAGCGAGAGCAGAACAAATTTATTTGCTATGCCGACAGTTGCGATTAAGTGAGGGCAGAAGCAAGTTTACTTGATTTTGCCGAACGCGAGCAACATGAGCGAAGCTAACATAAGCAACTTATTACATGATTTTAGGCATCGGTTCAGCATAACCCATGTAAACATGGTTTCTGCATTCACCTCGCACTAAAATTCATGAAATGCGAAGCATTGAATAAACGATATATGCATATCAACCTAAAAGGACACCTACTTAGTTTAGACAAACCCATTGTTATGGGCATCTACAACGTTAGCCCCGACTCTTTCTACACCGAGAGCGTCGAGCAGGTGTTGCCTAAAACCGTTGATCTCATTGATTTAGGAGGCTGTTCTACCAGACCCGGCAGCACCCCCGCCACCGCAGCACAAGAAAAAGAACGTTTGGAGTTGGGGTTTGCCCAACTAAAAGCCAACTATCCAGGTATTCCTATTTCGGTCGATACGTTTCGCCCCGACATTGCCCAATGGGCAGTAGCCGAGAAAGGAGCCAGCATCATCAACGATGTTTCGGGCGGATGCGATGCCATGTTCGACGTGGTGGGCAACCTACAAGTTCCCTACATACTTACCTATCCAGAAGCCGGCAGTAGCAGCGATATGCTGTTTTACTTTTCCAAGCAAATTGCCCAGCTGACCCAACGAGGAGCCAACGACATCATCCTCGACCCAGGCTTTGGATTTGGCAAAAGCCTCGAACAAAATTATGAAATTGCTCGTAACCTCAGCTGCTTGCAAACTTTTGGTTTGCCGATTTTGGTCGGCATATCGCGCAAAAGCATGATTCAAAAGGTATTGGGCACCACCCCACAAGACTCGCTCAATGGCACTACGGTGCTAAACACCCTTTTGTTGGAGCGCGGTGCACACATTTTGAGGGTGCACGACGTAGAGCCCGCCAAACAAGCCATTGCGATTTATAAACAGTTGCTAGTCACTAGTCACAAGCAACAAGTGACAAGTGACAAACAACAAGCGACAAACAAAATATGATAGAATTTACGTTAAAGGACTTTTTTGATATCCTGATTGTTGCCATTTTGTTGTTTCAAACCTACAAACTACTCAAAGGCACCACAGGGATGAACTTCTATGCCCTCTTGGTGGGTTTCATTTCTATCTGGTTTTTGGTTTCGTTCGTCTTCCAAATGGAGCTGTTGGGTACCATCCTAAATAAGGTAGCGAATGTGGGTATTATCTTGTTGGTGATTCTGTACCAAGACGAAATCCGCAACTTCCTTACCAATTTGAGCGGCCGATACGCAAACAATTTCCTATCGCGCATCAAGCAACTGCTCATTCGCAAAGACGATACACAACCCCAACAAGAAATTGACGAAATTATTGAAGCCATGGTAGCTTGCGCCAAGACCAAAACAGGCGCATTGGTCGTTATCCAAAAAGAAGGCGACTTAAACACCTATTGTCAAACTGGCGAAATCATTGACGCCAACATCAAATCGCGTCTTATCGAAAATATTTTCTTCAAAAATACCCCCTTGCACGACGGGGCACTCATCATTGTCGGCAACCAAATCAAGGCCGTGGGTTGTATCCTACCCCTATCGCACAAACGCGACTTGCCCAAAGAATTGGGGCTTCGCCACCGCGCTGCCCTCGGCATCACCGAAAAAACCGATGCTTACGTCATCATTGTATCGGAAGAAACGGGCCGTATTTCGTGCATGCGCCAAGGCGAGATGCTCCTCGGCGTCACCCAAGAGCGACTCACGGAGTGGCTTCGAAGTTAGGAGTTATAAAAAAAATCTCAGCAGAATTGCTGAGATTTTTTTGTATATAACCGATTCGTCGGAACTTTGCTAGCAAAGCGACTGATTAGAATTTTGCATTGTGCATATCACCGGTTTGCATAAAGGCAGTGTGCATACCAAAGCAAGTTTGCAAGTTGGTAGGAGTATGGCCCTTGCTTGCCGAAGCCAAGTATTCGCGCATCAATGGACGATAGCTTGGATCCACGCAATTGTCGATAATCAAGTTAGCACGTTGAATAGGCGATTTGCCACGCAAGTCAGCAATACCATGTTCAGTAATCAATACTTTTACCGAGTGTTCGCTGTGGTCGATGTGCGACACCATAGGAACAATAGCGCTAATAGCACCACCTTTCGCAGTAGAAGGAGTGGTAAAAATAGAAATGTAAGCGTTACGAGTAAAGTCGCCAGAACCACCCAAACCGTTCATCATTTTGGTACCCATTACGTGTGTACTATTGATGTTGCCGTAGATGTCAGCCTCCAATGCAGTATTGATGGTGATAAGACCCAAACGACGCACCAAACCAGGGTTGTTCGACAATTCCTGTGGACGAAGCACCAATTTGTTGTGGAAAAAGTCCATGTTGTCGTAAATTTCTTGCAACACAGGGTCGGTTACGGTTAGCGAGCAACCCGATGCAAAGGTAATGCGACCTTTTTTCATCAAATCGATAACAGCATCTTGAATTACCTCGGTAAACATGGTAAAGGCAGGAATTTCGGGGTTGTTACCCAATTCGAACATCACAGCATTGGCAATGTTACCTACACCCGATTGAACAGGCAAGAACGATTTTGGGATACGACCCAAACGCATTTCGTTGGTCAAAAATTCAGATACGTATTTACCAATTTGAGTGGTAACTGCATCAGGTTCGGTAAAGCCACCCACTTCGTCTTTGCGGTTGGTTTTTACAACAGCCACAATTTTTTTAGGATCTACCTTCAATACAGGGCTACCAGCACGGTCAGAAACGCTGTAAACAGGAATTTCGTGACGGCAAGGAGGGTCGCAAGGTTCGTAAATATCGTGCATGCCACGCAATGATTTAGGGTGGCGTTCGTTCAACTCAATGATGATGCGGTCTGCCAAGTTAGCAATGGTAGGCGAAATACCCACACCGCTGGTAAGTACGATTTCACCTTCGTCGTTGATGTCGCAAGCCTCAATGATCGCAACGGTTGGTTTGGGCATAAAGCCATAACGCAACTCTTGCGCCAACTGCGAAAGGTGCATGTCGAAATATTGCGCACCGCCAGGGGTATTCAACGAGTTGCGCAAGTCTTTGTTCGATTGATAAGGAGTACGGAAGCTAATGGCATTAGCACGTGCCAAAGCACCATCGGTGCTATCGCCAGTAGAAGCACCCGTGTACATACCAATTTTAAATGACTGACCTGCTGCGTGCAAAGCCTCAGCACGTTTAGCAAGCGCAGATGGCACTTCTTTGGGAGCACCAGCGGGAGTAAAACCACTGAAACCTACCACATCGCCATCGTTGATAAGTTCGGCTGCTTGATCAGCCGTCATAACGTTGTAAATCATATTGTATAAGATTGAAGTTTTTTGTTAAGATGCGCAAAGATACGTTTTTTTACGTACAAACACAAATATCCCGCCATCGCGGGATATTTGTTATTTAGGTTGCATTACCTTTTTATTCTTTCTCCGATGCCGCCATGCGGTATTTGCGCACACCGTAAGCAGCCACCATACCCAATAGCATCAGCAACGATGCATCCAAAGGTAACGAAGGGCCACCCTCGCAGTAACCAATGCATTTACCGTAGTTGGTTTCGCATTCTTCAATGGCGGTCTCATCGCCTTCGGCATAAGCATCATCGCAATTAACTGCCGTGTTACAACATTCTGCACATTTCCCGTTTTCGTCACCGGGGAACAAACACTGCGTATAAATGTAAGTACCCACCGTGGCATTGTTCCCAATTTGGACACCTGTTGACAAAACTACTCCTTCGGTAGTTCCAATCTCACCAAAACGATAGTAAGATTTTGAAGGCATCGATACAGCATATACACTCAACGAGCCAAGCAACAATAGAACAAAACTAATAATCTTTTTCATTATGGTAAGGTATTTTTATTTTAACACTACTTTTTCACTACGGGTTGCATTTTCGGCAATGGCTTGTACCAAGTAAACACCTTGTGCCACTGGCAAGCGCAAACGAGCATAATTGCCGCTCACTTCGTAAGCCTGTGTACGACCTGCCATGCTGCTTACATAAATGGTTTGCAAGTCGGTGCCATCGGTAATGACACAAATTTCATTGTCGTCCGATGTATAAATTTGGATGCTGGCAGCTGCGTCCTCTTCCACATCGGTAATTACTTCGTCGTCAACTACCTCGCCCTCAATTTCTATATTGAGGTAGAAACGGCCCTCGATTACACCTGCAGCTAACTCTTCGGTAACAATTTTATCGTTGCCCAATAGGTTGTATTCTTTGCCGGTTAGCATATCGACCAAAATCATTTGCACAAATCCTTCGCTTTGTACCTTGCTAAATGCCACTGGCATGTCTTCTTGCAACTTAATGCCCAATGGGATGGTAGTTACCGAACCGTTTACAAACAAACGTTGGTAATCCGCATCGTGCATAATGGCGTATACATCAGGGGTGCCGATGTTGTACGACCATACCTTACGGGTATCAAGCATCGCAGGAGCAGTCATGTCTTTGTACTCGTTGTAAGCAATGTGCAGCGTACTTGCTTCGCCAGCGGTAGAGTTGGCTTTGCTTAGCTTAAGCACATACAAAGGCGATTGCTCTTCTGTTGAGCGCGATTTGGTATCGCCACCTACCAACATATCGGGTGTAAAGCTAATGGCACTTGCATTTGGCTCAATTACAAAGCCATGTTGTGGTTTAATTACCGCATCGCCTACAATATTACCAAACGATTTGTTAACGTAATCGTATAGCAATACGCTACCCCATTTATCCTCCACTGCTTGAGCACTAATGTTCATAGGATAAGAGTTGTTTAGTAGCACAGGTTCACCTACGTTTAAACCAGTGTAGGATGGCATAGCACTTTCGTTTACGAAACGTCCATCGAAGGTATACGACCAAGGTTTGCTGCCCGATGCTTGTTGCTCTTCGGTACCTTTGCGGTAGTAGCGTTTAGCTGGTAGCTTGTTAGGACCGTATTGGTCTGCCACCTTAATGGCAAACACTTCGTTCGAAGGTACTGGAATGGTCAAGTCAGGGAAAGGAGAACCCCAATCGGCTTGGCCTTCATCGTTGATGTAGGCTTTGTGCATGTAAACGTGAGGCTCGTGGCTATGAATGTAGTAGTCGCCCGAAACCACGTCGCGGTAACCGCTTCCGTCTTCCGCTTCGGGATCGGCTTTTTTCACTACAGTACCTACCAATACCCATTGTTCACGTTCTACATCGAAGCCGTAAACCACATCATCGTAGCGACGTACTTCTTCTTTTTCGCCCGCATTTTCTACCAAACGTTCAACACCTTCGATGGCAGCACCGTACTCCATTACAATGTGTTTTACGTATTGGGTAATTTCCGATTCTTCTTTCGCCATACCCAAACCAGCCGATACGTGTTCGCCGTAATTCATGTTGGTACGTCCTGTATCGAATTTTTGAGGTATTTTTGGCCAATTACGGATACCTTCTGCAGGGGTTGTGTATTGATGCGAGAACTCTGCTGGAATAATGGCAGTTAATTCTGTCGATAGCAAGTTCAAGCAGTTAAGGCGTCTGCCCTCTTTGTCGATCCAGTTGTTGCGGTCGTCCCAGTCGGAGCTTGCCACCCCTTGCCAGATAATAACATCTGTTTCTTTTTCTTCGCCCATTTGGTAAGCACCCAAAGTCCACTCTTTACCCTCCGCAGGACGTTTTGCATTGTAGCGGTCGTGGTCGTGGCCGTTATTGGCTCCCAATTGGCTAGCCAAGTTGGTAGTAGGACGGAAACCAATGTTCAAATCTTCACCACGTACAATCAACGAAGCAGGACCTGTTGCCGTAGTGGTACATAGCTGATCGCGAACGTTAATCATATCTTGACCTTCGCAACCAAAGCTAAATACCGATTGGGGTGATGCTACTTTTTCGTCGTATTCACTCCAGAAGTTGTTTTTACAGAAGTTTGGATATGTAGTGGTTACGTCAATGCCGTAGAACGCCTCGGCATTGCTATTACGTCCTGCAATATCGGTATCGTAGCTATACGCATTGTTGTACATGAACTCAATGTTGGTATAGCGGTCTGGATAGCTACCTACCGAAGGATCTTGTTGACCAAAGCGCAAGAAGTCGTACTTGTAGTTGTTCACCTCGCTGTCTGCCAAGAACAAGGTATTGTAGTAGAATGCCATGTTGCTCACAGGCATACCAAATTGGCTAATCAAACGAATAGCAGCGCAACGGCCTTGGTATTGGTTGGTATTCCAGAACACGTTGTTCATGAACAAGGCATCGGTACATTCTTGCAACCAAACCAAGGTAGCGTGGTCGCCACGGAAGTTGTTGCGCAAGAATTGGATGTTCTTACAACGGATAAACTTGGCCGATGCGCCCCATGTTGCTGAGTTGGCATCAGAACCATCGAACACCGCTTCAAAGTTGTTATTGATAAAGGTGATGCCATCGTAACCCGATGCATGCAAGCCCGTAAAGCCGCTTGAACCAATGGTACTGTTTTTCACCACAATGTTGGCATCTTTTACAGCACCTAACTCAATAAGTTCCCACGACATGCTATTAACGTCAAACTCAAGGGCGTCATCTTTAACAGCACCCGTTACGTCCGATACAAAGAACAAACCATCTAAGGTAATATTGCGCGAGTTACGAACAATAACGTGTTGTACCCATGGAGCAGATTTTGGATTAGCTGCACGAATAATAAGTGGATGGGTAGCATCTATTTGGTTAAAGTTTTCGATGATCAGCGCCATTGCATTTTCCGATTCGGTGCCACCGCCCGATACGCCTGCTTTGCGTGTACCTTGGTAGGTGGTTTTGCTGTAAGCAACCTCCATTACCACGGGGTAAATCAAGCTACCACCTTTTACAAACTTAGGTGTTCCTTTTAGGTGTTTCAAGGCATTTTCGAGCGATCCAAAGGTAAGTGAGCAGGGGTCTTGGTATTCCAATCCCAAATTGGCATCCACCACGTATCTTACGGTATCTATAACGGTATATTCGCAGTTCAAATCTTGCAATGAGCAAGTATTCAACAAGGTAGTACCGTAGTAAAGCGAAGCAGTAATATAGTAGCTACCTGTAATCTTTTCGGTTGATGTAAATACTTCTTGCTCGCCAGCAGGTAGTAATTTGCCTACATTGTCCTCACCAGTACCACGCATGGTTAGCTTGGTGGTATGGTTGGTTACCACTACGGTGTAAGAGCCCTCAATAGCTTCCAATGTACCCATGTTTGCCACTATTACTTCTACTTTGCCTTCGGCATTGATGCTAACGCCTGCTTGCTGGCAAGGAATAGTCAGCGAAACAATGTCCGAATAAACTACCGTCATGCAGTTTTGCGCGTAGTTATAGGTAAAAGTAGCACTACCGATGTTGGTAACTACTTTATGGTAATCAGCGCCCCAGGGTTGTACCTCAAATGCTCCATTGCCGTGAGGATGATCTGCCACAATGCGGTAGCTTGCCACGTTGGTAAGGTCTGCCACCTCAAAGGTAAGCATACCTGTTGCTGCATCGCTAGTGGTAGGTGCTACACGGGTAATGGTATTATCAAAGTTTTTGCATTCCAAATGCAGGTTGTGTACATGGTGTACGTGCAATGCACCTTGGCTCGAATCGAACAACCAACGTACCCATACGCTGTGCATATCGTCTCCACCGTGGAAACCGTACTCATCGGCATTGGTGGCTACTTCTACATTATCGTTATTGCCGTCTTTTACGCCAGCTTGGGCTAAGTTGCCACTCCAGCTAGGTTTTTTTTCCATGTACTTGTACAAGTAGAAGTCGCCTTGCGCTCCACCTTGTACACCTTGGCATTCAACGGCAAACATGGTGTTATTGTCTTTGCCGTCCGATTTGTGTTGTTTGTTTTGTTCGCCACCTTCAAATCCTGTATGGCCCGCAAATGGGGTAGAAATCCAGTAATTAGGCTCTTGGGTAACAACCTCGTAGCTAACGTTTAGCTCGCCTATTTCGCTTACGCTAAAGGTGGCGGTTACCGATTGGTTGCTATTCAATCCAGTATAGGTGTCTGCTACATAATTTTGGCCTACCAAGCAGCTGTACAACGCATCGTATGCTTTGTTGTTATCGCGACGGTAAATAACATAGGTAGTACCTACAGGGAAATGCAAACCTTCCAATACTTTGTTTTGGCCGTTGGTAATACCAGTTTCGCCATCCAGCGAGTTAATGCCTGCCAATAGCTCGCCACCGTAGTAGAAAGCAATTTGGTAGTATGAGGTAACGCCCTCGGTTTGTTCTGTAAATCTAACCTTCACGGCATCAGTAGCACCCGTAGAAGTGCAGTTCAATAGCTCTACTTTTAAGGTAGTTGCACCTCTGGATTCAGCAGAAGATAGGAAATATTTACTGCCTTCTATTTCGGTCCAATAAACGGCACCTTTTTTGGTTTCTACCACACAGTCAAACTCGCCTTGGCAAGGAATGGTAATTACAGATGTTGCCGTTCCATCTACCCCTTTAATAGAAGGAGTGTAAATTACATTACCTGTTTGGGTATCTGTTAGCTTAATACGGTAGTAGTTGTTGGTGCAATCGCCTTGTTCGCAGGTTGGAGTTACCTTAATGCGGATGTATTGCGATTTCATATTGGTGGCACACAACGCACCTTCTACAAAGTAGTAACCACATTCTGCTTGACCCAATGCAGGAAGCTCTGGAGTATTGCTTTTTGCAAACAATTTCCATACAGAAGCATCCAACGCATCCAACTGTTCTGCAGTTAAATCTTCGGTCGATGCATAGAATTTCCACATGTCGGCTGCTTGCATACCACCTGCCAAATCTTTTCCGTCAGGATCGTTGGTTTCTTTCATGTAGGTTACGAAAGTAATTTTTTCACGGCCTTCGTCGAAGGTGTAAACATCTACCCCATCCTCATTGGCAGGTGTTAGCGTTTTCCAATCGGATGGTTTGGCATCTTTTACTAAGGTTTGTCTGTAACCTACGGTTAGGCCTTCAATAAGAGCATCCATTTTGTTTTTGCGCTCTTGTACATAGGCTTGAATCTCGCTTACTTGGGTTTCCCAATTGCTTTGTGGATCGTAACCATTTTCTTTGCCATTGGCATTTTTGCTGCGGCTTGCTGCAGGCCAACGCTCTTCTTCAAGATCCAAGAGGTCTGCCATATTATCGATGTTGCTTTCGGTGGTTACCCACTCAATTAGCTCGGTAATACCACCATTTGCTGCGGTATGAATCGCCCAACGGTCTTTTAGCATTTGCTTAAAGCAGGGGTCTTTTAGCAAACCACCAAAGTCAACGCTTTGGTTAATGGTCCAACCGCCATCTTTGTCGCCTGTATTGGCATTGGTAGCACCAATACCGTTGAACCAGAATGGAATAGGGAATCCGTCGGTGTGCATATCTTCATGTTCGTGCAACCAACCATCTGGGCTTTCGCCCATGGTAGATTGAGATGCCTTGTTGGCAAACGATAGTTCAAAGTCCCAAATGGGCGATGCCTTGATGGTTGCCCCTTCGTTTTCAATAATAAACCAGTTAGAAGCACGGAAACCGTCCAAGTTTTTGCAGAACTCGTTAAGGATGAACCAGTCTGCCCATGTTTGGTAATCAATAAGGGTACGCACTTGGCCGTAAGCTTTTGTCGATAGCGCCTCTTCAAATTCGTTGATACGTGCTTTTAGTTTGTTTACCTTGTCGGTCCAAGCTTGTTCGTTCACCAAGTTTTCGTCGTCATCGAACGCTACTTTTTCACGCTCGGGGTATTCAATTTCAAAGCGTTGGTCAAATTGTGTACCGTAACTTTCTATATCGTTTCTACCCGAGTACATACTCAAGAAGGTAGATTTTTTAGCATCGATGCTGTTGTCTTGGCTTTCGAAACGGTCGTCAACCGATGTTTTATCAAAGCCAAATAGGTAACCGTTATTTTCGTCTACCATTACACGGCCTTTGCCGTAGGTAGGTTTTTCCATAAATACGTACACCCCAGCAAATTTACCGTCCATGTACACTTTTACATGTTGGGTGTGGCAACTCCACATACCCGTCATGGTAGCGTAGGCTTTCATGGCCATTACATTACGCAACATGCTGGCATCGGCGTAGGCCGCATAAAGCACCCAATCTTTGTGTTCGGGCAGTCCAAAGAAGCCAAGTTTGTCGGTTTTAACATCGCCGCCCACTTTGGCATCGGCTTTACCGCCTACAAATGCGTACGATTTTTTATCAAAGTTCAAGCTCGACGAACCCCTGATGTTCATGCGCGCTTTGCGGTCGTAGCACAAAGCACCTTTATTATACATCTTAACATCAACAGTGCGTTTGGCTTTCATATCTTCGCCACATTGGCTGTTGTAATCTTTGCTACAGGTGGGGAAGTTTTGAGTAGTAGTAATGTAGAAAACAGGGAAATCATCTCCCTTATCGGTAATACTTGCACCACAATTGGCAGCCTGTGTTAACTCAATTACGTTCGATTGCAATACCTTGGTGTCTGAGCCATTGCTCAAGGTAATATCGCAACGATAGTAACCCGTTTGGTAGGTACGAATGTTGTTGTTTTTGCCTTTTACGCCGTATTCTGTTGCGGCATCGGGAGTGTAGTTACTCCACGATGTACCATTGGTGCTGTATTTCCATTGGTATGCATCCACCTCGTAGCCCTCGTTTTCGGCATCTTCCTCGCCTGTTTGGTGAACATAAAGCGAGGCAAAACGCGAAAGGTCGTTGGTGCAAACCGTGGTGATGTTTCGAGTAGCCGCAATGTAAGCGCCTTGAACATCTGGAATTTGATAAGTCCAGTTGCTATCGTCTGCACCGTTCCAAACAGTTTCTGGCATCACAAACAAGTCGTATCCACACGATGCATTTAAGTTTGCAGTTTGGTTCCATGCATTATCCCAGTTATTTTCGGCTTTAGTGCCATTCATGCGACAGAAAATTAAATTCATCCATTTGCCCTCTGGCACGGTGCACTCGTAAATGCCGTCTTTATTTGCATCGGTTAGGCTTACCCAGGTGTTTTCGCAGTTATTAAAGAAATAGGCTGCAAAACGAGCGCCATCTGCTTTCCAATTAGCGTTGGGTTGCAAATAAAAGGTGCTACCAGGCACTATGCAGGGGTTGGTTTCGTCGCAAACAGGAGGTGTATATTGCGTCCAGTTGCCCGCATCAGCAGAACCTTCCCAGTCACCATTTGGAATAGTAAACAAATTAGCATCACAGTTGCCACTTAGATCGGCAGTTTGCGCCCATTTATTATCCCAATTTAGCCCTTCTTTATCAGGGTTCATTCGTGTAAAAATAAGCGTATTATATCCTCCTTCTGGCACAATACATTCATAAACAGTTGGATCTGTTGCTACAGGAGTTAGTTTTACCCATGTATTTGAATCGCCAATAAAGAAATAAGCCGCAAAGTATGCGCCTGCTTGCTTCCAATTGTCATTTGGTTTTAGGTAGATGGTTTTGCCAGTCGCTAAACAGGGGTCGGCAGTTCTAATTTCTATGGCATCGCTAGCATTGCCCGTTATTCCACTGGTCGTTATAGCATAGGCCTTAGCATAGTATTTGGTACTAGGCGATAGGTCGGTAAATTCTACGCTGTATTCGGTATTTAAACTACTTGTAGGCGAAGAGCTAATGGTAGCCACCTCAGTTGTGCAGTTGGCATCGCTATACAATTTAACCCCAGTTTCAGACAAGGTACAGTTTGTACCCAAAGCAGTTACCTTTCCGTATGCGGTAATGTTAGTTTCTGTTGAGGTTGGAGATGTGGTTCCATTTGTTACAGTAGGAGCCTCTGTACAGCTCGTTGCCTTAAACGTAGCCGAAATGGTAGTTGCCGCGGTAACGGTATATTCTTGCCCTGGTGTAAACTGATCAGCAGTGTAGGTAGTGCTACCAATTTTTACGCTTTCTAGTTCGTAACCTGCAGCTGCTTCGGTGCTAACTTGAATGATTGTTGAATAGGTAACAGAGGACCCTGATGTTATTGCTGTTCCGCAAGCGTTTTTAACTGTTATGCTACCATTAGTTGCAGAAGTGGTTACCTTGTATGAGGTTGTAGAAAAGGATTCACTTACTCGCGTTAATGTTCCAGTTGCGTTAGAACCTGTTGCAGTTGTCTTATAAAGATGCTTAGCGGTAGAACCCATAGTACTAATAGATGCACTTCCAACATAACCAGAACTTGTTAATCCCCATTGACTACGATTTTGTGGAGAGGAACTACTTCCATTTCCTTCTCCACCCCAAATAGCATCTGCTGTAATAAAGGCAAGTTGTGTACATCCGTCCCATTTAGGCATGGTTACCACATATAGGTTAGAACAAGTACCTTCTTGCTTCATTTCATAACAAATAGAGTAAGTGCTATGTCCTGCCATTACTTGCAACTTTTTGCCATCTTTTACACTTTCTTGCATTTTGGCATGTCCAGAAATGTCAAGATAAATTTTAGCGCCAGCTGTAATATTTGCACCCCACGTTGGAATGCTTAAAGCAAATAAGGTGAAAAACAAAAAGATAAAACGTTTTACCGACGAGGCGGACAAAACAGAAGAGAAGCGTAGAAATGACTTCATACTATTGATTTTTAAGATTTTACAAAGTAACTGCCCAAATGTACGCATTTTTTTCCGATAATTGCATACGTTTGCTAAAAAAAGTATAAAATCAGCTTCTCCGCTGCCCTCATGCATCCTTTAAGCGAATGGATATACTATAACAACACATCAAGCCCCTGTCAGTTTGTACTGACAGGGGCTTGATTTACCACACTAAAAATGGTTATTATGAAAGTTATACAGAGGCTGTTTTGCGGCGATACACAACAACCGCACCGTAGGCAGCAACCATAAGCATTAGGCAGTAAACAGGGGCGTCGAGGGGAGTTTCACCCAAAGGCAAACCACATGCCAAGTAGCAAGCACGACGAGCTGCTAAGTTGGCTTCGCTTTGGTCGCTACTTGGATAGCTTACATCACAACATTCTGTAGCGCACAAATCGGAATCACCTGCCCAATCATCTTCTAAACTACCACACTCTCCAGTATAAGCTCCTACGGTAGCTCGGTTTACAAATGTAGTTCCACGTCCAAGGGTATAACCATCGCTGCTAGCTACCGTACCCGCATAACTATTATATGAGTTAGAGGGCAAACTCACTGCCATGGCGCAAGTTGCGCACATTATCATCAACACTAATAAAATTTGTTTTTTCATATCTAAAATTTCTTCGAAATTTTGGTTATTTGGTGATTTGGTTATTCGGTGAACTGAAGCTAAACTCACCAAATCACCGCATCACCGTATAACCATTTATTTTACAATCACCTTTTCTGTTCTTGTTGCTTTATCACCAATTACATGTACTAAGTAAACACCTTGTGCAACAGGCAATTTCAATTCTGCATACGAGCCACTTGCATCGTAGCGCGTCATGCGTCCTGTCATATCATTCACATAAATGGTTTGTAGTTCAACATCATTTGCAATTACCTTGATGATTTGTTGGTCAACAGCATAAATGTTGATAGAAGCATCCGTTACATCGGTAATATCCGTTACAAAGTCGTCATCCTCTTGGAAATCGTCTTGTTCTTCAACAGCAAACTTCAAGTAGAAACGAGCATCGATTGTATCCTTAGCTAACTTTTCGGTGGTGTAATCTCTTGCTAACAAGTCGTATTCTTTTCCAGTCTTAGTATCTACCAATATCATGGTGGTAAATTGTTCGTTGTACACTTTTTGGAAGGTTACGTTCATGGCTCTTAGTAAACGAAGTCCAAGTGGTACTTGTGTAACACCATTACCTACATACAAACGAGAGTAGAATGCATCGTTGTTAATGATGTACACCTCTGGAGTGTATAGGTTCTTGGTAAATACCTTAGGTGTGTTAAGTGGCGCCTCAAAGAAGGCTTCTTGCTCTTGGTCGTATCTAATTACCACATTACTTGCACCAGGTTGGGTAGTATTGGCATTATCTACATTTAACGAGAAGGTAGGCAACTCGCGTTCTACAGAACGGGTACGAGTAGAACCTTCTACCAAGAAACTTGGCTCTATTTTTAATTGACCATTTTTAGGAGTAAACACAAAACCATTTTGCGCTTTGATGTAAACATTACCATCTACTGAATTTGCAGTAGTACTTACAAATGCTCCATTTACATAGTCGTAGACATTAACAGCACCATATTTTTCTTCTAATGCTTTTGCATCTAAGTTACATGGATAGTTGTTGTTTAGTAAGTTTTTACCATTTTCTATAGTAAATGCATACAATTCTTCGGCATCATCTCGCTCTTCTTCTACCGCAAAACGTCCAGTAAATGTATAAGGAATTGGAGCGGTGCCATCGTAGTTAGTGCCATTAGCCACATTGTAGTCTACTGCTTCTTGGAACGAAGGACCGTATTTATTTACTGCATTAATAGCAAACACGGTAGTTGATAGTACTTCGGTATCCAAATTGGGGAATGTTTTGGTCCAAGAAATCTGGTCTCCGTCAACTACGGTTTGGCGCATATACACTTGTGGCAAGAAATCCATGTAGTAGTCGCGCGATATAATGTTACGGGTTGTGCCAGTTTTTTCGTCCTCAAAAGGTTTAACTACAGTACCTACTAGCAACCACTTATCGCGAGGTGCATCAAAGTGAGTAATAGCGCGGTCGTAACGTAAGGTACCATCTGCTTCTCTTAGGTTTTCTACGCCCTTAATACCGGCACCGTATTCTAGTTCGATAGTGCTAGCAAATTTAGTTGGAGTGTTTCCTGTACCTAAACCAGCTGATACGTGTTCATCGTATTCGCTATTGGTTCTATTTTCTGTAAAGCTTGCAGGAATTTGTGGCCATTTTCTACCGTCTTCTATTTCTACTGTACCAATTTCTTCTACAACGACTTTCAAATCTTCAGATAAGTTGTTTACACAAGATACACGTTGACGAACCATTTTACCATCAACCTCTGTTTCATATTCCCAGTTGTTGCGGTCATCCCAATCACTAGAAACACCAACCCAATAGATAACTTTGGTATCAATATTACCTTTGCTTTGGTAAGCACCATAAGTCCATTTTTCACCATTTGCAGGACGTGCACCTATTATATAGCGGTCTGCATATTGTTCATTAGGTTCTAGTGTAATACCAGTTGTGCTAATATCAGGTTTATCACCATAGTCCATACCTTTACTTTTTACTATTAATGAAGCTGGACCAGATGCTGTAGTAGAACATACTTGGCTTTTAACGTTTATAAATTCATTATCTGTACAGCCAAATGCAAAGGCAGAAGTCTCGTTTCCTTTATCCTCGTCATATTGACTCCAGAAGTTGTTAGGACAGAAATTGTCTGTCGCTACGTCCTTACCTAAGAAAGGTTCGTTAATTGTGGCACTGGTTTCTCTAGTATTATCCTTAATAGTCTTATTACTATTAGATCTTCCTGGAACTCCAGAATCGTAGCTATAACAATTGTTATATTTGAAATAAATAGTACTAATTTTAAATTTCCCATTCGATGAACTATTATTATTAACTGTATTAGAAAAATACAAGAAGTTGTACTTATCTTTTACATCGGTTTCTGCTACATAGAATGTATTATAATAAGCAGCAACGTTTTCTACACTATCTTTTGCACCAAATTGGTGTACAAGTCGCAATGCAGCATTGTCAGGTGTATCCGCATTGGCATCAGATCCATTTTTCTTGTCTAATTCATTGGTGTACCAGAATACATTATTCATAATAAGTACATTCTGACACTCTTGCAACCACATTAGTGTAGGGTGCGAGCCACGGAAGTTATTTTGAATAAACTTAATGTTTTTACATGCAATAAATTTAGCTGAAGCACCATAATTAATCATATTTCTATGCTTCACATTATCTGCTTGAGCACTAAATATGGCTTCAAATTCATTGTTTTTAAAGGTAATACCATCGTATGCAGATAGGTGCAATCCTGTAAAACCAGCAGAACCAATCATACAGTTTTGTATCACAATATTAGCATCGCACATGTTGGTAAATGTAAAGGTACCATCATTATCTGATCTTGTATACGAATTGCAATCGCTTTGCACTTCAACCATATTCCATTTGGTTGTATTGATGTCTATTTCTAAAGCGTTATCACTTTTTAGTTGATTACCATCTTTTGTTGCATCATAATCTTTTGGATCAGAATAAATACATAGAGAGTCTAATAGTATGTTCTTACTATTACGTATTACAATGTGGTGAACCCAAGGTTTTGCTTTATCGCTACCTGCTTTAATAGATAGTGTATTTTTGGCATCTGCTCCTGATTTATTAAAATCCTGAATCAGATTGGCATTTGCAGGTTTGTCGTCACCAGCATAGACAAAAGATTCGTTTACACCTATCTCTTTACCTCTATAGATATAAGTTTTAGTATTATCATCTGGGGTATCATCGTAGTAAACTACTCGCATTTCTACTGGTTGATTCAAATTATAAGAACCATTACTCAAAGTTACATACTTAAAGTCATCATCTCTTGTATGGGTTGCTTTTAGGTGGTCGATAGCAGCTTGCAATGAGTTAAAGTGCAATTTACAGTCGTTTGCTGCAAATGCAGGGTCGGCATTGATGGTATATACAATAGGTTTACCATTGTATTTATCAGACAAACCACCGTATTGAGGGATACAAGGGTCGGTGCTAAATGAGCGAATTTCTTCTGATAAGATTGTACCCTTATCACTCGTTGCGTAAGCACGATAGTAGTAGGTCTTGCCGTCTTGTAAATCTTTTGCTGTTGCAGTAAATTCTTTGCCACGTGGCAATTGTTCAGTGCTACTAACCGCTAAGCTATCGCTACTAGTAGATGGGATACAAGGAGCTTCACCATCGTTTACCATGCAATAGTAGAAACCATAAATGGTATATCTATTACAATTTGTAGCTTTTAGGTAACCAAAAAGTTGTGCGGTTTTAACGGATTTGTTTACAATGGCTTCGCGAGAAAGTAGCACGTTGGTTGCAACATCTGTCTGAGTACAACCTTCGGTACAATCTGTTGTCCCCCATGAACCTGTATATGAGTTGTCTTGTCCCCCTGTAATAGTAAAAAGTTGATTATCAACTGTCAAATCAACTGTTTGGTTCCATCTCCCATTCCATCCATCAGCAAGAGAATTGTTTGGATTCATTCTCACAAAGATAACTTTAACATATCCATCAGGAATTTCAGCATAGTAAATGTTTCCGCAAGATGTTGCTTTCATCTCTACCCACTTATCTCCTGCATCATTCCAAAAACGTGCTGCAAACCAAGCACCATCTTTATTCCAAATATTATTAGGATCCAAATAAACTATATTGCTACAATTTACATCGCCACTACCAGAAGATGGGATAGTAACTGAACGGGTATTGTTATCTGAATAGAATGTGCCATCTACATATGCATAGGCTCTAAAATAATAGGTTGTACCAGGAACTAGACCACCTGAAGGACCTGCCCATGTATTGCTGTAATCGTTAACTGGCGTAGGGGAATGATGTGCGTTATTAGGTGCCCCTGCTACGTAATTAGATTCAGACCAAGATTTGCCGTCTGTACAATATTGCCAACCATAATATGTGTCTGTGGCACTACAAACGGTGGTCAAACTACCCGATAAAGTAATAGTTTTTTTATCTGCAGATAAAGAAGCACCTGTTATGGTAGCAGAAGGAGTACAAGCTCCAGCACATTTTAAGCTACTATATACTTTTTGTGTATAACTTAATTGGCCGTTGTTTAATTCTAACTCAATACAGTTATTATTCCCTGTTAAATTAATGTCATATTCATTTGGGTAGGTTGTGCTATTCCCAGACACAATCTTAAGTTGTAATTTTAATGTTTTACCCGCATCAGCAGTAAACTGAAATGCAGTTTTTCCATCAAAATTTGTATTTTGAGAAATAAGATCTCCACCACCATTTTGATATTGTAACCAACTAATTTGTTGTACACCTGATATACAACTTGCATCAATATAATATGTTACCCCCCACGCACTACTGCTTACGCCCAATAGAACGCAAAGTAAGGCTATAACTCGTAGGGCTTTACTGAAAGCCCCACTTATTAATGTATTGTTATAAAATCTTTTCATATCGTGTATTTTTATTTTATTCTTACTAAGGTTCTAAATTTATTGAGGACAATTCTCATCTTTTTCGTCTTGAAGGATAATGGTAGCAGTTGAACTTGGAGCTGTTGTAGTACCACAAACCATAGTTCCGTCTGCTACGTTTAGGGTAGCAGTTATGGTATAGGTAACATCCTCACGACCATCATTGCCATCTCCAGTACCCCAGCTTGCAGGACGAGGTATGCGATATGTTATGCTTTGACCATTTTTTTGTACTACTACACCACTAACCGCCTCTAAATCATTTTCTAAAGTATAGTCATAACCTTCAGATTTGTTAATAGTAATTGTAGCTGCTTCCCATGGTGTTGTTTCTTGAGAAGATGGAATAATTTGAATATTCATTGTAGTACCAGTTAAACCGCTCAATGCTGTTGATAAGCCTGCTCTACGTTGAGCATCTAGTACCCATGTGTCCATAGTTCCTTTAGAATCATCCATGGTTACATTAGAATAACCAGTTGCAGTATCATTTGTTGTATCATAACTACAATCGCAAGCACCACGACTTTTATTAGTCCAGAACGCCTCCTCACGAGTTTTAGCACTTGTTTGTGCGTATGTCTTAGTTGATTCGTCATAATCTGCTAAATCATTGTAGTACTCAGTGATACGATCTTGTAGTGAAGCTTCGCTCAATGCACCTGCTTTGTGAGTTTCCCAACGTTCTTTTACTACTTGTACGAAGCAAGGGTCGTCAAGTAGTCCTTTGTATTTGTCTTTAGTAAACTGACCATTTGAAGTAGAATAATTACCAGTAAACCAGAATGGAGCAGGGAAACCATCTTTATAAACCTCGTCATGTTCAACTAGTAATCCTGAGGTGCTATTACATGCTTTACCATTACCCACTGTTGTTGCTGTATTGTTAAAACTCAACTCTTGGTCCCAAAGTGGACGAGCCTCAATTTTAGCACCTGCTTCGCCTGTATAAACGAAGATACAACTTGCTCTGTAGGCATCTACGTTTTTGGTATATTCGTTTATAATAAACCAATCTGCCCAAGATGTGTAGTCAATGTATTGTTGAACGGTAGTAAAATCACCATCTTTAAGTGCATTCTCGAAGTTATTGAACATGTTCTTAATTGCGGTAGTTCTATTACCCCAACCAGTTGGATAATCGTCTTTCTCTGGATATTCAATTTCGAATAGTTGGTCTACTGATGTATCGTATGTACTAATGTCCTTGCGTCCTGTTAAATCGGTAGCAAAAGTTTTTTCATCTCCATACACACCGTTATAACCACCTATACGGTCTTCCTTATCTGTCTTATCAAATTTTACAATAAATCCTGTATTTTTGTTTACCTTTACGCGATTATCGTTCATGGTTATTTTATCCATAAACACGTAAACACCTTTGTATTCGCCGTCTACAATAAGTTCAACATAACGGCTTTGTACACCCCATTCACCAGTCATAGCAGTGTATGAATCAAATACAAGACGGTTACGCATAAGTGAAGGGTCTGCTGCAGCTGCGTAAAGAACCCAATCTTTATCATAAGCCTCGCCTAAACCTAACATATTCAATTTAGCTGTTTTAACGTAGTCTTGACGTCCCTTATCTTCCACGCAATCTGCTTCACCAGGGCAGAATGCGTAAGATTTCTTCACAAAGTTTAGAGAAGAAGAACCACGATAGTTCATACGAGCTTTGCGGTCGTAAATAATGTTGTTGCCATCTTTGATAATTACGTCAACAGAACGTTTAGCCTTCAATGTAGAAGCATTTTTTGATGCAGTTTGACCGCTCAAACCTGTACAATCTGGGAAACCTTCGCCATTGGTGTTAACCATAATAATTGGTAGGTTTGATGTGAATTCTGCTAGTGCTGGTGTGTTGGTTGCACCTATAGAAACTGTTAACGCTGGAGATGTTGCTGTATTACCATCTTTGTATGTTACAGTACAAGTGTAATCTCCAGCTTCACGTACACGTATATTGTTTGAAGTAGAAGCACTCATAGTTACAGTTTCCTTACCAATATAAGTACATGTTGGTGCTGTATAACTCCATTGATAACCTATAACTTCATTACCTGAACAGTCTGTTACGTATAGTGAAACGAAATCTGCAAAGTTGTTTGCATTGAATTTAGCATCACCAGAAGCGTGAACCTTAGGACCTGCGTAAGGAGCAGAAGCAGTTGATAGATTCCAACCACTATAACTATCTCCAGTAGTTCCTAGTGTATAATATACATCACCAGATAAGGCGCTCTTTAGTGGTTTTGAGTGGGTATAGTAGCCACCATCACTTAGGTCATTTGTAGCATGAACATAGAAATATTTAGTACCTGCTATTACGTCTGCACTAGCTTTAAAACCATACCATATGTATCCGTCGCAGTCGTCTTTTACTAAATCAGCTTTGCGCCCACCTTTGTTATAATTTTTATAGTGTGTATCTAGTAGAGTATTTCCATTTGTAGGAAGGTTATCACATTCTGCATAGAACATCTCACCACCACGAACTGCTTCTGAGTTCTCGTTAGGATAGTAAAACTGACCATATGCAGTATCACTTTCTTTCGCATTACGTACCCAAATGTAGAATGCATCTGCTACAGTAACTACATGAGTAGCAAAACAGTCCTCTTCGGTAGTTGCGGTAATAGTGTAGATGTCGTTTGTTTCTGCAGAGAATTGAATGCTATTTCCTTGTGCTTTATCAATATCGCCACCACTAATTTTCCAAGTTGCTTCAAGTGTTCCTTGTAATTTTAATGTGATAGCATTTGTCTTGCCTGGTTGAGCTACGCTTTCGCCAGTAATAACAGGAGTTGGGTTAACGGTAACCTTATAGTCTGCAGGTGCAGAAGGGCAACCGTCAACTTCTTTCACGGCCTGGAATGTTTTAATAATAGCTGCATCTGTATTATTTGCAATACCAGGTTGGTTAACTATTGTAGTTTCATCGTCCAAACTCCATGTAACTCCGTCTATATTTGGAAGTTCAAACGCTTCGCCACCACAAACAGTCGCGCTAGTTGGGTTAAGAGTTGGAGCGGCAGCAGGCTCTATTACTTGAATTGTGCTTGTAGCTTCTGCTGTTGCAGGACATCCATTATTGGTTTTAGTTACTACCACTTTAAATGTTGAATTCTCTGTGATTATTGGAGAATAGATATATTCAGTAGCACTACTTATAGGTGTTGCAGAATCGCCTTTGTACCAAGCATAAGTAGCGCCATTAACATAAGTTGCAGTAAGTTTTACAGAACTTCCTTTACAAACTTTATCAGAAGCAGCCGTTACGGCAAAATTATTAATGGTTGGTGTATTGTCAGTAACAGTCACTTCTTGAGGCTCAGAAGTTTGAGCTCCACAAGAATTTTCAGACACATCTGCAGTAACTGTATATGAACCTTCTTCGGTAATAGCATAACCATCGTTGTATACAATAGTTGTAGCATTACCATCCTTGTTTAAAGTATAAGTATATGTGTTAGCATCATAACCATCAATAGTAATTAAGCCCGCAGTAACATATACTCCACATTTTACAGGACTAGAAGCTAGGGTAATTGTAGGTTTTGTTACAGCGTTGCATTCTGTTACTTTTGTCGAATATTTATAGTTTGATTGATCCCATCCTGTAATTTCAACAACATTATAATTAGCTTTTACAGTTATGTCATTAGTTTGATTCCATTTGTTATCCCATGATGGTTTTGTGGCGGAACTATTATGTCTAACCCAGATAATTGTTGTTGCATTATCATGCACACCTGTTACTTTATAGTATGTTTTTTCACCTATAGTAACAGATTCAGCAAAATCTGTAAAACTTTGAGTCACTCCTGTTCCTCCAAAGTAATTGACAGAGTATTTAGCACCATCTGTATCCCAACACCCAGGAATTAAATAAAAATCTTTTCCCCACGCACTACTTGTTCCCACAAGCATCATTAGGGCCATGATAAGCCACCTTGCGCTTAGGCGCGAGGTAAATTGTTTAAAATTGTTTGTAAAATTTTTCATAAATATCGATATTTTGTTTGTTTATTTTTTTCGTGTTTACACGTGTTATTTTCGTTTGGTTGCACCCTCGCTGCGCTTCGGGTGAGGGAGGGGCGCTTTCCTATCCCTGCGTTGCGCTCGCAAGCTCGCTTAACACAGGGTTATTACCAAGGACAACCCCTGCGGGGTAATTAAAAGCTTGCATCGCCCCAACGGTACCAAAATTCGTTGAATAGGTCGCTTTCGGTTTGTATGTCGTTTTCGAGTAACTCATAAAACGAAAACAATTTGAATGCTGGTTTGGTATCGACTTCTGTTAGGTTGCCAAAATGTCTTTTAAAAGGTGCGCTATTTCTTTCTAAACAGGTTATTAGGGCGTAATGTTTTTGCCACGTTTCTGATTGACTGTTAAAGTGCGCATCGAACTTATTTTTGTACGCTACTAACTGATTCCTTTTTACACCATCTACATCGGTTGCATCGTGCAAGCCCGTCAAATACTTGTTTTCTATTAGTATGGCATGCTTTGTCAACAACCCATCTTCTTCAACCTTCAACTCTACCCACAAATCAATTTCTTGATTTTGCTTCCATACTTTTACATCACGAAACAATAGGTTGCTATAATCTGGCAGACCCAACAGCATGGCAAGCATATAACGGCAATGGCTGTATAGAATGGGTTTTTCGTCCTTGCAAATAACATCAGCCCTGCGCAAGCACCACGATATTACATAATCCATCATGCATTCTGCTTTGCCATTTTTCTCGGTCTGATCAACCATCAATTGAGGCATGTGCGTTCTGTTGCTTTTCATTGCGTTTGTTTTAGGTATTTACGTCCCATCACTCACGAAGCATAGTCCCACCTTTTCCTATCCCTGCGTTGCGCTCGCAAGCTCGTTTAACACAGGGTTATTACCAAGGACAACCCCTGCGGGGTAAGTTCTCACTCCTAACTCCAAAACCGTCGGTTTCATCGGTGGTTTTGGGGCGTTACTGCCCATAGATTAACACAGGATCTCTTAACAAGAGAGTTTGTTAAAATGCACTACTTGTTTTGTAGAAAAGTAACGGGTAATAAGTAGGATATAGACGTAAAAATGCAGAATGTGAAGACATAAAAAAATTACCACATCAATCGTGTTAATTGAAGTGGTAATTCAACTATAAATTACTGTAGTTTTGTTGCTGATTACAGCAGCTGCGCTAAGTCAAAAAACATGGGTTGCGTGCGCCTGTCCGCTTGGAATTCATTGACCAGCATAAAGCCGTTGCGCTGGTAGAAACCCACCGCATCGTTATAGGCATCGACCGTAATAAAACGGCAACCAGATTGTGGGTTTTCGATAAGAGACAATTTGATATGGTCTAATAAAGAACTGCCCATGCGACTGTGTTTGCAATCATTGTTCACCGCAAATCTGCCTATTTTAATGGCTGGATATTCGCGCATTCGCTTCGCGTTATTTATTCTACGATTTAATCGATTAAATGAAGATGTGTTGCGAAAGTTTTCGTGTCGAAGACTATCGTTTGACAACGAAAAGTAAGCAAGCGTAACATCGCCTTCTTCAAGTATATACGTTACGGATAGCAATGATTTTTTGTACAGATCAGCTTTGGTTAAAATAAAATCGTTCAACTCAGCATCACCGCAGTTGAACGATTTTATAATTTCGCCCTCTTCTAATTGGCGAAACCTGCGGTTTTGAAGAAATGAATTCATAACAATTTACAAGTTGAGATACTTTTAAAATACTCGCAATTCTGTCTCATTCTTTCTTTTTCCTCGGGAGTAGCCTTGGGAGGGTTCATAATTAGACGATGTAGGCGTTTTGCCGCCTTGCCGTAAACAGGCTCTGTGCCTTGAAAATACGGCTCTTTTGGTTTTCTGTTCATAATGTAAAGAATTAAATGGATGAATATGCCACAAAGGTAACGGAAATAAATTATAAAATCAAGTAATCCTATTCGTCTAATCATCCGTGCCCAAGTTTTGTGCGATAATCCTTTTACCAAACCTGCCGCACCAACGGCAGTTTTTTTGTGCGACAAACCTTGCTTAGTATATCAATAATCTATACCTTTGCGAAATCAAACCATTTAATTCAATCTTTTATGAACAAGAAAACAAGAGAATTAGTCCTGATAAAATCGGGCGAGTACATGCTAGACATGTCAAAACTAGTATTTGGAGGCATTGTGTTGGTAGTTGTAATGCAAATTGAGACCCTGAGTAATCAAATTTTATTAACAATGGGAATATTGGCATCAATATTATCCTCACTTTTAGGAATAATGCTTGTTTTATTATCTAAATCTAACAAAAAGAAAGGAGCATAATATGGCACTAATTTATTTATTTGCATACGTAATAGCAATCTCTGTAATCGGTATAATATGCGTTTTAATTGCAATGTATAGAGCTAACAAAAAAGATGCATAAATTACTTGAATATAGCACTAGTTTGTTTATTTACAGGAATAAGTATTTTTCCTAGCAAAAAGAAAAAATCGTAATTAACTCAATAACCTGCCCAATATGTGGCAGGTTTTTTATTGTTCTCTTTGCGATGGATGAATAAAAATTGTATATTTGCGAAAGGAAAACGAAATAATATGAACAATGAAATATTTGAATACCTTTCATCAAGAAGCGGTGATGCGAAAACTACAGAAAATTGCAGAATTAAAGAAATCGCCCATGAACTCTGCAGACGCTGTAGCTTATATGAAAAAGAATATGCAAATAGCAGCAACGATGTAAGAAATCATAATCTTTTCTCCCCCCCCCTCAATCCTCATACCAACCTGCCCCTACAACGGCAGGTTTTTTTGTAGCAATACCGCTCTAATGGCAGCACTCCAACGCGATCAGCATAAGGCAGTAAAAATCTAACGTTAAAAATCACCCTAATTTATAAAAAAACTTAATAAAAGTTTGCATAAGTGACTGATAGTCCGTAACTTTGTGCGGATTAGACTATAACTATGCGCAGATTTTAGAGCGGTTAAATTATTGATTTTCAGCGGATTAAAAGCCAATACCCCGCCTACAATAGGCTCACGGGCTTGTTGTCTAATTATGAGCTCTTTGTGCGATGTGATCAATGCTCTCTTGTTAAGAGATCCTGTGTTAATCTATGGGCAGTAGCGTCCCAAAATCACCGATGAAACCGACGGTTTTGGAGTTAGGAGCGAGAACTTACCCCGCAGGGGTTGTCCTTAGTAATAACCCTGTGTTAAGCGAGTTTGCGAGCACAACGCAGGGATAGGAAAGAAGATACTATGCTTCGGGAGTGATGGGACGTAAATACCTAAAACAAACGCAATGAAAAGCAACAGAACGGATATGCCTCAATTGATGGTTGATCAGACCGAGAAAAATGGCAAAGCAGAATGCATGATGGATTATGTAATATCGTGGTGCTTGCGCAGAGCAGATGGTATTTGCAAGGACGAAAAACCCATTCTATACAGCCATTGCAGGTTTATGCTTGGCAAGTTATTGAGTATAGAAAACACAGACGATGTAATCTTTAGCAACGTAAAAGTTTGGAAACAGTGGGAGGATATTGATTTGCGAGTAGAGGTTGATGTAGAGCAAAGGGGCGAGATAACCAAATACGCCTTGCTAATAGAAAACAAGTATTTGACAGGCTTGCACGATGCAACCGATATAGATGGCGTAAAAAGGAATCAGTTAGTAGCGTACAAAAATAAGTTCGATGCGCACTATAACAGTCAATCAGAAACGTGGCAAAAGCATTACGCCCTAATAACCTGTTTAGAAAGAAATAGCGCACCTTTTATAAGGCATTTTGGCAACCTAGCAGAAGTCGATACCAAACCAGCATTCAAATTGTTTTCGTTTTATGAGTTACTCGAAAACGACATACAAACCGAAAGTGACCTTTTTAATGAATTTTGGTATCGTTGGGGCGATGCAAGCTTTTAATTACCCCGCAGGGGTTGTCCTTGGTAATAACCCTGTGTTAAGCGAGCTTGCGAGCGCAACGCAGGGATAGGAAAGCGCCCCTCCCTCACCCGAAGCGCAGCGAGGGTGAAACCAAACGAAAATAACACGTGTAAACACGAACAAAATAAACAAACAAAATATCGATATTTATGAAAAATTTTACAAACAATTTTAAACAATTTACCTCGCGCCTAAGCGCAAGGTGGCTTATCATGGCCCTAATGATGCTTGTAGGAACAAGTAGTGTGTGGGCTACAATGTATGTAGCTGGCACTATGAATAGCTGGAATACAACAGCAAATGCAATGTCTGGTTCGGGGACTGTTTCAGCAACTTTTCAACTTGCAGCAGGAAACTACGAGTATCGTATTGTTGAAAATGGAAACAACTGGCACTGGGTAAAAACTTCAACTAGTTCTTCTTCAGGTGTTTCTTCGATTTCTAATTTCACATCAGTAACAGGAGATAACGTTAAATTTACCTTAGCTTCAAGTACTGCTAAATATACTGTAATTATCTATTACGTTACAAGTTCCAATACAACATATGTAAAGGCAACTTTACCTACATATACTATTTCTTATAATGCAAATGGCGGTTCTGAGGCTCCTTCTTCTCAAACTAAAAATCATGATAAAGCTTTGACACTGAGCACAACCGAACCTACTCGTTCAGGTTACACCTTCCAAAATTGGAATACAAAAGCTGACGGCACAGGCACTTCATATGCATCAGGTGCTTCTTATACAGCAAACGAGGCAGCTACTCTTTATGCTCAATGGGAACTAGCTTGCACCCCTTCAACCTCTATCACATCTGCTACATTAAACCAAAATGGCACTATCAGTTTAGTAGGTAACTTTACTACTTGTGGTACACAATATCATGGTTTTCAATGGAGAATAAAAGGTCAAGAATGGTGTGCAGAGAATGACCCAAATTCAAATAGTGGTTATGTTACAAAACAAACCGATGTAGATGGTGAAGATACAGATACATTTACACCTAAGGCAGGAAATACATACGAGTTTAGAACATACATTTATGGAAGTCCATGGGTTTATTCTTCAGAACCTAAGGAAGTAGAAGTTCCTTGTCCAACAATAGCGGCTCCTACTTTCTCTGTAAGTTCTAAAATTGCATGCAAAAATGTTGCTTTTAACTTAAATGAGCTATTCCCTAGAACCGATAGCGGTGCAGGTACATTAGAATGGTATAAAAAAGATGGTACAAAAGTGGCAGACCCAACTATCGTGAGCATCTCCGCTACAACACAATATTATGCTGTATTAAAAGATGGTTTATGCTCTTCTGCAAATAGTTCATATGTAACTGTCAATATTTATACTCCAACTATATCTAGTATTAAAATAACTCCATATAGCTATGGCATTACTGTTCAAGCAACCATTACAGGTAGCGACTTACAAAGTATGGTAGTTGAGTGTATTGAGAAGGGTGGAGATTGGGCTAATGCAAAAAAATGTAATCAAAGCTTAAAGGGTTCTGGTAATGCAACATGTTCAATTGAAGACTTAGTGGCTGGTTCTGATTATCAAGTGCGCATATCTGCTAATACCAAAACATGTTCAGAGCTATTTACTTACTCTGCAGTGCAAGATGTAAAAACTACTTGCGATGAGATTCCAGATGCCCCTGGCATTATAGCATCTGGTGTTGTTTGTCCAAATACAAACATCACATTAAGTGATTATAATAATGGAATAGATGGTGTTAAGTGGTATTCTGACCCAGAATGTAATACTCCTGCTTCTGCTACTGTAAGTATTAGTTCAAATAAAATATATTATGCAAGAATAGAAGACGGTGGTTGTGCTTCTGATGCATCTACATTATCATTAACACTTTATCCTGCTCCTCAAACCCCTGTGGTTACAATCTCTCCAAATCCAGTAGGTCAAAACAAACCTACAACATTAACAGTTAGTAATTATGATCCTGATTTCAACTATACAATTAAAAAAGATGGTAAATCAGCAGGAGACTATACAGCTGCAACAACAATAAATATTGGCGAGGCTCGCAATTATGAATACACCGTAACTGCAACTAGCAAAGTGTGTCCAGCATTAACTGCAACTTCTAAACCAGTTACATTAGAGGTGCAAGAAGCTGGTGTTAAAATCATTCAATTGGGCGATTTGAAACTCTGCACCAACATCATCACCGACTTTGTGCCCATGTATGTGCAAAAAGATGGTATTGTTGACGTAGCAGGTGCCACCGCCGTTAAGGGCTACACATGGCAATTCTCTGCCAATGGCACATCTGACTGGGCAAATTGCACCACCAACTACGCAGACAAAGCAGTAGGCATGACAAACGGAACAGCGGCATGTAACAACTGGCGTGCCGACAAGGTGGGCTACTACCGCTGTTTGATTAGCTACGAAGGCAGCAACGAAACACAAACATCCAATGCCCTACAAGTGACAGGCACAACAGGCACTGCTCCTGCCATCAACGCATTTGCCAACTTTGACATGCCTGTTATTTCGATCAACACTGGTAGCAAATCGCTTCCTGACGAATGTTCAGTTGTGGGCCAAAACTACCCATCGACCAACATCGATGGCATGAAAAAGAAGATTTCGGTTGACGTGCGCATCTATAACCCCAATGGAACCTTGCAATACGACCGCAAAGGACGCATCAACTACCGTGGTTCGTCGTCGCTCAACTTTAAGAAAAAATCGTATGCCTTTGTAACAGGTAAAGAAAAAACCAAGAACAGCGATGGCGACGTAGATACGGGCAAAGCCAACCTATTTGGACTATCTGACGGTGCTAAAGACAAAGACTGGGTGCTTTATGCAGCTACCCCAGACCCCTCTATGATGCGTAACCGTTTGGTATTTGACCTCTACAAAGAAATGACTGGCAAATGGGGCGTTAACTCCATGTACGTAGAGCTCATCATCAACAACGAATACAAAGGTGTGTACGTATTGATGGACAAAATCACGATGAACGAAAAACGTGTCAACATTACCGACTACAACGGCTTTATTGTAAAATTCGACAAAACCGACAAAGTTGACCGCGTTGAAAACACCGAAGGCGACCAAAAAACCTTTGCCACCACCCGTACAGGTAAAAAAGATATTACCACCTACGACACCAAAGTCGATCAACTTTTCGAAATTGAATACCCCGAAAAAGAAGACATCGAAGACGAAGGTGGCAACTGGACCAGTGTTTATAAAATTATTCAAGAACGTTTCGAAGAATTTGAAACTGCGCTCTACAACAAAGAATACGAAAAAGTACGTCAACTCATTGACTACAACAGCTGGGCAGATTGGTTCATCATCAACGAATATACCAAAAACTTGGATGCCTACCGTGCAAGCTGCCTATTTGTGTACAACGGCGACAAAATTGAAGCACAACCCCTTTGGGACCAAGAGCTAAGCTTCAACAACGTTACTGCCAATATTTCAGCAAAAAACGCACATAGCACCGACGGACTTTTGATTAAAGACAGCGGAGTATATAGCGACAATTTCAAAGCCCCATTCTGGTTTACAGGCGGCGGCACCAGCATCACTGGTGGTTTGCTAAACGACCCATGCTTTGTGAGTACGGTAAAAAGTAAATGGGCGGCCTATACTGCCGAAGGTGGCGTGCTCACCACTGCCAACATTTCTAAGAAAGTAGCTGCCTTTGCAGAAGAATTGGACGATGCCATTGACCGCGAAGAGGCCATGCTACCATTTAACGACAACACTGCTACTGGTCGTGGTGCTACCAGCTCATGTACTGGTTCAAAAGCCATGGGCTACTATGGATTTGGCGAGAACTGCGGTGCTGCTACCACCCACGAAGGCTCTAAGGGTGCCATTACCACATGGGTAACCAACCGTATTCCTAAGCTAACCGAAGAGTTAGACAAACTAACTGGTCAGGCACTCATCTTTATCCTATCGCCTGCCAACGCAGAAACCACTCCATGGAAAGGAGTCAACATCAACGTACAAGCTCCAGAAGGCTACGAATATACCCTTAGCCACGACGAGTTGGATGCCGACGGCGCCATCATTAGCGAAAGCGGACACATGTTGAACATCCGCATTCCTCGTCCATCCGACTGGGGCACAGGTGGCAACGGCACTGCGCGCAGCAAACAATACAACGTAAAGGCTACCATCGAGGTGTCGGGCGAAAATGCGTGCGGTACGGTTGACAACAACGAGGCTACTGCCAACATTATCCTTATGGATGTAACCGAAGATTGCGATCCTGAAATTATCAAAAAATAGAACCTTAGTAAGAATAAAATAAAAATACACAATATGAAAAGATTTTATAACAATACAATTATGAGTGGGGCTTTTAGTAAAGTCCTACGAGTGCTTGCCTTACTTTGCGTTCTATTAGGCGTTAGCGGTAGTGCGTGGGGTGCAGCCACTGTTACAATTTATTTTGATAATACCAATACACAGTGGCCTGAAAGTAGCATCTACCTATATATGGGACATGGAAGCTATTCTCGTAGTGATTGGCAAATGACAAAAGTAAGTGGCAATATTTTTAAATGTGATAATGTTACTTATTGGGATGATGCTACACAAATAGCATTCGCTAAAGACCAATGGAGTAAATCTGGAGCAAATGAATCCCTAGATACACGTTTAGTTTATCAAGGTGACAAAAATTATACAAAAGCTATAAATATAAGTAGAGATGATGCTACTGCATATATTTATATCCCTACATTATCAAATGGCGTTTATAACCTTACAAAACAAGATTACGCAAACTATACTCCAGCATGCAATACCAACGCAACTACCATTTACTTCAAGAATACCGTAAATTGGTCAAGCGTTTATGTTTACCTATATAATGGTGAATATTGGCATGAACAAAATGGATCAGGTTCTAAAGACATTAAAGCAGGTCCACTCCCTATGACTTTATGTAGCGGGACTGGCAATAATGCTATTTATAAAGTTGAATATCCATCAGGTCATAGTGGCTATATCTCATTTACTAAAGATGAACAAGGTAATTATGATAATTTTCATAATACGCAAGCTGCTCACCGTGGTGATTTATGTGGAGACAAGCCAATGTTTGTCCCAAGCACTACTTCAAATGGCACATGGAATGGCACAACCTATTATAGCGAAGGTAGTTGGGAAACTCATTCAGGCGACTGCGGCGGCTCTGGCGATGACGACGACGATGACGACGAAGAAACCGATTTTACGGATTGCGACATCATTGAAATTTGGTGCAAGGGCATTGACAGCTACATCGGTATGCACTGCTATGCATGGGATTCTAATGATAACAGCAGAAACCCATTGGGCGGCTGGGCAGGTTCTACTAAACAAAAAACAGGCATGTACAACGGCGAAGAATATGCCGTATGGACAGTTTCTGGTTACGACAACCTAAGTATTATCTTCAACAACGGAGGTGATGGTTGCAAAACCAGTGACATCACAGGCTTGGTAAAAGGCAAACGCTACATCTATAACCTGTCTAAAGACTGGTGCAACACAACACCAAGTTTAAAAACTATTGACTGCTCGGGCGATGTGCAAGACGTAGTAAATGGTACCTACTATTTGGACCTCAGCAGCTTTACGGAATGGGCAAAAGAAGGTGCCATCTTCAAAGCCACACTAACCACTACCAAAAACGGTACGGTTACCAAAGACATGGTTCAATGTAGCAGCGATGCCAACATTTACTACATCGACGAGCTACTCAACCTCAACGACTACACCAAAATTCAGGTGTTGCGTTGCAATCCTGCCGATGATGGACAATGGAACTATTCTGCCACCCTTTCGCTAACTACTACTACTACTTGTGTTAAGGTAACAAATTGGGACAACAGTGGTAGCTTGGTGAAATATTCGGGCGATTGCGGCGTGGTGACCACCACCCCCGTATTATTGGCAAACCCTGCCATTGTAGATGCCGATGGTGCCACCGTAACCATGTACGGCTACCTATCGGAAACCTACTGTAATGCCATTGTCGAATATGGTTTTGTGTATTGCGCAGGTACATCAACCGAAGGTTGTACGCCAACTGCATCCTCACCAAAATTGAAGGCAGGAGGCGGCGTTCAGCTATACCGTGGCGAAGGTTACTCACTTAAAACCAGCATCCTTGGCAAAGGCAAGACCTACGGCTATAGAGCCTACGTAAAAATTGGTGGCATGATTTACCTCAGTGCTGAAACAGGCTACTTCCGTTTGGCAGACTGTAGCACTCGTCCTGTAAAAGGCTCGCCCATTACCTATACCATTGACGCTTCGTTGGGCGAAAATTTCGAAGACGATTGTACACTAACCTACGGCAACTTGCAACGCGCTGTCGATCGTTTAAAAGACTCGTATAGCAGTGCAGATGCCAATTATCAATACGTAACCAAGGTTGGCGATAGCTATAACTTGAATCAGCCTGTTACCATGAAAGTTAAGTTCTACAACGACGACATGAACACCGAATCGGCATACATCTACCGTGGTACTACCAACATTGGTAAATATGCTGGCAACGTAAAACCCAATAACTCCAACTTGCTGCAAGACATCAACCGTAGCGGTGCCAACGCAGCCCACACGCTTACCATCAAGGCAGGTGATAGCAAAGCAAAACCATGGATTCACCACATTGTGATTCGTAACTCGAAAAACATTGTGTTGGACAGTTTGGCTATTTTCTCTGACCCTGCAGACACTGATGCTAGCAAAGAAGGTGTACAAACCAAAGGCGACAACGCCATCGAAATGGACATTGACCACGCCACCCAAGGTTCTTCGTGGAACGAATTGAACACCAAAGGCTATGTAGAAAATGCCAACATTGTGATTCAGAACTGTATGATTGGTTCGGACGGTTTTACGGGTGCACACATTTCGAGCTACGACGGTATTACCTTCAAAAACAACGATTTTGAATCAGTATTTGACAATGGCACATCCAACTCCATTACATGGGGTGCTTCACTCAAGTTGATGTACTGCAAAAACATCAAGTTTATCCAAAACAACTTCCGTGGCGACCACGCAACGCTGCTTTGGATACAAGAGGTTAAAAACATGTTGGTAATGAATAACGTGTTCTGGAATACCAATAAATTTTTGGCAGGTGATGGCGACCGCAACCCAGCTGCCATGCGTTTGGTAACCCAATGGAACCCTGTTAAAAACATCGGTTTCTACTACAACACGTACTACTTTGCCAACAATAATGTTACGTCAAAATCTACCTACGACTTTATGTCGTTTGCCGAAACAGCAGACATTAACGTTGATAGCGTACAGTTTAAATACAACAACTGCTATAGCTACGATTTAGACTGTCCTGGTAAGAGCAGCAATCCTTTCTTGGGTAAAGACGTAAGTGGCGACAACTTCTGCCCCAACAACTTCTGGAGCGAATACGACGTTAAAAATAGCAAGAACCCATCGGTATTCTACTTCGGAGGTTGTAGCAACGGTAAGTTTATTGACGTGTCGGATGCTGTGTGTGCTACCACCGCATCGGGCCCTGCATCGCTCATGATTAAAAACACTTCGCTCAACTATGGTGTTAAACCAGACATTAGCATCACGAAGATTACCCTTACCGACGACGAATGGTATTCGGACCGTTACCTAAAAGACCAACGTCCAACCACAAACAAAGACTGGACCTACGGTGCTTACCAATCGAAAGAAGGCATTGGTGTTGACAAAATCTACTGGGTGGGTATCTCGGAAGACTGGGATGACCGCAACAACTGGGAGTACGAAGTAGAAGATGATAAAACACGTGCAATTGTACGTCAACGTTTATCGTGCGTTAACGTGTTAGAAAATGACCTTACCGCCGTCATCGAAGAAAAAGGTTCGGTAGAAATTGCGGGTGGTAGAAAATGGCCACGCATACCTGCAAACTTTGAAGAAAACCGCAGCAACATGGCAGATAACGAACACGTATCGGCTGGTTTGGGTGCGGACAATCCTGTAAGCGATTTGTTTGCTAAAACCATTATTGTAGAGGCTGGTGCTGCTATCAAAGGCATCGAGCACCTCAAAAATGGCAACCTTCACTACGAAAATGCCATTACCCACTTGGATGCTCCACGTAGCAAATGGGTATTAGTGGGTGGTGTTGTTCAACCATTTAACGAAGATGGAGAGCCTAGCGATTTGTTATCGGGTCATTTCTTTAAAAACTATTTGCCACAAGTGTATATGCACCAAGCTGAAATTACAGGAGGCAATGCAACTTGGGGTAATACTTTCCCCGATTTATATACCCGTGTATTACCAGGAACTGTATTTGCCATCAATATTCCCGACGAGTACGGCGAGTTTAAATTGCCAGCTAGGTATTATAACCCCTATTTTGGTGGCAACTTTGATCCAAACGCACCTGTATCGTACGAATTTAATGGTCGTTTTGCCGACGAAAGTGCTATGCGTACTTACAGCGACTTAACCGCAGGAACTCCTGTATTGCTTAACAATACCTATCCATGCAACTTGGATGCTCGCTTGGTAGAGAAAATAAGCGGTGGTACCGTACTATTCTATAATTACGAGGCAGCAACCTTTATGTCTACAGCCAGTACAGCCAATGCGGTTCTACTAAGACCTCAGCACGGTTTCATCTTTACTCCAGGTGCAGGGCAAAAATCGCTTACTATTACCGATGGTATGTTGGCCGATGGTTATACCCACTCGCGTGACGCAGAGGCAACCGTTCCTACCTTATCGCTTAACCTTTACAATGCTAATACACAAAAAGGATTTAGCAACGTGGCATTGCACTACGATAGCGAGGTAGATGTAACTAATGGTTCGGCTACGGATATCGAAAAAGTATTTGCGCCCAATGCCGACTCGCCCGAGTTGTACATCATGGCAAACGACAAGCAATATACACGCTATACAGCTGGTAACCAGATGTTGACCATTCCTTTGGGTATTCGTTTGCAAATGGATATGAACGTTAAGTTTGAACGCGTTTATGCCGAAGGTATCGACTATGCTACTTTGGTAGATTCTTATACGGGTCAGGAAATTGACTTGCTTCGCAATGCACATACTACCGAAGTGTTGCTTGCTGGCAATATCGAAGGCAGGTATTTCTTGAACATCGTTTTAAGTACCGAACCCGAATTTATTCCTGACGAGGACGTTCCTACCGACATTGAACAAGAACAAGAAAAAAGCAACTCGATTAGCATCTACGTAGATGAGGCTGACGGTAGTGTAATCAATGTTCTTGGAAATGGCGTTGAATTGCAAACTATTTATGTGAGTGATATGACTGGTAGAACCATGCAATACAACGTTTCAGGCAATTATGCTTCGCTTAGTTTGCCCGTATCGCAAGGTGTATATATTGTACAAGTAATTGGCGATAACACAACACGTACAGAGAAAGTAATATTAAAGTAATAAATAGATGAATCGATAAATCGGTGAATCGGTGAATCGTAATTTGGAACACCGATACCGATTAGCCAATTAGTCAAATTTCGAAGAAATTTATAAATATGAAAAAACAAATTTTATTTGTAATAATGGCAATGTGCGCTACCTGCGCTATGGCTGTAGGATTGCCAAGTAAATCGTACAATTCATACGTAAGTAATGCTACTGCAGAAAAAGGATATTCAATAAGCACAGGTACTAGCTTTGTAAACCAAGCAACCGTAGGAGCCTATAATGGTTCGTGCAATCCAGATTCTTGGCAAAGCGATATAAATAGTTGTAAAACCTGCTGCGAAGGCGAATTGGATCAGTGCGCTGCAAGCTGTGCAGGCGATCCTGCCTGTATGCAAGATTGTTTCAAACAAAATGCCGAGTGTCATGCCAACTGCGAAAACCCAGAACTTGGTCAACCCCTCGACGCACCTGTGTTCTTCTTGCTAATGATGGTTGCTGCCTACGGCGCGGTTATGGTATACCGCAAAAGAATGCAACAAGCGTAAATAACAACTTAAAACCATACCATCAACGGCTGTAACCCCAAACGTTACAGCCGTTGATTTTTTATTGCCTGTTTATACCACTTTTTCACACCTTTCCTATCAAAAACCACAGCAAACCTTTGAAAAAACAGGAAAAATCAGATGGTTTTTCACACTTTTGCTACGTTTTATCAGAAATACACTTTTTTATGGCGCAATTTTTAGCGGAAAAGTGTATATTCGCTGTTTTATACGATAATATCATCAATCATGATCGAAACTATATACCAAGCTTATTTGGCATGCAACGGGGTGTGCACCGATAGTCGTGCCTGCCAAGAGGGCAATTTGTTTGTGTGCCTTAAGGGCGACAATTTTGATGGCAACAACTTTGCCGAAAAAGCCGTAGAGATGGGTTGCAAGTACGTGATTACCTCTCGAAAGGACCTGTTAACTTCCGATGAATCGTCTAAACGACTCAACGACTCAACGACTAAACAAATAGGGAAATCACCGTATATCTACGTAGAAGACACCTTGGTGGCATTGCAACAATTGGCTGCGCATCACCGCCAAGTATTGGGCACACCCATTGTGGGCATTACGGGCACTAACGGCAAAACAACGACCAAAGAATTGGTATCGGCCGTTTTGGCAAAGAAATACAACGTGCTGTACACCTTGGGCAATTTTAACAACCACATTGGCGTGCCGCTAACGCTACTGCGCCTTACCAAGGAGCACAATATGGCAGTGGTAGAAATGGGTGCCAATCATCCTGGCGAAATTGAGTTTTTAGCCAACATCGTAATGCCCGATGCAGGGCTTATTACCAACGTGGGCAAGGCTCATTTGGCAGGTTTTGGTAGCTTTGAGGGCGTTAAGAACACCAAGGCAGAACTTTACCACAACCTACTAAGCCGTGGCAAAATGGTGTTTGTTGATGCCGATAATGCACACCTAAAAGAAATGCTTGCTAAAGCATCGTTGAATCGACCAATATACTACGGCAGCGACCCTACCCTGCCCGTTAACGGCAAGGTGGTAAGTTGTACCCCTTTTGTCAACCTCGACCTAAACATCGACGGCAACAACTACCAGGTGAACAGCCAGCTAATTGGTAGTTACAACGTAAGCAACATGCTTTCGGCTGCCTGTGTGGGCCATTACTTTGGCGTTTCGGCTGCCGATATTGCCGATGCGCTTGCTACCTATACTCCACAAAACAACCGTTCGCAGCTGACTAAAACAGAGCGCAACACCCTTATTGTGGATGCCTACAATGCCAACCCTACCAGTATGGAAGCTGCTTTGCGCAACTTTGCCCTCATTGAAACCGACAACAAGGCGGTGATTTTGGGCGATATGTTTGAGTTGGGCGACGACAGCGCTACCGAACACCAAAAGGTAGTGTCGTTCTTGGAGCAATTGGGCATTACCGAGGCATACTTATTGGGCAAAAATTTTGAAACCACTACCGGTATCGGCACACGTTTTGCATCAACCCCATTGTTTAAAGAGTGGCTGCAAGCGCATCCCCTATCGGGCAAAACCTTGCTCATCAAGGGTTCTAATTCTATGAAACTAACCACCTTGGTAGATGCTCTTTAATTCGTTCGAATTTCTGATTTTCTTGCCCATCGTTTACGTGCTGTATTGGTGGGTATTTGGTGCTGCCATGAAAAACAGCAAATGGCAACTGCTCTGCCAAAATGCCTTGGTAGTGGCTGCCAGCTATGTGTTTTATGGCTGGTGGGATGTGCGTTTTTTGCTGCTCATTGCCTTTACCACCTTTTGCTCATTTGTGAGCGGCATCGCCATTGGTCGAAGCCAAGCACCTTGGGCAAAAAAAGCTTGGATGTTGGGCAACGTGGTGGTGAATTTGCTGATTTTGGGCATCTACAAATACTACGACTTTTTTGTTAGCTCGTTGGCAGCTTGCCTCGGTGTGGATGCCGAGCAACACCTGCTGCACCTCATCTTGCCTGTTGGCATCAGTTTTTATACCTTTCAGGCACTGTCGTACAGCATCGATGTGTATCGTGGCAAATTGCAACCCACCACCGATATGCTGGCTTTTACTGCCTTTTTGAGCTTCTTTCCGCAGCTGGTGGCAGGGCCCATTGAGCGCGCTACTAACCTACTGCCCCAATTTTTAGGCAAACGCACCTTTAACTATGCCGACAGCGTGGATGGCTTGCGCCAAATGCTGTGGGGCTTATTTAAAAAGGTGGTAGTAGCCGACAACTGCGCCATGGTAGTGGATGCAGTGTTTGGCAATGCCGATGCACAAAGCGGCAGCACATTGGCAGTGGCTGCGGTGCTGTTTACCTTCCAGATTTATGGCGATTTTTCGGGCTACTCCGACATGGCAATCGGCTTGGGCAAACTGTTTGGCATCCGCTTGATGCGCAACTTTAATGTACCCTATTTTGCGCGCGACATCGCTGAATTCTGGCGCAGGTGGCACATATCGCTCACCACCTGGTTTAGGGATTACGTGTACATTCCGTTGGGTGGATCACGTCCCACCATTTCGCCCACTTGCCGCCACCCCAAAGCGGCCACCAAATGGAAAGTGGTGCGCAATACCTTTATTATATTCTTGCTGTCGGGCTTCTGGCACGGTGCCAACTGGACCTTTTTGCTGTGGGGTGCCTACCATGCCTTGCTGTTTCTACCCCTTATTTTGATGGGTAAAAACCGCAAGTACACCAACGTGGTGGCAAGTAGCACCGCAGCTGACGGCAGCATCAGCAAACGACTACCTACCCTACACGAAATCGGGTGCATGGCACTCACCTTCGTATTGGCAGTGGTGGGTTGGATCATTTTTAGGGCTGATAGCATCGACCAGGTAATGCTCATTATGGGTAAAATTGCTTCTGGTAGCTTGTTTACCCTACCCGAAATTACCAACAGGGTGTTTATTGGGCTATCGATTACCATTTTGCTCGTGATGGAATGGTTCAATCGACTACAACCGCATGGACTCAGCGCTGCCCACCTGCCTAAACGATGGGTGCGCTACGGATTGTATTTCCTGCTTGCTACGTTGTGCATCATCAACATGGGTCCTGAACAAAATTTCATTTATTTCCAATTTTAGCATGCGTACATTTGTTCTAAAAACCATCGTTACCTTTTTGCTGCCTTTTTTGGTGCTGCTCATCGGCATCGAATGGGGCTTGCGCAGCATCGACAATGACTACCGCTACAAGCAAGAACAGATGCAACGCCTCTGCAAAGAGGTAGAGGTGCTTTCGTTTGGCTCGTCGCACGGGCATTATGGCATCCGACCCGATTGTTTTGAAGTGCCTGCCTACAACTTGGGCATGCCATCGCAAAGCATCAAATACGACCACTTTTTGTTTTACCAATGGGCAGACCAATGCCCCCACCTACGCTACGTGGTGTTGCCTGTTTCGTATTTTTCGCTCTTTGGCGAATTGGAAAACGGGGCTGGATGGGCGCATGCCAAAGGCTACACCATCTACATGGGCTACAAGGGCAATGGACTACATCCTATTTTTAACTTGGAACTCATCAACAAGGAAAAATGGTTGGGATTGGCAAAGATGCTGGGCAAAGAGTGGAGTTTTGTGACGTGTGACTCCTTGGGTTGGGGATGCAAGCGCGAATATGGCTTACAAAAACCTAATTTTGCGGAGCAGGCGACCAACACGGTGGCATCGCACAGCAGAACCATCGACACAATGGTGCAAGCGACCAACGAGGCACGCCTTGCTGACATCATTGCCACTTGCCAAGCACGTGGCATCGAGGTTTTGCTCCTCACCACACCTACGCATCCTGCCTACTACACTGCCCTCGACAGCGCACAATGGCACACCACACAACGGGTATGCGAGGGGTTGGCTGCAAAATTTTCGAACGCATCGTACCTAAATTTGCTAAAAGATAGTACCTTTACCGATGCTGATTTTTACGATGCCGACCACTTGAACACCAACGGTGCATCGAAGCTTACAAAATACATTCAATCATACCATGAACAGAAGAACAACCAAAACCGTACAAATAGGTAGCGTACAAATGGGGGGCAGCAATCCCATTCGTGTACAATCGATGTTGAACACCTTTACCACCGATACCGAGGCCTGCGTGGCACAAGCAATGGAGGTGATTGAGGCGGGTGGCGAATTGGTGCGCCTTACCACACAGGGGGTAAAAGAGGCGGCTAACATGGCCAATATTAAGGCGGAACTTCGTGCCAAAGGCTATAGTACCCCTTTGGTGGCTGACGTGCATTTTAACCCCAACGTGGCCAACGAGGCGGCATTGCACATCGAAAAAGTGCGCATCAACCCCGGTAACTATGCATCGACCTACGAGGAAATTCGTGCCAAGTTTATTCCGTTTTTGGCCTTGTGCAAAGAGCACGGCACAGCCATTCGTATTGGGGTGAACCACGGTTCGTTGGGTGCGCGTATGCTCGATAAGTTTGGCGATACGCCAGAGGGTATGACCGAAAGCTGCTTGGAATTTTTGCGCATCTGCAAGGAAGAAGCTTTTAATAATGTGGTGATTTCGGTAAAGGCATCGAACACCCGTGTTATGATCCATACTGTACGCCAAATGGTGCGTCGCATGGATGCTGAAGGTTTGAATTTCCCCATCCACTTGGGCGTTACCGAGGCGGGCGAGGGCGAAGACGGCCGCATTAAATCGGCAGTGGGCATTGGCACCTTGCTATTAGAAGGTATTGGCGATACCATTCGTGTGTCGCTCAGCGAAGACCCTGCCAACGAAATTCCTGTGGCAAAACAGCTGGTGGCATTGGCAGAGAAAGCCTTGCAAGCCCCTGAACTTCCTGCACTGGATGGTGCTTGGTTCAATGGCGAAAGCTACTGCCGCAGACAAAGCGTGGCGGTGGGCGAAATTGGCGGTGGTGCATTGCCCGTGGTATGGCAAGCGGGCGCAACAGTGCCTGAAGGCGTGGTGCTGATGACTTTGGACCACGACAACCCCTTGGAGCAAGGCCGTTACCTATTTGGCAAGATGCAGCAAGAGGGCAACCAAAGTCCTGTTATTGTGTACAGAAAATACAAAGGGTTATCGCTTGATGAATTGCAGCTAACCGCAGCTGCCGAGTTGGGTAGCTTCTTTATTGACGGATTGGCCGATGGCATCTGCATCGAGGCAGAAGGCATTTCGGCAGCAGATACCGAAGCATTGGGCTATAGCATTTTGCAAGCTGCGCGTGCGCGTATGAGCAAAACAGAATACATTTCGTGCCCTTCGTGCGGTCGTACGCTGTTCGATATTCAGAGTGCTATTGCCCGCATCAAGGCAAAAACTTCGCACCTCAATACCCTTAAAATTGGCATCATGGGCTGCATCGTAAATGGTCCTGGCGAAATGGCGGATGCCGACTATGGCTACGTAGGGGCTGGTCGTGGCAAAATTAGCCTGTACAAAGGACAAACCTGCATCGAAAAAAATATTCCCGAAGACGAAGCCGTAGAGAGACTTATTGAACTTATTAAAGCCAATGGGGATTGGGTGGAAGCAGAATAAGTCGAAAGTCCAAAGTCGAAAGTCGAAGCTTCGACCTTCGACTTAAAAATTGAGACAGAAAAAATCGCCCTCGAATTTTTCTGTCTCAATTTTTTATTGTATCTTTGCAGTCCGATTATTATTCTATTTAGTGTAAGTGTTTGATAATGACCGAAAAACGTCTTTTTAGCCTTTAGACGATGGGAGTTGTCGGCACAAAAGTAAAACGAATAAAAAAAATTAATTGTGGATACTTTAAGTTTTAAAACCATTTCTGCCAACAAGGCAACCGTAACCAAAGAATGGGTTGTTGTTGATGCAACAGACCAAGTTTTGGGTCGTTTTTGCTCAAAAGTAGCAAAATTGGCAAGAGGAAAGTACAAACCAAACTTTACTCCTCACGTGGACTGCGGTGACAACGTAATCATCATCAACGCAGACAAAATCAAAATGACCGGTAACAAATGGACCGATCGTGAGTATTTAAGCTATACCGGTTATCCCGGTGGTCAACGCGTTTTGACCCCTGCTCGTTTGCAAGCTAAGGGTTCTGAACGTTTGTTCAAAAAAGTGTTGAAAGGCATGTTGCCTAAAAACCGTCTTGGTGCACAAATCTTGAGCAACGTTTACGTGTTCGACGGTGCAGAACACAACAAAGCTGCACAAAATCCTAAAACTATTGATATCAACGCTCTTAAATAACGGCTATGGAAGTAACTAATGCAATTGGTAGAAGAAAAGCAGCTATTGCTCGCGTTTATGTAACCCCAGGAAAGGGTACTATTACCATCAATAAAAGAGATTTGTCGGTTTATTTCCCTACCGGTATTCTTCAATTTATTGTAAAACAACCTTTGGCAAAATTGGGCGTTGAAGAAAAATTCGACATCAAAGCTAACTTGTGCGGTGGTGGTTACAAAGGCCAAGCTGAAGCATTGCGTTTGGCAATTGCTCGCGCTTTGGTTAAAATCAACCCAGAAGACAAACCTGCATTGAAAGCAGAAGGCTTTATGACCCGCGACCCACGCGAAGTGGAACGCAAAAAACCAGGTCGTCCAAAAGCACGCAAAAGATTCCAATTCAGCAAACGTTAATCTCTGTTTGCTCTATTTATTGGAAGCTGTTTAGTATCTAAATCTGTCGGATTCTAAAAACCGATTAGTCGGTTCACCGATTAGTCGATTTGTCGGAGCAACGCCCAGCGTTGCGACAACAAAGACTACCGACAGGTTGGTTAAAAAAAGAATGTAAACAAACTTATTATTATGGCTAGAACTAATTTTCAAGAATTATTAGACGCAGGTGTACACTTCGGACACATGACCCGCAAATGGAATCCTGCTATGGCTCCTTACATTTTCATGGAGCACAATGGTATCCACATCATTGACCTTAACAAAACTGTAATCAAGTTGGACGAAGCTGCTGACGCTCTTGGCGCTTTGGCTAAACAAGGCAAAAAAATCTTGTTTGTTGCAACCAAAAAACAAGCTAAAGAAATTATTGCTGAAAAAGCTACCTCTGTAGGTATGCCTTACGTTACCGAACGCTGGGCTGGTGGTATGTTGACCAACTTCCCTACCATTCGTAAAGCTGTGAAAAAAATGTCGAGCATCGACAAAATGGCTAACGACGGTACTTTCGAAAACTTGTCGAAACGCGAAAAATTGCAAATTTCTCGTCAACGCGAAAAACTACAAAAGAACTTGGGTAGCATCGCTGACCTAACCCGTTTGCCTGCTGCTTTGTTTGTAGTTGACGTAATGAAAGAACACATTGCAGTAAAAGAAGCTAACCGTTTGGGTATTCCTGTGTTCGCTATCGTTGACACCAACTCGAACCCAAGAAACATCGACTTCGTTATCCCTGGTAACGACGACGCTTCTAAATCAATCGACATCATCTTGAGCACTGTTTGTGGCGCTATCCAAGAAGGTTTGAACCAACGCAAACTTGAAAAAGAAAGCGAAGGCGAAAACAAAGAAGCAGCTGAGAAAAAAGCTAACGCAAGCAAAGGTGGTCGCACTCGCATCAAACGTGGCGATGCTGCAGCTATCAACGCTAACGTAGCAGAGAAATTTTTATCTGAAGCAGAAAAAGAAGAAGCATAAGACTATGGCAGTAACTATGGCAGATATTTCCAAGCTTCGCACAATGACTGGAGCTGGAATGATGGATTGCAAAAACGCTTTAACTGAAGCTGAAGGCAATTTTGACAAAGCAATTGAAATTATCCGCAAAAAAGGTCAAGCTATCGCTGCTAAACGTAGCGATCGCCAAGCTGCAGAAGGTTGCGTATTGGCTGCTCAAAACGACGGCTTTGCAGCTGTTGTAGCACTACAATGCGAAACTGACTTCGTGGCTCAAAACGCTGACTTTATTGCACTAACCCAAAGCATCTTGAACGCTGCAATGGCTAACCAACCTGAAAGCAAAGAAGCTCTTTTGGCTATCGAACTTGACGGTCGTAGCATCGCAGACCTTATCACCGACCGCAGCGGTATTACTGGTGAAAAAATGGAATTGGGTTACTACGAATTTGTAAAAGGTGCTGCTACCGTGGCTTACATCCACCCCGGTAACAAATTGGCTACCATCGTAACCTTCAACGAAGCTATCGACAACCAAATCGCTCGCGAAGTAGCAATGCAAGTTGCAGCTATGAATCCTATCGCTGTTAACCGCGAAAGTGTTCCTGCTAACATCATCGAACAAGAGTTGGAAATTGGTCGCGACAAAGCACGTCAAGAAGGTAAACCTGAAGCAATGTTGGATAAAATTGCTCAAGGTCGCTTGAACAAATTCTACAAAGAATCTACCTTGTTGGAACAAGACTTCATCAAAGACGCTAAAATCAGCGTAAAAGATTACTTGAAACAACAATCAGCTACTTTGATCGCTGTAGATTTCAAACGCGTTACTTTGAACGTTGACTAATTAAACGTCACAACACAATAAAGAGAGGAGAACCATTTGGTTCTCCTTTTTTTTATGACTCCTTAGTTGGGCGTTTTGCACAAATAACCCCGCGTTGCGGTTGCTGCACAACCTTAACACGGGGTTACAATATTAGGCATACCCCTACGGGGTAAAATGATTTTAAAGCGTTTTAAAGAAGTCGTTGCCTTTATTATCCACCAAAATAAACGCAGGGAAATCTTCTACTTCAATTTTCCAGATTGCTTCCATGCCTAGTTCGGGGTATTCAACGCATTCGATGCTCTTGATGTTGTTTTGAGCAAGGATGGCTGCAGGACCACCGATAGAACCCAAGTAGAAGCCGCCGTATTGTTTACAAGCGTCGGTTACTTGTTGGCTACGGTTACCCTTAGCAAGCATAATTTTGCTACCGCCTTTGGATTGGAATAGGCCTACATACGAGTCCATACGACCTGCGGTGGTAGGACCCATCGAACCACATGGCATGCCTGCTGGAGTTTTGGCAGGACCTGCGTAGTAGATAGGATGGTTTTTGATGTATTCGGGTAGATCTTCGCCGTTATCAAGGCGTTCTTTTAGTTTTGCGTGTGCAATGTCACGTCCAACGATGATGGTACCATTAAGCGACAAACGGGTTGCTACAGGGTATTTATCCAACTCAGCCAATACGGCTTCCATAGGTTGGTTAAGGTCGATACGAACAGCATTGCCCTCGCCAGCTTGGCGCAATTCTTCTGGAATCAAACGGCTTGGATTGTCGTCCAATTTTTCGATCCAGATACCGTCTTTGTTGATTTTACATTTGATGTTGCGGTCGGCAGAGCAAGAAACACCCATACCTACAGGGCAAGATGCACCGTGACGTGGCAAGCGAACAATGCGGATGTCGTGTGCCAAGTATTTGCCACCAAATTGTGCTCCCAAACCTACTTTGTAGGCTTCTTCCAATACTTGTTTTTCCAACTCTACATCGCGGAATGCGCGACCACCTTCGCTACCTGTGGTAGGCAAGCTGTCGTAGTAGTGGGTAGATGCCAATTTAACGGTTAGCAAGTTTTTTTCTGCCGATGTACCACCAATAACGAATGCAATGTGGTAAGGAGGACAAGCAGCAGTACCTAGGGTTTTCATTTTTTCTACCAAGAAAGGAACCAAAGTAGCAGGGTTCAAAAGCGCTTTGGTTTCTTGGAAAAGATAGGTTTTATTGGCAGAACCACCACCTTTGGTTACGCACAAGAAGTGGTATTCCATGCCAGTAGATGCGTGCAAATCAATTTGTGCAGGTAGGTTGCATTTGGTGTTTACCTCATTGTACATATCAAGAGGTGCATTTTGCGAATAGCGCAAGTTTTCTTCTGTATAGGTTTTGTACACACCCAATGAAAGTGCTTCTTCGTCTTCGCCTTCGGTAAATACTTGTTGGCCTTTTTCGCCGTGGATAATAGCAGTACCGGTATCTTGGCAAAGGGGCAATTTGCCTTTGGCTGCCACCTCTGCGTTGCGCAAGAAGGTAAGGGCTACGTACTTGTCATTTTCGGATGCTTCAGGGTCCGACAAAATTTTGGCTACTTGCTCGTTGTGCTCGCGGCGCAACAAGAAAGACACGTCACGGAAAGCGGCATTGGCCATGGCGGTTAAGCCTTCGGGCGCAATTTTAAGGATGGGTTTTCCTTCAAATTCGCTCATCGAAACATAGTCTTTGGTTAGCAAATAGTACTCGGTGTTGTCTTCGCCCAACTGAAACATGGGCTCGTACTTAAATGTTGTTGCCATACTATAAATAGGTTTAATGATTGGTATTTTGATGGGTTAAAGATACAATTATTTTTGCGTTTTTCGCCAAACAAAGGGTTTTATTCCTCCCTATTTCTTCCTTTTTTACCCCACAATCACCTCATTCTACCCCAAAATGTGCTTTTTTACCCCAGCGACAAGTTTTTTTTAGGAGGTTTATACCATACACGCACGTATATGCACCCATCGCCCCATTTGTTTGTACCTTTGCATTGTCCCCGCGTTGCGGACGCAGGGTTCCCTGCGTTGCGGACCATGGTTTCCCTGCGTTGCGGTCGATATAGGTTCCCTGCGTTGCGGACCGTAGGTTCCCTGCGTTGCGGTCGCAAGCGACCTTAACACAGGGTTACAAATAAGGAGAACCCTGCGGGGTAATGGATTTATTTTTTTACTACATAATAATTATGGCAAAACACTTATTCGACTACATGCAGGCTACCATCAAACGCGATTGGAACGAACCTGCTATCTCTGACTACATCGAGAAAAAAACCGACACCTACGGTCAATTGGCAGAACAAATTGCTCGCTGGCATGTGCTATTTAAAAACATCGGCATCGAAAAAGGCGATAAAATTGCGCTTTGCGGACGTAACAGTACTTACTGGGCAACTTGCTTTTTATCGACCATTAGCTATGGCGCTGTAGCTGTTTCTATCCTCGATGCGTTCCATGCAGAAAGCATTCATTATTTGGTAAAACACTCAGACGCTAAATTATTCTTGGTGGGCGACCAGGTATTTAAAGGCCTTGACTTGGAAGCCATGAAACAGCTCGAAGCCATTGTTTGCCAAGATGGTTCGGAACTGTACTACGCTAAAAATGCTGCAGCAGAAAAAGCATTCAAAAACTGGGACGAATTATTCCAAACTGCTTATCCTAAAGGTTTCACAGCAGACGACGTAAACTATCCTACCGATAACATGGACGATCCTGCTGTTATCAACTATACATCGGGTAGTACAGGCGACCCTAAAGGTGTGGTATTGAATTTCCGCAGCCTTAGCTCGAACGTAGAATTTGGCCAAGACAGAATTCCTAACCAAGCAGGCTGGAGCATGGTATCGATGTTGCCTTTGGCACACATGTTTGGTTTGACCTTTGAATTCTTGTATCAATTGGCAGGTGGTTGCCACGTTAACTTCTTGGGCAAAGCGCCATCGCCTCAAATTTTGATGAAAGCTTTCTCTGAAGTTCATCCTTACATGATTTTGACCGTACCTTTGGTGGTAGAAAAAATCTTTAAAGGCAAAATTTTCCCCGCTATCAAAAAACCATTGGTACGCGTATTGTGGCACATTCCTGGTATCAATACCATTATCCGCAAAAAAGTACACCAACAATTGATGGCTGCTTTTGGTGGTCAGCTTAAATACCTTATTATTGGTGGCGCTGCGCTTAACCGCGAAGTAGAAAAATGCTTGAAACAAATCAAATTCCCTTACTGTGTAGGTTACGGTATGACCGAATGTGGTCCTTTGTTGTCTTACACTCCATGGGATAAATTCAAACTACGTTCTTGTGGCCAACCTGTAGATCGCATGCAAATTACCATCGACTCGCTTGACCCTCAAAAACAAGTAGGCGAAATTTTGGTAAAAGGCGACCATGTGCTATTGGGCTACTACAAAAACCCAGAAGCAACCAGCGCCATCTTTACTTCTGACGGTTGGATGCGTACTGGCGACTTGGGCATCATCGATAAAGACGGCAACGTATTTATCCGCGGTCGTAACAAGAGCATGATTTTGGGCCCATCGGGACAAAACATCTACCCAGAAGAAATTGAAGACAAGGTAAACAACATGCCATACGTAATCGAAAGCGTATTGGTATGCCGCAACGAAAAATTGGTAGCATTGGTTTATCCTGATACCGCAGCCATCGAAAAAGACGGCAAAAATGTAGAGGAAGAAATGAACCTAATGCGCACCCACGTAAACCGTTTGTTGCCTCGTTTCTGTCAGGTAGCAGAGGTAGAAGTGGTAAAAGAAGAGTTCGAAAAAACTCCAAAACGTAGCATCAAGCGTTACCTCTATAAGTAACCTCGTGTAGCGAAATAGATTGACGTCGGCCGAAGTGTGTAAATGCTTCGGTCGATTTTTTTGCATAAGTTTTAGAAACAGGGATGCGATTGATGCCTTGTACGCCTAACTCCAAGAACAAGTCATCACCTTGCTTGTGGATGGAAATAACGTGTTCGTAGTTGACCATGTATGAACGATGGCATCGCTGAATAGCGGTTTCTGTAAGCTCCAGCTCGATGCGCTTCATGGAGTTGCGCAGCATAAATTTTTCGAGCTTATCGTTGAGCAGGTAGTTGATTTCGATGTAGTTGTCGGCCGATTCAATGTAAACGACTGCTTCGAAGGCTACCGATAGGCGCTGACCGCCCTTTTCATCGGCAAAATGCAGCACCGAAGGACCGTTGCGCACCACGCCTCGTTTTTCGAGTTCGCGAATGCGTTGGTTTTTGTCGTCGTAGGCAAAATACAGCCACGAAATAAGGTAGGGAAAAAACACCACCAAAAAGGTATTGATGTTGATGTCGCGAAAGGCAATAAGGGCATCTTCCAGCGACCAAAACTGCAAATCGGAACGAATCCACAGCACGTACAGGGTGTAAAAGCCCGACAAAATTACCAGCTCCAAAAACACCCAAATGGCATACTCTACGTTGTTGAGCGAAAATTTGCGCACAAACAGGCTCATAAAGTAGCGCGACACGGCAATTACGGCAATGCCAATGAACACGATTACGCATGAGTAAAGAAAGTATTGGGTGGGAGAAATATCGATCCACCTGTCGGACGAAAATGGTTTGTATAGGTTCACAAACACCAACGAAAACAAACCCGTAAAAACAACGAGTTTGACCAAGTTGGAGCGCTTAATCATGTAGCCTGCTACGCTTCCATGCTTGTTGGGTGTGTGTTTTTCTGTTGCCATGCTATAAAACCTCCGAGCAAAGATACAATTTTTCGCAAATATAGAAAAACATTTGCTATCTTTACATCCATGAAAAAATTGTTTTTACTAGATGCTTATGCCCTTATTTATCGGGCATATTTTGCGTTTATCAAAGCGCCACGCATCAACTCGAAAGGATTGAATACGTCGGCTGTGTTGGGTTTTGTCAATACCTTGGAGGAGGTGATAAAACGCGAACAACCTACCCACCTTGCGGTGGCTTTTGATCCATCGGGTCCTACTTTTAGACACGAAGCGTTTGAGGCTTATAAAGCACAACGCGAAAAAACGCCCGAAGACATTAAAACGGCTGTGCCTATAATCAAAGACTTGCTAAACGCCTACAACATTCCCGTGTTTGAGGTGAAAGGCTACGAGGCTGATGACGTAATTGGTACGTTGGCAAAGCAAGCTGCAGGACAAGGATTTGAGGTGTTTATGCTCACGCCCGACAAGGACTATGGCCAGCTGGTGGACGAACACATTTTTATGTACCGTCCTCGACACAATGGTGGCTACGAAGTAATGGGTGTGGCAGAAGTGCTGCAAAAATACGATCTTGAACGTCAGGAGCAAGTCATTGACCTGTTGGGTTTGATGGGCGACAGCAGCGACAATATTCCAGGATGCCCTGGTGTGGGCGAAAAAACGGCTGTAAAACTGCTGAAAGAATTTGGCAGCATCGAGGCCTTGCTTTCACAAACTCACTTGCTAAAAGGCGCACTCAAAACCAAGATAGAGAACAATGTTGAGCAGATTAAATTTTCGAAGTTTTTGGCCACCATCAAAACCGATGTACCGATTGTGTTGGATGCCGAGGCATTGGCGTGTCAAGAGCCCGATACTGCTGCCCTACGTGCACTATTTTCGGAATTGGAGTTTAGGAGTTTACTGAATAAATACGGTGCTGGGGCACCTTTTGATAACCCAGTAGCCAGTAAGGACGAATCGACCACAATGGCATCGCCCAAGAACAAAAAAAAGACCAACGATGATGGCATGATGGATTTGTTTGCGGGATTAGAAGATGATGAATCGACGAATCGACCACGCGTTGATGACCGACAGGAAATAATCGAGGAATCGAATACTACCGAATTATCGTTGAGACGCAGCATTGCCAATACTCCACACAACTACCAAATTATTAGCGAAAGCGAGTTACCCTCGTTTGTAGCACAGCTATCGGCACAACCTGCCTTCTGCTTCGACTGCGAAACCGATGGATTGGAAGCAGTTAGCTGCACCCTGGTAGGGATTTCGTTTGCGTGGAAAGCGCACGAAGCCTACTACCTTCCTGTAACGCCTGCCAATGCTACCTACATTGCAGAGCAGCTGCGTCCTGTATTTGCCAATGAGCAAACGCAAAAGATTGGTCAAAACTGCAAATTCGACATTATGGTGTTGCACAGAGCGGGCATCGAGGTGAAGGGATCTTTGTTCGATACCATGTTGGCGCACTATGTATTGCAACCTGAGCTACGCCACGGCATGGATTACTTGGCAGAAATCTACCTCAACTACCAAACCATTACCTACGAGGAGTTGGTGGGCGGAAAGGGTAAAAAAGCCCAAAGCATCGACCAAATTGCTGTAGAAAAAGTGGCAGAATATGCTGCAGAAGATGCCGATATTACCCTACAGTTGAAAGAAAAATTGGCTGTTGAGTTGGCACAGGCTGGTATGGAAAAACTCTTTTACGAGTTGGAAATGCCACTGGTGCACACCTTGGCAAACATGGAAATGGCAGGGGTGCGTATCGACTCGAATGCACTCAACGCATCGGCTCAAACCATGCGTGGCGAATTGGAACGCATCGAGCAAGAAGCATACGCTTTGGCGGGCACCGAATTCAACCTCAGCTCTGCCAAACAAGTGGGCGAAGTGCTGTTCGACCGCCTCAAAATTGTTGAAAAAGCCAAAAAGACCAAAACAGGACAATACATTACCTCAGAAGAGGTACTGGAAAGCCTACGCAGCAAGCATCCTTTGGTGGAAAAGATTTTGGACTACAGGGGCATCAAAAAATTACTCAGCACTTACGTAGAGGCACTGCCACAGCTGGTCAATCTGGCAACGGGCAAAATCCATACTTCCTACAACCAGGCGGTTACGGCAACGGGTAGGTTAAGTTCGAGCAATCCCAACCTACAAAACATCCCAGTGCGCGATGCCATGGGCAAGGAGATTAGAAAATGTTTTATTCCCGACGACGGATGCGTGTTCTTTTCGGCCGACTATTCGCAAATTGAGCTACGCATTATGGCACATTTGAGCGGCGACGCTGCCATGATTGCCGCCTTTAACAGCGGTGAAGACATCCACGCAGCCACTGCTGCCAATATTTACAAGGTACCCATTGGCGAAGTAACTGCCGACATGCGCCGCAAAGCCAAAACAGCCAACTTTGGCATTATTTATGGCATTTCGGTGTTTGGGCTGGCCGAACGCCTGCAGATTGCTCGTTCGGAAGCCAAAGAGTTGATTGACGGCTACTTTGCTACCTATCCTGGGGTAAAACAATACATGGACAGCTGCATCGTGGAGGCGCGCGAACAAGGTTTTGTGCAAACCCTATGGGGACGCAAGCGCTACCTACCCGATTTGCAGTCGGGCAATAGTTTTGTGCGTGGTTTTGCAGAACGCAACGCCATCAATGCACCCATCCAAGGCAGCGCTGCCGACATCATCAAGGTGGCAATGATTGCTATCGACAAGGCATTAAAGGCTGAAAATTTGCGCTCGCAGATGATTTTGCAGGTGCACGATGAGCTCAATTTTAACGTTTATCCCGACGAATTGGAAAAAGTTAAAGATTTGGTTTGCCGAGAAATGCAACAAGCTGTTAATCTGAATGTTCCTTTGATTGCCGACTGCGGAATTGGCACAAATTGGCTGGAAGCACACTAGTTTTAAGATATTTTTAGTACCTTTGCCATCGTTTTTGTGCATAGAATTATGAAAAAACTAACGATACTATTGAGCATCATCGGGATGGCATTGAGCAGTTATGCGCAAACTTTAGAACCCATTCCTTATGGTGACTTTGAAAGCTGGGCAACCCGCGAGATCAAAGAATCGGGCATCATTGGTGGCAGAACGAAACTATTGTATGCTGTAGGTCCTGAAGAGTACATCAAAGGCAACCAACCTTACGATTACAAAAGCAAAACCATTTGGACCATGTCCAATGCCTACGCCAAAGTAGCTGGCATCCACAAAGGCAGCAACACCGTACAACCTGAAGCCAGAGGCAACGGCAGATGCGCTCGCATGGACACCAAAATGGAAGATGTAACGGTGTTGGGTTTTATCGATATTTCGGTATTGGTATCGGGTAGCATGTTCTTGGGACAAACCTTCGAACCCATTACGGGGGCTGGTGACCCCTACAAAAACCTCAACTTCGGCATGCCTTTTACGCGCAAGCCAAAAGCGTTGGTGCTTGACTACAAATGCATCATTTCGCAAGAAAACTACGTTATGAAATACCCTGGTGTGGGTTCTAAACGCATCGACGGCATACAAGATAAAGCCGAATTTTTCGTGTACCTACAAAAACGCTGGGAAGACGAAGACGGCAATATCCATGCCCTACGCATCGGTACTGCACGCGAACAGTTGGACCACGATGTACCCGAATGGGTGAATGGGCATCGTGTCGAAATCCACTACGGCGACATTACCCAAACAGATTACTACCAAGATTTTATGCATTTGAATGGCCCCTACCGAGCACTTAACAGCAAGGGAAAAGTGGTGCCCATCATAGAAGAAGGTTGGGGAAGCCCCGACGACACCCCTACGCATGTTATTATGATGCTTACCGCAGGCAACCAAGGTGCGTTTATTGGTACGATTGGTAACACCCTTTGGGTGGATAATGTGTGTTGGGAATTTTAGTGCAAACCGAGCGCAATATCCCAAACTGGTTTGGGATAATTCTATCGAAAATATTTTATAAAGACAAGTTCACTTGGATTTATAAAATGATTGAAGATAGAATCCCAATTTGAAAAATTGGGTATTGCCGAGGTGCCGCCTAAAATCATGAGCGAATGCGAATAATTTTATTCATAACATAATTCTCGGTTAGTCGATTTGTCGATTTACCAATTAGTCCAAACAATATGAGTCTAGAACAATTTAATTTTTTACTGCTGATCTTGGCCATTACGGGCTTGGTCGTATTTGTGGCACTCTATTTTGTAGAGGCTGGTTACGGCAAAATGATTAGCGACAAGTGGGGACCTGCCATCAACAACAAAGTTGCATGGGTGATTATGGAATGTCCCGTATTCTTTGTAATGCTGTACCTTTGGGCGATGAGCGAACGCACCTTCGAGATTACTCCTTTAGTAATGTTCCTGATTTTTCAGGCACACTATTTTCAACGTTCGTTTATTTTCCCTTGCCTGCTAAAAGGAAAAAGCAAAATGCCTATTGCCATTATGATGATGGGCTTTGTGTTTAACCTCATCAACGGATCGGTGCAAGGCTATTGGATTTTCTACCTTTCGCCTGCCGATATGTACACTCCCGAATGGTTGAGTACTCCTCAATTCATCATCGGTACCATTATTTTCGTTATTGGTTACATCACCAACTTACACTCGGACTACGTAATTCGTCACTTGCGCAAACCAGGCGACACCAAACATTACTTGCCCAAAAAAGGCATGTACAGATTTGTTACCTCTGCCAACTATTTCGGTGAAATTTTGGAATGGACTGGCTTTGCCATTTTAACTTGGTCGTATGCTGGTGCTATCTTCCTATGGTGGACATGCGCTAACCTTGTGCCTCGCGCCAACTCTATCTACCAACGCTACAGCGTGGAGTTTGCCGACGAGTTCGACAAAAAACGCCTAAAAAGAGTTATACCGTTTATTTATTAACATATGAGTAAGCTATTTACTCCCTATCAATTAGGGCCCATTACTTTAAGAAACCGCACCATTCGTTCGGCTGCGTTCGAGAACATGTGCTATGGCAACAAGCCTTCGCAAGACCTATTCGACTACCACACCAGCGTAGCAAAAGGTGGCATCGGTATGACTACCATTGCCTACTGCGCTGTTAACCGCAGCGGTGTTTCGTTTGACGGACAATTGTGGATGCGCGAAGAGATCATTCCTGATTTGAAAAAACTTACCGATGCCATCCATGCTGAGGGAGCAAAAGCCAGCATCCAATTGGGACACTGCGGCAACATGACCCACTACTATACTTGTGGTTGTATGCCTGTTGGTCCTTCTTCTGGTTTCAACTTGTACTCGCCTACTTTGGTGCGCGGTTTGAAAGTAAGCGAAATCAAGGAGTTGGTAAAAGACTTTGGCAGAGCAGTTAATATGTGCCGCGAAGCAGGTTTCGACTGCGTTGAAATTCACGCAGGACACGGCTACTTGATTTCTCAATTCCTATCGCCTTATACCAACAAACGTCGCGACGAATACGGCGGTTCGCTCGACAACCGCATGCGTTTTATGCGTGAAGTGTTGACCGAAGTAATGGTAGCTGCCAAAGACGACATGGCAGTGGTGGTAAAAACCAACATGTACGACGGTTTCAAGAGCGGTTTGCAGCTACCTGACTGCATCACTGTGGCAAAAGAAATTGAAAAGTTTGGCGTGCATGCCGTTGTATTAAGTGCTGGTTTTGTAAGCAAAGCTCCTATGGCTGTGATGCGTGGTGCTATGCCTCTAAAAACATTGGCACACTACATGGATATGTGCAAATTTTGGTGGTTAAAAGCAGCGTTGGCATTGGTGGGCAGATGGATGATTCCTACTGTTCCTTTCAAAGAAGCTTACTTCTTGGAAGATGCGAAGAAATTCCGCGAAGCACTAAAAATGCCTATTATTTATGTAGGTGGTTTGGTGAGCCGCGAAAAAATTGACGAAGTATTAGACAGTGGCTTCGAAATGGTGCAAATGGCACGTGCTTTGGTCAACGATCCTGCTTTCGTGAACAAAATGAAAGAATCGGACGCCACCTACCGTTGCAGTTGCAAGCACAGCAACTACTGCATCGGCCGTATGTACACCAAAGAAATGAAGTGTCACCACTGTGTAGATAACCTACCCAAAAAGATTCAAAAAGAAATTGCGAAAGCAGAAAGTTGCGATTAAGTGAGAGCATAGAAAGTTTACTTTCTATGCCGAGCGTGAGCAACTTCACGAAAAGCGAAGCTTTGAGTAACAAGATATAAATTATGTACGCATTAGTAACAGGAGCGAGCCAAGGTATCGGCTTGCAATACGCCACCCAATTGGCATCGACCTATAAATACGACTTGATCTTGGTGAGCAACCAAGAAAAAGAAATACACGAAGTAGCTGAAAAACTACGCAACGAATACGGCGTTAAAACCGTTGCCGTTTACCAAGATTTATCGACCGAAAACGCAGCCGCTGAATTGCACCAATTCTGCAAAGACGGAGGTTACGACGTAGAGGTATTGGTCAACAACGCTGGGGTATTCTACTTCAACGACTTGGTAAAAACCAGCGAAGCCAGAATCAACTTGATGTTGCATTTGCACATTAGAACCGTTACCCAACTTTGCCGTTTGTTTGGTGCTGACATGCGCGAACGTGGCAAAGGTTACATCCTCAACATGAGTTCGATGAGTGCATGGATGGCAATGCCTGGCATCCAATGCTACAACGCGAGCAAGGCTTATATCCTGAACTTTAGCCGCTCGATGTGGTATGAAATGATGCCTTACGGCGTAAGCGTAACCGCTATTTGCCCAGGTGCTATTGATACGGGCTTGTACGGTTTGGCTGCCAACTTGCGCAAATTGGCAGTGGCACTAACGGTGTCGATGCCTCCTGAAAAATTGGTGAAGAAAGCGCTGAAGAAAATGTTTAAAAGAAAGAAACAGGCCATGCCTGGTTTCTTGAACCACCTATTTGTACCGATGATCAAACACCTACCCGATTGGTTTGTGTTTGCGGTAATGAAACGATTAGATGCGTTTAAAAAATAAATTAAGGCTCCAAATGGAGCCTTAATTATTTTTGTCGCAGCCCGAAAGTCAGTGCAAGATGAGAGCAATCGAATTTATTCGAATTGCCGAACCGCAGCCT
>JAZQZN010000002.1:0-13655 GCA_045634045.1 Candidatus Enterocola sp. | reverse complement strand
ACCCACATGGTAAACCTTATCGTCGATAATCAGAAATCGATCGTGCGATTTTTTGCTAACATACACCTCAACTGCGGGATATTGCGCATTATGCTTTTCTAAATCGAGCGAAAACTGCTCGCTTATTTTGTAAGTATAAACCGTAGCTGATACATCTTGTTTGCGTTTGGTTAGCAAGGTAAGCACCGAAGCATCTACGTAATTATCAATAACAACAATACATTTTTGAGCCGATTCAATTAACTGCGACATTAGGACATGCGCATCGAACAGTTGGTTATTGTAAAAAACATTTTCTTTAGGGAGTTCGTATTTTGAAAGAGCTTGAAAGATTGTTTCAATTTGCGATTCGGTCTTATCTTGCCTTTCTATCATCAATAGTTGATGATGCTCTATATTTTCTATCCGATTAAACAGCTGATTGTTATTTAGTAAAGTATGACGCATTGCAACAAAAGCATCTACAATTTTTATGCTCATTTGCACAGCTATCTCACTCCTTAAAACGCTTGCCAACATAGTTACACCATGTTCTGTAAACGCAAACGGATAAGAAGTTGAATGCTTTAAAGTAGAGAACCGGTCACAAATTGTGACCAGTTTAAAAAACTCATCATCAGTAAGTTGAAACATAAATCGTTCAGGAAAACGCTCTATATTACGTTTTACCGCCTGATTTAACACTTTTGTCTCCACCCCATACAAACGCGCTAGGTCGCGGTCAAGCATCACTTGCTTACCCCTAATGTTTAAAATAAGATTTTCGATTACCTCTAAAGGTTGTTGAACTTGTTGCAACGAATCGTTGCCTAAAGAAAGTCTTTTGCTCATAAAGATTATAAATTAAGATGAATAACATTTGTCGCTTGTTGTACGTCAATCGTCGCTAGTAAGCAATCTTTGACGTTTTAGCAATGCAAAAGTATAAAAAATCTCGATTTTGTATTAGCATTCGCTCTGAACAAAATCGAGAAAATAAAAAAGGTAAATTTTTTCTCGATTTTGCCTTAGCTTTCGCCTTGGACAAAATCGACAAAGAATTATGTCTACAAATTCAGCGTAGCACTAACGTGCTTTGCTAAATTTAATCCTGAACTAAGCGGACAGATAGACCAATGAGGCGATTGTTGTTGCTCATGAGCGCCCCGCCTGAGTCGAAGTAAAGGGCGTACGAGAGGCTCTCAGTGGCAGACCAACAACCGCCGACGTACTGCACGTAGCCGACATCGGAACCGAAGCGGCCGCCCGCGGCAGGGAAAAATACTGCACCAGAAGATTCTAACTTAGACCAATCTGAAGCACTGAAAGTTTGGTAAGCTGCATAATATTCTGTACCATCATCTTCATGGAAACCAGATTTAAAAGTTACCCCACTTGGGCAAGTCCAACCATCTGGAAGAAGAACAAGACCATTCACACCATCTACCTGTGCTACACCTTTTAGATTGGAAGCATTAGTACGATTATTAAGGATATAATCCCACTCATCTTTTGTTAATGTACGCCATGTATTAGGAGCATCATTACCAATTTTATTTACACCCCAATCAACAAAGGTTTGGTAATCGTTATTAAAATCGGTACTTTCATTAGTAGGATTATTACCTGTACCCCAACCAAACAAATCTATCCAACCATTGTAAGAAGGGCTAATATTAGCATTATCAGCACCTATATAATCTGTTTGATTAGGAGCAAAACGCCACTCATTATTAGCTGCATGGTACTGCAAATTACCAGGAGAGAATGTAACTGTTTTTGTTGCAGATACAGAAAATGGTTTGGCAACAAATCCTTGAGGATTTTCTGGTCCATCATTAAAATCAATATACGAAACCTCAGAAGCAATAAACTCAACTGTTTCACCAGTTAGTTTGTGTACAACAAGTTTGCGTTGTGCCATTGCTGAAAACGAAAATATCAGCAAAGCCGTTAAAAGTAAAGTAAACTTTTTCATAAGCATTTATTTTTTTATGAATTTTACGTATTGGTTATTTATACGAAGAATATAGGTGCCTTGGGTTAAATATGTTACATCAAGCTCTGTACCTTTGTCTTTTAAAACAGATTTTCCTGTTAAATTATATACTTCAAGAGGAGTGTTTTCATCCACACCTTGAATATTTAAGGTATTTACCACTGGATTTGGGAATACATAGACTTGTGTAAAACCTAGTTCTTCAATGTCCGTTGGAGCCTCAGCAAAAAGAATCTTTACATAACCTGCATACTGATTTCCATCATTGTCTACAATGGTCATTGAAGCACTATTTGCATCGGCAATCACATTGATACGATTTACTTCTGCCAAAGCGTAAGTTGTATTATCGCCATCGGCAGATACTGCTACAAAAGAGTTCACCTCATTTGCAAAAAGCAAAGAAGCAAACAATAACATAAGAAATGTTGTAAGAGTTTTTAGTTTCATAGGCATATAGTGTTAGTTATTATTGTTTAAATTATATTGTTTCCATTTATCTGCTTCATAATGCAATATTTCTTCTATTTTAGGCATACTGCATTTCTCAGAAACAAATAGAGCACGCCATTCCATTTATTCTGGAAGAACGTGCTCAAAGTATATATTATCACAGAAAACGCCTCACGCGCGCTGTGTGTGTGTGTGTGTGTGTGTGTGTGTGTAAGCACTCGCTACGCTCGTGCCTATACTAAAAGGAGTTGTATGTAATGCTATAAATAACATTTTAACTTCGATTACAAATGCAAATATAAACAATAAATCCCAACAATGCTTGTCTCTTCCTACTATTTTTTCTGCAACCTATCAGTACGCATAGGCGACAGCCGTGGTAAGGATAGGTTGCAGAAAAAAATGCGATGCAGAAACTCTACATCGCATTTAATTATAGCAATTCCAACAACGCCTCCATATCAGGCAATACCACATCAGCACCAGCCTGCCAAAGGTCGTCGTCTTTTAAAATGCCAGTATTTACGGCTATGGTAAAAATGCCTGCGCCTTTGGCAGAGCGCACGCCAAGAGGCGCATTCTCAACCACCACCACTTCATTCGCCGACAAACCCGCTTTTTCTAATCCCATTAAATAAGGTTCTGGGTCGGGCTTGCCCTTTTTAACGTCGTAGGCAGTTACCATTTTTTCTTTGTAGAAGGTATTGGGATAGTAGTGATTGAGTGTATCCAGCAAACTGGCTTGTCCCGATCCCGTAATGATATAGATTTCCAACCCTAAACTTTTTACTTTTTCTAGCACATCGTGCATGCCACGCATGGGGATGGGATCACCCATCGAGTCAAAAATACGGCTCTTGTTGGCATAAATGCGTTGCATATCTTCTTGCGATGGTACTCCTCTGCCGTGTGCCAAAAACACATCGGTAACAGTCCCAGAGCCAGTTCTACCCTCTTGCAAATACACTTCGTATTCCGAAAAAGGCAAACCTTCTAAGGCCATAGCTTGACTCCAAGCCTTGGCATGGCGAGGCATCGAGTCAAAAATAACGCCGTCCATATCAAAAAATACCGCTTTGGGCATAAATGGCAATGAGGAAATATCGTGTTGTTTCATCGTCGTTTCTTTTTATCTTTCGCAAAGGTACAACATCGGCACGAAAAACAAAAACTAACTATAATTTTACTTAAAAAGATAGGGCATATCGTCAAATTCCATTACTTTTGCAGTATCATTATTACGATATATGAAAAAGAAGTTTACAACATTATTGGCTACTCTCGGCATCCTTTTGATGAGCATCACCACCACATCGTGTGGAGGCGAAAGCAGTCCCAACATCGGCATTGACCTTTTTGCCATCAACCAAACCATTCTTACTGAGGGCGTCGCAGATGTTCCCGTAGGCGACACGCTGTATTTGGGCCTTTACATGAATGGCTACGAATTTGACTTGGAATATTTACAGCTCAACCTCGACCGCGAATATTTTAAAGATAGCATCATTTTTTATGCCAACTCGTTAAATAGTTTTGATCAGGTTTTTACCAAATTCAGCTTACCTTATAAGGGCTACTATGAGTTTCAAAAAGGCATCAAAGGCGAGGATTTCTTATGGGCAATTATTCCACAAAAAGCACGCGCCAACGAATCGGCAGCAAACGACTCTATTGCAAAAGAGCCTTTCCTTGCACAAATGATTATCAAAAGCGTTGCCAAAGCTGACGAACATTTCAACCCCAACAGCATCGGCTTCAAATTTTATGTATCGGACAAAAAAACGGTAACCGACAACAACACAACACAACCATGAAAACTTTACAATCACTGATACGTCCTAACATTTGGTCACTTTCGCCCTACTCTTGCGCACGCAACGAGTTTACTGGCGAGGCTTCGGTTTTCTTAGATGCTAACGAAAACCCTTACAACCAACCTTTTAACCGCTACCCTGACCCTTTGCAAGTGCAATTAAAAGAAAAAATTGCAGCGCTAAAAAAAGTACGCCCCACACAAATCATGCTGGGGGTTGGTAGTGACGAACCCATCGACCTCATTTTCCGCATTTTTTGCGAACCACAAGTTGACAACGTCGTTGCCATCAATCCTACCTATGGCATGTATGGCGTGTGCGCCGACATCAACAACGTTGCATACAAACAAGTTAACCTTAACGAAGATTTTAGCCTCAATGCCGACAAGGTATTGAAAGCTTGCGACAAGCATACCAAGGTTATTTTCCTTTGCTCGCCCAACAATCCAACCGGCAACTCACTTTGTCGTAAAGAAATTGAAAAAATCCTCAACGGATTTGATGGTATTGTAGTAATTGACGAAGCATACATCGATTTTTCGAAAGAACCATCGTGGTTGCTATCGCTCGATGCATACCCACAAATTATTGTACTACAAACCTTCTCGAAAGCTTGGGGTATGGCTGCATTGCGCTGTGGTATGGCATTTGCATCAGAAGAAATTATCGGATTCTTTAACAAAGTAAAATACCCTTACAACCTCAACTTGCTTACACAAGAGGCTGTTTCGAAACAAATTGAGCAAGCTGACCAAAAGCAAGAATGGGTAAAAGCGTTGCTATTGGAACGCAAAAAACTCATCGAATCATTGCAAGCATTGCCTGTAGTCGAAAAAATCTATCCTACCGATGCCAACTTCGTTTTGGTAAAAGTAAACGATGCCAATGGCATCTACCAGCAGCTGGTTAACAAGGGCATCATTGTGCGCAACCGCAACAGCGTTACCTTGTGCCAAAATTGCCTACGCATTACCATTGGGACTCCCTCTGAAAACAAACAATTACTAACCGCCTTACAACAATTGGTATGAAAAAAGCCTTGTTTATAGACCGTGACGGCACCATCATTGTAGAACCACCCATTACCGAGCAAGTCAACAACTTGGACGAAATGACTTTCTTACCTGGCGTGATTCGCAACTTGTATTTTATTGCCAAGAACCTCGATTTTGAATTGGTAATGGTAACCAACCAAGATGGTTTGGGCACCGAAGGCTACCCACAAGCGGTGTTTGACTCGGTACAAAACAAGATGCTCGAAATTTTGGAAGGAGAAGGCATTACTTTTAGCGCTATACACATCGACAAATCATTTGCAAGCGAAGGATTGCCTACGCGCAAACCTGGCACGGGCATGCTTACCGCCTACATGGATGGCAGCTACGACTTGGCAGGCAGCTACGTAATTGGCGACCGTTTGACCGACGTGCAATTGGCCAAAAATTTGGGCAGCAAATCAATCCTTATTACCAATGAGTTAGGCAACTCTGATGCCACCTTTGAAGCAACCAATTGGGACAGCATTGCCGAATACCTATTTGCAGGTGAACGTCGTGCCCAAGTGGTTCGCAAAACCAACGAAACCGACATTCAAATTGACTTAAATTTGGACGGTACGGGTAAAACCAACATCCAAACTGGCGTTGGCTTTTTTGACCACATGCTGGAACAAATTGGCAAACACGGTGGTTTTGATTTAACCATTCTGGTAAAAGGTGATTTGAACGTTGACGAACACCACACCATTGAAGATACAGGTTTGGCTTTGGGTGAAGCATTTTTACAAACATTGGGCAATAAACGTGGCATCGAGCGCTACGGTTACTGTTTACCCATGGACGAATGTTTGTGCAGCGTCGCTCTTGATTTTGGCGGACGTCCTTGGTTAGTATGGGATGCGCAATTTAAACGTGAAATGGTTGGCGATATGCCCACCGAGATGTTCATGCACTTCTTTAAATCGTTTAGCGATACCGCTAAGATGAACTTAAACATCAAGGCAGAAGGTGAAAACGAACACCACAAAATTGAAGGCATTTTTAAAGCCCTTGCAAGGGCACTAAAAATGGCAGTTAAGCGCGACATTTACCGCTACGAACTGCCATCTACAAAAGGATCACTATAGTCGAAAGTCGAAGGTCAAAGGTCGAAAGTCTGACTTTGAACTTTAGACTTGTAACTTGTGACTTGGGTAAAATAAATTTCTGCAGAAATTTATTTTACTCTGTCCATCGTGCGAGTAACTCGGATTCCCCATTTACCCGCTTTGATGGTCATTACATCTCCATTGACCCACATTTTGCCAGTACCTGTCATCCCCCATTTAGGATCGTAGGCATGGTGCAAAATATAGCATTGCTCCTCTTCACTCCAATCCATCTGCATCACAGTTTTACCAATCAACAAGTCGTTACGTTGCGATTTATCGGGATTGCGTCTATCGCGAAGCGGATTACCATTGTTATCCAACGAGTCTGCCAACCAGATAAGTTGTGCCTCGTATTTCCCCTCTGACTTTTTGTAGAACAGTGTTTTGCCGTCTTTGTTATCATCCAACCAAACACCGCAAATATCATCTTGCGCAGCCAACATCCACGATGCCGCCATGCAACCAATCGTAAGGAAGATAAATTTTCTCATCGTCAAATCAATTATTCTGGCGACAAAGGTATAAAAAAACCGAAAAAATGATTACATTTGCAAGATTTTTTAAGAATCGACAACGATTGTACCCTTTAAACGATACAACAGAGAAAAAAATGAATCAACTATCACAAAGACTTAACGCGCTTTCCGAATCGGAAACCTTGGCTATGTCGCAAAAAAGTGCAGAACTAAAAGCACAAGGCATAGATGTTATTAACTTGAGTGTTGGAGAACCCGACTTCTTTACACCAGACCACATAAAACAGGCTGCTAAGGATGCGGTAGATAACAATTTTTCTTTTTACTCTCCTGTTCCTGGCTACCCTGCACTACGCAACGCCATTGTTGCTAAATTGAAAAACGAAAATGGTTTGGATTACGAACCTGCTCAAATCGTTTGCTCTGGCGGTGCAAAACAATCAGTTTGCAATGCCATTTTGTGTTTGGTGGACAAAGGCGACGAAGTAATCATTCCTGCTCCTTATTGGGTTAGCTACGTAGAAATGGTAAAATTGGCAGAAGGTACCAACGTTATCATCGAAGCTGGCATTGAGCAAGACTTCAAAATCACCCCTGCTCAACTAGAAGCAGCCATCACTCCTAAAACCAAAGCTTTGATCTTGTGTTCGCCATCAAACCCAACTGGTAGCGTTTACTCAAAAGAGGAATTGGAAGCATTGGCAGCAGTTTTGGCTAAATATCCTAATGTATATGTAATTGCTGACGAAATCTACGAACACATCAACTACGTAGGCAAACACGAAAGCATCGCTCAATTTAGCGAAATCAAAGACCGCGTTGTTATTGTAAACGGTGTTTCTAAAGCATACGCTATGACTGGCTGGCGTATTGGTTGGATTGCCGCTCCACTTTGGATTGCAAAAGCTTGCAACAAATTGCAAGGTCAATACACCTCAGGTCCCTGCTCTGTAGCTCAAAAAGCAGCAGAAGCAGCCTACACTGGTAGCCAACAATGTATTGCTGATATGCGTGCAGCTTTCGAACGTCGTCGCAATTTGGTATTGGATATGCTAAAAGACATCCCTGGTTTGCAAGTAAACGAACCCAAAGGTGCATTCTATGTATTCCCAAAATGTAGCTCATTCTTTGGCAAAACCGCTCCTAACGGCAAGGTAATCAAAGACGCAGCAGACTTGGCAATGTACCTACTAGAAGAAGGTCACGTAGCTTGCGTAGGCGGTGGCGCATTTGGTTCGCCTGAATGCATCCGTATGTCGTACGCTACATCGGACGAAAACTTGGTAAATGCCTTTACCCGCATCAAAAATGCATTGGCCGTATTGAAATAAGGTTTAATTCAACAATACCCTTCCAAAGGCTACTCCAACGAGTAGCCTTTTTTCATCTCCGCAAGGGGCAACCCGAGTAATACCTACTCAAATACTATTCATTCTCAATATTTTGTATTGTAGAATATTTTTATTATCTTGCAGGACTTGCCTTAAAACAAACCAAAACCATTACTATATGAAAAAACTCACTACCTTATGTTTGTTGTTGCTAACATCGCTAACTATGCTAGCAGCAAACATTACTCTTTACTACGTCAACTCGAACGGTTGGAGTAATGTACATGCGTACGCTTGGAAAAACAGCACCCAAGCGGCTATTGCAGAGTGGCCTGGCACCGCTGCCACACTAGAGCCTAAAACCATGAACGGCTACGAAGTATATTCGTATACCTTCGATAACGCTAAAGCCGACAGAATCATCTTCAACAATGGTTCGGGTGGTAATGGCAATCAAACCGACGATTTAACGGTAGATGCATCTAAGCTCTACTACTACAATGGTAAATGGAATGCATCCATCACCTACGATGCCGTTGCTACTACCACCACCTATTGTATTGCAGGTGCGGCTGTAGAAGGAACAGATTGGTGCTGCGGCGAAGATTGGTCACCAAGTGCATGCCAACTAACAGACAACACCGTTACTTACAGTGCACTACCTGCTGGCGAATACAAATTTAAAATTACCAATGGTACATGGAACAGCAGTTGGGGTTACAGCGCTTTAACCTCTACCACAGGATTTTCTAAAGATAACGATGGCAATGTGATTTTTACACTTAGCAAAGCAAGTGATGTAACCATTACCTTTAATGCAAGTACTAAGAAAATCACCGTTTCTATTACTGAAGCTACCACTCCATCGGATCCAACCAACCCAACTGCTACCATTGCAGCTATTCGTAATCGCTTGTCTATTAACACCAACGATTTTACCGATTTTGCAGGTCTTTATGTTGCTAAACTTCCTACCATCGAAAATGGCGAGTTAAGCGCCTACGCATGGGAGTATTCTACCGACAATGCATCTTGGTCGGGTTACGAAGGTGGCGATGGTGCTAATTGGGACAACATTCGCCCCAACAAAGCAGGTTACTATCGCTGCATTCTTACCTACGATGTAAACGGAGAAAGCCAAAGCGTCAACTCTAATACGCTACAAATTACCAACAAAGGCGGATCAACGGTATCCTTTAGCAGCAATCTGCCCGTAGTATTGGTTCGTACTGCCAAAGATTTCCCAACGCCTCCTGCAGATTATCCTACCACCGAACAAGTGGCAGAACTAAAAGCAAAACGCAGCGTAGACGTTAAAATTCTATGGAACGAAAACGGTGGTAATATTACCAACAACGATATCAACAATGCTAGCGTACTTCACTACGACCGCAAAGCGCGCATGAACTATCGTGGTTCATCCAGTTTGAACAACCCCAAAAAAAGTTTTGCTTTTGTAACGGGCGACAAAAATTGCGACGCTAAAAAATTGGGCGAAGTCAAAACGAAAAAATTTGCTATGTTCGATGGCGATGCGCACAAAGACTGGGTATTGTATGCTTCTTATCCCGATGCCACCTTTATGCGTAACATCTTATCTTACCACCAATACGCTCAAATGACAGGTCTTTGGGGCGTAAAATGCAGATACGTAGAAATGTACATCGATGGCGAATACCAAGGTATCTACGTATTTATGGATAAAATGACCCAAGATGAAACACGTATCAACGTAAACGAAGATACAGGATACATCGTTCGATTTGACAAAACCGACATGGTGGATAGATACGATGGTTACAGCGGTGCCAACGAAGACTACAAACGTTGTACCTTTATCACATCCAATACAGGTAAAAAAACAATCGCTACCTACAACATGCAAGTAGACCAAGCGTTTGAAATTGAATACCCCGAGCGCGAAGACATTGCTACCTTTGACGATGACGGCAATGTAACCGACGATTCTGCTTGGGAGAAAAAAGTATCGGACGTAAAAGCCATGTTTGTCAACATGGAGTCTGCTATTCTAGCAAACGACTACGACAAATTAGCCACCATCATCGACTACCAAAGTTGGGCAGATTGGTTTATTATCAACGAATTTACCAGAAATGCCGATGCATATCGTATCTCGTGCGTATTCCAAATAAATTCTACTGCCGATAAAATTGTAGCCAACCCCATTTGGGACTACGAACTTGGTTGGGCGAATCAAGACAAAACTACATCCGGTTTAATGGTAGAAGACCAAACCTATTACAACGATGATTTCCCAACCCCATTCTGGTGGACCGGCAAAGGCAAAAATGGTTGCAATGGCATCTTAGGCGACTGCAAATTTAAAGCCATGGTAAAAGAACGTTGGGCTAAACACATTGGAACCGACGGTGCTTTGAATGCAACCGTACTCAATGCTAAAATTGACAGCTTGGCCAACGTACTTTCGCAAGGTGCAGGCAGCAGAGAAAAGAGCAAATGGAATACCTATTCTGCATCAAGCACATCTACGTTAAAATCATGGATCACTAGCAGAACATCTGCGCTAAACAGCATTATCAATGATTGGGAAGTTTGCGGAAGCGATACCCCAGACACTCCCGATGTTCCTACCCCAACTACCACCTACTACATGGCTGGTGCGCAAATAGTAGACGGTTCTGCCGTAGCTGGCGAGCAATGGTGCTGCGGATTAAGATGGGATCCTGCAGGCTGCGCCCTTACCAACAACACGGTAACCTATACAGCACTTGCCGACGGCGAGTATAAATTCAAAATAACCGATGGAACTTGGAACCAAAATTGGGGATACAGCGCATTAACCTCTAATACTGGCCTTTCTAATGATACAGACGGAAACGTAGTGATTACCCTTACCAAAGCGAGCGATGTAACCATTACCTTTAATCCTACAACTCAAAAAATCACAGTAACCATCACCGAAGTCCCTGAACCTGCATCAGACTTTACCATCGCAGCTATCCGTAATCGCCTGTCGATTAATACCAATGACTTTACCGATTTTGCAGGTCTTTATATTGCTGAGCTTCCTACTGTAGAAAATGGCGAGTTAAGTGCTTACACTTGGGAATATTCTACCGACAACGCTACTTGGAGCAAATATACCGATGGCAATGGCGCATCGTGGGACAACATCCGCCCCAACAAGGCTGGTTACTATCGCTGCGTAATGACATACGATGTAAGTGGCCAAGCAGAAGAGTTTACATCGAATGTACTTCAAATCAGATCAAACGGAGGTTCTACTGTTTCATTCAGCAGCAAACTTCCTGTCATTTTGGTACGTACCGCAAAAGATTTCCCTGTTTATACTGGCAGTGGCTACCCTGACAACGCGGGTGTAGCTGCACTTAAAGCAAAACGCAGTGTAGATGTTAAGATTTTATGGAATCAAGACGGCGGAAGTGTTACCAACGCTGATGCAAACAATGCTGATGTTCTTTACTACGACCGCAAAGCGCGCATGAACTATCGTGGTTCATCTAGCTTATACAACGACAAGAAAAGTTATGCATTCGTAACAGGCGACAAAAACTGCGATGCTAAAAAACTAGGCGAAGTTAAGACCAAAAAATTGGCCATGTTTGGCGATGACGCGCACAAAGACTGGGTGCTTTACGCAGCAGCTCCAGACGACACCTATATGCGTAACGTACTATCATACCACCAATATGCTCAAATGACAGGCCTTTGGGGTGTACGTTGCCGTCACGTAGAACTTTATGTTGATGGCGAATACAAAGGTATTTACGTATTTATGGACAAAATTACTGCCGACGAAAATCGTGTAAACATTAGCGAAGACGGCTACATTGTGAAGTTAGATAAAACAGACATTGTAGACAGATACAATGGTTATGAAGGCGCTAACGAAGACTACAAACGCTGTACATTTACCACTTCTAATACTGGCAGAACCAACATCAGTACCTATAACCAAGTGGTGGATCAGGCCTTTGAAATTGACTATCCAGAACGCGAAGACATTGCTACCTTCGACGACGATGGCAATGTTACCGACGATTCTGCTTGGGATACCAAAGTTGCTGCTGTAAAAGCGAAATTTACTGCCATGGAGAGTGCCATTTTAGCCAACGATTACGATCAACTGGCTACCCTTATCGACTACGAAACTTGGGCAGACTGGTTCATTATCAATGAATTTACCAAAAACGCCGATGCTTATCGTATCTCGTGCGTCTTTACATTAAATTCTATCGACGATAAAATTGTAGCCAACCCTATTTGGGACTACGAATTGGGTTGGGGCAACCAAAACACCAACACATCGGGCTTAATGGTAGAAGAAAACCAATATTATTCCGATTCCTTCCCAACCCCCTTCTGGTGGACTGGCAAAGGCAAAGATGGTGGCAACGGTCTTCTTGGCGACTGCAAATTTAGAGCCATTGTAAAAGAACGTTGGGCTAAGTATATTGCTGCCGAAGGCGCCTTAAATACTACCGTGCTTACCAACAAAATTGATAGCATTAAGAGTGTGCTTGCTACCAGTTCTAAAGCTACCAACGTAAGCACTTCGGCACTTAAATCGTGGGTTAATAACCGTACTTCTGGTTTGAATACCGTAATTAATGCATGGGAGGTTTGTCCTGTTCCTGCCATCAACGACTTAACAATAGGTGAATTTGCTCAAATTTATGTAGGCGAAAAAACCAGCGCAACTGCTTCCTACACCATTGAGAATGCAGAAAATGTTGTAGCAACATTGAGCGGTGATGCTGTATTTACCATTGCATCGACCAATAATGGTTCGGTTACCATTCAATTTGCGCCTACCTCGGCGGGTACATTCAACGGCACATTGACACTGACTGCCGACGGAGTAGTTTCGGAAAGCATCAGCTTCTCTGCTACCGCAATTGCAATGCCTGCGTTCATCGACCTACAATCTCCAGTATTTGAGCAAATCTACGTGGGAGAAACAATCAAAGGCATGGCACAATACAAAGTGGAAAATGCTACTAACATCGATGCAACCCTAACGGGCGATGCTGTATTTACCATTACATCGACCAATAATGGTTCGGTTACCATTCAATTTGCGCCTACCTCGGCAGGTACATTCAACGGCACATTGACACTGACTGCAGACGGTGTAGTTTCTGAAAGCATCAGCTTCTCTGCAAGCGCAATTGCAATGCCTGCGTTCATCGACCTACAAGCTCCAACATTTGAGCAAATCTACGTGGGAGAAACAATCAAAGGCATGGCACAATACAAAGTGGGAAATGCTACTAACATTGAAGCTGATTTAACTGGTGACGACGTATTTACCATTGCATCGGCCAACAATGGTTCGGTTACCATTCAATTTGCGCCTACCTCGGCAGGTACATTCAACGGAACATTAACACTGACTGCCGACGGAGTAGTTTCGGAAAGCATCAGCTTCTCTGCAACCGCAATTGCAAT
>JAZQZN010000001.1:0-29603 GCA_045634045.1 Candidatus Enterocola sp. | reverse complement strand
AGTATTGCAGATGTTATTGCTAATAAGTGCATTGTTCGTAAAATTGCAGAAAGTGTTTATTATAAGGATGATATGGCTGAGATAGAGAATGCAAAAATTGTGGCAAGTTATAAGTCGCTAGAAGATTTAGTGGCCGATGGTTGGATTATAAATGAAGAAATGTATGATTAATTAACCTATAAAAATAATTATGTGGGAAGAAATAAAAAGATACTTTTGGTGCAAAAAACACGGCCTAAATTATATCAATTGGGGTCTTATTGAACGTAAGATTTTCTTTAAAAGAACTTTTAATGAAAATTTTCTTATGCCTGTTAAAATGGTAGCTATCCCGAGTCTGATACTAACCGCAATCATTATAATAATACTAAAATTGTGCGGTATTGATATGATGTGAAGTCTGTGCCAAGGTTTTTAGCAGCATGGCGTCCCTCACACCCGCCCTGCGTAAAACTAACGCTAGTGCGGGTGATTTTTTTAGGGTACAATCCTTTTAAGAGCATACGGAAACGACTTGGGGTTTAAATTAGAGCCAAAAAGGACTGAATTAGAACCAAAAAGAGCAAACGTTTACAGAATTTATTTTTGTTAATTTGTTTTTTCGAAATGATATAAAATGTTTATCATTTAATGAAACCTGTTAATAACCTTAAAAATCAATCATATGTCTCAATGTCCCAGATGTGGCGCAGACAACTTGTCTAATGCCGTTTTTTGTTCAAAATGTGGTTTCTCATTAAATGCTCCTCGCAGACCAGAACCATTGGTGGCAAACAAAGCTGCTCAACCCGTGGTGCAACCACAAAGACCTCAAAGACCACAACCACTTACGGCTTCGCAACCACAGAAGCCCATGCAGCCTATGCAACCCAATGTAAATAACAAAGGTATTTTTACCGATGCGGTGCGCGCGGTAGCCAATGTTGTAACAGGCGGACAGTTGAACCGAGATATTATGCGTGAGCAGCAACGTGCTGTTGCGCAGCAAGCAAATAGCGATAGACAGCAAATAAGAGCAGCGCAAGATGCCGAACAAGAAGCCGTAAATGCACAGTTGAGGGCAGAAAGAGAAGCAGAACGTGCTCGTGATCTTCGCAACAACGAGGCGATAGATGGGGTAGATGTAGTAAGAGGCTCTGCTATCTGGAATATACAGCCCGGCGAAATTGCGCGTAAAATTTCAGAACGCGAATTAGAAGAAATTGAAAAGCTCAAAGGCATTATCGTACAAGAGGGCGTTACTGCAATTATTTTTGCCAATGGTAATTTGGTGGCTACGCTGTCGTCTGGTGCTTATTTATTCTATAAATCAGTAGAAGAAGAAAAAGCTGCCATTAAACGTGCCGTAGAAGAAGCCGAAAAACAAATGGCAGAAAAGCAAAAACGCGAGCCTAAAAAGCCTTCGTTCCGCGAGTTGGGCATTGTGGGCTCAATAGGCCGTGCTGTTGGTTGGGTAGGACGTCTCATCTTTGGAGAAAAGAAAAACGAACAAAAAGAACGCGCTCAAAAACGCAAATTGGATTACGCACGTATCTTGGCAAATGCTACAAAAGCTCCTGTATTGTCAGTGTATTTGGTGAGCGATCGTTTCATTACGCTGACCTTTGGCGGACAGCTAAACGAAGATGGTGCGCTACAATTTACACCTTATAATATACCAGTGGGTATTCACGATGTAGAGGTGGCAGTGTCGTTGCAAATGCAAATCAACGACATCCATGCCTTTGCAACCAACTATTTGGCAGACAAAAAATCGGTAACTACAACCGATATGCAACAGCTGCTCAATGGCAGCATTGAGTCGTTGTTGCGTCAAACTTTGCGCAATACAACGTACGAGCAATCTGGTTTCTCTAACGAACTACTTTCGTCGCTAAAACTTCAAATTATACAAGCAATCAACCAACAAGTCTATGGTATTGCTTGTGTAAAAGTGCTACAAATTACCGACAATAATCAAGAATTTGAACGCTTCCGTTTGGTAGAACGTCAACTATACAATACTGAAAAAGAGTTAGACTTTCTAAAACGTACAGGCGAGTTCCGCAACAGAATGGAAAACTTGTCGAATGCGCAAGAAATTCAATCGGCACAAAATGTAGAGCAATTGCGTTATGCCTTGCTTTTGATCAACAAGGACCAATTGTTGCACGACGATGAGTTGGAAGAATTTGTGCAAATGCTCGAAAGCCAAAAACGCATTCGTGAGGCAACTACCCAAGAGCAAGAGTTTGAAGCATTGGAAGACTTGCGCAAAAATCGTCTCATCAAAGAAGACGAAATGGAGGCTTTGGAAGATGCGCTTGCACACAATAAAATTCCACGCGAAGAAATTACGCAAATCATGCGCATCGAAAGCCAACAAAAAATAGATGCCGCAAGACTTTCTGCCGAATGGGCGTTGGACGATGCTAAATCTGACCACGATTGGGAAAGAATGGATCTTGAACGTCGCAGAAATTGGGGCGTTGAAGACGAAGAGTTGGAACGTGAGTGGATGCGCGAGGAGCGTGAATACAACCGAGATTTTGATCGTAGGATTAAAGAAGACGATTATGATTTCCAGCAAATGATGCGCCTTCGCGATGTCGAAAAAGAAGACAGATTGCAAGCTCGTGCCGAAAGATTAGAAGATGAGCAGTTGGCATACGACCGCAAGCGCCAAGATAAGTTGGACGATATGGAAGAGCTAAAAATGTTGGCGCAAATTCAGGCACAACAAGATGCTCAACGCTATCAGCACGAAGCCGATATGGCAAACATTAGTGCCAACGAACGCATCAATAGGGATAACATTTTTGTCAATATGTCTGCCGAACAAATTCGTGCAGCGCAGTTGGATAGATTGTCGGAAGCAGGACAAGTGGCAATGGCAAATGCGTATAATAGCGAAAAAGAAGCTGCCTTTATGCGCGAGCAAGCCCTAAGGGAACGCGAAATGGCGCAACAGGACAAGCAAAATATGATGGATTTTGCCAAAGAAATGGCTGCCATGGTACGTGATACCGCAAGCAATGTGAGCGCAGCGCAACAAGCTGCTCAACAACAACGCATCGACCAGCTGCAAAACGACAATCGTGCGCAACAAGAGCGACTTGATCGTACACAAGAAACTGCCATGCATACCATGTCTCAGGTAAGTGCAGCCGCAGCCAGCAATATCAATGCCTTTAATGGTGGTTTGGGTGGCAATCAGGCACCATCGTATCAACAGGCAGCCCCTGCCGAACAGTTGTACTCTTGCCCCAATTGTAATGGACAAATTGCCTATGGCGTGGCACAGTGCCCTCATTGTGGAACTCCCTTTCAATGGTAATAGCAAATGAAGCAAGATATGGATGTAGATGCTAAAAATATATTGGGTGGGGTTCATTCGGATTCGCACGATGTGCACAATGTACAAACCACCTACAATACCTCTAATAATAGTACGGTAAATAATGTATATAACATACAGCGTACCCAGCATGAAGTAGAAAGCGATAACGAAAAAGAATTTATCAGGGCGGTGCAAGAGCTCTTGCAAGATGGCATATTTACCCCTCAAAAGCAGGCACAACTCAACAATTTGAGCATGCAGTGGCAAATGCCGTCTCAGCGAGCAGCCGAAATTGTAGCTGCAGTCCGCAATAATACCAAGGTGTTTGCTGGTACCAAAGGAAGCGAATTTGTTGCTGCGCAATTGGTGGGTGAAGTGTACGATGCTGTTCAAAACAATGCGGTGGCAGTTTTGCAGCGTAAACTACAAAGCCTACAACAGTTAGCCGCTACCTCGCAAGACGATAGCATTCAGTACTTTTACTATTTGTTGTTAGCATCTTTCTCGCCTGAGATTTGTGTGATGCAATGCTTAAATAGCAAGGTAGATAACTACTGGCAACTGTATTGGGCTTTTGTGGCAAATTTGAAACTAAAAAATACCAGCAATGCCGAAGCGTTGCTGACTCGCTTGGGAGTGTTTGGTTATCCTGCAGGCGATATGACTGTATTGATGGCACTCAACAATGCCTACGAGTACAAAGTAACGGGTCAAGACTACTATAAACAACAAATTGTTAAGCAGTTAGAGCAAGCCGTGCAAGGTGGTATGAGCGAGCAAGTTGCAGCACTTTGGTATGCTTTGCAAGATCGTGCTAATGATGCACCTTGTTCAGAAGACTGGTACCGTTTTTACTACGAACAAACCCTAAAAGAGTTCCACTTGCAAAAGCAAATGCCTGCCAATACCATGTGTGCAAGCAAAGCAATGCCCAATATGCCTTCAGCAGGCATGCAGTCGTCATTGGGTATGCCCTCTTCTGACATGCCTAAAATGAATGCACAAAAGGTGAAACTCAACCAGATGCAAGGTTTTAATCCTTTGCAACAAGCAAAAGACATGGGATTGGGAACAATGCCTATGTCACAACAGCAAATGCAAATGCCTTCTATGGCTTCCATGCCTACGATGCAAATGCCATCCATGCCTTCCATGGTGGCAATGCCTACTATGCCTGCCATGCCCGGAATGCCTACTATGCCAACGATGCCTACCGCTGTCTCTTCGGCTACTGTGGAGGAAGAAGAGTTGGGACACGAACACTTGGCAACGGAGGCTCGTCAGCCAGAAGACGATGGTGATGAACCAGACCCTACAACCCCTTTATACGGCATTATTGTAACCCATGCACAAGTATTGGCAGACAAATATGGTTGCCCTTTGCAAGAGGTCTATGATGTGTTTAATGGTTTTATCCAAACAGCATACGACCAAGAAATGTACTGGTCATTCTTGGATTTAACGAACTACCAAACAGCATTGAGTGCAGCAAATGTAAATGCTGCAATTTCTGAATGTATTGCTCAAAACTCGCTTCGAGCAGGTGCTGACTTGCACGTGTTATTGGTAGGGGGTGCAGATGTAATTCCCCTTCCTTCGGTAGAAGACCCTTTTGAGTGTGGCAATGGTGCTATCCACTCCGATTTCTTGTATTGTTTTGAGGGTGATTACCTCAATCAACTCATAGAAGGTGAAGAAGACCTATTAGATTTATCGGTAGTAAGAAACAACGTGGCGCGTTTGCCCTTGGAAAACGGAAAACTTACCACACGCATTGCCGATGATTTAGGGGCTTATTTCAACATCAGTAACATGTATGCGGGAGGTATTCCTGTGGGCAATGTTGTGATGAATGCCAATAGTGATTGGATTCCAGCCAGCTCAACCATGACACAGCACTTGCCATTGCTCTACAATATCGAAGACCCAGAACTTATCAAAAATGGCATGTACATCAGTCCAAAATTGCTTACATGCGATGACGATGCCGTTCGTATCTATTCAGATTCGTTGGCAAAGGCAGATATGTTGCTATTTAATCTACACGGATGTCCATCACCAAATATGCCAGGTTTTTATAGCGACGGCGAAGCTTTTTCACCAGATATGTTGTATAAAAGCAACGCCCGTGTATTCAATACAGTTGCTTGCTTTGGTGCAAGGTATGCAGGTTATAGCCGCGAGCAATCTATGCTCCTTACAGCTTTATATGGAGGAGGCATCTTACTATATACAGGCTCGCTTATTCCTGTTCCTATGCTATGGCAAAATGAGGCGCAGCAAATGCTACTCAATCCAGGCAGTGGTAGCGAAATTTTTATGCGCTTGTATGCACTGTACCAATTTAATGGTCTAACAGCAGGGCAGGCATTGCTACGTGCAAAATGCGATTATTTCAATACTTGCAGAAACATCGAGGGCGATGGATTTGCTCTTAGCACAGCCATTATGTTCTGTTTGTATGGCAACCCGATGCTACATGTGCGCAAAAAAGAACACGTGATAGAATCTGCCCTACAAAACGATGCCATACCCCCACTTCCAGTACAAGCAGCACCTGCTCCTATCAAAAAAGCGGTAAAACAGGTAGTATTTGATAAAAACGCACCACAAGGTTTGTTGGCAGAAATAAGAAACAAGGTTGACCAAAACTTGGTAGCCATACAATCCATTGTCGAACAGCAGCTATACGAGCAGTTGGGCTTGCCACCTCAATGTTTAGAAAGCATCGCAACGCTCACCAAGTCGCAGCAACAAAGTTACCTATTCCACTATAACAACAAGAAAGCCATGTATGGTGCAGCAACCTATGCAGAGGTAGATACAGCAGGAAATATCAAAAGAATATACAAAACTAAATAACGATAATAAAAATGGGATTTTTTGGATTAAAAACTTCAAAAGAAGTAGAAGCAGAAAAACGCAAAGCAGCCGAAACGGCAGTAGCAAATAACATTAGAAAAAATGCTACCAATTTGGATAACTTAGCTAAGGGTAGTCAAATAAAATTTGCGATTCCTTATTTCGATGTGTTTGACCCACGACTAATGGACACAGGTGTGCCAGTTTCGGTGCACGGTAGCATTGTGTATGCCATCGATGATATGGATTTATTCCAAAGTATGAACAAAACAGAAGGCTATTCAGACGATGCTTTTCAAACAAAACTAAGATCAACAGTTACCAAATTTGTTAAAGGTGTGGTTGCTAATGCTCCTACAGATGCACAGATACCATTGGTGCAGTTGGAACGCAAAATTATGGATATAAGCCAATTGGTACAAAACTACGTTATTCCTCAGGTAGAAAAATCGTTCGCCATTTCTGTTCGCAGTTTGGATATTACCAACATCAATATAGATAAAAATAGCCGTGGCTTTCGTGAACTAAAAGCATATACTGCCGATTTTGAAAAAGAAAACATCATGGCTAAACACAATGCCAATCTGTCTAACTTCGAGTTGCAAAACGACTTGCAGCAAGACCAGCTACGCATGCAGTCGTCGCTAAACTTGGATGCGATGCAACGCCAACAAGAAATGAACTTGGGTGGTCAAGAAGAAATGCAGCGCATGCAGTTGGAGATGCAGCGCATACAGCTTGAAAACCAACGTGAAACCCTACGCATACAGCGCGAAGAAATGCAACGTGCTGCCAAATTGCAAACCGAACAAACCTTTTTGAGCGCACATCAAACCAACTTAAATGCTGCAGGAATGAACAATGCTTTTGACAATGAAATGGAATTTAAAAGCATGCCACAGATGCCAGCTATGGGTGGTGGAATGTCGAAAATGTCTATGCCACAAATGCCACCTGCTGTGCCACAAGTGCAATACATGATTGGCGTAAACGGTCAACAAGCAGGTCCATTTGATTGGAACCAGTTGCAACAATTGGTGCAACAAGGTCAGCTAACTACCCAAAGCTATGTATGGAAGCAAGGCATGTCACAATGGGAGTTTGCTGGCAATGTAGCAGAGTTGGCTCCACTATTTGGCAATGCAATGCCTCAAATGCCAGGCATGCCACCTATGATGTAAATACAAAATTTATATAAATCACTAAATAATTACTAACCTTTAAAAATTTAAAATTATGGCAATTAACAAAGAATTTGAAGAATTACTAAAAGTGGCACTTACCGATGGTATTATTACTCCAGCAGAACGTCAAGTGTTATTAAAAAAAGCTCAATCATTGGGAACGGATATTGATGAAGCTGATATGTACATTTCGGCAGAAATCCAAAAATTGGAAATGCAATCAGAGTCAATCAAAAAGCAGGAGATGGGTAGAGTGTGTCCAAGTTGCGGAACTCCTATTCAACAACTTGCGAGCAAATGTTCTGCATGTGGTGAACCTGTTACAGCAGAAGCTTCAAAGGAGTTAGAAAAAGTGTTGGATGAATTAGAAGATGCTTTGGTTATGCTAAAAAGTGGAGTAGAAGTTAAAACTGCAAAAGCTGAAGTGGAACGTTATATTCGTAAAGCTAAATTATACCATGAAAACAATCCTAAAATCAATATGCTAATTGATGAGGTAAAACAAGAAATGTTCAAATTTGAAGAAAAAGCAAAGAAAGAAATGTTGATTAAGTACACCCTTAAAAATGTTTGGTTCTGGGTGGCAGCTATGGCACTAGTAGGTATTTTACTTATGTTAATTTGTGGTCCAACTGCTGATGGTGAAGTTGGATTATTAATGGTCTTAGTTGCTGCTATTGTTGCTATGATTAAAGGAGGTATTCAACTATCAAAATTAGGTAAAAAAAATTAAAAATCTAATAAATTCAATTGGTGTGCACATACGTGCACACCAACTTTTAACAAAAAAGAAATTAGAAATATGGCGTGTGATAAAGCAAATGTGAAAAAAGTATATTGTGGCAAAAAACTAAAGCAAGCAGCTATACCCAATGGTATTACCATGATTGCAAATGCCGCATTTGCAAATTGTTCGAATCTAACTAGTGTAACAATTCCTGATTCGGTAACAAAAATAGGCAATGCTGCTTTTGCTGGATGTTCTGCTTTAACAAGCATTACAATTCCAGATTCAGTTGAAGAAATCGGTAATGCTGCGTTTGCTGGTTGTACTGCGTTAACTCAAATAACGATTCCTAAAAGCGTTAAGCAAATAGGGAAAGGCGCATTTGCAGGTTGCACTACATTAACGAATATTGATGTTGATGTTGCTAATGCTAACTATACATCAGCACAAAGCTATGCACTTATAGAAATCAATACTAAAACGCTTATTGCAGGATGTGCAAATACATCCATACCTGCTGATGTGGAACACATAGGTATGAATGCATTTGACGGATGTACTATATCGAAAGTAGAACTCCCTGACAATTTGAAAAGTATAGGTCAAAGTGCTTTTAGAAATTGCAAAAACCTTAAATCAATCAGCATACCTAATACGGTACAAGAAATTGGCTATTGGGCGTTTGCGCATTGTGATTCACTTACACAAATCACCATACCACCACACTTTACATCCATAGGTAAAACCTTTGATGGAAGTGGCGTAGGTGTTAATGGTCAAGTTCGTAACGTCCCATTAAGGTATCCAGATAAAGTGCCTATGGATGTTCCATCTAGAAGAGATGGAAATAATCAACTAATTGACGCAATAGAAATTCTTTTGAAAGGTGTACATTGGCATAAATCTAATAACTTAGGTAAATCAGTAAGCTTTGGTTACCTACTGAATCAATCCATTCGTCAGTATCAACCTGACATCGAATTTCTGCATGTGTCAAAGGCAGCAAAAGAAGAATGGTTTAGCACTACGCCTGTATGTGAAGATATAAGAAAGTACGAACATACAGCTAAGTACAAATTACTTGGTGGGAGAAATGCAGTCTTTAATAAGACTTACATTACAGAGCATACTATTTGTGTATCAGATATTATTGACGATCTTTTAGGTATTAGTAATATTACGAAACAAGTAATAGCATCTAAACTATCCCTAATACATCTTAGTAGAATCTTAAAAGCCGAGGATGATTTGATTCTGAATACCTCAAATAGAGGATTGGATTTTGAAGAAATTGGCAATGGACCACTTTGCTATCTTGGAGCTGGTATAGAGTTTCAATGTTCTCAAAATAGCATTGGTTACGAGGCTTTTAAAGGGTGTAATAACTCGTTAGTAGTAAGTGCTATTAACAAAAACCTATCTACTTCGCAGGTTAGCGACCTAATAGCTGGTAAAAAAGTAGAACAGTTGTAGTTTGGTAAAAAAATAAGATTTTTCAATGACCAATAAAATTAAATTATTACGTCAAAGTTTAGAAAGGGGCGCGCAATGTGTGCGCCCCTTGGAACTTTTGTTGCAAGCTAAAACGCTGTCGGAGCAAGATAAGAAAGTTTTAGCTGGAGCGCTTTCAACAGTGAGTGTGCAATCGGAGGCTGTGGGGCAGCAACTGAGTGAGTTGTTGCAAAGATTTGGTGAGCAGCAGTCTTCTGCCAAACAGCAGCTGTGGGAGCGTAAGTTGCTCGATTTGAGTTTGCGCAATAGCCTGCTAAACTACCACGTTGGCAGAAATGCCTACATCGTGCCCAATCAAACAGCTGCACAGCTGGAGGATGTCTTAGAGGCTGGTCAGGAAATTGGCGTAGAGGGAGCAGCACTCAATCCTATTTATAGGGCAATGCGTAATAATTTGGAAGAAATGGGTGTTAATACCTTGTATTTGGCATTGGGAACCCTTGTGTGGGTGGGTAAAGACAAGAAAGAGCACAAAGCACCTATTTTGTTGATGCCTGTTGAATTGGTAAAACTAAAAGGTAAAGACGCCTATGCCGTGCGCAAGCGCGATGACGATACCGTGCTCAATATTACCTTGCTCGAAATGCTTTCTGCCGAATTTCAGATAGCAATTGATGGCATAAATCCACTTCCATCCGACCACAGTGGCATAGACGTTAGTTGGGTGTTGCACCATGTTGCCTTGGCAGTGGCTGAGCAACCTACTTGGCAGGTATTAGACGATGCTGTGTTGGGAAATTTTTCGTTTACCAAGTTTGTCATGTGGAACGATATTCATACCAATGCATCGGCTGTAGCCTCTCATCCACTTGTACGTAGTTTTATTGAGGGTCGTTTGCTCCTATCATCTGATGCTCCGATGACAGATATGCGCCAGTTGGATGCTGTGGATATACCAACATCGCACCTGATTCCGTTGGATGCAGACTCGTCGCAAATAGAGGCGTTGATTGATGCCGAAAATGGACATTCATTTGTGCTGTCGGGTCCTCCCGGAACGGGCAAGTCGCAAAGCATTACCAACATAATTGCCAATATGCTGTATCATGGCAAAAGGGTGTTGTTTGTGGCACAGAAAAAAGCAGCATTGGATGTAGTAAAAGAACGTTTGGATAAAATAGGTCTTTCTACTTTCTGCTTGGAATTGCACAGCAACAAGGTGGATAAACGACATTTTCTTGCACAATTGCAGCAAGCCATAGAAAGTTCGTACCCTGCGGTGGGCAATGAGTTTGAAAGCCTTGCCAATGAGCTATTTTTGGAGCGTCAAAAATTGAGTTTTTATGCCGATGCTTTGCACAAGCGTAGAGACAATGGCTATTCGTTGTACGAATGCATCGAAAAAATGCACGATGCAGCGGTTGCTCCTTTGGCATTGCCATCGTCGCTGTTTGCAAAAAAAGATCCTCAATTGTTGCTAGCATTAAAGCAACGCATCGTTGATTTAATGGCGCAGCAAACGGTGTTGGGCATGACACCTGCACAGCATCCCTTGTACGGTCTGTATCCTTTGCAGGATGAAAAGAAAGCTTTGGCCACTTATATGCAGCAAGAAACCTTAGAGGCTTACCTACCACAGCTAACCAAGGTATTAGAAAACCTTAAACAGCAAATGGAGCGCAATGCCAAGTTCATTTCCAAAACGGCACGACAATACATAGAGGGCGATTATAAATGCAAAAAGTTCTTTCAGGTGGCTCGTGTAGCAGACGAACTGCTGGAAGATATGGATGCCTTTATAATGGCTTGTGGCAGGTGGAACGAGCACATCAGCTTGTTGCCGCAATGGCGTAACTATGTGGCGCAGCTGCAAGAGTTGGAGCAAATGGGATTGGGGGCTGTTGCCACAAGGTTTGAGCAAGGCGAATCGGTCGAAAACTTATGCAAAGCCTTGGAGCTTGGCTTTTATCAACAGCAGGCGCAAGAGATTGTTGCATCCGATCCACTGCTAAAAGATTACAGTGGCATAAAACTGGAGCAAATCATCAAGTTTTATACGCAGCTGCACCAAGATTTTCAGCAGCTGTCGCAAAAAGAATTGGTGAGCAAATTATCAGCTAAACGCCAAACGGTACAAACCAATCAGTCTTGTAGTGCAGAACTGACGCTTTTGCGCAAACGCATATCCAACAAGGGCAGGGGAGCATCCATCCGTTCGATGATAGAACAAATGCCTACCACCTTGCCGCAGTTGTGTCCTGTTATGCTCATGAGTCCGCTCAGTGTGGCACAATACTTGGATGCCCATGCAGAGCCTTTCGATTTGGTGATTTTTGACGAAGCCAGTCAGATGCCTACCAACGAAGCTGTGGGCGCTATTGCTCGTGCCAAAGCTGCCATTGTGGTGGGCGACTCCAAACAAATGCCACCTACCAGTTTCTTCTCGCTTTCACAAACCAACGAGGAGGAAGCTGATATTGACGATTTAGAAAGCATTCTTGACGATTGCATCGCCCTTTCGATGCCAACGCGTTCGTTAAAATGGCATTACAGGTCGAAGCACGAAGATTTGATTACCTTTAGCAATGTGCACTACTACGATAGTTCGCTCATTACGTTCCCTTCGGTTAACCACAATCAGCCTAAAATTAGCCTCCAACAGGTAGAGGGTTACTACGATGCAGGCAAGTCTCGCACCAACATGGCAGAGGCACAAGCTATTGTGGCAGAGGTGATGCGTAGGATGCAAGAGGAACCTGAACGTTCCATTGGGGTAATTGCTTTCTCGTTGGGTCAAAGTAATTTGATCGAAGATTTATTGAACGAGGCTTTTGTAGAAAATCCCGACTTGGAGCTGCAAAATGCCAATAGCAAAGAGCCTATTTTTGTCAAAAACTTAGAAAATGTGCAGGGCGACGAACGGGATGTTATTTTGTTCTCCGTAGGCTATGCCCCCGACAAAGATGGCAAATTACTCATGAATTTTGGACCGCTAAACAAAGCAGGCGGCGAAAAGCGCTTAAACGTTGCCATTACACGTGCTCGCTACGAAATGAAAGTATTTGCCGTGCTACACGCCGACCAAATAGACGAAAAACGCACCAATGCTCGTGGGGTCTTGGATTTAAAACAGTTCATGAAGTATGCAGCAGGGCAAGAGGTGTTGCAGCTAGCAACAGATAATACTACTCAAGATGAAGTGGTTGCCGAGCAAATTGCTTCGTGGCTAACAAGCATGGGCTATCAGGTGCAAACTACCGTTGGGGCTTCGGCTTGTAAAATGGACATTGCCGTGGTATCGCCCCTTAACAATGATGCCTACGCATTGGGCATCGTGTTGGATGGCACGCATTATTACAACCTCAATACTACTCGCGATAGAGAAATAGTTAAACCAGCTGTGTTTAGCATGTTGGGTTGGAATACATTGCGTGTATTTACTTTAGACTGGTTTTTATACCCAGAAACGGTGAAGAAAAAAATACTAGAAAAACTTTCTGAAAAGTAAAATATTTAGCGATTGTATATGAAATTATTTAAAAAGTTATTCTTAAACGATAATTTTATTTTATCTGTTATTATTGTCAATTCGGCTATTATTTTTGCCCAATCTTACCATTTGGAATATAGATGGTTGGTGGCAATTGATATTGTTTGTACCCTTTTGTTTGCCATTGAAATGTTGGTAAAACACGTTGAGTTTGGTGCACGCAATTATTGGAAAGACGGATGGAATAGATTAGACGGTATCTTGGTGATTCTTTCTATCCCTTCTGTATTAGCATTTTTATTTCCTAATCTCCTAAGTAATCTATCGTTCTTGTTAATACTTAGATTGCTTCGTGTTTTACGTTTCTTTCGTATAATGCACTTCTTTCCAAACTTTTCAAAAATCATCAAGGGCTTTTCCTTGGCAATGAGTCAAACATGGGGTGTGTTATTGAGTTTTTTCGTTATTATAGCCGTTTTAGGTATGATAAACTGCAGCCTATTTGGCGATGCAGACCCAGAACACTTTTGCACGCCCATTCGTTCGATCTACTCTGTGTTCCAGATTTGCACTATAGAGGGATGGTATGATATACCTAATACTGTTGCCGACTTTTATGGCGCATCCACATGGGTGGCATCTGTTGTACGTCTTTATTTTTGCTTGCAACTTATTCTAGGAGGCATTATAGGCATGTCATTTATAAACTCGGTATTTGTGGATGCCATGGCAAGCGATAACCATGACGAGGTAGAACGCAAGTTAGACGAACTTAGCCGCAAAATCGACGAACTGATGAAGAAGTCGTAAAATAACTCCCATCACTTGCTCCACTGTATTACCTCTTGATAGATAGGTTCAAGTTTGTTTGTTGGTAGGTTTTGTAGGGAAGGGAGCCCTTCTGCAAGAGAGTCTAATTCAACAATCTGAGCGCTCAGTACTTCGTCGAAGGCTGGGCGTTTTTCTTTGGGTAACTGCAAGTAAATATCGTTGTAATATTTCAAGTAAAAGTCTTTTGCGCCTTTGGCACTTTCATGGTAAGGAAGTTTTTCGATACGTTGCAAGGCAGTTTGGTATGCAGAGTCTAAAAAGGCAGTGGCTTCTGCTTTGTAATCGGTTTCTTTACGTGTTTGCTCGATGCGATGCACCGTAGGCAAAATGGCAAAAAAGGCAAGAATAAGCACCAATATACCAGCGCAAAGTGCCCATGGCAAGGCTCGCTTTACAAATAATGCTCTTTTGAGTTCGCCAATGCTCTGGTAACGAGCTTCTGGCTCTATCATGGTGCATTTTTTTACAATCTTTTGGTATGTATTGCCAAAAAGTAGCTGTATAATAAGCCCAAGCGAGTAAATGTCCGATGGGGCATTTGCGTGACCTTCGCCTTTCAAAATCTCTGGTGCTGTATAGTCTTCCGATCCTCCTACAAATCCGCTGTAAATGCTATCGTAACTCGAAGACAAACCAAAGTCGATGATGCGAGCATGGCCCAGTTTATTTATAAGAATATTATCGGGTTTTATGTCGTTGTGCAGGATGCCACGGTGGTGTAGGTAATCTACTCCGCTTAGAATATCATTTAAAATAGGCTTCCTTTTGGTCTCTATACCTGTCGAAGGGTCCGATAGATACTCCCTAAGGGTAACTCCATCGATATACTCCAGCACAATAGCTGCTCCCACGGGTGTGTCCTCAGCAAAGTCGATGGTAGAAACAACGCACCCATGCGATAAGTTTTTCCCTATCTCATACTCACGACGCAAAATCTCTTGGTGTATGGCATCTTGTGTGCGCGTAGTTTTTAGGATAACGTATTTGGTGCCACAGCGTGCTTTGTGCAGCACAAAGACGCTTCCTTCGCTAATGGTTTTTTCTGGTACATAACCATTAGTTATGGGGGTAGAGTCTATGTTTACTATGCCAGAGTGGATGTTCATGTTTAGGCTATGTTGGAAAAAAAGGCTCTCAAATTTTTGAGAGCCTTTCGGTTTATAAGAGGGGCGGATATTATTTGTTCAAAGCTTCGGCAACACCTACGGCAACTGCTACAGTAGCACCTACCATTGGGTTGTTACCCATACCCAAGAAGCCCATCATTTCTACGTGTGCAGGAACCGAAGAAGAACCAGCAAATTGAGCATCAGAGTGCATACGACCCAAGGTGTCGGTCATACCGTAAGAAGCAGGACCAGCAGCCATGTTGTCTGGGTGAAGGGTACGACCTGTACCACCACCTGAAGCTACAGAGAAATAAGGTTTACCAGCTAGTACGCGTTCTTTTTTGTAAGTACCAGCAACTGGGTGTTGGAAACGGGTTGGGTTGGTTGAGTTACCAGTAATAGAAACGTCAACGCCTTCTTTCCACATAACAGCTACACCTTCGCGAAGGTCATCTGCACCGTAGCAGTTTACTTTAGCACGTGGTCCGTTTGAGTAAGCTTTGGTTTTAACTACGTTCAATTCGCCAGTAGCGTAATCAAATTCGGTTTGTACGTATGTAAAGCCGTTGATACGAGAAATGATCATAGCAGCGTCTTTGCCCAAACCGTTAAGGATAACGCGTAGTGGGTTTTTGCGTACTTTGTTTGCCATTTCGGCAATTTTAATAGCACCTTCGGCAGCAGCGAACGATTCGTGACCAGCCAAGAATGCAAAACATTGGGTTTCTTCGCGCAACAAACGAGCAGCCAAGTTACCGTGGCCAATACCTACTTTACGGTCGTCAGCAACAGAACCAGGGATGCAGAATGCTTGCAAACCTTCGCCAATAGCTTCGGCAGCGTCAGCAGCGTTTTTGCAACCTTTTTTGATAGCGATAGCAGCACCTACTACGTAAGCCCATTTTGCGTTTTCAAAACAGATGTTTTGGGTTTGTTCGCATTCCAAATAAGGATCCAAACCATATTGGTCGCAAATTTGATTAGCTTCTTCGATAGAAGCGATGCCGTATTGGCTTAATACTTTATTGATTTGAGCCTCACGACGGTTTTGGCTTTCAAATTTTACTTCTCTCATCATAATTTGTTTCTCCTTTCAATTAGTCAATACGTGGGTCAATGAATTTAACAGCGCCTTGTTCTTCGGTGAAACGACCGTAGGTAGCAGTAGCTTTTTTAAGAGCTTCGTTTGCATCAACGCCTTTTTTAATTTGTTCCATCATAACGCCCAAGCGTACAAATTGGTAACCGCAAACTTCGTCGTCTTGGTCCAAAGCAATTTTGGTAACATAGCCTTCTGCCATTTCCAAGTAACGCACGCCTTTAGCTTTGGTAGAGAACATGGTACCAACTTGGCTACGCAAGCCTTTGCCCAAGTCTTCCAAACCAGCATCGATAACCAAACCACCTTCAGAGAAAGCAGATTGAGTACGTCCGTAAACAATTTGCAAGAACAATTCGCGCATTGCAGTATTGATAGCGTCGCACACAAGGTCAGTATTAAGCGCTTCTAACAAAGTTTTGCCAGGAAGAATTTCGGCAGCCATAGCAGCAGAGTGAGTCATACCCGAGCAACCGATGGTTTCAACCAAAGCTTCTTCGATGATACCTTCTTTTACGTTCAAGGTAAGTTTGCAAGCACCTTGTTGAGGAGCACACCAACCAATACCGTGTGTAAGACCAGAAATGTCTTTAATTTCTTTTGATTTTACCCATTTGCCTTCTTCTGGAATGGGAGCAGGACCATGGTTAGGACCTTTTTTTACAACACACATGTGTTCTACTTCGTGTGAATAAACCATACTTTGTAAAATTTATAAATGAATAATGTTTTTATTGTTTAGTCGATTAGTCGGAGCGCACGCTCCATTAAGCGTACAAATTTAATGATAAAAAACAAAATTGCAAAATTTATTATTGATGCGACTAATACGCGTAGCGTTTAATAATATTGTACGCCTCGTGTAAACCCAATTCGCCTGCCTTGCTTAAGTCCTTGCGTCCTGCCTCTTTGTTGCCCTGGTAGATGTAGATAAGGCCTCGGTTGTAGTAGGCTTCGGCAAAATCTGGATAGGTGTTGATGCATTGGGTAAAGTAGGTAATGGCATCGGCATATTTTTCTTGTAGTATGTGAATATAGCCGATGTTGTACACCGCATAAATAAGTTTAGGATCCAGCTGCAATGCCATGTACAAATCGTTGATGGCTAGCATGCAAGTAGCTTGTGTTAGCCCATCCTTGGAAGCCTCTGCCTCTTTGATGCGGGCATTGGCGCGGTTGAAGTAGGCCAATACGTTGGCAGGGTAGTGCTTGATGACCCAATCAAAGTCGGCAATGGCACTGTTGAAATCTTCTACTTGCGATAGGCAGTAGCCGCGTAGCATCAGGGTGCTTTGCTGTAAGGGGTTGTTCTGCAGCTGTTGCGTGCAGCTGTCGATGACGCTGAAATAGGTCTTTACATCGGTTGCCAGATTTGCCTTTTGAGTGGTACAGAATTCTAACTTGCTACCAGTGAGTTTGTTGTAGTTGTCGAGCTGCGCATTGTACAACGATTGGCGTTTGATTTGTACATCGGGGTTGGGGGTGGCGATGATGAAGTTAGAAAGGGGGGCAATTTCCACATCCTTGTCTTGAACTTGTCCTCGGATATCGCTTTTGTAGCTATCTTTTTTCTGTTCGTTGAGTTGATGCACAATGGCGCGTGCGTTGGCATTGGGCTCCAATGCTTTTTCTTGCGAACTTTTGGGTGCACGTTTGCCGCTGCGCACCTCTCTTTCGATTTGCATGGCCAGGTACTGATCTTTGTCGGATCCGATGATGTCGCGCATTTTGCGTTTGGCTTCGCTACGACCGTAGTAGGCAGGAATAAAGTCAGGGTATTGATCAATGATGACCGTATAATCGTTCACCGCTTCTTTGTAATCGCCCACGCGGAAGTTGAGAATGGCACGTTGCATATAGGCATTGTAGTTGTTGGGGTCCAACGCCAAACAGGTGCTAAAATCGTCGATGGCACGGTTGTCGTCGCCTACATTGGCACGCAAGATGCCACGGTTAAAATAAGAGAGTGCGTTTTTGTTGTCAATTTCAATGGCAGTGTCGAAGTCTTCCATGGCACCGCGCAGGTTGTTGACTTTCATGCGCACAATGGCTCGGTTGCCGTAGTAGTCTGCTCGATAGGCGTTGAGGTTGATAGCCTTGTCTAAGTCTGCCAGTGCTTGGGTAGATTCGTTCTGTTCGTAATACAGCATCCCCCTAATGGCATAAGCAAGATCAGATTGCTTGTTGTAGATGAGTGCACTGTCTAAGTTGCTGAGCGCAGCAATTGTGTCGTTTTGTTGCAGCAAAATTTGCGTGCGCAGCAGGTATCCTTCGGTATAGCGGGGGTATTCATGTAGCAGCGAATCGCAGATGATGAGTGCCTCGCTGGTTTTCTCCAATCGAATCAGGTTTTCAATCCATAGGTTGGTGGTATTGATGTTGTTGGGCTCAAATTCGAGCGATTTTTTTAAATCTTCGGTCGATTGGTTGAGCTCGCCAATTTGTCGGTATGCATAGCCACGACAGTAGTAAACTTTGGGCAAGAAAGGATTGATTTCGAGGGCTTTGTCGCAATCCTCAATGGCGCCTCGGTAGTCCTCTAAGCTCAATTTTGCGTAGGCTCGATAGAGGTATGGCTCGGTAAGATGCGGTTTCGCCTTGATGATTTGATTGAAGTACTGAATGGCGATGACGTAATCTTCGTAGTACAACGCATTTCGCCCAATGTCCATCAATCGTTGCGTATTGATTTGTGCTATTCCCAGCATCGAGAATAGCACAAATACGATAGTTGATATGGTACGTTTACAGTAGCGCAAAATCAAACACCTCTTCCACGTTTTTCACGTAGTGGAAAGTAAGTCCTTTGAGGTAAATGTCTTTGATTTCCTCGATGTTTTTTTGGTTTTGGTAGCACAATAAAATGTCGGTAACACCAGCACGTTTAGCCGCCAAAATCTTTTCCTTGATACCGCCAACGGGCAATACTTTGCCGTGTAGGGTAATCTCGCCCGTCATGGCAATGTTTTTGCGCACCTTTCTGCCTGTAATGGCCGAAAGCAAGCTGGTGGCAATGGTGATGCCTGCCGATGGACCATCTTTGGGGATAGCACCTTCGGGTACGTGTATGTGGATGTTGTGCGTTTCAAAAAAGTCTTCTGCAATGCCAAAAGCGGCTTGGTGTGCGCGGATGTATTCCAAACCAAGCGTAGCCGATTCTTTCATTACATCGCCCAAGTTGCCCGTAAGGGTCAATTTGGCACTTTTGCTTTTGCTTAAACTGGTTTCGATTTCCAAAATTTCGCCGCCTACAGAGGTCCATGCCAAACCCGTTACGATGCCAATTTCCTCCTTCTTGCTTTGCTCGCTCTTGTCGTAGGGTGCCATGCCCAAAAAGTCGTGCAAGTCAGTAGGTTGCATGCGCAAGGTATAGTTTTCGTCCGATGCAATTTTGCGGGCAACTTTGCGTGCAATCTTAGCCAATACTTTATCCAATGTACGAACGCCCGATTCGCGGGTGTATCCTTCGATAATGGCACGTAGGGTCTTTTTAGGAATCTGGATATTTTTGGTCGAAATGCCGTGGTTCTCCCATTGTTTAGGCAATAGGTGTTTGGCGGCAATTTCAATTTTTTCTTCGATGATGTAGCCGCTGATGTTGATAAGTTCCATACGGTCCAATAGCGGACGCGATACGCTGCTCAAATCGTTGGCTGTGGCGATGAATAATACCTTGGATAGGTCGTAATCAATATCCAAGAAGTTATCGTGGAAGGTATTGTTTTGTTCTGGGTCCAATACTTCCAACAATGCCGACGATGGGTCGCCCTTAAAGTCGCTGCCAATCTTGTCGATTTCGTCTAAAATAAACACAGGGTTCGACGAACCAACTTTTTGTAGGTTTTGAATGATGCGTCCAGGAAGTGCGCCCAAGTAGGTGCGGCGGTGTCCTCTAATCTCCGCCTCGTCGTGCAAACCGCCCAACGAAATGCGGGCGTATTTACGACCCAAGGCTTCGGCTACAGATTTGCCCAAAGAGGTTTTACCCACCCCGGGAGGACCATACAAGCAGATGATGGGCGATTTTAAATCACCTTTCAGCTTGAGCACGGCCAAGTGTTCCAAAATACGTTCCTTTACATCATCCAAGCCGAAATGATCGCGGTTAAGGATGCGTTCGGCGCTGTTGAGGTTAAAGTTGTCTTTGGTATATTCGTTCCAAGGTAAGCTTACCAAGGTTTGTACATAGTTCATTTGGATGGGGAAGTCGGGCGAGTGGGTTGGCATGCCTTCCAATTTGGCAATTTCTTTTTCCACTTGCTCTTTTACTTCTTGGCTCCATTTTTTCTCTGCTGCTTTTTTGCGCAGCTGGCTCACGTCTTGCTCTTGCACCGAACCGCCCAACTCTTTTTGGATGGTTTTGATTTGTTGTTGCAAGAAATATTCGCGCTGTTGCTTGTCGATGTTTTCCATCGCTTGCGACTGGATCGACGATTTTATTTCGAGCATTTGCGAGGCTTGGGTCAGCATTTTGAGCAGTAGGTAGGCACGTTCTTCCAAGTGGCCTACTTCCAATAGCTGTTGGCGTTCTTCCAAACCTAAGCCAAGGTTGGCAGCAATAAAGTTGATGGTGTATTGTTCGCCCTCAATGTTACGCAAGGCAAAAAGGATTTCTTGGGGCATATTGGCTGCCATGCGTACCATGCGCATTGACATGTCCTTAATGGCCTCCAATAAAGCCTTGAAATGTTTGGATTTGGGTACTTTGGTTACCTCGTCGCGTAGTTCGATGCGTGCAGTAAGGTAGGGCTCCTCCGAAACGACTTCTTGGATGTTGAAAGTTTTGCGACCTTGCAAAATCACCGTGGTGGTATTGTCGGGCATTTCCAAAATGCGCACGATTTGTGCCACCGTACCTACACTAAATAGGTCAGCTTGTTTGGGGTCGTCGGTGTTTTTGTCGCGTTGGGCTACCGCTCCAATGGGCTTGTGCTGCTTGTACATTTCGCGCACGGCCTTGAGCGATTTTTTTCTGCCCACCACAACGGGCATAATAACCCCAGGAAACAACACCATGTTGCGTAGTGCCAGCAAGGGCAGGTTGTTGTCTTCGGGCATTTGCAGTGTTTCGTCTTCGTTCTCTTCGGCAATTAGCGGAATAAAACTGGCATCTTCATGCGCGTCGCCCACTGCACTTATGATGATTCTCTCTTGTTTGCTTTTCATGAAAAGGATGCTCCCTGATTTAGATAGACGATTCAAATTGTTTTAAGAAACGTACATCGTTTTCGGAGAACATACGCAGGTCTTTGCATTGGAATTTAAGGTTGGCGATGCGTTCAACACCCATACCAAAGGCATAGCCGCTGTATTCGTTAGAATCAATACCGCAAGCTTCCAATACGTTGGGGTCAACCATGCCGCAACCCAAAATTTCAACCCATCCAGTGTGTTTGCAGAAAGGACAACCTTTGCCACCGCACAAGTTGCACGAAATATCCATTTCGGCACTGGGTTCGGTGAAGGGGAAATACGAAGGACGAAGACGGATTTCGGTTTCTTCACCAAACATTTCTTTTGCAAAATACAAAAGGGCTTGTTTAACGTCGGCAAACGATACGTTTTTGTCGATATACAACCCCTCTACTTGGTGGAAGAAGCAGTGGGCGCGGTACGAAATGGCTTCGTTGCGGTACACGCGTCCGGGGCAAAGCACGCGGATAGGAGGTTGTTGGGTCGACATAACGTGCGATTGTACGCTACTGGTGTGAGTACGCAACAATACGTCTGGGTCTTTTTCGATAAAGAAAGTATCTTGCATGTCGCGAGCAGGGTGTTCTGGAGGGAAGTTAAGCGCTCCAAATACGTGCCAGTCGTCTTCAATTTCAGGACCTTCCGATACGGTAAATCCAAGACGTGCAAAAATATTGATGATTTCGTTTTTAACGATCGAAAGTGGATGGCGGGTACCCAAGTCAATGGCTGCTGCCGAACGGGTTAGATCCAATAGCTCGCCTGCATCGCTGTTGTCGTAGGCAGCTTTAAGATCGTTAAATTTAGCTTGTGCAGTATTTTTTAGTTCGTTAAGCAATTGACCAATAACACGTTTGTCTTCGTTAGGAACGTTTTTAAATTCGCCAAAAAGCTCGTTAAGAATACCTTTCTTACTCATGTATTGGATGCGCAACGCTTCCAATTCTTCTTTGTTTTGAGGTTGTAATCCTTGAATTTCTTGTAAAAGGTTGTTAATCTTGTCCTTCATAATCATGGATGTTAGGTAACGGTTGCAAAAATACAACTTTTTTCTCTACTATAAATTTTTTTATCATTCTTTTAGATAGAAATGTATTATCTTTGTACCTACTATATGAGTTAGGAGTTGGAAGTTAGGAGTGAGGAGTTACCCGATAGGGTATTCCTAAATTGTAACCCTGTGTTAAGGGAGCGAAGCGATCGCAACGCAGGGAACGTAACATGACAATCACCTGTGAAATAGTTAAGTTTATGGGAAAAATAATAGCAATAGCAAATCAAAAGGGTGGTGTAGGTAAAACCACTACCGCTGTTAACTTGGCGGCTTCGTTGGCCGTTATGGAGAAAAAAGTATTGTTGGTCGATGCCGATCCACAAGCCAATGCTTCGTCTGGATTGAATATCGATATTACTGATATTCACGAAAGTATCTATGAATGTTTGATCAACGGATTGCCTGTTCAGGATGCTATTCGTAAAACGGAGGTAGAAAATTTGGATGTACTGCCTTCGCATATCGATTTGGTGGGAGCCGAAATTGAGATGTTGAAATTGGAGAACCGCGAGGAGTTTTTGAAACGCATCTTAACCCCACTGAAAGATAGCTACGACTATATTTTAATTGACTGCTCACCCTCATTGGGATTGATTACAGTGAACTGCTTGACCGCTGCTGATTCGGTGATCATTCCCGTTCAGGCAGAATACTATGCGTTGGAAGGTATCAGCAAATTGTTGGTAACCATCAAGATTATTAAAAACCGCCTCAATCCAGAGTTGGAGATTGAGGGATTCTTGCTAACCATGTACGATGCACGTTTGCGTCTGGCACGTCAGGTGTACGAAGAAGTAAAACAACATTTCCAAGACATGGTGTTTGAAACCATTATTCAACGCAACATTCGACTCAGCGAATCGCCTAGTCATGGGGTGCCTGTATTGTTGTATGATGCCGATTCGACCGGCGCGCGCAACTACTTGCAGCTGGCAGAAGAAGTGATCAAGAAAAACGCATAAAAATATGGCAGAAAAGAGAAGTGCATTAGGAAAAGGTTTAGGTGCTTTGATTGATTTGCAACCCACGGTACAAACCAGCGGTTCGTCGTCGATTGCTGAAATTGAGCTATCAAAAATTGAAGCCAACCCAGGACAACCTCGAACCATGTTCGACGAGGAGGCGTTGCGTGAGTTGGCTGCATCGATCTCGGAAATAGGGGTGGTGCAACCCATTACGTTGCGCGAGATGAGTCCAGGTAAGTACATGATTATTGCAGGCGAACGCCGTTTTAGGGCATCGAAATTGGCTGGTTTGACCAAAATTCCTGCCTACGTAAAACGTGTATCGGACGAAACCATGATGGAAATGGCATTGGTCGAAAACATTCAACGCGAAGACCTTAATGCCATTGAAATTGCGTTGACCTACCAACGTTTGATGGACGATTACCGCTTTACACAAGAAAAATTGAGCGAACGTGTGGGTAAGAAACGTGCTACCGTTGCCAACTACTTGCGTTTGCTAAAATTGCCTGCTGAAATTCAGTTGGGACTTACCAAACGTGAAATTGATATGGGTCATGCACGTGCGCTGATCAATGTTGCAGACCCTGCTTTGATGATCAAACTTTACGAAGAGGTGGTGAAAAACGGCTATTCGGTGCGCAAGGTGGAAGAAATGGTGCAAGCCTTGTCGAAACCTGCCGCTGCTCCTGCCGCCAAAGCAGTCAATAAGGATTTGCAGGAAGTCTATGAATCCATGGGCAAACACCTATCAACTGTATTTGGAACTGCAGTGACCATTCAACGCAACGAAAAAGGGAAAGGACGCATCGTGCTACAATTTGCCAACGATGAAGAGTTGGAAAATCTAATGGCGATTATGGATCAAATCCGTCAAAAAGCTTGAGAAAAAGGTTTTACATATTGATGGCTTGCTGCTGGGCGTGTTTGCTGTTGCGTGCTGAGGAAGTGCAGCTAACAGTAACCTCCATAGCAGATACCACCGATGTGTTGTTGATGGCGCAAACCGTTGATACGTTGCAGGCACAACCTGTCAAGGCTTCCTTTCAACCCGACCCAGATATGGCCATTTGGTTGGCTGCTGTAGTGCCAGGGTTAGGTCAAATTTACAACCGTCAGTATTGGAAATTGCCCATTGTCTATGGCGGAGCCATGGGGTTGGTGTATGCTGTATCGTGGAACAACATGATGTTTACCGATTATCGAAAAGCTTACATCGATTTGATCGATAATAACCCTAATACCAAATTTTACGAAAAAGTACTTCCTGCTGGTGTGGTGATTGATAGTTCCAACAAAGACTACTACACCCGCGTTATCAAAAATAAACAAGATTCATACCAAAGCAACCGCGACCTAACCATTATATGCTGTGCGGTGCTGTATTTATTAACCCTCGTGGATGCTTATGTGGATGCGCAAATGGCAGATTTTGACATTAGTCCCGATTTGTCGATGCAGATTGCGCCCTCTATTATGGCGCCCAGTCAACAGCAGCAAATGGATGCGGCTGTAGGGTTGAGCTGTAAATTTAATTTTTAATGAAACGAATATTTCTTTGCTTACTTGCCATGACTTCGCTATCTGCTGTGCTGTTGGCGCAAACAGATTCCCTGTCGGTGGCATCGACCGATACCCTCGTAGTAAATGATTCATTGCAGGTGCCCGCCGATACGTTGTTGGTGGATAGTTTGGCGATGGATTCGACCGAGGTGGCAGCATTTAACCGCATCATTGAAGAATCGTACGTGCGTTGGCGTTATGAATTGGTGCAAAACGACTCGTGCGCTGCCATAGAATGGAAAGACACCTTACAAAAAGATGACTATGTGCGCTACTTGTCACAAATGCCTACGCTCATCGAAATGCCTTACAATCAGGTGGTGCGCTCGTATATCGATTCGTACGTTCGACGTTATCCCAAGCGTTTGTCGTCGCTATTGGCGCTGTCGAAATACTATTTCCCGATATTTGAAAATGCCCTTGAGGCAGGTGGATTGCCTTTGGAGTTGAAGTACTTACCCGTTATTGAGTCTGCGCTGAACCCTTCAGCAAAATCGCCTGTGGGTGCGGGTGGCTTATGGCAATTTATGCCGGCTACAGGTAGGTTGTATGGTTTGGAAGTAAACTCTTTGGTTGACGAGCGATGCGATCCCTACAAATCTTCGACAGCTGCGGTGGCATACCTAAAGGACCTGTATGCCATTTATGGCGACTGGTTGTTGGTGATTGCTGCCTATAACTGCGGCCCTGGTAATGTAAACAAGGCAATTCGTCGTTCGGGTGGCAAACGTGATTATTGGAGCATTTACGAATACTTGCCTCGAGAAACGCGTGGCTATGTGCCTGCTTTTATTGCTGCTAACTATGCCATGCATTATGCAGAGGATGTTTATCACATCTGCCCATCGGAAGTGAAGTTGCCTTTGGCAACCGATACGGTGCGTGTCAACTACCGTGTGCATTTGGAACAGATTTCCGACTGCTTGGGTGTAAAAATTGATGAGTTGCGTTTGCTCAATCCACAATACCGATACGACTTGGTGCCAGGCAATGCTCGTCCTTATGCGTTGTGTTTGCCCGACGATTGTGCTTATCGTTTCATTGCGAAAAAAGACTCCATTGTAGCTTACAAAAGCGAACTCATTTCGCGCAAGGTAGAAAACAAGATTGCCATGCAAACCACCTACAAGGTGCGTTCGGGCGACAACCTTTGGACCATTGCCAAAAAGAAAGGCGTGTCGGGTGCGGCAATCCGCAAGGCCAACGCGCCTAAAAAACTGAATGTACTCCAAATCGGGCAGGTGATAAAACTACCCGTTAGGTAGTTTTATTCTTCGATCGACTTAACGATTACGCTGTCGGGAGTGTAGGGAAAGAAATCCACAATCGCACTCTCGGCAATGGAAACAATTACATAGTCCGATAGGGTGCCTTTCATGCCTTCGTTGAGGTATTTAAGTGCCATTTCTACTGACGATGCTTGTACCAAAAGCATTTGAGCCACTTTCTTTTCTACACCTTTTGCTTCGTCCAATAGCATGATGTGAATTTTGCAGTTGTACCAACGGTCGTCGCTGTCCAATTGGCTAGGGAATAGTTCGGCATATTTAGCGCGTTTGATGTTAGTAATTTGGTATTCACCACCGATGTATTGGCATTGCTCTTTGATGATGCGTGCTTCTGCTTCGGTATATGACAAAGCATCTACCAAGTAAGCTTCTGTTACTTTTTTTACCTTACCGTCAATGTTTTTGTCGTAACGGATGCGACATTCGTATTTCTGTTCCATAACTTATACTGTTTCTCTCTGTTATTTGCGAGTACAAATGTAGCATTTTTAGCCGAAAAATGCCTAACTTTGTAAGCTTTTTAAAATGATTGTTAGTCACAAATTTACATGGAATTAAGAGACGAAATTAACCGCAGACGTACGTTTGCCATTATCAGCCACCCTGACGCTGGTAAAACTACTTTGACCGAAAAATTGTTGTTGTTTGGTGGTGCTATCCACATTGCAGGGGCAGTAAAATCGAATAAGATTAAGAAAACCGCTACTTCCGACTGGATGGAAATTGAAAAACAACGTGGTATTTCGGTGGCAACTTCGGTGATGGGTTTTGAATACAAAGATTACAAGATCAATATTTTGGACACCCCAGGTCACCAAGACTTTGCGGAAGATACTTTCCGTACCCTTACTGCGGTAGATAGCGTAATTATTGTGATTGACTCTGCCAAAGGTGTCGAAACCCAAACACGCAAGTTGATGCAAGTTTGCCGTATGCGCAAAACTCCTGTAATGGTATTTATCAACAAGATGGACCGTGAAGGGAAAGATCCTTTTGATTTGCTCGACGAGGTAGAAAACGAGTTGGGTATTCGTGTACGTCCACTTAGCTGGCCCATCAACATGGGCGTTTCGTTCAAGGGGGTGTACAACATCCATCAAACTAGTTTGAACCTATATACACCCAATAAGCAAACCGTGTCAGAAACCGTTGCTTTCGATGACCTAAACAGCAAAGAGTTGGAAGACTTTGTAGGTGAGACAGATGCGGCTAAGTTGCGCGATGATTTGGAATTGATCGAAGGAGTGTATTCTCCATTCGATGTTAACGAATACTTGGCTGGTGATTTGGCACCCGTATTCTTTGGTAGTGCGCTCAATACCTTTGGGGTAAAAGAGTTGTTGGATTGCTTTGTAGAGATTGCACCATCGCCTCGTGCGGTAGAGACCTTGGAACGCACGGTTAATCCATACGAACCAACCTTCTCGGGTTTTGTGTTCAAAATCCATGCCAATATGGATCCTAACCACCGTAGCTGTATTGCTTTCGTAAAAATTTGCTCGGGCAAGTTTGAACGTAATGTCAACTACAAGCACATCCGTCATGGCAAGATGATGAAATTTTCATCGCCTACTTGCTTTATGGCCCAAAAGAAAGAAACAGTGGATGAGGCGTACGCAGGTGATATTGTAGGTTTGCCTGATACTGGTAACTTTAAAATTGGCGATAGCTTGACTGCAGGCGAAAACATTCACTTCAAAGGATTGCCCAGCTTCTCGCCCGAAATGTTCAAATACATCGAGAATGCCGATCCAATGAAACAAAAACAATTGCAGAAAGGTATCGACCAGTTGATGGACGAAGGGGTGGCACAGCTGTTTGTTAACCAATTTAACGGCCGAAAAATTATTGGTACTGTAGGTCAACTACAGTTTGAGGTAATCCAATACCGCTTGCTACACGAGTACGGGGCGCAATGTAAATGGGAACCCGTTAACTTGTACAAAGCATGCTGGATCGAAAGCGATGATGCTGCCGAATTAGAGAACTTTAAAAAGCGCAAATACCAATACATGGCGAAAGACAAGGAAGGTCGTGATGTCTTCCTTGCCGACTCTAACTATGTATTGCAAATGGCGCAAAGTGACTTTAAAAATATTAGGTTTCACTTTACATCAGAGTTTTAGGCGTAGCCTAAAACTCTGATGTAACTCCTAACTCCTAACTATGAACATCGGATCTTACAATACCCTTAAAGTAGTTAAACGCGTGGCGTTTGGCTTGTATTTAGACGGCGAAGAAGCAGGCGAAATCTTGCTTCCTAATCGTTATGTTCCAGAAGATGCGCAAATTGACGATTTTCTGGAAGTATTTATCTATACAGATGGTGAAGATCGTCTGATAGCTACGACAGCACGTCCGTTGGCGGTGGTTGGAGAAATAGCTCCGCTCAAAGTCAAAGCGGTGGGTTCGTATGGTGCATTTTTGGAGTGGGGCATTATGAAGGATTTGTTTTTGCCCTTTAGCGAGCAAACAGCCGATGTAAATGAGGGTGATACTGTTGTGGTTGGTTTGTACCTCGATGGTAAAACCAGCAGGGTAGTAGCGACCATGCGTTGGGGACGTTTGTTAGACAAAACTTTGACACCCGACTTTGCTGAAGGCGATGAGGTACAGGTTATGGTGGCTAGCCAAGCTTCATTGGGTTACAAAGTGCTAATCAACGATGCCTTTGTGGGTCTTATCTATAAAAACGAAGTATTTCAGCCGTTGAACATTGGCGATAAAATGCCTGCTTATATTTCGCGCATGCGAGAGGATGGTAAAATTGATGTGCGTTTGCGTCGCTCTGGCTATGCAGCTATTGAGGGCGAAGCAGCTAAGTTGTTGGAATTACTCAAAAAGATGGGTGGCTTTTTGCCTACCACCGACAAAAGCCCAGCCGAAACCATTTATGAGGTATGCGGTATGAGCAAGAAAACCTATAAAAAGGCTGTTGGTGAGCTGTACAAAAAACGCCTCATTTTAATTAAGGAAAACGGCATTGTTTTGGTGAAAAAATAAAATCACAAAAACTATTGTCAAATAGAAAAAATATTGTATCTTTGCACTGTCTTTGAAAAAAGACGTTTATGGTGATTGTAGCTCAGTTGGCAGAGCATCGGATTGTGGTTCCGAGTGTCGCGGGTTCGAGCCCCGTCTTTCACCCCAAAGGCTGATTCTTTTGAATCGGCCTTTTTTTTGCGTACGCACGGCCGTGCGTCCCTACTATTAACCTCGTAGGGGTTAAACATTGTTGTAGGCAGGTCTTTGAGGGCATAGCACCGAAAAGGCCTGTGTTTATGTTGTGCCAAGCCTTACCCATAATAAAAAAAGCCTCCCAATTTGATATGAACCCCGAAAGTTAGACAAAAAACTTTCGGGGTTTTTTATGTCAAAAAAGCGAAACAAACATGGATATGCAGAACGCTTAAAGTATATGCATATGTTAGAAGCTGGATATAGTGTTAAATATATTAGTAAACAT